>NZ_PKRS01000006.1:0-371189 GCF_002855535.1 Emticicia sp. TH156
AAAAACCCCGAAATTCCAAGAAATTGGCAGTTTTCGGGGTTGTTTTTTTATGTAATACGCTGATATTTAATTACTTATCTCTCATAAGGTTTCCCTATGTAAAATACCAAAAATTAAAGACGAGCCGGGTAGACTCGTCTTTAATTCTTTAATAAGTGCAGATAAGATTACTTCATTACTTCCTTAATTTCTTCCCCTATTTCTTTTCCGTTTTCGAAATTAAAGCCCAGGAATTTGGCTGCCGTTTTAGCAATCTGATTCTGATAATACTGGCTTTCGGTTTTAATCTCTCCCAAGGCCGGGGTATCTGGGCCTATCACTGCAAACCATATCTGGTAGCAATCTGGCACGCGTTGGCCGTGGCTTGTCCACTGTGCTTTGTTTTTATCTCCCCTGCCGTGGTCTGTGGTAATAATAAATGTGGTTTTGTCTTTATACTGAGGCGTGTTCTGGCAATATTTCCATAAATCGGCAATGAATTTATCTACTGTGTTGGCAGCAAAAAGATACTCATCATATTTGGCTTCATGTGCAAACTCGTCGGTTTCATCAAACGACAAGAAAAAAACTTTAGGTTTGTGCTTCTTGACATACTCTTTGGCCATAAAATAAGTAATAAAGTCATGTCTGTCGCTGGCAAGGCTTTCATAATTGGCCAGAATTTCGTTCAGCAATTGCTCTTTCTCATTTACAGCGCCCTCAACAGGGTCTTTACCCGAATTTACCGGAATACCACTACGTGGCTCATTGATAATAAAAGGGAACACATCCCAGGTTGAATAAGCCGCCACTTTGCCGTTTAAACCCTTTTGCTGGTTCAGAAACTCAAGCACGGTTACATTTTCATTCAGTTTTTTATTGTTTGAATTGACTTTGTCGTCTGCATACCCGGTCAGAATCTCATTATAACCCGGGTAGGAGAACCAGTAAGGGTTCAGCACGTTTACTTTACTGTTTTGCCAGCGGTTACCATATAGCTGGCCTTCTTTGGCAATGGTGTTCCAGAAAAAAGGCAATAGTTTTTTTCTTCTTTCTTCAAGGTTATCAGACCCAAAAGTGGTTTTTAGCCGGTCACGGTTTCTGGTAAATTCTTTCTTGTTTAAAAGAGAAGAGTCTAAACCTCCAAAAACTTCCTGCCAGCGGAATCCGTCAGTTGTAATAATAAATACGTTTTCGGTTTTGGTCTGAGCAAAGGTTTTTGCAGCCAGTAAAAGCAACAAGAGAATTTTTTTCATAGTTGATAGATGTTTTTATAACAGATAGCAAACAAAATAAGCAGGTTTCTTATCTTGTACAAAACCTATACTTCTTTAGCGCTTAAATAGTTTTTACAAATGGCCAGAAAATGCTCAAGGTCAGGCAACGGCAGGTTTTCTACCTTGGCGGCCTCGTCCCATCTTCTCATGCGTATGATTACATCAAAATAAGGATTCTTCTCAAATGCCCCGGCCTCTTCTTTTTCCATTCTGCCCCCCTGAAACTCAAGTGTTTGCCTGCTGGCCTCAGATAAGTTACTGTAATAAGCCGGGTTGGCATAGCATAAATAGCGTTTGGCATTAACGTGGTTTTCAACAAGAACGGCTATTTTTTCAGAGAACCCACGTTCTCTCAGCCAGTCGGCGGCTACACCTTCATGGTCTTTACGCCCATAAACGGCCATTAGTTCTTCTTCTGATGCTGCCGGCAGCAAATGCCCGATATCGTGCAGAAAAGCAGCTATCTGCACCTCATCATCAAAGCCTGATACCTGTGCAAGAATAGCCGCCTGTGCGGCATGTTCATACTGGCTGATGGCCTCGCCATAATATTCTTCATCCCCCTGCGACAAGAAGATGTTTCTGATTTCATCAATTATACTGCTGATGTCTTTCATATCACTTACCTTATTATTGAAAGAAAAGTAGCAGAACAATGTTCTGCTACTTTCAACCTTATTTACACAAATCAATATTATTTCATGATCCAGACTATATCGTTGATATCATCTTTGCCTGCATATTGGCTGTTGATAGCATCATTATAGTTTTTGGCGTTGGTAGTGCGCTCAGAAATCGGATACTGCCAACGAACCGCAATACGGTTAGAGTTACCATTACCCACACCACTTTCAAATTTAGGGAAACCCGTACGTCTCCAGTTAAAATATGCTTCCATACCAGAGTTCATAAAGAAAGCGGCATATTTCTGGCTGATAATCTGCTCTAAGCCGGTAGCATTTTTACCTGCGTATTTTACAGCAGCCTGGCTGTAATAAGTATCAAAGCTAAAGTTAATGGTATAATTAGCAAGGTCGGCGGTTTCTCTGCCACCTGTCTTTGAGTAGGTCATGGTGTTGGCGCCATCTTTAATACCATAGAAATCAAGCGACGACTGAATACCTTTTTTATACCATGCTTCGCCGTCTCCGCTGGCCCAGCTACGATGATACGCCTCTGCAATATTGAAGCACATTTCAGGATACCCTACAATGAAAGTGTTTTCAGCCGTATAATTACGGTAGTAACGGTAACGATTCTGGAACGAATACAAACCCGGAGCAAAACCAGCGCCATTGTTTCTACCGGCCTTGTCGCTCATGTCGGTTAAGTCCTCTGCCGAGCTTGCACCTACAAATGCAGTGTAGTCTGAAGGCAATTTACCTGCTTTCAGTTCAGCGCCAGCCGGTTCGCAGGTTACCATTACGCGTGGGTCACGCAACGAAGACAACAAGCCAACATAAGTTTTTGCCATGTTCTGACGAGTGGCATCAAAGCCAAAGTTGTCAGGGTTTGACGGATACTTGTTAAACTGATTGTATTTAAACTCCAGGTTATCTGATAAGCTCTCTAACAACGGAAACTTACTTGGGTTGCCCATCATCTCTGCAAAGCGGGCCTTGATGTTCAGGTCGCCATCGGTTTCTTTTTTGCTCAATGAAACCAGCACTCTCAGTTTATAGGCGTTCACGGCTTTTTGCCATTTGCGCAGGTCACCGCCGAAGTAAAAATCACCAGGAACGGTTTGTCCCTGTGCAATCAGAGTAGCCAGGTTTGCATTGGCTTCGTCAAGCCAGTTAAGAATCTGAATATATACCGCTTTTTGGGTATCATATTTCGGGGTGGTATTATCAATACCTTTCAAGGCTTCAGAAACCGGAAGGTCACCCACACGTTTGGTCATTTCTTCAATAAAGAAAGCTCTGAAGAATTTACCAAGCGCCGAGTATCCGTTTACCTCTGCAAGTCCGGCACGTTTGGCCTCTTCTTCCATTTTCACTACGTTTTTAAGGGTATTGTAGTGATTCGGAGTGGCTGTCCAGGTGTACTCGTTGTTGGCGTAGTAGTTATAGTTAGAACAGTAAAACTGGTTCCAGCGCATTTCGGCGCTGAAAGGGCGGCCGGTATTACCTGCCATGTCGGCCTCAACACCCTGCAAAACAAGCGATGCAGGCACATGAACCGGGCGGTTCGGGTCTTTTTCAAGGTCTTCAAACGATTTTTCGCAACTGCTCAGCGTAACAGCCAAAACTGCGAAAACTCCTGCGAATAACTGATGTATCTTCATTGTTAAATGTTTTTATCTTGATGTTATTGAAATAAGGCTCATCTACATGAGCTGCCTGCTTATACCATGCTTAGAAAGTAAAGTTCAGGTTGATACCGTATCTTCTGGTTGATGGTGTCTGAAGACCAGACCCGCCATTGGTAATATACTGGTTAAGGTCAATGTCTTTTTTCTCGGCAAAGTAAAGCAGGTTTCTGCCTACTAATGATACCGAAGCATTTCTGATTGATTTCCCGAACCATTTCTCAGGCAGATTATAACCTATTACCACTTCACGCAACATACCAAAAGAGCGGCTCATCAGGTTACCTTCGTCAGTATTGTAATAACGGCTCACGTAGTCTTGCACAAATTGTTTAGTGTCATTGGCTCTATATTGCAGTTCTGCGTAATTGGTTACTTTACCGTCAGCATCATATTTAATTGGCACAGCAGGATTATTGGCAAGCACCACGCCTTCGCCTACATACGCTTTTACGCCCAGGTAGTCCTGCTCACGAGCTATACCCATTGCACCTTGGGTTATACCAATATGACGACCACCACGGTAGGTCTGGCGTTGGATGTAATTTGAAATAACACCACCGATACGACCGTCGAACTGGAAGCTCACGTTCACATTTTTATAGCTGAATTTGTTATTGATACCAAACACAAACTTAGGATTGATATAACCCAGGAATTGTGCTACCGGAGCTGTAATTGGACGACCCGAAGCATCGTTAATGATTTGCCCGGTAGGAGTTCTTACAAAGGCCGATCCATAGAATTTATCAAGACGGTCGCCTACTTTGAAGAAAGTGTTCAGGTTCTCAACACCCGGATATATTTCTGTCAGTTTTTCCTGATAAGTTGAGTAGTTTACAAGCACGTCCCAGTTTAAGCCGTCGGCACTTTTAAGAGGTGAGCCAGTAAGAGCAATTTCCCATCCTCTTTTCTGCGTTTTGATACCATTCACCAAAGCTGCCGAATAACCGGTGGTGGTAGAGATAGGCAATGAGAAGATTCTCGGGCCTTCGTCAGAAATAAAATAGGTTACATCAAGACCGATACGGTTCTGCAATACTCTGAAATCAAGACCAAGTTCTGTTTGTGAAGTAGAGCTTGGTTTCAATGATGGGTTGTTCAGCGTACCTGTAAAATAAGCAGCCGGTTGGTTGTTATAGGCAAATGGCGTTGAATAAACTGCCGAGTTACTATAAGCCGGGCCATCATACGGTGAGTAATACTGGTCGCCATATCCTATCGGGTTGCCGTCGCCCAAACTTGGGGTTGTACCAATGGTGCTACGTGTTAAACCATCTTTTACGTTGGCGTACGAAGCACGCAGTTTCAGGAATGAAATAGCTGATGGTACACTCAGGTAGTCTGAAAGAACAGTTGAGGCAGAAACAGAAGGATAAAAGAATGTATTGTTACCTGCAGGTTGTGTTGAGAGTTTATCAACACGGCCGGTTGTTCCGATAGTCAGGAAATTCTTATACGTGAAGTCAGCCGAATAATAAGCCGAATTTACACGCATGGCAGAAGCAAAGTTGGCTGTGCGAACCGGATTGGCCGAGTTGCTGAAGTTATACAAGCCTGGCACGTTCAGGTAGTCTGTAGACCCATACTGAGAGTCATACTCAAAAGTACGGATATTACCACCCGCCCATACTTTGGCATTAAGGCCGCTAAACAGGTCTTTATCAAATTTAACAAGTACGTCGGTATTGTTTTCAAACAGGTTACGACGGTCTTCGCGGTAGTCTCCACGACGTTCGTCACGGCCATAAGCACCGGCAGAGTACGGCATTTTTTCGTTGCGGAACAGGTTCCAGGTGGTAACCTGCGAACGGAACGACGCCTCAAGGTAGTCTGTAAATTTATAGGTTAATGCAGCCTGACCAATGATATCGGTTTTGTAATGGCCTCTTAACCACTCATAACTCATAAAATACGGGTTATTGTAACGTTGGTATTCTGCGTAAATCTGCTGGATACCTTCTTTACCCGGTTGCCAGTAGTTGCGCATGTCGTCAACATTCCAGTCGGCACCCGCCCAAAGGGTCATGTTATAGATAATTGAGTTGGGGCCGTAGTTTACATCCGGAATATTTGGCGTGTACTGCTTGTTATACTGCAGATTTGACGTAAAAGAAAGGCGGTTTGAGAATTTGTAATCAGCACTTACATTGAAGTTGCTAATATTCAGTTTGGTGTTAGGAACAATGCCTCTTTGAGAAATCTGAGAAGCAGAGAAACGCAGGTTATACTTCTCGCCAGTGGCTGAAACAGCTATGTTATTAGTTGAAAGAATACCCGCCTGAAGGAAACGCTCAAGGTTGTCTTTACCACGCGCAACCCAGGGTGTGCCCTGTCTTATGCCTGTTTTGGGGTCTACCGGGCTATCGTATTGCGGTATCAGCTGGCCTTCAAATTTAGGGCCCCAGCCACCGTCATAGTCACCGTCGTTTAATCCACCACCTTTACCGTCAACAAATGCATAACGGCCGTGGTCTCCGGGGCCATACAAATCCTGTACTTTTGGAATGGCATAGAAACCGTTGTCAATCATGGTTGAAGAGTTCAGTTCAACCGAATACCCGCGTTTATCTTTAGAACCACGTTTGGTGGTAATGAGAATTGCACCGTTCTTACCACGGAAACCATAAAGCGCCGAAGCAGACGCCCCTTTCAGAACCGAGTAAGTTTCAATATCATCAGGGCTGATGTTCCAGGTGTCAGAGTTGATAGGTACACCGTCAACCACAAAAAGGATTTCGCTATTACCGCGAAGCGAGATATTCGGCTTGCGTAATAACTCAGGTTGTGTACCAATAGTTAAACCCGCAACCTTACCGGCTAGTGCATTAATGGCGTTTGGCTCGCGTGCTTTAATAGTGGCAGCGCCATCAATAGATTGAATAGCCACCCCAATGCGACGAATGTCTTTTTTTATACCAAGCGCTGTAACTACTACCTCGTTAAGGGCTTTGGTGTCTTCGTTCAATGTAACATTAATAGTAGTCTGGTTACCTACTGAACGCTCTTCGGTTAAGTAACCAATGGCCGAAAAAACCAATACTGAATTGGCATTCACATTACTAACTCTGAAATTTCCGTTTGCATCAGAATTGGTACCCTGTTTGGTACCCTTTAACATAACGCTTACACCGGGGATTCCCTCGCCGGCGGCAGAGGATACCTTCCCGCTTACAATAGTTTGTGCATAAATTGCCCTACTCATTAACAGGCTGCTCAGAAGAACCACCATGCATAATAGGAGATGTTTTTTCATATACTTTTGTTTTTGACGTTAAAAAAGATGTTAATCGTTTAGATTTAAATAATAATTCGTCAGCAGGTTTTCAGGCTGCAAAAGTACGCCTGTAACATTCTGTGAATATTACGTCTGAATTAAGCTATTGTTAAGTCGGTTAGGGAAGCAAAAAAAGTCAGCAATACATTTAGGAGAAAATTATGAAAAAAATGACAATTATCAAGAAGATTTTTTTTGCGGCACCAATTATTACAATGGCCAAGGCAAAGTAAAGTAAAATACTGCCTGCGGACATAAACCCTTAAACCTGAAAGTTTACCCCATTAAGACCACTTCATAGACGCTTATGTAAAGTCCCGGCTCTTAACTTTTGCCTTACAATTACTTCACCAAATCATAACATACCAACCTTTCCTAATTTATCTGCATACTTGTAGTTTTGAGTTCTAATCAATGCACAAAAATGCTTACTGCACTTCAAACAAAAACTTTTGCAGGGTCTGAGATTCAAAGCATATTTAATGAAATCAAACACTTTCTGTATCCGTCCTACCGATACCTGCAGGGCAACTGTCATTGCAATGCCCATTTGGGTTCTCTTTTGTTAACAAAGCATGCTGTTCCTCACAAGAAAATCTGGGTTTTTGCACCATGCCGATACTCTGAACACTCGCGTGAGGTTTTCCGGATTCAGGATCCTAACGGCATGGCTCCGCTTGGCCATATACGTTGGGGTTACCACGTGGCTCCGATGATTGAATGGCAGAATCAGGAGCTGATTTTTGACTTTAATTTTTCAGAAACAAAACCACTGAGCCGTGAAGAATGGCTGGGGCATCTGAACACCCTTAACTATAAATGTGTGATTACTGAAGCCGACCAGTTTTTGTTTTATTCAAGCCCTTCGGCATTAAAGCCTGACAAGAGCCTGTTTAATGGCAACTTCTACCCCATAGAAGGCCTATGCCAGCAAAACAGGTGGTTTGAAAAAGGCCTTGCCGCTAACGAAACCGCGCTGCTGATGTATCAGGAAGTAATTCAGGTGGCTCTCCAAAAAAAGGCCAATGCCAAACTGATAAACGAGTACAAGTTTCTGATTGGCAGCATTAATAATTTTGAATGTGTGTTCAGAGACAAAAGCACCAACAAAAGAATGACGCCGGAGTTTCAGGAAAAACACCATGATTTAATTCATTATTACAGAGGTGTGTTTGAAGACAATGTAGAAAAATGGGCTGAATCAATTAAACAGATTATCAGGGCTTAATAGTCTTCAGTTCTTTCCCGGCTATGTCTTCCCATTTGTAAAGGTGAAAAGTTCTGTCATCGCTCATGGCTATAAAAACCCCCTTTTGAAAGGTTTTGTTCAGTGGCAGGGCAATAGTCTCAGAACCATCACTCTGGTGGGCCTGCACTTTTACAACTTTTAGTAACCGGTGTTCGTATGGATTTTCTCTGGTGCCTTCCCGACTGAAAATATGGAACTTATCTGCACCCTGGTCCGAAACCAGAATATACCCGGTAGTTTTAGAGAGTCTATACAACGATATTCCCTCGTGGTCTTCCGTAAATCCGGTGGTGGCAAAGAGGCTTAACTGGTTATTACCCTTTTCAGGGTCTGCAAAGTACTGCCTAACCCCCACTCCCTCGTCTGAATAATACACATAGCCCAGTTCATCATCAACCATAATTGATTCTATTTCTTTTTTGCCGCTATATAAACCAAACTTTCTTACAAGGGTGGCTTTCACCCGGCCGCTGCCATCATCATTTAACAAATATTGCCCTAAATAGCCACCGGCTGTTGGCCCGGTTTTCCGGCCTACAATGGCATAAATCTGGCCTTTTTTATTTTTATATAAAGCTATACCCATCAGGTCTCTGAAACCCGCCTCATTTTCATTCTCAAAAACAGCTATGCCCCCGTTATCAACGGGTTTCATATCCGGCAATGAAAAAATCCTGAGTTTATGCGTGTGGCGTTCGGTAGTTACCGCAATGTCGGTGGCCACGCCATTTAAAATAAGCCCATATTCAATATCCACATTATTAGGTCTTTTCAGCCCGCGCACCACTTTGTCTTCCTGAACTTTTCCCTGTAAATCAAAAACATAAAGGGCGCCATCCTGGTCTTTGTCTGTTCCTAAAATCAGGCTTTTACCGGGGTCTTTCGGGTTAATCCAAACAGCAGGGTCATCTGAGTCTCTTCTCACACTATCGGTTACATAAACCGGCGCAATAACCGATTCAGCAGCCGAAACATTTTGAATGGAAGATGGCTGCTGTCTGTTTACACAAGAAAATACAAGCAGACATAAAAAGGGCACTAACCGGATATTCATAATGGGAACAGATTAAACCCCAAGCCAAATCTGTACCTGGCCTGGGGTTTTGACAAAAATATTATTTTACATTGAACGCTCCTGAATAGGTTGAAGGCTCCGGCGACTTGTACAACTGGCCATTCAGCGTTAAACCATTAGCAAAATTTCTTTTGAAATTAGTAATACCTTTACCCAGTACTGGTGAACCTGTTTGGAGTCTGAAATCCCAGTTTGAATCGAAATTACTATCTTTTGCGGTACCTAAAGGAAAATTAACAAATTTCGGGTCATTGTCTCCGGCCGTTTTACTGATTACATCATTGGTACCGGCAATGATTTCTGAACTTGGCTGAAACTGGTTTACACCATCCTGGTAGAAACCGTAATAATAGGTATTTGTAAATACCGAACGATTATCCTCAGGTTTTTTAGTATCTCTTTTAATTCCGAACCGGCAGTTAACCAGCAGATTGTTATGCAACTCTACATTGGCGCTTGCCTCAACCCATATTGATCCGCCTTTTACTGAAGGTCTTCTCCAGCCATTGTTTACAAACGTATTATTGTAGCCTACAATAAATAACTGCGGTGTTCTTTCGCCAACATTTGATAACTTTAAACCATTGGTATTGGCGTTATAAACCAAATTGTAAGCAACATCTGCATTTACACCCGATTTAAGGTTGATAGCATCTCCTCCACTTTCGCCGGTAGTATGAAAAATATTATTGGCAAATATAACACTTCCGCCCTCAATATAGGTGGCGTCTTCTCCAAAATGGCGGATAGTTGAGTTTTGAACCACCAGTTTACCACTTACATTAGAAAACCAAAGGGCCGGAACGCGCTCGCCGCTGGCTGCTTTATATAAACCCTGCTTTACTGAAGTTGAGGCTTCGGTAGTGGTGGCACCACCATATTCTAAAATGGTGTTATCCAGTAATAATTCTGCACAGGTTTTAGAGGCCAGAATACCACCCCACAAACGCCCGAAATTATACTTGACGGTTCTGGCGGCTTCTATAACTGTAAACTTTACAGGTTTTTCTTTAGTACCAACCGAGTATAGATTACCATGCACAATAAACTCCGGTTTGGCTACTGTATCCATTACTACAGTAACTCCTTCCTGAATAATCAGGCTTTTACCGGCAGGCACCACGATGTCGCCTTTTACGGTAACTATCGAATTTTTAGCCCATGTACCAGACACTTCTCCTGTTACGCTCAGCTCATCCGGTTTGGTACCTGTCTGAGGGTCGTTGGTAACTTCATCTTTGTCGCAGCTGGTAATAAATGCTGAAGCAAGCATTAATAAAAAAAGAACTCTTTTCATTTTCGTTGGAATTTGCATTGAAGGATAATTACATTTTAAATCTTAAGCCTATCAGGTAGTTTCGCTGGTAATAATCTTCCCGTATCAGGGTTTTATTTTTGCTGTTTATATCCTGATAAATATTGGCGTTCTGCGGATTGGTATTCTTAATAAACACACGCATGGGGGTATCAAGCAGGTTATTTGCCTTTACATAAATAACCCAACCTGAGCCGATTGCTTTTTCGACCGAGGCATCCATCTGCACAAATGCGCCCTGCCATAAGTCGTTGTTCAGAAACTGAGATACCGTATTGATGCGGTCGCCGGTGTAAGAGGCCGCCAGTTGGGCATCCCAACCTGCTTTAGTGTCTTTGAAGAGTAATGAAATATTACCCACATTGGCAGCCTGCCCGTATAAAGGGCGTGTTTGCGCTATATTTTTCGAGCGCAAATTGCCATTCTGGTCTCTTTCTCTGATAATCTTCTGGGTAGTTATTGAAGAATGGGTGTAGGTATAATTGGCCTTTAGGCCAAATTTCCGGAAGTATTTGATGAGGTCGAGTTCGAATCCATAGTTGGTGGCATTACCATAATTACCCGGCGAATAAAACACATCTTGCCCACGGGTGGCGTCTACACTAAGCGCATACTCAATGGGGTCTTTAATATACTTGTAAAACAAACCCAGCATAGCCTGGTCTGCCTGCGTCGGAAAAACCTCATAGCGTAAATCAAAATTATCGGCAACGGCTCTTTTTAAATCCGGGTTCCCTCTTTCCTGAAACTCTTCATTGACTACCTTACCCGGCACAAGTTCAAAAAAACCGGGACGATTGATTGACCTGAAGTAAGACCCCCTGACAAACTGTTTGTTTTTTAACTCATATTTCAGATTCAGACTCGGCAGTATATCTGTATAAATCTGTTCTCCTTTGGGCCGAAGCTCGCCTAACGGAAAACGCATTTCATAGCCCTGATTGGTATGTTCTACACGTAGCCCGCCAATCAGCTGCAAGCGGGTAAGCTGCCATTTGGCCATCACATATTCTGCCAGAATTTGCTCTGATGCTCTGTATGAAAGCGCATTGGCTACCGAACCACGCGGATTCTCCAAATTCCATGCGATGTCTGCATATTCCTGATAGTCTTTTCCATAAAGTGCAAAAGGGTTTGAAGGCTTAAACACATAGTTATTGTAGAAATTATTGCGGCTTTTATTTCTGTATAAACCTCCGGCTGAAATATCCGCTTTGCTCATTTTATAAACCAGATTCAGGTATCCGGTCAAATCATAATCTGCATTATGCTCCCATCTTCTGGTATATTGCTGAGGATACGTACGTGTCTCGGCAAAGTTCTCGCGTTTGCCTAAAAGTTCAATGCTGGTGTTATCAGGCACCTTATTGGTAGCTAAGGAATATACCGCCGACCAGTTAAGGTTCAGTTTCCTGAGCAGCTCATGGTTACCCTGCAAAGTGCTGTTAAAAATCTGTTGTACTGTCAGGCGAGACCGCGTGCTGTAAGAAAGCCCTGCATTGCCTTGGTCAGGGTCGTATCCGCCTGATGAATATTCGGTGTTTTTGGTATCTCTGACCTGCTGATTAGACAAATACAGATAAGCATTATACCATTGAAATTTATGCCGGAAATTGGGTTTATAATCCAGCTTTGCATGTAGCCCGTACCGCCCCTGCTGCTCAGCGTATCTTCGTTCAGCAAGGCTTGTGAGGCGGGAAGACAGCTCGGTGTCATAAACGGTTGATGAGTAAAAAAGACTGTTACTGCCTCTGTAGGTATTCTGAAAACTACCTGCAACCACTGCGCCCAGTTTGTTATTCAGAAAACGGTTACCTAAAGAAAAACCACCGACAATATTGGGCAACGGTTTTGCAGACCGATACTGAATAGTGGTTTTAGGAAAATTAGCTACTGTGGCAGAATAGTCTTTCCCAAATTGTTCGTAAGGAGACTTAAAATTGATATCCTTTAATGAATAACTCATAAAGTCTCTGTTCAAAAAAAGCTGGTTATAACCCGTTGCCAGATTAAACTTTATTTCGCGGTTGTTAGGTGCGTCTTTCATAACCATGTTCACCACACCTCCCACTGCATCACCTTCCAGGTCAGGTGTCAGGGTTTTGGTTACTTCAAGCCGCCCCAGTAATTCTGACGGAAAAATATCCAGTGGCACATACCGGTACTTATTATCAGGGCTCGGAATCTTAACACCATTTACAAGTGTATAATTATAACGCTTATCCATTCCACGCAGAATCGCGTACTGGCCATCTCCATTGCTGTTTCTCTCAATAGAAACACCCGACACCCGCTGAATCAGATTGGCCACTGTCAGGTCAGGCGATATTTCAATGGCTTTGCCTGACACAATGTTCATTAGCTGACTGGCGTTTCTTTCCAACTGCCGGGCCATTAACTCAGTTGATTTATCAGCAGCGCCTACCACCACCACCTCATTCAGGGTACGCTGGCTGTCGTCTTCCAAGGTAATGTTAACAACCGTATCTGCCTGCAAAAGCTTAACTTTTAGTGTTACCGGCTTATACGACACATAAGTAACCTGTAGCTGATATTCGCCGGCCGGCACATTTTTAAGCATGTAAGACCCATCCAGGCCCGAAATGGCAAAAAAAGGCTGGTTCAGTAACCTTACTGAAGCGCCAATTAATGGCTCGCCGGTGGCTTTGTCTGTAATTACACCCTTAAGTGTGAAAGCAGATACCTTAAATGCAGTTAAAACAAAAACAAGGATAAAAATTCTGGCCATCAGGCAGCATTATTAATTACTACGGTAATAAAAATGCAAAAGTCGATAGCAAGAAAAAACTAATGGATAAGAGATTGTGAAGATATTATTAATAAAATCGGCAAAAATTAAATTACTGTAAACTCTCACTGCCCGCGGTAAAAATGACGGGCCATTACCACAAAAAACCCCGGTAAATGAAGGGTATCCACTTACCGGGGCTGCGTTTCAATGAAAGAAAACCTTATTGCTGTTGCTTCTTTTGTTGCTGTTTATCTACTATAACACCGGTAATGGCTCCGGCACCCGCGCCTACACCTGCGCCTATCAGCGCCCCTTTGCCTTTTTTATCTTTAGCAATAGCCACACCCGTTAAAGCACCTACACCGGCGCCAATCAAAGCACCTTTGGCCGCATTACTCATTCTCTTTTTGTGAGAGGTCTGAGAAACCGGAACGTAATCGGCAGACGACCCGCTGCTGCCATTAGAAGCATATGTATACGATGACCCGCTTTTGGCTCTGGTTGCCTTTTGGGATTCCAGTTTACGCTCCTCTTCTTCTTTCACTACATTCATCGAGTCTATGGTAGCTTGTTTTACGCGCTCAAGTTCTACCACCTGGTTTACCGAATCAATGGCTGCCTGTCTTGCGGCTTGTATTTCTTTTTCTGTGTTTGCTTTATTATTGCAACTCATTGTAAACCATACAAGTGAGATGCCCAACAATACATTTTTCATTAGCATTTAATTTAGTAGTATCTTTTTTGACAATGGTTTTTCAGAAAGGCTTAATATCTCATGTGCTGCCGCCTGACTGTTTGCAGACTACCAATAAAAAATATAAGCCGCATAAGCCGCCCTACTTGGCCTGAGCAGCAAAACAAGCCATAAAACACTGAATACAAGAGACTTAAACACAAACCAAAAAATAAATATTGCACAGTAAACTGAACCAGATATGCCAGACTAATGTGTAATTTCGGGGAAATTTTTCCACAAGAAAGCAATTCAATATGTATAAGCTGATGAAAAACCTTTTACAAAAAGTACAACCCTGAAGACGTATCAGCTTGTTAAGCAGATAAAACAAGGTACCAGTAGGCTGGTTTTGTGCCACTGTGGCTTAACAAAAACATAATATGTTTAATCAAAACAAGTCATTTATTTTTGTCAAAAACATTACCTTATGTATCCAATCAGATTAGTCGTTTTTGATATGGCCGGTACTACCGTTCAGGACAAAAAAGAAGTAGAAACCTGCTTTGCCAGAGCCTGTGAGTACGTGGGTCTAAACGTTACCGCTGAAAGAATCCTGGCTCTGCAGGGTTACTCGAAGATTGAGGTTTTCAAAATGTTATGGGAAGAAAAAACAGGCAAAGACCATCCCGAATATGAAGAAAACGTTATCTATTCTTATGACTATTTCAGGCTGATTCTGGAAGAACACTATCGTACTCATGAGGTGCTTCCGACAGAGGGATGTCTGGAACTATTTGATTTTTTACGCAAGAATAATATTAAAATAGCGCTTACCACCGGCTTTTACCGGGTTGTAACCAATATTATACTGGATAAACTGAGTTGGCTTGACGGGCTGGAGTTTAACTATGTGAATACTTCTGGCAGGTCTGTTATTGATGTATCTATCGCCAGCGATGAGGTACCTAAAGGCCGGCCAGAGCCATACATGATACAAAAAGCCATGAAATTAATGGGCGTAACAGACCCCTACGAAGTAATTAACATTGGCGATACACCTTCTGACCTCAAGTCAGGCGTTAGAGCCGGATGCCGCCTGTCTTTAGGTGTGGTTAATGGTACACACACGCGCCAGCAGCTGAGTATTATACGCAATGATGGTCTTCTTGACTCTCTGAAAGACCTGAAAGACACAATCATCAAACTGGGCGTTCTTAACGAAGCATAAATGAAAAATTTTGACTTAATAGTAGTAGGTAGCGGTATTATGGGGGCTTTTCATGCTTACCATGCAGCTAAAAAAGGCAAAAAAGTACTGATTATTGAAAAAGACAATTTTCCGGTCAGCGCTACTGTTCGTAATTTCGGACAAGCCGTGCCATCAGGTTCGGCCGGAAAATGGTTCGATTATGGCCGCAGAAGCCTGGAAATCTACAAAGACATACAACAACAGTTTGATATATCTGTCAGAAAAAACGGCACCATTTACATTGCCTCTGACGACACCGAATGGCAGCTGGCTAATGAACTCTTTGATATTCATCAGCGCCAGGGTTATGAATGCTCTTTGCTGTCGAAAAGACAATGCCTTGATTTATACCCGGAACTGAAGCAGGACTACGTGCGAGGGGCCATTTATTACCCTAACGAAGTAAGCGTAGAGCCGAACCTGCTTATTTACAGAATTATACAATACCTGCAAGAACAACTGGGCGTTACGTACCTTAACAACACCAGTGTTATCAACTGTACCGATATTTCTGGCAAGGTGGTGGTTACGACCGCAGGCTCACAGCTTTACTCGGCAGATAAAGCCATTATTTGCAGCGGATATGTATTCAACCTGCTTTTTCCTGAAATATATGCTCAAAGCGGTATGGTTGTGAGCAAACTGCAAATGCTACAGACCGTGCCATTGGCCAACGTAAGCATTAAGGGCAACATACTTACCGGGCTCTCTATACGCCGTTATGAGTCGTTTGAGCAATGCCCTTCATTCAAAAACATCACTACTCCTGAACATTACTCAGAACTAAAAAAGTGGGGTATCCATATTCTGTTCAAGCAGGCCATTGACGGTTCTGTTATCATTGGAGACTCACACGAATACGCTCCCGTAGGCCGTACCGATGAACTAGGTTTTGATACCCAAAACCATATCAACGAACTGATGCTAAAAGAAGCCGAGCGTATAATGAGTTTCCCGGTACGTAAAATTGCCCGTGCCTGGGCTGGATTTTACGCCCAGCACCCTAACGATATTTTTGAGTTTGACATAAGCCCCAATATTCATATCCGCACCGGCATTGGCGGTAAAGGTATGACAACCAGTGCCGGCTACGCCGAAAACATGATTGCGTCGCTTCTATAATCCGGCGTGGCATGCCCGTTCATGCCACGTTCTAAGCTCTTACCACCCTTTTTCAGTAGTGTTTCTTTATTCTTGCTTATAAAGCCCACCTGCCTGCTCAGTACTATAATTTTATTATCAGATTTGTACAGGTCTTTTCAATAGCCTCTGTAATTTTGCATCACAAAAGTTTTCCATTCATTAATAATCCATTTAGAATATGTCAGCTTGGTATCAAGGAAAGATTCGCTATCAGATTGTAGACGAAAAAGACAAAACAGTGAAAGTGACTGAAGTATATTTAGTAGATGCCGTGTCTTATACCGATGCCGAAGCAAGAATCTACTCAGCCGTGGCTGCTAACGTGCCAGAGTTTCATTTGTCAGGCCTGGCCCGCCGGAAATTCCATGAGGTTTTCTTTGTAGAAGACGGCGCCGAAACCTGGTTTAAAGTAAAAGTAAACTTCATGAGTTTCGACGAAAAAACACAAAAAGAAAAACGCACGCCGTTTAATATGCTGATTAACGCCCAGAACCCGTCTGAAGCCTATAACCTGATTGCTGAAAGACTGGGAACAGTAGAAGATTACCAGATTACCGATATCAACCTTACCAATATTCTGGAAGTACTACCTTATGACGAAGTAGACGAAAAACTAAAAAACGGTAATTTCAAGCCTCTATCTGAGCTATCGGCCAACTAATAAGCCCTCATAAAAAAAGGTGTTTTTTGCAAGCAGAAAATACCTTTTTTTATACCTGCCAGCTACACCATTTCAGATTCGGGAGACAGTTTCCACCACACACGGCCGTTTAAATGTTTGTTTGTAAAGTAAATGAGCTGTATAATCAGCAAAACAAACGACACTACCGAAATAATATAGCTGAACGTTATAAGCACGTTGACAAACGAAATCTGACGCAGAAAAAACTCACGGTAAAGCAACAGGCAAACGCTGCCCAGATACCCGATGGCGTCGCAGATATACACCAGAAAGCCCACATTTCCTTTTGCTTTAAAAAGGGCTATCAGCCGCTCAAAAACAACGGTCTGTATTAAAAGATAGGGTAAAAACAAACCAATGCCCAGGCTCAGCATCCACAATTTTGCTGAAATCAACTGTTGCTGAAACGCCCATGTGCTACCCCCACAGGCCATTACTGCCAGCAACATCATCAGCGTAAAGGTCAGGTACGAATAAAAATTATTTCGTATAAACGCTATCAACGCTATCAGACTCACCACAACCAGGCCAATAGTGCTTTCAATCTCTGAAAATATTACCTTACTAAACCCAGGCTCAATCTCGCGCCATATTTCTACTGCAAAATTATCTCTGAAGTCTCTCATGGTTGCCATCAGCAAGTACATACCTACAAAGCAGAACAGCCCGATACCAAACTCCCTCACAATTTTGTTTTTATCGTCTGCGGTCATGGCCACGCGCTTGTTACGCAGTTTCAGGTCTTCTGCATTAGGCGGGGGTATCTGAGCCAGCATCCAGACAAAAAACAGAAAAAACGGCAGAAAGATAAGCCCGATTATAAAAGGCAGATGAAACTCCTGAAAATGAAAAGTTTCCTGCAGGTACAGGTAAATGGTCTTTAGCACGCCAGAGGTCATTACCAGATTCAGGCTTAACCCTAAAGCAAGAAATTCCGTCATTTTACGGCCCTCCAGATAGCTGAAAATCACACCCCATACCATGCCCAGAGGTAACCCATTCATGAATAGAAATATAAAATTGTAAGGATAAGGCACAAACCCAAATGCCAGCAGTGCAAGCTCGGCAAAGGTTATCAGGCCAATAATAAGCCCAATACGGCTTTTTGATTTTAGCTCGGCTATTATTTTAATACCAATTATTTTAGACAGCATATAGCCAAAAACCTGAGCAATAATCAGGATACTCTTGTAGCCTAAGCCCCATAACTGATAGTTTTCATAAAGTCCGGTTGTAAAGGGCTTCCGGAATGCATACATACAGAAATACGTACCAAAAGCAGCAATAATGCACCAGATTATTAATAATACCTCAGATTTTTCCAGGATTTTCTTCACAGGTTTCATTACTTAATTGAACCTGTAAGTTCGATATCCAATATAAACTCAACGTTACGGAAGTATTAAATAAACTCTATGTAGAATTAATTCTACATAGGCTATACGTACTAATCCACATAAACAAGCATATTTGTGTGCGTTATACTACCTTATTAAACTGGACAATTTTTTTGAAGTACCCGGTAGCGATATCAGTCAGAAATTTAATCAAACAAAATCATGGATCTGAATTCTATAAAATTACCTGTTTACCTGAAACTTGCGCAAATTGTGATGGGGCTTGTGGCTTTTTTTTATATACTTTACGTTGGCCAGAACATCATTATACCATTTATTCTGGCCGTGGTTATTGCCATACTGCTTAACCCTGCCGTTAATTATTTATGCAGTAAAAAATTGAACCGGATACTGGCAATCAGCCTGGCTATTTTTGCCGGATTTGTTATTTTAGCCGCCGTACTGTTTTTTATTGGCTCACAATTGGTTATGTTCAGCGACACTTTCCCGCAGTTCAAGCAAAAATTTGATGCGCTGTCTGCAGAAACCGTTAACTGGGTAACCCAAACCTTTGGCCTCAGTAAAACCAGATTGCAGGAAATGATAACCAATATAAAAACCGAAGGCATGAAGAATGGCACCGTGGTAGTTACCAAAACACTAGGAGCCATGAGTAATATTTTTGCGTTGTTTGTGCTGTTACCGGTTTATATATTTCTGATACTATTTTATAAATCGCTGCTGCTTGAGTTTATATCGATGCTGTTTCATAATGCGAAAAAAAATATAGTAGAAGAAGTACTGATTGAAACAAAAGCCCTTATTCAAAGCTACCTGATGGGCTTGCTGATTGAAGCCGTTATTGTATCGGCGCTTTTCTCGGTTGGTCTTTTGTTGCTGGGTATTGAATATGCAATTCTGATAGGTATTATTGCGGCCATACTTAACCTGATACCTTATATCGGTAACCTGATAGCGATGGTTTTCCCGATTACGGTGGCGCTTACCAACAAAGAGCCTATTTATGTTCTTTGGGTAATTATCCTTTTTTCAACCGTGCAGTTTATTGATAATAACCTCATAGTACCTAAAATAGTAGCAAGCAAGGTAAAAGTAAACGCGCTTATTTCAATAATAGTGGTACTCATTGGCGGAGCCCTATGGGGTATTGCAGGCATGTTTCTTTCTATACCGCTTACGGCGATACTAAAAGTAATTTTTGACAGAATAGATGACCTGAAGCCTTTCGGTTTTCTGATTGGCGACAACCAGCCACCCGTCAGCAAAATTGCCTTTAATCTTAAAAGTGGCAGCAAAAGGTCTAAAGCTAAATAAGGTTAATTGCAATTACGATGCAAAATTTTGCTGCCAATTATAGGATACGGTGTCGGTCTGATGTTCTGAATTGTAGCAAAAGCGAGACTAACAGAAAAAGAAAAAGTCAGAAGCAACGCCTCTGACTTTTCTGATTTAACACCAATATGAATCTGCTGATTCAATTCTCAACCAAAGGGCTGATAATCTTCTAGTTATAAAACTAATGTCTTTTTATTGTATAGATTCAGAAGTGGGTGCCACCCATTCATTCAGTTTTTTATCATAAACCAAATGGGCATCCGGCCATTCTACGTAATGCTTCATGCCCAGGTATTTATTCAGGTTTCCGGTCTTTATCAGTTCTTTGAACAAGAACCTGCCTCTTTCCTTTACCAGTTTTTCGTCCAGATGAGGTGTATTAACTACCTCTTCAAAATTGGTCGGCATCAGGTTTTTCCCTAGTTTGTATCTTCCTATCACTCCACGCTTATACGGCAGATTACCTACTGGGCGTATCACAAAAAAATAATGGGTGCTATCCGGGCCGACATAATAGTTTTCTATGCTGAATTTTGGCAAAGCTGCAACATAGAAATTCCTGAACCGGGCTTGGAATCTTGTCTGATTGGTTGATTGAGGCGCCTTACTATAAATATAGGTTACGATATTTGTGAGTAAAGTATCTTGTTGTGCTGTGTCAAAATAATGAGTGACCTTATATTTGTCTGCCTGGCACGAAACCGCAATCAGACAAATAAAAATCCATAAACTCTTTTTCATATTGGTGTTGATATAAACTTAAAAAACAAGGGGCGGGTACTTCCTACCCCTTGTTTTTTGAAAGAAATATTACTTGATATAAACTACCGCGCTAGGGTTAAACTCAGCCCAGGTGGCTGTCCAGTCTGTATCTTTAAATGCTCCTACGTAATCGGTAGCAGTAAAGAAGGCAGGCAAGGTTACAGTTGAAGTACCTTTAGTGATGGCATCTGTTGCAGAGGTAGTAATAGTAAACGTTGGGCGACCCGCACCAAATACAGTATTGCTGATACCTGTGGTTGTCCATGAAGCAACAGTTTTGTTACCCGCCAAAGAAGCAAACCACTCAGATGGCTTTTGTGTACCGATAGTTAAAGCAGCAGCAGGGGTAGAGGTGTTTACGTCACGTACCGCAAAACCTTGTGGTTGTGTTGCAGCGCCTTGTCCGTATCCATTGGTACCCCAGCCTGTTACGCCGGCAAGAACCACATTGTTTAATACCAGCGAACCCGCAACTGCGTTAGCGGCAGTAGTAGAACCGTCAATATAAACACCATTAGGGTAACCCGTAACAAATGTGTTATAAACCTTGATTTTATTGTTACGACGTAAGTGCATACCATTCTGGAACAATGTGCTGATAAATGTCTCCTGGCTTTGTTTAGCTCCAATCAATGATACGTTAGCCAATGTTGGCGATGTGAAAGGCTCGGCTGAGGTTCCCTGACCATCGTTATCTACTTCAAAGCCGTTAGATCCAGACTGGTCAGCACTTGTAGCGCCACGCAGACCTACTGCAAACTGAATGTTTCCTCTAAAACCGTTATCCATATCAAAATCATCGTCAAGACCTCTGTAAGCTACCAGATATTTTGCATTTACAGTACCACCAAACCACTCGTAAGAGTCGTCGCCACCATAAGAAGCCTGCAGATACTCTAGTGATGTACCACTACCTACTGAACCAAAAGTAAATGAGTTAATTTCCTGATTGGGGTTGATAGGCACACCTGCATACTCAACACGAACATATTTCAAGCTACCAGAGTTATCTGCATCATCGCTGCCACCATGCCAGCCTTTGTAGCTACCCTCCAATTGTGCAGAACCGCCAGGCAGGTTATTTTTTGCTTTACCGCAAATTACTAATCCACCCCAGTCGCCGGCTTCACGCTCACCTACACCACGTTCAGATGTAAACACGATAGGCTCAGAAGCTGTACCGTTAGCAATAATTTTGCTACCACGTTGGATAATCAAAGTACCTTTGGTAGAACGCTCACCGATAATAACTGTACCAGCCTCAATGGTAAGGGTTCCGGTTGCAACACCAGCAGCAGCGGTTTCGGTGGTGTCGCCACCCACGCGTACAAAGCCAGACAATTTGTAGATTTTATCTTTTGTCCAGCTGATGTTGCCTGTTAAAAGTCCTTTAACTGTAACCACTTGTTTAGGCGGAACAGCCGTTACTTTTACTGTAAATGTAACCGGCGCTGATGCCTGGTTTTTTGTGTCTGTTGCAATAACAGTAAAGTTTACTGTTGTACCAGAAGCCAGGCTTTCAATAGTATATTCTTTCGAGTAATTGTCTGAAGTTGCTCCGTCTGTATAAGTTTTTGTATCAAAAGCGGCTCCGTTTTTCAAAACAGTAAGGGTTTTCAAACCAGCCGGTGCACTGATAGAAGCCGTAACATTTACTTTAGCTCCTGGAACACCAGATGCCTCAGCACCTGCCGATGCAGTTGGTGCCGGGAAAACTTCTTCATCTTCTTTACATGCGTTCAGTACAAACACAGCCGAAACTGCCATTGCACTTGCTGCAAACAATCGAGATAATCTGGAAAATTGCATGATTTTTGGGGTTTTAAATGTAAATCCTAAAATGTTTACTTGATATATTGATATTCGATTTGCTAATTATCTGCCACTTAAAGTGTAGCTTACACCCAGAGAGAATAATCTGCCTGGTTTATATTGCTGCATGATTTCATCATTTTTACGGTCAAACTTACCGTCCTGATTACCGTCTTGGAGAATTAGAGCTGCCTGATTGAAGATGTCGTTTATACCACCTTTGATAACAAATCTGCTACCTACACCTTTAGAGAAAGTAAGGTCAAGCACGTTTCGTGGCATTTCGTATAGGTCGGGGTATCCCAGAAAACCTACCGCAAAAATTCTTTTGCCTATTACGTTGTAGAGTATGTTTACCTGGAAATCTCTTTCCTGATCATTGTAGTTTATACCTGTGTTTACGATGTATGGAGACTGCCCCTGCAACGGACGATTATTTGATTGCCCTACTGCCCCTTCTCTTAGTTTTACTTTACTTACAATCAGAGTGGTATTAAAGAGCACACTTACCCTTTCAAGGAATCTTGAAGAAGTAATACTTGCCAGCCCTTTCTTTATTTCAAGTTCAACCCCTGTACTTCTGGCACTCTGAGCATTTTTGTAAATAAAGGTTTTAGCACCTAAAGAGCCACTGCCTGCTTCTACTTCAATTTCAATCGGGTTTCTGAAATCCTTGTGGAACACTGCAAAGCTAACTACCTCGGCAGGTGTAGGGTAGAACTCCCAACGGGCATCAAAATTATTCACTGTTGAAATCTTAAGGCCGGTGTAGCCTTCATATACTACGTTGAAATCAAAATCATAGAAAGAGAAAGGCGCCAGCTCTCTGAACTCCGGGCGGTTAATGGTTTGTCCGTAAGCAGCTCTTACAAGCATTTTCTCATTAAAGTTGTAAGAAAGGTTGGCCGATGGCAAAATACTTAAAACCGGGTTTTTAACTGATACCCTGGCTCCGCCAATAAAAGCGCTCTGCAAACTTTGGGTATTGTCTTCTGCTCTTACACCACCAATGATATTCAGTTTTTTGCTTAGCGGAATATTGGCATTTGCATAATAAGCCAACAACTTGTTACCCGCAGTGTACGAGTCGTTCGGGTTAGTCTGCTCGTCAATTCTAATACCGTTAGTGCCGTTAATATTATTGAAAATAACGTTGATAGGTGCTGTGAATAACTCTCCGTTAAAGTTTGAGCCACGTACATAACCCAGGTTTCTACCATTAAAGCTACGGTCTTTCTTCTCATAGAAAACACCGGCTTTCAGTTCCATTTCCGTTTCTTTTTCTTTAGAAAGCGTTACTTTCTGTGTCAGGTTCACAGCGCCTGTGTAACCGTTTTCAATCATTTTAGAGAACCATCTTCCCAGGAAGAACGCCTGTGCAGTACCTATCGGGATATAAACGGATTTGGTGCCGCTGTTAGGGTCAACATCAGAGCGGTAACGGCGGTAGTCTGGCTGGTCACGATACGAATGATTATAACCAACTACCCAGTCGATACTGGTTTTGCCATTGGCAAAGGTGTGTTTTCCGGTAAGCTGGCCGGTATAAATACCACGGTAAACCTGATTGAACGAGTGGTTATCAGGATTATAGTTGGCCTCAATGGCACGGCCCGTACGGCGTGTATAATTAGAATTGCTTAACTGATTAAACAGGTTCTTGAACTCAATAGAATGATTGTCGCTAAGACGAAACGCCCAGTTGTGCATCACACCTACACGGATATTACGGCTATATTGCTGGTCGTTAAAGTTATAGATCGGTGATTGCGTATTGCTGATGTTGGCATTGAAATCGTTACGGTCAATCACAAAATTGGTACGGGTGTCAGAGTAATTTAAGGCGGTAACGTTACCCGCTTTTACTCTTCCGATTGAAAATTTGTAATTACCTGTAATACCAATTCTTTGGTCTGGTGTAGCCGTTGAGTTTTTGGCAATCCACTCATTTCTCAAAGACCGTCCCGCCGATTCAAGCGCAGCAGGGTTATTGGCTACCTGGCTAATGTTGGCCGGAAAATACTTTGGCAGGTCGTAATATCCATTATTGAACCCTGTCCAATAATTTTTACCCTGGTTAGGCTGATAAAAGTCTCCGAATGTCGTATTGCTACGGTAAGAAGTGCTATAGTCAATTACCAATGAGTTTTTGTCAGGGATATTCTTGGTAAAGATTTTCACAAGACCCCCTGCAAATTCACCGGGTAGCTCAGCCGAAGGACTTTTATAAATCAACATCCTGTCAATCTGAGAGCTGGGAATAATATCAAATGAGAAAGACTTAACGTCTGTCTCCATACTGGGTGTAAAGGCATTATGAAGCATTACATTGTTGTAACGCTGGTTAAGACCTCTGATATTAATGAATCTGTCTCCAACAATAGTAATACCCGGTACGCGCTTCACAACCTGGGCGGCGTCACGGTCAAGGGTTTTGGCAATCTGCTGTGCCGAAATACCGTTTACCACCATCTGTGCAGCTTTTATTTCTGAAATAACCGACACCTCAGTATTAGTTAACCGGCTGGCCGTAACTTTTACTTCCTGAAGTAAGGTTTTTTCTTCTTCAAGGCTGGTGTTTATTTCTGTAATGTTTCCGCTTACAACCGCTACATCAGCCAGAACTCTGTCCTGATACGAAACATAGCTGATAACCACTTTTACTTTTCCGGCCGGTACTTTCGCTATCGAAAAGAAACCGTTAATATCAGTAACTGAACCTAAGGCTGTACCTTCAATTTTAACAGTTGCGCCAATGAGGTCTTCGTTGGTTTTAGCATCTTTGATTGTTCCGCGAATGGTTCCCGTCTGGGCAAAGGCAATAATTGAAGCAAATAACAAAAAAAGAGTAGTAGAGATTTTCTTATTGTTCATATTGGTTTCCGTGTCTTATTTTCACGGTGCAAAACTAGCTTGTCAATATTAAGCAAATGTTAAGTCAATATTATGTGTTAATTATGTTTGGCAAAACCCATAACAATTGCCTTATTTTCAAGATTATAAAGCCCGCCGCCCCAAGCCAAAGAATTTATTATAGCCTGAATAACGATTGTGACGTTTATCACGTTTAAAACCCAAAGGATAGCTTATCTTTGCTGTCTGTTAAATCATATTCAAGAAATGAAAAGACAATTGTATACCTGGCTATTTGCCCTGATAACAACCACACTGGCCTGCTCTGAAAGCCACAGCCAGACCAATAATCTGCCGGCAGCGGCATTTTCGGAGAAAATCAAACAAACGCCCGGGGGTTTGGTGCTGGACGTAAGAACACCGGAAGAGTTTTCGAAAGGACACCTGAAAGATGCCCGCAATGTAAACTGGAAAGACAGCAACTTTGCCGCTGAGGTAGCAAAGATTGACAAAGCCAAGCCTGTTTTTGTGTATTGCCTTGTAGGTGGGCGCAGCGCAGCGGCGGCAGCCAAAATGCGAGAAATGGGCTTCAAAAATGTGTTTGAGCTGGAAGGTGGCATAATTAAATGGCGGGCAGCCAACCTGCCTGAAACCACTGAAACCGGTAGCAAGCCAGTAAGCCTTACAAGGCAGCAGTTTAATCAGCTGCTTAGTTCGGATAAACTGGTACTGGTTGATTTTTATGCCGACTGGTGCGAACCCTGTAAAAGAATGGAGCCGTACCTGAATGAGATTGCTTCAGAAATGAAGGATAAAGTGCAGGTATTACGAATCAATGCCGATGATAATGCTGAATTGTGCAAAGCGCTGAAAGTTGATGCCCTGCCTGTTTTGCAGCTTTATAAAAACAGTAAAATTCAGTGGACCCACGAGGGTTTTATAGCCAAGACAGATGTAATTAAACAATTGAAGTAAAAAATAAGCCTGAGCGCAGGAGTGTTCTCAGGCTTGTTTTCTTCTATTCCGTAATTTCGAGCTTTTCTCTCAGCACTTTGTCTGCCACCAGCAGCTCAATCCAGTACTCTCCTTTTGGTAGTTTGTTAACGGGCAGCATCTTAATCTGTGTACCCAGGTTTTGAGAGTAGCCGTCAATCAGGGTGGTTATAATCTTCTCATTTTTGTCTTTCAGGGTCAGTTTCACCTGCGACGGCTGATTAATCCGGAAAACAATTTTCCGCTGCTTATCAATATGGGTAGTGTCTGATTTAAAATCGGAAACCGTTTTATCGTCAACTGCCATTCTCGATTTCTGATTGTTTATAAAAGACTGTTGCACGCAACCGGCAATGTCGGCAGTAAAGACCGAATTTTTGTTCACCTCAAACCCCGGCAATAACACAATACTATTACCGGCCGTAAAAGAAATATCTTTTGAAGATGTAGAAACGGTAGTTTGAGCCACAATTGTTCTGGCGGCCTTGTAATCGCCCGAGGTAATAGAACTCTTCTGCAAAGCCAGCGAGTCTGTGGCGCAATTAATACTTACCCCCTTGCAATTACAGTTATTGTCAAACTTATCATTCTGGGTCAGTGGGTCTCCGTCATCGCAGGCTGTCCCTTCCACATCGCAGAGCGAGGCATTGAAGGTGATTTTACTGAAACCGGTGCAGGTGGCGTCTCCCCAGTTATCTTTTGCTGAAACCAGTATATATCTTGCCCGCACTTCATTCATATTAGGGCCCTCAAAACCGGCGTAGTCGTGGCTGCCCGGTGCCTGCGGCCAGGTATAATCATTGCCAATTGGCTGCCAGGTTTTGCCGTCTGTTGAGTAATCAACATTTACATTTCTGAACCCTTTGCCTGTCTCGCCCGGAACGTTATAGTTCCAGACCCTGGTATCATGAAACACATATAGCTTAGAAAAATCATACAATATCCAGTTCTTGTTACCGGCTCTGGCGGCATTCGGATTTGCCTTTTGAGTACCGCAAGACAACCAGGAGGTTTCGGTGGTAGAGAGATTGTCTGTTACCCCCTGCGAATCAAACATTTTATACCTGGCGGTTTCGTCTATGCAGTCGGGCCCTGAGCAGGGCGTGCCTACACATTCGCAACTGCCATTGATTTTGTCATTATTGGTATAAGGGTTGCCATCATCACAAGGGGTACCTTGTGCAATGCAGGCTAACTCACATTTGTAGTCGAACAAGTAAAAAGCAGGTATGCGCTTCCAGACCTTTTCTTTATAGAAAGGTGTTTTCCAGTAAACATTAAAATGGTCTCTGCCGTTGTTTTCTTTGTTTCTTATTTCATAATAATAATACTTACCGGCCTGCATGTAAATAGGGCCAATGGTTTGGGCCGGGGCATTGTTATGCTCGGTTTCATCAACGCCCTGCATTACCACAGCTTTGTATGTCTGTTTGTGTTCAATTGAGTCATTTTTGCTGAGGTAAAAAATCGTCTGGTTGTCGCCGGTTACATTAAATTCATAATTGCCAGACACAGGCACTGTAATAAAGCCCTGCACGTAGGCACCATAGTTATCAGAAGCATAAATCGGTATGGTGGGTATAGGCCCAAACGCCCCTTTCAGTTTTTCTTTTCTATCAGGCGATAACGGAAATTTAGGCGAATTAACAAGGTCATTTTCAACATAGCTGCCTTTAATGTTATCATAATAGTAGGCTTCTGCCAGACCACGCTCACCCACACAGGCATTTGCAGTTGGGGCTACTCCCACACAGTTGCAGAAGCCATCCTGCTGGTCGTTTTTGGTAAGGGCATTGCCATCATTGCAGAGCGTACCTCTTGGGGGGCAGGCCTGCCCGCAATTGTATTCGTTTATATTGTTAAAATCAATGATGCTCCAGGCTCCGGCGGGGTTTGAGGCCTTCTTCCACCATAAGGCAAGGTGGTCTCCGCCCGAGGCCTCAAAATTATAGGCTTCAAAATAATAATACTGCCCTGCCTTCAGCTCAATAGCCGCTGAGGTCTGGCCTGCCTCTTTACCGTTTTCTTCAGTGCCAGTAGCTGATGTAACCTCTGCTATTTTTACTTTATTAGCCGGGCTCTGGTCAGTGCTCAAGAAAAAAGTACCTTTGTCGTCGCTGGTAATGTTAAAAAGATACGTTTCGGTTTGCTGAACTTTAATAAAACCGCGTATCATACCAATAAAATAATCGGAGTAGTTGACAGGGGCTCGCAGTGACCCCAGTATCTGGGTACCATCGGGCTTGTCGGGGTAGTTTTCAAGAACAGACAAGTCTGTTATGTCTGGTGCACCCTGAACGGCAAAGTTTGCCCAGTAAGACCACTTTACCTGCCCGCCCGGCCCAATACAGTTTTGCGCAAACAGGCTGCCGGACGATGTAAACACAATAAAAAACAGTAGTGTAAACGTTCTATTCATAGCATCACTCAATAGGTTAAACACGATTGCGGCTTGTCTTCAGTAGAAATGGCAGTACCACTCATATTCATAAAGCCGATAGGATAATTGCCCTGGGCATACGCGTAAAAATTACCGATATTGGGCAGCACATAACATAAATCTGACGGACTTACCCCATACCATAGAGCCATTTCGGCGTATAGTTCATCTGTCGATACAGACGGAATAAAGTTACCTCTGAACGAAACGTTCAGGCTGTTGTTGTTCAGATTCATACTCGGATAAGCCCCATATATTTTGCCTCCATTTACGCTGCCACCCATAACGATTGAGTTGCCACCCCAGGCGTGGTCAGACCCCATGCCGTTTGATGTAATGGTACGGGCAAAGTCTGAGATGGTAAAGGTAGTTACATTTTCTGCTATGCCCAGCTCAACTGTGGCATCATAAAATGCCTTTAATGCACTGTTCACCATTGGTAGTCTCTGGTTCAGGCCGGTTATCAGGTTGTCGTGCATATCCCAGCCACCCAGTGTTACAAAAAATATCTGTCTTTTGGCTCCAAGGCTATTGCGTACACTTATTACTTTGGCTACTGCGGCCAGGTCATTGCCTAACGACGAATTAGGAAACTGCGTGGCAAAGTTGGGTATTTTCTTCAAGGCATTTCTGAAAACATCAAAAGAAGAAGCGGCGTTTTTTGAACCCGTGGCA
Source organism: Emticicia sp. TH156 (assembly GCF_002855535.1). Lineage (NCBI taxonomy): Bacteria > Pseudomonadati > Bacteroidota > Cytophagia > Cytophagales > Leadbetterellaceae > Emticicia > Emticicia sp. TH156. The sequence goes on from NZ_PKRS01000006.1 coordinate 29,214, forward strand.
TAGGTTTGCTGCAAAAGGTTGGCATAGGTATCACTAATCAGGCTGTCGATAGCCGAATTTCTGAGGTCACTGATCATACCTGAATTGCCCCACCAAGACGAAGGCACCAAATCAAGACCTACTGTATTGGCGCTTAGATTATTGCTGATTGAATACTCGGAAATGCTTTCGCCGGTCTGGAATACATTTTTACCTCCCAGCGAAATATTCATTGATATCTGGTTGTTGGCATTACTGCCATTAAGCAAATCTGCAATGCGCCCACCAACCCCCAGGGCTTTCCTGCTTTGCGGAACAGAGGTTTGCCATTGCATAATCTGGTCTGAGTGAGAATAGATACCTTCCGGTAGTTTTTTCTGACCACTGCTAAACTCGGTGGCATTCATTACCGGCTGAACCAAAGTTCCAACATTGGCCATAAATGCCAGTTTTCCATTATTATAGAGGTCTTTCAGCCCGCCCATAGCCGGGTGTACGCCAAACGAACCATAGTTACCTGAAATACCCCTGAAACCCGTAGAGCTTGTGTTGTTTAACGGTAAAATAGAACTTTGAGGGATGGCCAGGTCAGCCCTGGTAGTGGCATAGTCATTATAGCCGTTGTCTACGGTTCCATTCGGTATTAACAAATTGTAGGAGTCAAGACCCCCTGCCAGCAACACACACACCAATGCTTTGTAGTCTTCTCCCAGGTCGGTCTTTGAGAATCTCTTATGCCCTATGGCACCGTTAACTGACCCCAGGCTTGTAAGCGTGCTTAACAGGGTGGTAGCTCCCATGGCTGCACAACCGGTCTGTTTTAAAAAAGCGCGTCTGTTCATAACTTCATTAATTATTGATGATATACTCGGGTGAAGCCATAATTAAATAGATGGCCACTCGCACTCTTTTATTGGCATCATCTGCGTTAGGTACACCGTTGGCAAGTCTCAGCGGCATACCTGATACAGCTCTTTTTATAATATCCATACTCTTTTTAGACAACCTGCCGCTGGCAAGTATAAGGTTATACTTATCAAGCAACTGCACAAGTCTGTCATTACGTGTCAGCGGAAAATCGGCCGTCAGATCAAATCTGGGTCTCTGGTCGTTTTTAACGGTTTCTGCGCTGTAATATCCCATATAATCAACCGGTTCATCTCCGGCTATCCAGTTGTTCAGGGCGTTCAGATACCCGGTCCAGGTCTGGGCATTAAATGTCTGAAATTCCGGTCCATATTTATCTGTTTCCTTCATGGTTCCATCAGGCACGTAATCAGGAGAGAAAAAGTTGAACACACTAGGCGAAAAAAGTGGCAGTTGCCCCATTCTGTCATAAGCCCGGCGCATGGTATTTCTGTAAACACCGCTGGATGATTTCAGATTAAGACCTTTAATAAGATTGGTATATCTGATAAACGGTTCTTTAAGAACCCCCGTATATCTGTTACTGAGGTCGCGAGCCTCAGGGTCAAGCAGAATTGCTTTTATTACCGCTTTCAAGTCGCCTCTCACTCCTTTTCCGTTATCATTGAAAACAGAGGCCACCCGCGCAATATAGGCCGGCGTAGGGTTAGAAGAAACCATACGCTGAATAAGCCTGCGTGCCATAAAAGGCCCAACGTTCGGATGATTAAAGATAATATCAAGTGCATCACTGATATCCAGTTCACCTTGTTCTACCGGCCGCGCTTCAATGGTTTTGCCTAAAAATGTTTTTGGACCCTGTTCATGCGCATTCACAATTCTTGGTGCAACAGACCAGGTTCTCAGGTAGGCATCGCTTGAATCAACGGCATAAAACTTCAGTTTCCTGGTATAACTCCAGATGTCTTTATTTTTTTCGCCTATATAACGGCTGTCAGCCCATGACAACCCCGTAAATACTTTGGCAAGGTTGGCTATATCGGTATTATTATAAGTAGGAATAGACTTGCCGCTGGCGTCTTTTTTCTCGGTTCCGTCCAGATTCAGCTGAAACAAACCTATCGAAAACAACTGCATGATTTCACGTGCATAGTTTTCGTCCGGATATATCTGTTTACCTTTATTGATATCAGTAGCGTGGTTGTTCATGTAAGTAAGGTAAACCGCCATTGCCGGATGATAGGTAATGCGCTCAAGCAGGGTACGGTAATTACCAAAGGCGCCGTCGAGCAGAAGGTCGTAATAACTGGCCAGGGCATACGGGTTTGAATCAAAGGCCGACACCCTTGAAGTAACAAATATCTGGCTTAGACCCATAGCCACTCTCCAACGTAAAACATCGGGGGCAGTCATGAATCCCTGAAACCAGCAGATATCAAAATGTCTGTCGGTTACATAGGTATTAGCAATTGTTTTTGAAGGATCGGTTCGTCTGAGCGAATCCACAATAGACTGATGCAGGTTTTGCAGATAGGCCTCAATCCTGAACGAATTGGGCATATTCAATTGCTTGTTAACCCAGGACTCTACACCAATGGCGGCCACGTTCTCAATTTCATCGTAGGTTGTGCCAAGCGTAGCCTGAGATAATAATCTGGCTGCAGCAGTTTTATTGGGCAAAAAGCCCGAACTTAACAAAGTGGTGATGCCATCCTGGCTACCCACAGCAGAAGACGAAGAAACAGTTACATTCTGAATATTACCTTTGCCGAAGGTTATTCTACCCTGCGCTTTTAGGTGGCTGGAAAGACAGGTTAAAATAACTACCAAAACAAAAGACACTCTTACATGTGTGGCATTCCTCACTCCTAATAGCAACGTAAGTACCCTCATCTCAGACCAATTAAAATTTGACAACTAAAAAAAGACTTGATGTCATTCTGGCCTGCACGCATAGAAAACAGAAACTTCCTATACAGAAGCCGTCGCTACATCGTTACTCAGTTTTTACTTTTTGGGTTGTCTGAATGCAATTGAATCCGTTTTTTTTAAACACCATTCTCTTGCATTATTTTTTACTTGGTGCATCAATTGGTTTCCATGGCACAGCTAAAAGAATCAATTCGCAGGGTTACTTTTGTATGAGGTCTAAGACATAGTGTCTATGAGCAAATGTAGAATAAAAATTCAAAAAGCAAACATTAATTTCAAAAAAAAAATACAATCTGAAACTGTTCTAAATTTCAAAAAATTTTATTGAGTTTTCGGGGAAGAATCTCCCCAATTTCGCATCATCTAAGCAGGCGCCAGGCATCTTCAATGGCCTTGTTCCGGGTTTGGGGTGGGGGTATAGGCTGTTCTGATATATAAGTTATTCTTTCTTCAGTTAGCGGATGCGAGCTAAGGTAGGCAGGTGCGCCTCTGCTAAGATTTTCTTTTTCTTCGGCTTGCAATCTTTGCATCAGGCGGAGCATCCCCTGGGTATCCAGGTGGTTGTTTGCCATTAGCTGCAGCCCTTTCAGATCCGCTTCTTTTTCCATGCTTCTCGAAAAACCCAGCTGATGTATTTCGTCGGCTTTGCTTAACAATAGATTAGCCAGGGTGCCGTCATCACCAAAAACAAAAGATAAAAGCACCGAGCCAGCCATGCTTCGGGTTAGTGCGTTCAAAGAATGCCTTTCCTTTATATGCGTTACCTCATGTGCCAGCAATGCTGCCAGCTCTTCAGGGGTTTTAAGTTTATCAATAATGCCGCTGTAAACAACCACATGGCCACCTGGCAAAGCAAAGGCATTTACATCGTTGTTTTCAACAACTGTAAACCTGAGCGGATACTTGGTTTCAAAATCAATACAACCGGCAAAACCGGTAAGAGCAGCAGTGGCTTTTTTATCAACATGGGCGTTGCTCATTAAACCCTGGTAAAATTTTTCACCCATGGCTACTTCTGCCGAAACCGGTATTTTGCTGACAACAAAAGAAACCACCACCGGCAGCAACCAATAATACAGCGCCAGCAGAAGGCCCGCTGCCACGCCTGCCATGATAAGTGCCGCTTTTAGAAAAGCCTCATACTGCCGCCTTACCACTTTTGGGGGCTTGGGCAGATACTCTTTTAGCACAATTGCCAGAGGTGAGCCTGATGGAAACTCAAGATATTGATGCGGGAATGCCCCATACTGAAGCATGGTTTTACCCTTGCCCATAAATGCGCTAAACTCTATTTCAGTTATTGTCCATACAATATTGATGTTTGCATCATTTATGCGCAGTAAGTTACCCCAAACCTCAACCTGCACCAGATGCGGCCTGGAGGTTTGTCCATCATAATAAGTAGCGGTATATTGCATGTTGGTCAAAGCCGGCGTAGTTTTATAAAAGACCTTCCTTTAGTAAATCGTGCAGGTGCACAAAGCCCAGAAGTTTACCGTCTTCAACCACCACCAATTGCGTTATGCTTTTCTCCTGCATTAGTGCCAGTGCATTGACTGCATATTCGTCCGGGCTGGTGGTTTTGGGGGTGGCAGTCATAATATCAGTTGCTTTCAGGCTTGCAAAATCCTGCTTTTTATTCAACATTCTGCGTAAATCACCATCAGTTATTATGCCCAGTAACTGGCTGGATGCATCAATAACGGCAGTAGCACCCAGTAGTTTTGATGTCATCTCAAGAATAACCGTATGTAAATCAGCATCCGGAGATACGCTTGGCACTGCATTGTTGGGGTACACGTCTCTTACTTTCAGGTACATTTTTTTACCCAAACTGCCCCCCGGATGGTATCGTGCAAAATCGCTGCTGGTGAAACCCCGCATTTCAAGCAGGCAAATGGCCAGGGCGTCTCCTAAAGCCAGTGCAGCTGTGGTTGAAGTGGTAGGCGCCAGATTAAGCGGGCAGGCCTCGCGCTCCACGTAGGCATTCAGAACATAATTTGCATGGCTGGCCAGGTAGCTTTGGGTATTGCTTACCAGGGCAATCATCTGGTTACCGTGCATCTTCAGCAACGGCACAAGTACCTTTATTTCGGGGGTATCGCCACTTTTAGAAATACACATTACCAGGTCATCTTTCTGAATCATCCCCAGGTCACCGTGTATCGCATCAGCCGCGTGCATAAAAAGAGCGGGGGTGCCTGTAGAATTCATGGTAGCCACTATTTTCTGCCCAATAATTGCACTTTTTCCTATTCCGGTTACCACAAGACGGCCTTTACAGGCTAAAATAGCCTTTGCACATAATTCAAAATCATCATTAATATAACTTTTCAAAGAAAGTATTGCGTCTGCTTCATGTTGCAAAACTTTTTTCGCTACGCTTTGTAAATTTTTTTCTAACTTCGTCTTCACTTTTCAGAGGGGGTATTTACAGGCAAAAGTAATGCTTGTAGGGCTTGCATCAAAAGATTAGTGCAATAAGAACACATTGCCTGCTGTAGAATAACAATTACAACAAAACTAGTTTAAATCATTAAATGAATCAGGTTAAAAAAAACCACGCCGGAAATTTGTAATACTCAATTAAAAAAATAGTATCTTAGCAAAGGCTAAAGTAATTATTCTAAACTAATTCAAACTTTATAGTACCTTTTGCCGGGGCTAAACATACCTTAAGCAAACTGTTTTGTAAGTATTACGAATTATATCGCTGTTGTTGATGCTCATACCCGGCATGGCCTGAACAGCCTCACAACCACAGCAATTATTACTACAGCAAATCTTTACTAATGGCATTTTTTCTGATGACTGGCTCATCAGGACAATCAACATAAAATTGCTCAGATACTGACCTATTTTTAAAATATTGTAAATTTTCCGGATAGCAATTTTGCGTTTATGGTAGAACCAATTATTAAACAATCATTAAAGGAGAAACTCAAAGAAATTTTCGGCTTTGATGCTTTTCGTGGCGAACAGGAAGCAATTATCAATAACATTGTAGCAGGAAAAAATACTTTTGTTATTATGCCTACCGGCGCTGGGAAATCTCTATGTTATCAGTTGCCCGCTATGGTACTTGAGGGCACTGCTATTGTAATTTCCCCGCTTATTGCCCTGATGAAAAATCAGGTTGACCAAATGACAGCCTTTGGTATCAATGCTCAGTTTTTAAATTCAACACTGAATAAGGCTGAGATGACCAAAGTGAAGAACGATGTTTTAAGCGGTGAATGCCGTTTACTTTATATAGCTCCGGAATCTCTCACAAAAGAAGATAACCTGTCTTTCTTACAAAAAGCCAAACTCTCTTTTGTAGCAGTAGATGAAGCCCACTGTATATCTGAATGGGGCCATGATTTCAGACCTGAGTATCGTAGAATCAGAGGAATCATAGACGATATCAACCCCAATCTGCCAATCATTGCATTAACGGCAACCGCCACGCCAAAAGTACAGCAGGATATCAAGAAAAACCTGATAATGGACGAGGCCCCCGTGTTCAAGTCGTCGTTTAACCGCAAGAACTTGTATTACGAGATTCGTCCGAAAGTTGATTCAAAGAAGCAATTAATAAGGTATATTCTTAACAATAAAGGTAAGTCGGGCATAATTTACTGCCTCAGCCGCAAAAAGGTTGAAGAAATTGCGAACCTGCTGAGCGTAAACGGTATCAAAGCCCTGCATTACCATGCCGGACTGGATGCTGACACCCGGATGAAAAATCAGGACGCGTTTCTGAATGAAGAAGCCGATGTAATAGTGGCAACGATTGCCTTCGGGATGGGCATTGACAAACCCGATGTGCGCTTTGTGATTCACTATGATGCGCCCAAGTCGCTGGAAGGCTACTATCAGGAAACCGGAAGAGCAGGACGCGACGGACTGGAAGGTAACTGCCTGATGTTCTACAGCTTTGACGACATTTTAAAACTGGAGAAGTTCAACAAAGATAAGACCGTTACTGAAAGAGACAACGCCAAGGCTTTGTTGATGGAAATGGTTGCTTACTCTAACCTGGGTATCTGCCGCCGCCGTCAGCTACTAAGTTATTTTGGCGAATACTCTGAAAAAGACTGTGGTTTTTGCGATAACTGTCTGAAACCCACCAAGAAATTTAAAATTGAAGATGAAGCCGTTCTGGCCTTAAAAGCCATTCAGCAGGTGGGCGAAAGATTTGATATTCAGCACATTGCTGATGTTCTTACAGCCAATACAGCTAATGCTTACATCCGTAGCTATGAGCACGACAAGCTGGCCGTTTATGGTAAAGGGAAAGGTATGTTTGTTGAAGCTGAAGAAGAGGATGACGAAGACGACGAAGAAGAAGAATTAGAATTGGCTAATGATGACGATATGGACGAAGAGGAAGACAACACCCCTGTTGCTACCAAAAGTCCGTCTCATTCACCTAAAAAAGCCGAAAAACCAACAAAAAAATCTGACAACAAAAAGACCCCTAACGATTACTGGGTGTCTATCCTTCGTCAGATGATGGTGCTTGGTTTTATTGAAAAAGATATTGAAAACGCCTATGGGGTAGTAAAACTGTCGGAAAAAGGCAAAAGCTTTATTGCCGACTCTTACCCTATTACAATATCAGAAGACCATAACTACGAAAATACCGAAAGCAGTGACGACGACGACGTTCAAATGAACGGCGGGCCGTCTGGCGGAGGTGGCGCGTTTGACTCAGCGTTGTTTGAGTTGCTGAAAGCGCTTCGTAAAAAAATTGCCAAAGAAAAGAACGTGCCGCCGTATGTGGTTTTCCAAGACCCCTCACTGGAAGAAATGGCAACCACCTACCCAACTACCGGACAAGACCTGGCCCAGATAAACGGGGTTGGCCTTGGCAAAGTGCAAAAGTTTGGGAAGCCTTTTCTTGAGCTGATTTCAAAATACGTAGAAGAAAACGAAATTGAAACCACGCAGGACCTGGTTGTAAAATCGGCTGTCAATAAATCAAAAATAAAGATTTATATCATTCAGCAGATTGACCGCAAGATTGATCTGGACGAAATTGCAGAGTCAAAAGACCTGACAATGCCTGAACTGATAGAAGAAATTGAGCACATCTGCTATTCTGGCACAAGGCTGAATCTGGACTACTACATCAATCAGGTAATAGATGAAGAACATCAGGACGAGATTTATGAGTATTTTATGGCCGCAGAAACCGATAATATCCGTGCTGCACTCAAGACTTTTGAAGGCGACGATATAACTGAAGAAGAATTAAGATTAATGAGAATAAAATTCTTGTCGGAAATGGCAAATTAATTCTTTATATTTGAAGCGATAAAGCATTTGCCATTATTAATCGATTATACAACAAAATCATGAAAAGTGTGAAAGGAACGATAATGTGCTTCACACTTTTTTATTTTTTGACAGGCAAAGATTAAATGATAGTAATGTATTAAAAAGCGGTAGGTTTTAAAGCATGCCCATAAACAACTGATTTTTTCAAAAAAGATTAAATAATATAATTTACAAAAATTTATCAATTAAAATCCTACTGGTATCATGAACATTTTTGTTGGAAGTCTTCCGTTTAGAATCGAAGAAAGTGAATTAAAACAATATTTTGAAGAATTTGGTGAAGTAAGTTCTGTTAAAATTATTATTGACAAAGTAACCGGAAGAAGCAAAGGCTTTGCCTTTGTTGAAATGCCAGACGATGCAGCCGCTTTGAAAGCAATCAGCCAGTTAAACGGTTCTGATATCGGTGGCCGTACTGCAGTTGTTAATCAGGCTGAAGAAAGAAGAGAAAGACCTGCCGGTGGCGGTGGTGGTTTCAACCGTGGTGGTGGCGGTGGCTACGGCCGTGGCGGTGATAATGGTGGCGGACGCCGTTATTGATATTCCTGAGCGGATATCCCAAGATATCATTCAAATTAGCTTCCATTTAATGGTGTGCCTGCTTTTCTATTTAATATACAGGCCGGCATTATGCAATAAAAAAGCCTCCTAGCAAATGTTAAGAGGCTTTTGTTTTGATAACGTCTCAGGGCAGGGGTTTTACCATTATCTCTTTATAATATACTTTGCTTTTAGGGTCATGGCCCTGCAAGGCAAAGGTTCCGCTGCTTATTCGTCTGCCTTCTCTTCCTTTAGGTAATTCGGCAGGTTCGTCATATTCAACTACTGTCTTATCGTTAATTTTGATAGTAACGTGCTTGTCTTTTACTATAATGTGCTCGGTATACCATACGTTATCTTTTACCAGGGTGTCTTTCACGTCTTGTATGCCGTAGAGGCTTCCGGTACGGCGCCAGTCGGTATGCGAGTTATTAACCTGTACTTCATAGCCTTTATCGGGCCAGCTGGCTTGCTGATATTGGGTATGAAAATAAATACCTGAGTTTGAACCCGGCGTGGTCATTACCCTTGCCTTAAACTCAAAGTTTTTGAAATCATGATTATTAACCGGCCCTACATAAAATAAATGCGCTACCGGGCCATTTACCGCAATAGTACCATTTTCAATGCTGAACGTACTGGCGTTCTCTCCCACTTTCCAGCCCTCTAACGATTTGCCGTCAAACAAAGAGTACCAGCCTTTTTTTGTTTTTTGCGCAGAAACAGCGTGCGTAAGCACCAGCATAAGAGATGCCACATAAAGAATTCTTTTCATAGTTAAATATATAGTTTAGATGGGGCCTGTATGATTGGTACATGGCCCGGTTGAATATATTCAACAATTTACGAAAGTAATTTTAATTCGCAATCCGGCTGTGAAGGAAACTACCGGTATACAGCATATACTTGATAATCAGTGGTTCTCATACCCTTATCTAACACTCAGTAGCACTTAGCGCTAAGCCTGCCTGCGAGGTCTCTTTATATTTTTTAGACATATCTTTGCCCGTAGCACGCATTACTTTTATCACACTGTCGAGCGATATTTTCTGGTATCCCGTATTGCCGGATGATGCCAGCAGATAAGCGTTATAAGCCTTGATAGCTCCCATAGCATTGCGCTCAATGCAGGGAATCTGCACATAGCCTCCTATTGGGTCGCAGGTCATGCCCAGATGATGCTCAATGGCTATTTCTGCTGCGGCCTCAACCGTATCTACCGGCTGGCCGGCGCAATACGCCAACATAGCTGCTGCCATAGCTGAGGCAGAGCCAATCTCACCCATGCAGCCCATTTCAGCACCTGATATACTGGCATTATGCTTAATCAGGAAGCCCACGGCGGCAGCGGCCAACATACCTTCCCGCAGTTTTTGTTTATCGTAGTGGTAATGATTACGCAGCAGGTAAGTTATGCCCGGTATTACACCCGATGCACCCGAGGTAGGAGCAGTTACGACAATATTTCCGGCAGCGTTTTCTTCAGATGCCGCCATGCAATAGGCGTTCAGAAAAACCATGAAGCTATCGGTGGCAGGGGCATGGCTTTTAGCCTGGGCATACAATACCGGGGCTTTCCGCCTTAACTTGATACTACCCGGTAAAAGGCCTTTATGACGTAAACCTCTTTTCACGGCCTTATGCATGGTCTCCAGAATATCATCTATTTTTTGGTATATCTCTTTCCGGCTGGCTCCGGTCAGGGCCATTTCATTGGCTATCATCAGGTCGGTAAGTGATATTTTTTCTTTAGCCAGATGCTCCTTCAGTTCTTTCATCGTAGAAAAAGGATAGGCCGGCCTTTTGGCTGAAGCCGCCTGTGCCTCTTCTCCTTTACGCTGAATAAAGCCCCCGCCTACTGAATAGTATTCTTCCTGCAGTATGACACCCTCAGGAGCAAGCAGCTGAAAAACAAGTGTATTGGGATGCGGAGAATCATAACGCCCTTTCTGAAAGATGATGCTGCCGGCACTTAAAACAACCGGGCTTTGGTTGATAAAGATGGAGTAAGTATCATCAGCATTTTTCAGCAATGCAGTAAAAGCAGTCGGCTCGCAGGTATCGGGCAGCCAGCCCAGAAGACCGGCAATAACGGCACGGTCGGTGCCATGCCCCTTTCCGGTGGCACTTAATGAACCATATAAATGAATTTTTATCTGAAGCGGGCCAGCCAGCAGCGAATCGGGCAAAGCCAGGGCTCTTTGCAGGAAATCGAAGGCGGCTTTCATAGGCCCGATGGTATGCGAACTAGATGGCCCGGGGCCTATTTTGAACAGGTCAAATACAGAAGTCGATATTGCTTCCTTTAGCATTTTATTGAAGATGAAGTAAATTCTGCCACGAATGTAACACCATTTCCAGTAAACCACCAAACTTCTACCCTATTTGCCTATCATTTCAGTTGGCCGACCGCGCAGCGCACTCCAGGTTTCGTCAATGGCTATCTGCGAAACAGCCTGAACACCTGCCAGCTCCAATGCCAGCCACACGGTTTCCCGTTTTATATCACTTTTGATTTTCCCTGTTCCTTTAGGGTAACAAGCCCAGAACAAACAATCGTATTTACCTGCATTTTTTACTGACGAACAGAGTTGCTCCAACTCTGCCTGCCGGGTAGCAAACACCTGTACGAAGTCATATACTTTGCCTGCCTGTGGCTGGTTGTCGAAAGAAGTTCCCTCCAGTAAGACCAGAAAATCAGCCGGTGCATTCATAATTAGCAATGTATCGGCTGTATTCAGCCGTAGTTTTTTAAAAATAGCACTGGCATCCATTTTCTTATGATTTTTGACTCAGGCTGAACCAATTGCCAGAATCATCTTTAAATAAAGCTTCTATACCGTAAAACTCTTCCGTTGGGGCTTTGGTAAATTCAACGCCTTTGGCTTTTAACTCTTCAAAAGTGGCATAAATATCTTTACATTCAAATACCCCAAAACCAAATGTTCCCTTTTTTACCAGGTTGCGCATTTGCTCAGCTGATTCTTCATCAAACACCATTCCTGCCGAAACCGACATCAGGGTGATTTCCACATCAGGCTGGTCTGGAGGAGTTACCGTAAGCCATCTCATACCCGGCCCCATTGGGGCATCAGTGGCTACATTAAAACCCAATTTGTTTACGTAGAAGTCGTAGGCGCTGTCCTGATTAAGAACATAAATGCTTACATGCGAAATTCTGGAAATCATAGCACTGGTTGTTTAAATAAATAACAACATAAACTTCGGCAATATTTCAGAAACTCACCTCTTCAAAATTGCTTTTTTGCTTCCATTCTTTTGCTTGCGCAAAACAACCGGGTATGTACTGGAGAGGTGTTGAATTGATAGCCGATTGCCGCTTTAATTGCTCCTGCTGATACACTGAAGGGGCCTTACCCACGTATTTCTTAAACAAGCCGGTAAATGAAGTTACACTTTCAAAACCAACACTATAACACACTTCTGAAACAGACACTTTTGTTTTTAATAAACCCTTTGCCTTGTCTAGTCTCACATGCGTAAGATACTGGTGAGGTGTTTTGGTATAGGTTAATTTAAACTGTCTGATGAAGTGAAACTTGGAGAAAAAAGCTTCATCAGCAATAGAAGCCAGGTCTATTGGTTCGTGATAATGAGTGTCAATAAACAGCTTGGCCTGTACGATTCTCCGGTAAAGGTATGCTTTCGGATATGAATTGAGCATAACTAAAGCATTTAAAAGTTAATGCCCTGCTTTCTGGTAACTCCAGCCCTCTTCCTGTTTCAGAACTGTTTCAGCAATTGCTGAGGGCACAAAAGAGGCTGAAGGCAACATATCAGCCTCGGCTAATTTATAGCGCTTCATGGTGTTGCGGCACACGGCAAATGTAACACCTTCTTTTTGTAGTTTTTCAATCTGTACGGCAAAGGGAGAGGTCTCTTTTCTGATTGCAGATATGGCCTGACCATGAATCAGCACTTCAACCTTTGTATCGGGCAGCTCACGCCACAGGTTTCTGATTTGCCTTAATACAGCAGCCTGGTCAGTGGTATCGGCACTGTTTAAGTCTATCAGCAATTTATGCGTTTTGGTTTGAGCCCTACTCACGGACGCAGATACCAGAGAAAAGCTAATAAGTAAAGTAAAAATCCTAAAAAAAGTTTTCATCTAATTATGTATTACAGGTTATGAATTGCAAAACTAAAATGAAGACACGTTAACGCAATTTAATGGTTCAGGGAAATCCATAAATAATTGAATTTACAGAGATTTGCACGTTTAATAGCTGCATCTATAGGGTGCAAAGTACACATTTTCGATAAATCTTACCTTATCGCGACCATTAAAATAACAGAACACCAACAAGCCGCACCAGAAAAAAATTACCCATAGCCTGATGTAGATACTAAAGAAGATGATAAATTTGGGTTTGTAATACTGAACATTACGAACGGCTGTTCAGTTATCTGTTCTGAAAATATCTTTTATCTAAACCTCATCTAATATGGCTTTACAAGTAGGCGACACGGCACCGGATTTTAAACTATACAACAGCGAAAAACAGGAGGTAACGCTTGCCGGCTACCGCGGAAAAAACGTGGTTATATTATTCTTCCCATTAGCTTTTACCAGCGTTTGCACGGCTGAACTTTGCCAGACCAGAGATGACATTGCCTTTTATTCGGCTTTAAATACAGATGTACTGGCTATTTCTGTTGATTCAATTTTTACTTTGGGTAAATTTAAAGAAGAGCAAAAACTTCCTTTCCCGCTTTTGTCAGACTTCAACAAGGAAGTATCACTGGCTTATGATTCACTTTATGACACTTTTGTGTTTGATATGAAAGGTGTATCTAAACGGGCAGCTTTTGTGGTAGACAAAGATGGCATAATACGCTATGCAGAGGTTTTGGAAAAAGCCGGAGACATACCTGACTTTGCCGCAATTAAAGCCACCTTAGAAAGTCTGTAAGAAATTGGCTATTGTAAGAGCAGCCCTGTGTGCGTATACAGATTAGCGCAGAGGGCTGCTTGCAATTAATCCTGGAATCCTCCCACAACACTATTTACAACCGACAAAATGAAACCGAAAATAAGTGGTTGTAAGAACCCGTCTACTTTAAAACCTGAAACCAGAGAGGCACACATATACACTACCACCACATTTACAACCAGATAAAAAATACCTAATGTAAGAATGGTAAGTGGTAATGAAAGTAACTGAAGCACAGGTTTAACAAAGGCATTAAGAATACTCATCACAAAAGCAACAATTACTGCCGTAGTATAGTCATCTACGTGTATTTTGCTTAGAAAATTAGGCATATAATACACCGCGGCTCCGCAGCATATTAAACGTACAATGTAGTTTAGCATAGCAAAGATTCCTCCCTACCCACAGGAGCAATGGTTTTAGGTTTGAACTCACATATCCCCTTCGGGTGGCAATCAAGAGCGCGGGGTATGCCTTTTTATTAAAACATCGAGTACTTCGTCGAACTCATAGTTTTTCTGTTCTAAAAGTACTAAATAATGATAAAATAAATCAGCGGCTTCTCCCAAAAATAATTCTTTATTATCGTCTTTGGCTTCAATAACCAGTTCAACGGCCTCCTCTCCTACTTTCTGTGCCACCTTATTAATTCCTTTTCTGAATAAATGGCTGGTATAAGATTCGTCAGTCGGGTTTTGCTTACGCCCTTTTATCACTTCACGGAGATGATTCACAAACAGAATCTTCTTGTAGTCGGCACTGTTTAACTCATTAAAACAGGTATCTGCTCCGGTGTGGCAGGTGGGTCCGTCAGGCAGGGCATGAATAAGAATGGTATCACCGTCACAATCAATCAGAACATTCTTTACATGCAAAAAATTACCGGAGGTTTCCCCTTTTGTCCATAACCGTTGCTTGCTTCTGCTGTAAAAGGTTACAATGTTGTCCTGAATTGTTTTTGCATACGCCTCGGCATTCATATAACCCAGCATCAGTACTTTACCGGTCTGGTAATCTTGTATGATAGCCGGCACCAGGCCGTCAGGAGATTTATCAAAATCTAAATTGTTATCCATTCCTTCAATTATTTTCTACAAAAGTACAGATGTTAAAAAAACTAATACCTATATCATACCGAAAATTTATGGACATTATGAAGAAGCCAGGAACGGCAAAAAAAATTTAAAAAAATATTCATTTCAAATACACTCATAATCAGCTATTTACAAAAATGTATCAAAAAAAAGTAGATTTTTTTTAACAACAGACTTGACAAATATCAAAAGACCCCCTATCTTTGCAGTCCCATCCAACACCAAGGAATGTTAAGCGGAAGTAGCTCAGTTGGTAGAGCGTAACCTTGCCAAGGTTAAGGTCGCGAGTTCGAGACTCGTCTTCCGCTCGGAAATTTCAGCACCCATCAAAAGGTGCTTTTTTTTTCTTAGGATACGTCACCATCCAAGAATGACCATCCGCCGGGGTGGTGGAACTGGTAGACACGCAGGACTTAAAATCCTGTGGGCCGAAACGCCCGTACGGGTTCGATTCCCGTCCCCGGTACTTGATAATCAGGGAGTTACATGAAAATGTGGCTCCCTTTTTTCATGCCTGAAATTTTCATGCCAAACATATGCCAAAAATTTCGGGGATCAAGCATAAAACCTGTAGGGTGAATTAATTTAAGCATAGATTTTCGTAAGTTTGTAAAAGAAGAATGGGATATTCTCTACCCCCGTTCGGCTAAATGTTCTATATTTTGTCGGTGTGTTTAGCGTTCTCTGAACGCACTTTTGAAACATATAAGGTAAAAGAACATAACCTCCGCACCAGTTGCCGCTGCGTAGAAAAACCAAATGCAACGGCAATTAACCAGGCCTACCCTACGCTGGTGACACAAGAAAACCACTACGACCCATGGGGTGTAGGCATTGACCGAGAAGTAGTAGCTGATACCAGCAAGCTACCGAAATTTGAATTGAAAGACCGCTTTACTTAAAATGGCAAAGAATTGCAGGGCAATTTGAATTACTTAGACTACGGCGCGCGGATGTATGACCCGAGTATTGGTAGATGGGGAGTAGTGGATCCGCTGGCAGCTTTAGATTTAGATTTTTCACCTTATAATTATGTTGGAAACAACCCCATTGGTTTTGTAGGTTTATTTGGATTGGAAAGGGTGCCAGTGGGTCCAAATGGGGGATATTATGACCTTGAAAAAGGTGAAGCGGGAGTAGTAGCACAAAGAATAAGTGACCCAGAACCTTATACTATGCTAGAATACGCATCAAAAGCCTATGATAGAAATCAAAAATTGTATGGACATCCAAGTCCTTACAGAGAACATTTTCAGAAAGGAGGAGAAGATGCTATCAAAATTATTGGTGGGAGTATAGCTGCAATTTATGGGGTTTCAATTGGTACAACACAAGGGGTATCATTTCTTGTCAGAAGCAGAGCATTAAGCATTGCAAGACAAATCGTCAAAAGTCCAGTAAAAAATACGTATTTAAATATTGGTAAATTTAATGTAGGAGCGGCGCTTGGTGATTTTACAGCTCAATTTGCTACAAATGGTAACAGAATAGAAAGAATTAATTGGATAAGCACAATTGGGCAATTAACTATTGGTGGTACAAATATTCTAGCTTCAATCACCTCTTCTGCAACTGGTAGCTTTTTTTCATTTACAGGTAATGATTATAATCTTAACAATGGTTTATATGGAGTAACTGTTAATTCAATATTTGAAAGAGAGACGTGGACTAATTTCACTTTAGGTGCAATTGGAAATGCTGGAGCTGGTGCTATTGGCGGGCAATTCGCAAAAGCATATCAACCAGATGTGTTTGGTAAATCTATAATAGAAACAGGATTAAATACTTATTTTGGAATAGGAGCAACTAAAAGTAGTGAGTATTTAACTAAAAAAAAATAAGATGAGAAAGAGATTAAATTGGACTAAAATAATAGGAATTTCTTTTTTTATTATAATGTTTTTCATAAGTATTAGAGAGGCTGTTACTTTAGAAAAGCACAAAAAAATAACCACTGGAACTATAACCGGATCAAAACTTATAAAAGGGCTTTACATTTCTTATACTTATAAGATTGGTTCTGAAACTTACAGTGGACTTACTACAGCAAAAGGGATATCTAGTGATGATATTAACAAATATTTGGTTGGTAGAAAATTCCCACTTATCTATGACAGCTTAGATTTTAACAAGAGTGATATATTGTTTTTAGCAAACGAATTTAAAGCACTTAAGATTGATTATCCAGATAGTTTAAAATGGGTTTGTGATTCTTTAAAATTGAAGGATTGTAAATAAAGTATGAAAATGTAAATTTGACTAATAGATTCTTCTTATTTCTCACTTAAATAATTGCATCACTTGACTGGGTTTATCATGGTTTGAAAGCATTGTAGACTTAATACTATAGACGTATATAATTCATTAAAGTATTGTAGTAAAAGGTAATCAATTTATGAAAAAACCGATATTCTTTCTTATTTAATTATTTTTTTAATAGGTTCAAATCTAAATGCTTTTAGCCAAGATGCTTATCAAAATATAACTCCGGCGTCACCAACTGCGGCTTCTTTAGGTACGTATGGTGAAACACCTGTAAGTCTTTATACAGGTACCCCCGTTCGGCTAAATGTTCTACATTTAGTCGGTGTGTTTAGCGTTCTCTGAACGCTCATTTGAAACATATAAGGTAAAAGAACATAACCTCCGCACCAGTTGCCGCTGCGTAGAAAAACCAAATGCAACGGCAATGAACCAGGCATACCCTACTATGGTGACACAAGAAAACCTCTACGACCCTTGGGGTGTAGGCATTGAGCGAGAAATAGTAGCTGATACCAGTAAACTACCGAAATTTGAATTGAGAGACCGCTTTACTTACAATGGCAAAGAATTGCAGGGCAATTTGAATTACTTAGACTACGGCGCCCGGATGTATGACCCGAGTATTGGGAGATGGGGGAGTAGTGGATCCGTTGAGTGAGAAAATGGCAAATACCTCATCTTACTCATATACTTTTAATAATTTTGTTAAATATGTTGATAAGAATGGAGAAATACCAATCATTCCTTGGTTATTGAAGGCAGGTGCAGGAGCGGCAGCCGATATGTTGGCACAAGCTAGCATGGACTATCTGTTCAATTCGACCACCACAAGTTGGAGTCAAGCATTTGACAATGTCAATTGGTATCAAGTTGGCCGTTCAGGAGTTGAAGGATTGATACCATGGAAAACTCAGGGTGGTAAATTAGGGCGGGCTGCTGGTACTGCCGCTGGTGATGTACTTGTAAATGCAATTAATAATCCAAGTGGCTATACTGCAGAGCAAGCAGGAATTGATTTTGCGACAGGATTTGTTGGAGACCTTGCAGGTGGTGGAATGGGTGAACTTCTTAGTAAGTATGGAGCTAAGCAAGTTGCTTCAGGTCTAGTTAGAAAATTGGGTTGGGCTTCAAAGGCAGCTCACTCTATAACTGGAGTGTGGCATAGTGGAACGGATGGTAATTTTGCTGGTGCTGTAGCTAATAAGTTAGGCGATGTGGTTGAAGACGTAGATGTAAATTTTGAATTTTCAGGAGGCAAAGGAGATATTGATATAGTAACTAAAACGTTTAATATTGAGGTAAAGTCTGGCAAAAGCCCAAATTTGAGTCAATCCTTGAAAAACCTGGAATATTCTAAAAACCAGGGGAAAGGTTATATTCTTTATATGCCTAAAGCTAACAGAGCTCAGATATACGATGCTGCAAAAAGAGGAGTAACTTTATTAAGAACAGAAGCCGAATTAAAACAAGCAACAGGAGGTAATTAACAAAGTGGAAGTTTTATCTTTTTTCTCAAAAGACAAAGAGTTTGTTCATAAACTTGATAATTTTTTATTAAGTTATCCTAGCCTTGAATTAGATTCTGAATTTAGTGACACTAAGTATTTTCTTAATATAAAAACAAAAAGAAATGAGATATATTTTCATTTTCTTTTCAATAATGTTGGACATGAATTTGTTCGAGATTATACTGAAGAAGAACAAAAGTATATCAAAGGCTTTTTCGATAATGAAAAGTTTTATTTTTTCGATATTCAGTTCAGGAATGAAAAATTCATACAACAGTTGCTGCAGGATTTTAAAGGCTACCTAAATCGTTATAATGGCTATCAGGAAAATAGTGTTTTGATAAATCACCCTCACAAAGGAATTATGCTATTATAAAATAGACTATAAATATATTACATTCTAGTGATGATTCCCCCCCAAAACTGGGCAGTAAATTAAGGTAAAAATAACTTAAATTTTAATAAAGAGGATATAACAGCCTTGTCGTATTCAGGTCAATGAGACTCAAAGGATTTTAAAAAGTATATAGAAGATTTAGCTAAAACGAATAATATATCTAAAGATGAGCAAAAAGATAAGTATGCCAGAAAGTTGTCTAGACTTGTTTTTGAAAGGAAGCAAAATGATGAAAATAAATAAAATAGTCTTCGTTATTCTTTTAGCTTGTCAAGCTTGTTTTTCCCAAAAGATAGAAAAATATAATTATGTTATTATTGATAAGATTGATGCACCTAAACCATATTTAGGAATGGAGTTAGAGTTTTCAACGGTAAGGAAATATTATAACAATAACGAATTTAAAGAGTCAAGGCTGTTCACTGGAAGCAACGATGATTTTATTTCTTTTAAAAAGATTAGATAAAAGCAAAATTACGCAAAATGGTTAGAACCGTTGCTATACAATGCTTTATAAAATAGTAGTCCAAGTTCAGAAGTCGGTGTCCGATAGTTTTTGGGCGTGAAAATACAAAGTTAGGTTACTAAATCGTTACTGATTGACTTCGGTAACTACATAGCTTAACCGATTATATTTCAGTCTTTTGCACCCTTTTCTACATTCCCTTGTAACTCAATGTAATTTAATTTTAAACGTTAAACATTTGAGTTATGGAGCAGACAAAAAAATCGACGTTCAAACTGCTTTTCTATTTGAAAAAGAACGAACTGAAAAAGAACGGTAATGCCCCGATTATGGCACGTATTACCATTGACGGAACCCCTAAAACTTTCGGTACAAAGTTAGAAATTGACCCCAATAATTGGGATTTAAAACACGGAAGAGTTCAGGGCAAAAGTGCGCAGGCATTAAGCATCAATAAAAAACTGGATAACATACGTGGGCGTATCGACAAGATTTATGAAGATATGCTGAAGCACGAGGGCTTTGCGACCTCCCAAAAAGTGAAGCTATCGTTTTTGGGTGTTGGTGTAATGGATGATGCAATATTAAAAGTCTTTAACGACCAAAATGAGGGTTTTAAAAAAATGGTCGAAAAGGAAGAACGTTCCCAAAGTACCTATAACAAGTACATCACGGTTTACAATCATCTTACCACGTTTATCAAAGAACGCTATCATCGTGATGATATGGCATTTCGGGAATTGACTGCCGATTTCATTCGTGAATTTGATTTTTACCTCCGGTACGATTTGCAGTCTTCGCATAATACGGTTTGGGTTTACACTATGCCTGTATTAAGTCTGGCGGAACTGGCTATTAAAAAAGGCTTGATACGTGATAATCCATTTCAGGATTACGAAATCAGTATGGAAGAAACCGACCGGGGTTATATCCTTAAAGAAGATGTAGAAAAGCTGATGATGTGCGTACCACCGCACCCACGGTATGAACTGGTAAAAGACCTGTTCATTTTTAGTTGCTTTACTGGGCTTGCTTATGCGGATATTAAGAAACTGACAAGGAACAATATTCAATCATTCTTTGATGGTCATCAATGGATTATCAGCAGGAGAAAGAAATCAGATATTGCTTCCAATGTTCGGTTAATGGAAATCCCTAAACGTATTATTGAGAAGTATCAGGGTACGACAAGAAATGAATTTATCTTTCCGGCTCCGACCAATTCAACCTGCAATACTCACATAGGTAAACTGGTTGAAAAAGCTGAAATTATTACAGAACAAAAAGTAACGTTTCACACCGCAAGACACACTTTCGGAACAATGTTTTTGACCGAGGGCGTACCGCTTGAAAGCCTTAGCAAAATGATGGGACACAAAAATATTTCTACCACACAGATTTACGCTAAAATCACAAGCCAAAAAATCAGTAAGGATATGGATTTGGTTACGCCGAAATTCAAGGCTATGGAAGAAGCATTTATGATGGCAATCTAATCAGCTTTTATCTCATCACAAGAGCAGAACTTCACGGTTCTGCTTTTTTTATGCCCATACTTCTTGTGTAGGTAAAGCACATTTACTTCCTCCACCCAGTCCAGCGCTGTAAAAGAGCTTATTACCTACTTGCTAAATAGAAAATTGAAAAACGAAACCCATATCTAATGTCCTTCTGCTATTCCGTTTTTCAAATCTCTATTACAGGCTATGATAGCCTGGTCATTAATGCCATAAAAAACTTAGAGTAGAAAATTTCCACAATCAACCGGTAAAAAGGCAGCTAAGTTATAGCGGGCAGCCACCCCACACGCCCAACCAAAAGACTACGGCATAATGGCAAGGCAAAATGCTGGCTTCGCCGAGTTGCTGTGTGTTGCCTTGCCACCCTCCGGGACTTATTCCGTTTCCTTTCGGTTTTACGCTGTTGCCCGCTTGGATTATCTGCTTTCTTTTTTCCGGTTTTTCTTTTGGAAAAATTTATGCGAAGCGAAGCGGAGCAAACCACAACGGGAAGCGGGAAACGAGAAAAGCGAGTGAGTAAATAACATTTTTTCAAACATCAAAATTTAGCATTATGGCACACAACATCAATTTCAACGAGCAAACAGGACGTCATTCATTTTTCAGCGTTCAACAAAAAGCGTGGCACGGTTTGGGGCAAATCGTAGAGCAGTACCCAACAAGCGAGGAAGCAATCGTACACGCAGGTTTAGATTACGAGGTTATCAAATCCCCACTGTTTACACAGGGCAGAACAATGAGCATAGGCGACAGCGGAGAGCTGATTGAAGCCAACGACATCTTAGTACCTAATAGTTTCGCCACACTCCGCACCGATACCAATACACCGTTGGGCGTAGTAGGCAAAGACTATCATATCGTACAAAACCGTGAGGCGTTCAATTTCTTTGATGCTATTGTAGGCGGAGGCGATGGTATATTGTATGAAACCGCAGGAGCATTGGGCAACGGGGAACGTATTTTTATCACTGCCAAGCTGCCCGACTATATCCGAGTAGGTAACGGCGACGACGTAACAGAAAAGTACATCTTCTTAACCACAAGCCACGACGGTAGCGGAAGTATTACCGCAGCGTTTACGCCTATCCGCATCGTATGCCAAAACACCCTTAACGCTTCATTGCGGAGTATGACCAACGTAGTGCGTATCAAACATACGTCAGGAGCAAAACAACGCCTCGAAAACGCTCACAAGGTTATGGGACTTGCCAACACTCTAAGCATCCAGTTAGAGAACATTTTTAACGACTGGGCTAAAGTAAGGGTAACAGACCGAGAAGTAAGAAAGCTAATCCAGTTGGCACTTTGCCCGAACAAAGAAACGCTTAACCTGCTCAAAAAAGGTGCGGAAGATGAAGTTTCCACCGTGTTCAAAAACACCGTAGATGATGCCTTTGAATACGCTATGATAAGCGACACCCAACAAATGGCGACTACCAAAGGCACATTATTCGGGGCTTACAATGCCGTTACAGGCTACTTTCAGAATGTACGCAATTACAGGGATGGCGAAGCCAAACTACAATCTATTGTAATGGGTGGTACAGCGCAGCTAAAGACCCAAAAAGCCTTTGAACTGTGTACAGACTTTGCCTATTCAGGAGCAGAGATTTTCAACTTCAATTAATCATCAAAGGCGACTGCCTGCAAAGGTGGTCGCCTACTAAAACAAAAGATATGAAAGCATTAGATAAAATGGATAACCTCGATAAAGCGGGTTTGTTATGCAAACTGTTTCCCACAGAACTGGAGAACCTGCAAAACGCTATAAAAACGCAATGCGACTACTTCCTGCAAAATGAAACCGCCTTTCGTGAGGGTTGGTATCAAAAAGGATTTTTCACCGCTGAATTTTGGTACAGGCTTGTGCAGAATGCACAAAAAGGCATAGACAAAGCTGAACCACTTTGGAAACGCCCGCACTGGTTTACAGACCATTTTTTTGACGGACACAATGCGATTTTCGCTATCCACTGCCTGATAGAATATACAGAGGATGCACAATGCGACCCACAATTAAAACAGGCAATACATCTGATTTTCGGGAGCGACAAATTTTTACAGATAACCTTAAACGATAAATAATTATGGCTAATTGGTGCAACAATTGGGTTGTTTTTGAGGGAACAGCCGAAGCAATAGAACAGATAACACAGCTATTCAAATTGATGGCTGAACAGGAACAGAAAGACGACTGCGGGCAATTACCCGATTTCGTAAAGGACACGCACGGAGATTATTTCTACAACATCAGTCAGGACAATGAAAGTGCGGGCGTATTCCAGTACGAAACAAAATGGTCGCCAAACACGGAAGCTGTGAAGCAGATATCCGAACACTTCAAAGTGAATTTTACACAGGACTATGAGGAATTAGGATGCTTAGTATATGGTCAGGCAATATTTGAAGACGGCATACTAACAAAAACCTGCTTAGATAGCCAGGACTTTGACAACTACGAATTAGACGAGGAAACAGACACCTACCATTTTGAGGGCAAGGAGTACGACAGCGAATGGGAAATACTTGAAACCTTGTTAGAGCGTAAAATCAAAAATTATTTGAATACCACTAAAATTTATAACGATGAAACTATCAGATAAAGCGACAGCACATATTTTGGTTAAAGCCAACACCAACAGCGAATGGGATAATTGCGAGTTTGCAATTATTCACCTATCCGATGAATGGAAACAGGAACAGGCAAAACGGCTTGCAGTGGTTAAGCCGTTAGAGGGCAATAATTATTTCTGCTCAATGAACTACTATGATACAGCAGTAGATTTTTACAGGACAGGCAAACACGACAACCCTAATATTGAAGAACTGCTAAAGGGTAAGGAATGGGTATTTGTGGAAGTTGACGAGCAGGAGCAGGAAACGTTTTCCGTACCAGAAAACCGACTGGACTGTTACAGGCTTGTATTGCGGGCAAACGGTACAGGCTACTATACAGCCTACGGGAAGCATACGAGCGAGGAATTTTGGACGGAAGAATTTTCATTAACCCAATTAACAGCTTAATCAATAAACCCCAATTTCAATTTATGACACGTTCAAATCTTCATATCAAATTGAGCAACGGCAAATCTCTTATTTGCGTTGCCGACAGCAGCAGCGCACCCGAACAGGGATATATCGTTGAAAGGCTTTTTTTGCCCTTGTTATCCCTTGATAACAGTGAGCAGGAACTCGAAATGCTTACGGAGCATTGCACAATGGATGAAAGGCGGATAAACGCAGACTACCGCTATTTAATAGACCTTACCACCAAAGAAGTAAAGTTCTTTGAAGAGCATTACAGCTATACAAAGGACACTTTCAGGAAAGGCAAGGATTTAACGGAACGTTATGAAGTGTATTTAAAAACCATAAGCTAAAATAGCAGCCGCCTGACCTGAAAAGTCGGGCGGCAAAAAGACAGATCCTCCCGATGGTCGGGCAGTCTTTTTGCATTTAAGAGGTGCAACCCCTTTACTAAAATACACTGCTCAGCACAAATCCTTTTCCATTTTACTAAACAGGTTGCGACATTATTTCGTGGGATACTCATTATCCCATTTGTTCTATTTGGAGTATTTTCAATTTTAAGTTTTATCCCACAGGATGCCCTGTCTATTGGGGAAAAAGCCCACCTTTAATAAAATTAATTTTTGTAATAGTCCTGTGCAATTTCCACAATACCCGCACTAAAGTATTGCCCCCCATTAAAAAGAGTTTCAACAGCCTTTTTTAATTCGTCAGGGTCGGCTCCTTTTAAAACGTAACCATTAGCCCCACATTCAAGCATTTTTATAACGTCCTTTTCATCATCATTAACACTGAATGCCAATATTTTTAATTGAGGGTATATTTCCAATAATTTTTTTGTGGTTTCAAAACCATTCATAACAGGCATATTTACATCGACGATGCAGAGGTCAGGAACATACTCACAGAGCGCAATTTTGTCGATAGCAGATTTTCCGTTTTCCGCTTCAAATAATACTTCAAAACCGTAGCCTATCAGAAAATCACAAATACCTTTTCTTAGCAGGTCGTGGTCATCTATAAATGCTATCTTAATTGTTGGTTCTTTGCTCATTTCCTTCTTTTAATAAGTTTAAAAATCCGGGTTTAGATAAATTAACATCTTTTATACACGTGAGATATGCCATCATTAACGGCAATATCCCTAACATTAAAACGGCAAAGCCATTCTTTAAAGTGTGCTAAATCATTAGGTTTGAAACGTACAATTTCCCCATTTTTAAGAGATATAATAAAAACATCTATACAGAGAGAGAAAGCTGATAGTTGCGACGCAGGGAGGTCAAAATCGGGGTAAAAATTTTCTTTGCTTTCCATAATCTTAATGTTTATTAAGTTAGTGGAACCTGCAAAAAAATAAGGCGCAGGCAACCACACTTACTGGCATTAAGGCACTGGTACGCCTGACCCCCAAATAAGCGAGCGCCCACGCCTATAACGTGAGCGTTCTTACTTATCTGTTCCGGGGTTTTAAAAATTACCAGTTTCTAATGCGGAACTTAAAGCAAAAACACTTTAAGTATTTCTATATTTTCTGCAAACAAAGATACTAAACTCATTCCTTTTTGATAGCATATAACACAAAAAAGGTTACAGTCAATGTATTTTATGGGAGTTGTAATTCTGCTCCAGTATAGTCAGAATATCGCTTTCCTTGTAAATAATCTTGCCGCCAATCTGTATATACGGCAGGATATTATCATCACGGTACTGCTGTAAAGTGCGTTTGCTGATATGAAGCAGCTTGCACATATCTTCGCCCGAAAGGTAAATTTCCCCGTTCATTACAGGACGGTAGTTTTTCAATATGCTTTCGATACGGGTTCTTAGCTGTGTTATCATTTCCTGATGGGCAATGATTTCTTCATTGTCATTCGTGAATAAATCCATTTTCGACAGTATTGTACGGTTGTCCGGCTTCGAGCAAAGCCTGCACATCCGAGCGTTTATAATAATTCTTACGGTTCAGTCGGGAATAAGGCAATAACCCTTTGTCCTTATACGTCTGCAAAGTCCGCTTGGTAATGTTCATCATCAGGCACACTTCCTGGTTATCGAGCCATTGCTCTTCTTTAAAAATGGGTGTGTATTTCTGCGTGGCATTTTCGGTCAGTTCCAAAAGTGCTTTCAGCTCATTTTTCATTCCGTCCAGTGCGGATTTTTGTATTGCGATTACTTCCATTGTTTGCTCAATTTTGCTTTGGAAGTTGAATTTATAAAGGCTTATTTCTGCGTTGGGGAAAGTTGCAGGGTTTGGCTTTGAGAGGTAGTGTTTGGCGGTTTACTATCCTGTATAAAACAAAAAATCGGATAACCTTTTGGCTATCCGATTTGCTTTAAAATATATGCTGAAACAATTATCTGCGTTGGACAGGTTGTTCGGTTTTTACTTCAGGTTGCTGTTTTTCCTTTTTCTCACGGGAGTACACCCACAACGATAATAGCCCGAATATAATCAGGGCGTAAGCTATCCATTTGCCCACCCTTTCAATCAATTTAATGAAAACCGAACTTTCATAAGATGAGAAGCCCTCTGCTCCCATAGGGCTGCGCCTGTAAAACTTTCTACGGTTAATCCAGTAACGAAGTCCCAAGCCTGCAACCAAAAATATGATACCTATAACTAATGATGCAACCATAACAAAAAACACTTTATTTCCACTGTTTGAATTTACAAAAAATATTTGTTTCAGCCTGTAAACGATGTGAATTAAATGCGAAAACGGCTCACCCAAAAAGGCAAGCCGCTTTCATTGTTTATGGAAATAAAATCTTACTCAATAACTGAAACAGGTTACAAGGATAAGAAATTATTTCTTTTGAAATACACTGCCCGGCTTAAAATTAAAAACGGCTTACCAATCAGATAAGCCGTTTTTTATAAAATGAAATACTGCTCTTAGTCGCTGCTATTGAACTGAAAAGTTATCTGCTTTTCATTGCCGAAGCTGTCCGAAATCCAAACATCAAAGGACTGTGATACGGCAGACGTTGAAGTGTAGTACAGCCTGAACTGCTCCGATGGTAACTGGTACAGGTCATTGGGCTGATACGGCGGTTCGTTGTAGTATTGCAATGTTCCCTGCCCGTCAAATTGAAAGTAACGGAGGAAATACTGTGTATTGCTGTAATTGCCTGTGCGCTGTATGGTAATGCGTATTTCTACGGTCTGCCCGTTGGCAACATCTTTAGGCACTGGCATAACATTCACCTCGAAAGGAAAATTGTGCTGTATTTCGAGTTCATCATCTTTGCTGCAAGATACCAACGTAACCGAAGCTGTTAGGATTGTCAGGAATACATATAACGGCAGTAGCCCTGTTCTGAATTTATTGAATATTGCTATCATTGTTTTACGTTTTAAAAGTTAAACCTTAATCCCACACCTGCGGATGGACGGAACTGTTCCAGATCCGTCCCCCACAAAACTTTTGTACGCCCTTGTAAGACTAAAACGAAACGGTCGGACAAGTACGTTTCAAAAGTGAGGCGACCGCCTGCTCCGTATATAAAATTATCTTCGCTCAGTATCTTCGCTCCGTCATACAGCATCGCTTCGCCCCGGTTGATGCTTTCGTAGCCGACTACGCCCGTTACGGCAAAATTCAGCGTGATGTTCTTACGGGCATCGCCCAACAGGAAGAAGCTGTAACCACCCTCTGCGGAATAGGTTTCCTGCGGGATGCGGAGGTCTTTATACTCGTGGTACTGGTGGGTATATTCTAACGCCCAAAGCTGATAATTACCGTTCTTACCGTTTACCGTCATTGCTGCGCTGATGTAGTAATCATTGCCAATCTTATCATTGGACATTACGCCTGCACTTATTTCCAATCCTTTCTGCTTCGGCAGCATCCTTTGCGCCTGTGCAGCCGTGATGCCTATCAAGACAAGCAGCACGGTATAGATATACTTTTTCATTTTCTTGTTATTGCTTTAAAGGGTTATTAAAATTTCAGGTGCATATCGTCAATCAAACGGGCTTTGATTAAATCGGAATTTTCGACCTGCAATGTTTGATGTCTGCCGCCGTTCTTCTCGAAAATCTCAATCAGCAGTACCTTGTCATCGGCAATGGTAAACTGGTCTAACAGGAACACGTTTTGTTCGGTCGATTTTCCGGCAATACCGTCCAATGGCTTGTAAGTTCTCAAAGGCGTTAAAGGGCGTTCCTGGACTACGATGCGTTTGGCTACCTTTTTATCCACTACTTTGAAATTGATAAAATCAATCTCGAAAGGAACGTTTGTACGGTTTCTCAATTCAGTATGGAAATAGTATTTGCCGTTGTGTATGTAAATGCCTTTCAGGATAAACTGAATGCCGAAACTCTTAGCCCCGATATGTTTTACAATGCGCTTGTCTTTCTTGTAAATTGTTTCCAGTAACAAGCCTGCCAGTGATGGCGAATTGTTGCCCAGTTCCTCAAAAAGCACATCGTTACCATTGGCTTTATCCACCGCTTTTTGCATTGTGAGCAGGTCGTAGCTCAATGCCTCCGGGTAGGAACTGTAATACACGTTGAAGCTGTAAAAACGCCCGTCATTTGTGATAACTGAAAAATTCGTTTCCGGCTCAAAGTCCCTTACTGATGCTTTTACACGTAACACGTTTTCCGCATCTTCAGCTTTCCCTGCAATCAGGTATTCGCTGCCCAAATCCACATAACGAATGGCGGTCGGGAAAATCAGGTGCGACGTTTTATTGTAGGTAACTTCCATACGGTACGGTTCTATTTTGCCCAATGCAAGCGGTGTTTTTGCAGTTGCACTGTCCTGTGCATAAGTTGTAACGGCAAAGCCGAGTATCAGGGCAATAGCCCAAAAGGTTTTTAAATAATTTTTCATTGTTTTATTTATTTGAGTTCAACATTATTTTTTAGAGACAAGGAAGACCTGATAGCCTGCTTTCAGCGTAACCTTTGGTGTTCTTACTTTCTTGGCAAAATAGCCCGAAATACCCTGTACCACGCCACGGCTTAAATCAGCCGCTACCTGTTGTCCGGCATTCTGCGTGAGCATTACGCTTGTTCCTCCGGTTTGGCTCATATTGCCCGCCATTTCGGTAAGGGCGTTCATTTCCGGCGAATACGGAACGTACAAGCCTTGTTGTCCGTCCAAATCGTAAATGGTTATATCTACCGGGATGATGTTGCCCTCCAGTTCCACGGAGGTAACTTTTAATTGCAGCCTGCCATTCTGAAATTTGGCATTAGCTGTTACAATCGTTCCTTTGGGGATGGTACGTTGTGGGGTTTTGGCAGGCTCCAACAAGCGTAAACGTACACCCGTTTCGCCCACTACCGTTTGGGCTTCGTGTACACAGGCTTTGATACTGTTTTTAGGCTGTACCGCCTGTTCAATAGAACCTGCGGTATAGAACCCACGGTTTTTTGTTTGGCTCCAATCGGCTGCAAATGCACTGTCCGACGGTTCACGGTACAAGGCTGATACAATGTTCTTTCTTGTTGGTGTGAACGATACAAATTGCTCTTTTTGGTTTGTACCCGCAGCCCCAGTAGTTGCACCATTGGCAGGAGCAGCGTTTCCGGTATTGGCATTTTGCGGAAGATACTTTGCAGCCATTTCATAGGATTTCTCCATTAATTTGAGTTGGTCGTCAACGGTGGCCACAGGTGGCACATCTTTTTCCGACAACTTTGCTTTCAGTTCGTCCACCTGCTTGCGCAGTTCCATTGTTTCGGCATTATCATTATTATAAAATGAACTCAATGTGCTTTGCGCATTGCGGTAGCTGTTCAATCCGGAATTACCGTTTCTTCCCGAATTTCTGCCACCTCCCAAGCCGTTGCTTTCGTCTTCTTCAGGTAAACTTTCTTCATTGTCAGCAGATGCACTTTCCTCCGTATTCCAATAGTCAGAAAGCGTGGTCAGTGCATTGCGCTTTTCCTGCTCTTTGCGTTCGAGCATTTCCTGCTCATACGCCTTGCTTTTGTCGTCGGGCATTCCTGCTCCGGTAGCTTGTGGCACGGCATCGTTCAGCCCAATATTTTCGACCGCCTTTTTATCTTTCGACGGTTTAAATATGAGGTACATACAGCCGAGAAATACCACGCCCATCAAAAGGAAGATAATTGGCTTTTTGAGCTTATCCTTATTGCTCTTTTTATTATCCGGCAGATTTGATGCTGCGTTTGGGTCTTCTCCCTCAACGAGAAAGCTGACCCTTTTTTCATTTTCTTTCATAAATCTGATTTTTTAAAATTGTTGATACACTATCCTGCAACCTTGCAGGGTTTTTACTTTTTAGGACAGGGTTCTCGATATGGTCTATGACCATACCGTTACCGGACTTTGAGGTATCATACATCACTTTGCCAATAACCGCTACGGTAAGCAGCAGGTAACCCACAAAGAAGTACAGCGTATATCGGTGCTGTTTGCGTAAAGGCAACGCCCGCCAACGGTCGTCCAGCTTGTCAAAGTACCTGTCCATATTTGCTCTTAATTTTTTCATAGCCTTACTATTTCTGTGTTACAGCTTGAAACGCTTAGGACTTTTACCCGCCTGTTGCTTCGGCGCATCGTTAACCAGTGCGACCGCTTCCGTTAATTTGGGTGCGGACATTACGGACAGGTTTGCCAGTTCCGATTTTTTTAGCAGTTGCCCGAAACCGTCTTTCTTAGCTACTTCCATACGGCTCAATGAGAATTTGCCATTCAGGTACTTTACCCACATACTGCATTCTACACGGGGCTTGTCATCGCCCGACCATTGCAGGTAGCCTGTCAGCAGTAAGTCCTGCTTAGGCAAAGTATCTGCACCTTTTTGGCAGCTTTCGAGGTATTCGCTGATGCTGTCTTTCAGCTTTCCGGCATACGCACCCTGCGTATGGAAATACCCGCTATATCCTTTGTCGGTAAGGATTTTTGCGAACGTGCTTAAATCTGATAATGCTTCCATAAGATTGTTTTTTTAGCGTTCGATGACCTCTATATCCTTATTTTCCACGACTGCAAATTTTTCAATATTGAAGCCCTGCGGATTGTTGTCGGAACGAACGGAGTTGACGAGATAGCAGGAAGTAATCAGGTTGCGCCTGGTTACGTTGCTTGACCGGATAATGAACTGTTTGGCATAGGTGCGCACTGCATACGGGTAGTTGTCGAAATTGCACACGACACTATCCACCTCTATGCGTTGCTGCACGTTCCCCGAAATGATACGGCTGTAATAACCCTTTTCCGACAAGTCTTTGTAGTAATCGAAAGCACTTTTATCGGCAAGGTTGAACGCACGTTTCATATTGCTTTCAATAGCGTTCTTGTCGGGGGCAAGCGTAAAGAACAGTTCGTGAAATCTTCTGACGTGTTCCCTTGCTTCAACCGGGCGGTTGATGCTCGCATCCTGCGATAAGGCAAGCATCAGGGATTTGCCGTTATCCAATACATAGATTTTTTGGCGTTGTTCTTCTGCAAAGCGGTAGGAACGCCATACGGCGTAACCTACCACGCTAATGCAGAGAACCGCAAACACAATGGCATATAATCTTATCTGCCTAAAGCTGTTTTCGATATTTCTTAGCGTTTTAAATTCCATTTTTTAGAATGATTAATGATTATTTATTCATCAGTTTACCGCCGATGTTTCCAACTGTTGAGCCTGCGCCTGCTCCGGCGATGTTTCCGGCTTTCATTGCTGTGGAGTTTACATTGCGGGTAAAGTTTCCTGCGCCTCCGGCTTGGATTACCCAACCTGTTACTGTCGGGATAGTGAAGTACCCGATGATGCCGATAATCATAAAAATGATGTACACGGTATTGCTCGTATCAGGTATATAGGTGGGGTCGGCAAGCATTGCTATATCCCGTTCTAAAATGAGGGATTGTATTCTTGCCAACATTGAGCTGAACAAATCCGAAACGGGAAGCCACAGGTAAACGCTGACGTACCTCGTGAGCCATTGCGTGAGCGTGGACTGAAATCCGTCCCATACGGAAATAGCAAAGGCTATTGGTCCGAGTATGGAGAGGACTATCAGGAAAAACGTTCGTATGGTATCAATGACCAAAGCAGCCGCCTGAAAGAGAATTTCCAGTAGATTGCGAAACCAATCTTTTATGGCTTTTTCAATCTTGTAGGCTTGCCTGTCCATATACATACCCGCCATTGTTCCAATGTCGGAGGGCGACCATCCCAGTTCGTCCAGTTTTTTATCAAACTCTTCGTCTGATACCATATAGGCGGTTTCGGGGTTCCTTACCATTGCCTCATATTCCAACTGGTCTTTCTGCTGTTGCAGCTTGTTCAGGTCAAGCACCTGGTCTTCGAGTATTTGGTGGGTTCCTACTACCACCGGGCTTAATACCGCATTGATGGTTCCCAAAACGATAGTCGGGAAGAACATAATACAAAGCCCTAAAGCGAACGGGCGCAGCAAAGGGAACATATCAATAGGTTCGGCACGGCTTAAAGCCTGCCAAACCTTTAATGCCACATAGAACAATGCTCCCAATCCCGCCAAACCCTTAGCAACTGCCGCCATATCGCCTGCAAGCGGCATCATATCATCATAAAGCGACCGCAGGAGTTCGTGAAGATTATCCCATTCCATAGTTTACCAGTATTTTTGGTTAGCAGTTCCGTAGAGTTCAAGCACTCTTTGGGCATCGTTTTTCTTTTTCGCTCTTAGGTAGCTTACAGAAATGTTCTTGTTGGTGTAGTAGCGTACAAGGCTGTGGTAATCCTTTACCTCTTTGTACACACGGTCAATCACATCCATACGCTCTTTGTCATTCAGCGAAAGGCTTGAAGAAGTGATAATCTGCTTCAGTTCTTTCAGCAGTTCGGTACTTTCATTGAGCAACGCCGAATAACCGTTGCCGATAGCGGTCAGTTCCTGCGGTGTGAAATTTGGGTCGTTCATCATTTTACCAAAATTTTGCACGTACATTTCTGAAACATCGCCTACCAACAATACCGTTTGCTGCACCTTACGGGCATCTTTCACAAGGTTGTTGATAGCTTTCAGCTTATCGTAATATTCCTTGCCCTGGTCGTACACTTTCTTCACTTCGTTGAAGTTTTTTATCACATTGCTCACGGTCGAAGAAGTCTGTATGATTTCGTTCGCAGAGTTGATAATGCCCGAAGCCAAATTTGCGGGGTCGGTTACAACCCACTGGGCTTTTGCTGACGGTGCTACGGCGAGCATCAGTGCCGTACACACCAGATACAATACTTTTTTCATTGTTTCTGAATTTTTAAATTGTTAATGACTATTGAATTGAATTGTCCCGCCTTTGCATTGCGATATGCTTAATGGCGAGTTCTACATTACCGTCCAGTTCGGAAGCAAGCTGCATCACTTCCATTTTTTCGGTTTCTTCGGTCGTGAAAGCGAGGTATTCCTCCAAACTAACTTCGGTGGCATAGACTGCCGAGTGCGTACCACCTAAGCCAATCCAAACCTCTTTGTAAAGTCGGCTTGCATCGTTGTTCATATTGATGGAAAGTACCTGCCCTTTTTCTTTGTCCGTTAATCCGAGCATCGCCTGTATGTCATCAAACTTGTTCATATACTTGCGTTGGTCAAGCAGGATTTTACAGTCGGAGTTGTTGATGATACTTTCTTTCACAATGGGCGACTGAATGATGTCGTCAACCTCCTGTGTTACGACAATCGCTTCCCCGAAGAATTTGCGGACGGTCTTAAACAAATACTTGATGTATTCCGCCATTCCCTCTTTCGCTATCGCTTTCCAAGCCTCTTCAATCAGGATGAGCTTACGAATACCTTTCAGTCGGCGCATCTTGTTGATGAACACCTCCATAATGATAATCGTGACTATGGGAAAGAGGATTTTGTGGTCTTTAATCGCATCAATCTCAAACACGATAAAGCGTTTGGATAAGAGATCTAACTGCTTGTTGGAGTTCAGCAGGTAATCGTATTCCCCGCCTTTGTAATAGGGTTCGAGTACGTTCAGGAAGTTGGCAATATCAAAGTCCTTTTCCCTGACCTGCTTTTCTTCCAGTACCTTGCGGTAGTCGACTTTTACATACTCATAGAAACCGTTGAATGACGGGTAAACATCTTCCGTTTTTATACGCTCGATATAACCGCTTACTGCATTGGAAAGGGCAACTTCTTCTGAACGGGTTGGCGGCTCATCGTCACGTTTCCACAAGGTCAATATCAGGGTTTTGATACTTTCCCGCTTCTCAATGTCGAATACGCCATCATCGGTATAGAAAGGGTTAAAGGCAATCGGGTTATCTTCGGTATAAGTGAAGTAAACACCGTCTTCGCCTTTGGTCTTTCCTTTGATGAGTTCGCATAAGCCCTGATAAGAGTTACCCGTATCTACGAGCAGGACGTGTGCGCCCTGTTCGTAATACTGCCGTACCATATGGTTAGTAAAGAATGATTTACCACTGCCGGAGGGACCAAGTATGAACTTGTTCCGGTTCGTGATGATACCACGCTTCATTGGCAGGTCGGAAATATCCAAATGGATTGGTTTTCCTGTAAGCCTGTCAGCCATCTTGATACCGAACGGCGAGGGCGAATTGTGGTAGTTGGTTTCTTCCGTGAAGAAGCACAGCGCAGGCTCAATGAACGTGTAAAAACTTTCCTCACTCGGAAAGTCGCCCGCATTGCCCGGCATCCCTGCCCAATACAAGGTAGCCACGTCCGTTGTGTTGTGGCGTGGCTTACACTCCATCAGTGCCAATGCACTACCGCAATCGTTCTTTAGCTGCTTCAGTTCCGCAGGGTCTTCCGACCACGCCATAATATTGAAGTGCGCACGGATAGAAGACAGCCCGAAGCTGTGGGCTTCGTTCAAATACTTTTCTATCCACTCTTTGTTGATTTGGTTGGCACGGCTGTACCTTGCCAGTGAGTGCATATTCCGTGCGGACTTCTCAAACTTTTGCAGGTTGTCTTCGCTGTTGTCGATAAACAAATACTGGTTGTAGATGTGGTTGCAGCTAAGTAACAATCCCACAGGTGCGGCGAATGACAGGCGGCAGTCGCTCCGGTCGGTAGATAGCTTTTCAAAACGGGTATCTGCCGATACCGTTCCTGGCAGGTCGTCCGTATCGGAAAGCGTGTGCAGGCTTAACCTTTTGTTGCCGATGCGCACTTCTTCTGTTCCGAGTGCGATGTCCTGCATCGGTGTTGCGGCTTGCCTCGATAACGTGAGGTACTGTTCCAGTAATCCCTGCGTATCTTCCGTGCCGATAATGTCCTCTTCGGTCAAACGCCGCAGGCTCACAAAACCGCTATCGTTCACGATACGCTCAAACTGTGCCACCGCTTCCATAAAGCGGTGTATCGTTTCCTTGTTCCTGATTTCCTTTGGTATCAGCGAACCTTTGCAAAGCGAACTGAAGTTGCTTTGCATCCGCATTCTTTCCTTAGTGGTTTTGGTAAGAAACAAGTAACAATAGTGGTTTAGGAACGGTCGCTCGTTGAAATGGCGTTGATAAGACTTTGATAAAAAGCTCTGGTCTTCCTGTGCCAAATCGGGCGCATAGCTTTCCTTAATGTACCAGTCCTGTTTGTGAATGACCGTAAAATCAGGCAGGGTTTTAATCGCCCTGTGCCAGGCGGAATGTATCGCTTCGTATTCCGCAGAAGCGACCGTGAACAGTTCCGGCAAACGCACTTCAAAGCAGGCGGTAATATCCGCATCTTTGGATAAGATGCAGTTGTTCTCTACTGCCAACAAAGGAAATTTGTTTTCCAGTGTGGTGGTCTTTGCTACATTTCTCATACGGCATTCTGTTTAGGTGTGAATTTTAAA
Organism: Emticicia sp. TH156; assembly: GCF_002855535.1. Lineage (NCBI taxonomy): Bacteria > Pseudomonadati > Bacteroidota > Cytophagia > Cytophagales > Leadbetterellaceae > Emticicia > Emticicia sp. TH156. The sequence continues at coordinate 64,866 of NZ_PKRS01000006.1, forward strand.
TAGCGGTGTACAGGCTTGCGGCAGATGATGTAGCGGGGATGTCTTTTGTTGGCTGCAATTTTCATCAGCCCGTGTTCGCCGTACTTCCTGTTCAGCGAAAAGGTCTGCCATACAATAAGCGAAGCTCCGCCTGCTCCGAGGAACAGGCAGATGTAAGAGTTTACGCCTGCCATATACAGTATCATCACGAGGATAAGCGTACCGAGCAGCCCGCCTGCGAAAATGAAGAGGTACTGTGCTTTCAGCCCTTTAAATTCCACCGTTCTACCGATGCCTTTGTTGATGTTGTAATTCATAAGGCAAAGGATTAAAGGAAGAATGAACGCAGGATAGTAGCGGCAACAATCAAGAAGATACACGCACCAAACCACGAAGCTGCGGTCTTGCTCGTGTCGGGGTCGCCGGAACTGAATTTGTTGTACACCTTAACGCCCCCGATTAACCCGACTACCGCACCGATGGCGTAGATTAATTGTGTTGCGGGGTCGAAATAACTTGTTACCATTTGCGTGGCTTCGTTGATACCCGCCGAGCCGTTTCCCTGTGCGAATGCACCAATTCCTGACAGCATCGCCACGGCTGCCAGCAAAACTTTTTTTCTCTGTTTTTCCATAATTGAAACACATTTATTTGTTACTATTTATCCCGCACCTTGCGAGCTTTCGGGACAAATGTCTTGTGGAAAAAGAGGCGTTGCCGTAAAGTGGCAGTCAGAGGAAGTGTTTGGCTGTGAGTGGCTTTAAAAGCAAAAGGGCATCAGTTAACTGATGCCCTTTCAGGTTATTACTTATTAATTTTAGAAAACAATCACATTATGAGTTGTTACCAATTTTTAGGTCGTTTAGCAATTCTTTGGGATATCCGAATAATTGCATAATTATCTTTTGAGATGTATTCCTAATTACAGGTATTACATTCCCCAAAAAACTCAGCCCTAATGCTCCGAAAATTGTAAATGCATAATTATACTTATCTATAAATTTTATAGCTTCTGGACTATAATTTGGAAGTTTAAGTATTGCGTAAACCAACAGTCCAAATAGCATTGCCTGAACTATCCAAGATATATACTTTATTCGCTTAATAAAATTTGTATTAAATTTCTTTAGGAGGTCAACATCTTTTTGGTCAGGAACTTTTTTCAGTAAGAATATCGTGTCGTAAGCTTTAAGTGAACATAGGATTTGAAAGTCACTTCTGTTCTCAAATAAATTTACGTTTCCTGTAATTCTTGTATATGTGAAACCTACAAAATCATTAGTCATTAAAGATTGACCATTTATGCTTAAAAACATAAAAACTATCTCCGGTAGATTACTTGTGCTATAATAATTTTCATTTAAAATATTTTCAAATGTTATTGTTATAGAGTTTCTATTCCTGATAGAAACAATATCTTTTATCCAAGTTTTATCTAAATTAAATTTTACAATACCTGTTATTAGGGAAAAGATTAGGAAATCATCATTAACAAATGGTGCTGGAGAACCTTTGCTCGGCTTACTCTTATTTTTCTTGTTATAGTAACTTTCAAAATTCAGTTTATTGTTTGATAAAATAGCATCTAATAAACCATAGAAGATTTCTTCGCTTTCATTAGAGTTTTGACCTGAAGCAGTAATGTAAACTTTTCCAGATAAGAAATCATTGAAAGCTGAAAGCTTGGCATTCTCACTTACTCTTGCCAAATAACCTATTCTTTCTTCTAAAGGAACCATTTCTTTCTTTTTAGACCATAGTTTAAGTTATCAGCATCCCAATTTGGAATATTTCTCATTTTCCCCAAAAGCTTTGAAATGAGATTAGAGTATTTCATTGTCGCAGGCTCTTCGCCAGGTAAAAAACTCCTCCAAGACAAGTATGTGAATGAAAAAATCTGTTGGGTAATATATCCTAAATCATAGAATAGCAAATCATTTAAATCACTACTATTATAATTTCCTTGTGGAGTTCTGATACTTATTAGGATAGGCTTACTCATACCTTGTTTGGCTGTTTTCAATTCACTTGCCCCAAACATTTGCACGATACAAGTTTTCTCATCAAGAAAAACATTACTACCTCTATTGGGTATATATTGTCCTTTCATAATGTTACTACCGTATTTTGCTATTCCAGATTGGTTTATATCAAATAGCATTGTTGGATGAACAGTACTTATAGTAACGAACGCAAACTTAATCTTGTATTGGGTAATATCACGAACCAACTGACTAATAACATCAAATTCAGTGTTTTTAATAGGCTTGAAAATATGAAAAATGAGCCTTACGGTATCTCCATCAGACCATCCTTGCTCGGTTGAAAGTCTTTGAATTGATTGTTTCAAACTTTTCAGCAATTCTTCAAAGTAATTCTCAAAAGCTACGTCCTTAACTTTATCCCCAAGTAGGTACTGACCGTCACTTGACATAAAAGTCGTGATACCAACAACTCGGTTTTGTTCAGCACCGGCATATTGATTTTTTCTCAACCAACTATGACCAATACCAATAATTATTTCTTTATCAACAGAGCGTTGAGAAGGAAGAACCCACGGAGTTCCCCCAAGTTTAGCGTAGATTTGAAGAGCAACCGAATTAAGAATATATTCGTTATGATTACCTATTATCTCTGATGTAACAAACTGTACAGGGATTTCTAATGATAAAAGCTTAGCCTTAATACGGTAATAAGGGTTTGCCAAATCTGCTTGACGTTTAAAGCTTGCAGGAATTTCTATAATTGCCAAATGCGGTTTGTTTTCATCATAACCACTGATAACATTTAGATATTCATCAATGCTATAAGCCTGTATTTCCCTTACATTAAGTATCACATCCTGTAAATCATATTTTTTCTGAAGTCCTTTTTGAAAATATCGAGATTGAGGCATCCCATCTTTCAAATTTGAGAGAAACTTTGTGAAATTGCCTCTATTATTTCTATTACAAATACAAAGCACATTAGGACTTTTAATGTCAAAAATTGAACTATCATAAGGTCCATAATTTGACAAGCCTAAGTCTGGATTAGAACTGTTTGTTTTAGTTGCTGCGGGGTCAAAAATAAAAGTGGGCGTTTTTAACTCAATACTATTTGATACCGACAAAGGTTGGCTGTCAACTGTAAAACAAAATCCATCTTTATTGTGAAATAAAATGGGGGCTGCATTTTCGCAAAATAAATGGTTTGATATTTTTAAAATTTCATCGTACAACGCTTTTGTATTGTAAATATCGGAACGTTTACTCTCAATGAGGTTCATTATTTCATCACTTTTCTGTTGTGAAATAGCAAATGATAAATAGTTACCTATGTTATATTTGGATTTCTTGATGAACAATTGGTTGAGAGGGTATTCCTTAATTCCTTCGTTAGTCTCAATTCTCGCCTTATCATCAACTATTTCAGCAATTACTCCTAATAGTTCTTCATTAGGGGCGAGAACTTCTGTTAAACCTGGAAGTATCTCCGCATACAGAACATCAACACCTATTAAGCTATAGCCTTCTGAATGCAGTTCTAAACAAGATTTGTTAAATACCCAATTACGTTTTATATTGATAAGAAAACCAAATTGTTTAATTCCATTTATCTCAGTTAGACGTAATTGAACCTCAATCAGTTTTTTATATGCGATACGCTTCCTAAGATTTTCCGGTAGTGCATTGTAAATAATATCATCTTTAGCTTGTGCAGAAAAAAAACGGAATGGATAAAAATCCACCGGAATATAGTTCGGAAATCTTTCTTTGAATGTCCTGAAAAAAAGATGTTTAATCAACGAAGCGGTAACCTGACTATCATCAAATATTCTCTTAGGTATAATTTCTCCTGTCAGGCTTGTATCTTCTCCTTCTTTGTTTGATATATAGATATAGTCACCATTCCTAAAAAAAGAATGAGTAGCATTATATAATGCTCTTAGCTCCTTAAGCCGTTCTTCTGAATAAGGTTCTGTCTTAATCTGGTATTCTTCAAACTCAAACTTAATTGGAAAGTAGTTTAGTTGCATATCATTACTTCTTTTGTATTCGTTTTTCTGACTTTTTAAGTGCCTTGTATGCCAACGGTTCTTCTTCCAAAATTTCCATAATCTTGTCCGAAAGCCAAATAACTAAAAGTTCATCCACCTCTACATCTAAGACTTCTGCTAATTTGGCAACTTGCTCTCGGTTAGCTTTTCTTTCACCTCTTTCAATTTTACTAATAAGAGCCGTGTCTATTTCTAAAATAGCAGCAACTTGTCTTAGCAGCAGCCCTTTCTTTTCTCTTAGTTTCCTAACCCTTTTTCCGAAGTTTTGGAGTTCCATTTCAATGACTTGTCACTTTATGTCAAATTTAATGAAAAAATATTAACTTACGGATTTGTGTAAGTCGGTAGCAATAAAAAGAAAAAGTAAAAATTAACTATCAATTTGCCCTTTAAGTTATGTCTGTTGAAAGTAAGAATAGGGGTAAGTTTTCATACAAAATTTCCGGCACTAATCAAAACCTAATTGTTCAAAGCTCAAGAAAACTTGTAGAACTGAAAAAGACTGCTTAACTTGCGAAAAAAAGGCCAAGCCTAAAAAGTGCAGATAAAAAAATGGCAAGTTTCGGACAGTTTATAAAAGTAGAAAGAGAAAAGCACGGTTGGACACAAACCGAATTTGGAGCCAAAGTTGGCATCAATGCTTTTGCTATTAGTAAAATTGAGAATGGTACACAAAAATTTAATAAGGCAAAATTAAAAGAACTGGCAAACCTTTTTGATATAGACGCACAAAAAGTAGTAGACCTTTTTTATGCGGATAAATTCGCAACTGAAGCATATAAAAGCCATTGTTCCGATAATGTTTTTATAGTTGCAGAGGATAATGTAAAATATTTGAAAAGCATAAACGCCAAACAAGGCAGTATATTTTAGCCCAATGAGTGAAGAATTATTACAAAGAGATTTACTGAAGAATTGCCAGAAAATCGGGAAATGGGATTTTTATAACATTGGGGCAACTTCTATTAAAGCCTTAAAAGAATATAGCATTATACGCAACGTTGATTACGGCAATGTCGAAAAGAAAAAAGTTGACGGAATTATTGTATTGCGTAAAAACGTAATTGCGATTATAGAATATAAAAAACCCTCTGAATTTAATACAAAGACAAAGCAAGATAAAGCAATTAAACAGGAAATTGAAGTCGCTAAGAAGTTAGACTGCAAATTAATCATTGCAACCGACACTAAAGAAACGGTATGGGTTAATGCTCTGACAGGGGAAAGAATTAACGACGAACAGAGTAACGAGTTAAAAGTCAATTTTAACCCGAAAGATGAAAAAATCATAACATTGATTGAAAAAATTAATTATTCAATCAATGAACTGAATAATAATATAAAGCCTAAACAACTTGTAAATCCTACTGATTTAGCAAAACAAATTTGGCAGGATATATGGTCTGTTAGTGGGGCAACACCTGAAAACTGTTTATACACATTCGTAGAATTATTTATATTTAAATATCTAAGTGATTTAGATGTATTGCAGGGGATTTACAGTTTCAATACATTAATAAACAGTTTTGAAACAAATAATGCTGATGAAATTCTTGAAAATTATGCAAGTGTAATACGTCCCAAAATTAAAGACCTCTTTCCCGAAAATCCTGCTGATAAAACAACAATTATTAACGGAACTATCTTTGTAAGCAAAGACCAAAAAGCGGTTAAAGGTTATAGTACAGTATTTAAAAAGGTGCTTCTCAAATTCCGTGATTATGGTAAATTAGAACATATTGATTACGATTTCAAGAGCCAACTATTTGAGAGTTTTCTGAAAGAAAGCATTAGTAAGAAAAACTGGGGGCAATTTTTTACACCGCTGAAAGTAGTACGTGCTATTGTTGAAATGGCGAAAGATGATATCAAAGATGGTGTAAGCATTTGCGACCCTGCTTGCGGAGTTGGGAAGTTCCTCTTAGAACCTATCGTTACCAGGTTAGATTACTTATACGACATCAGTAAAAAAGGAATAAAACCAAAAATTACCATTCACGGTTTTGATAAGGGTTTTGACAAAGACGAACAAAAGACCATAATATTGGCAAAAGCCAATATGCTGATTTACTTTTCCGATTTAATAAAAGAAAACACAGGACTTACAAAGGAATTTGCAAAACTTTTCAATGAAAGTTTTACGCTTAAAACAAATTCCATTTTGGGAACACTTTCTGACGCTGTTGAAGAAGAATATGACTTAATTCTCACGAACCCCCCTTATGTAACAAGCGGAAGTAGTAATCTAAAAGAGGAAATCAAAAAGGACGGTGAACTTGTAAATTATTACAAAGTAAATGCTTTAGGTGTTGAGGGACTTTTTATGGAATGGATTGTAAGAGCATTGAAGCCAAATGGTAAAGCATTTATTGTCGTGCCGGATGGAATATTTAATCGCCAAAACGATAAAAATTTAAGAAAATTCATAATTGACGAATGCTATATTGATGGAATAATATCACTGCCAGAAAAAACATTCTTTACCACACCCAAAAAGACTTATTTACTTTGTATTACTAAAAAGTCAAATAGAAAAATTGTCCAAACAGAGCCAGTTTTCACTTATTTAGTGAGTGAAATTGGTGAAAGCCGTGATGTGTACAGGTTTAATATTGAACAAGATGATTTGTCCGAAGCAGTAGCCTTATACTCTTTTTTTAAAGGTAATAAAGTAGGATTTCAGAAAATAAATTCAGATAAACGCTGCAAGATTTTTGATATTTCAAAATTTACTCCTGATAATCATTGGTCAATTGATAGATGGTGGTCTAAGGAAGAAATGATTGAACTTGGAATAATTGAAGAAAACGAAACAGTTACACTCGAAAACTTGAGTGAGATGATTACCGATTTTTCTTCGACATTAACCGAGTACTCGAATTTATTTAGTTCAGTTGCCGGAAAAGAAAAACTATCAAGCGTTTTCAAAGAAATAAATCTTTCCGATGAACAGTATTTTGAACTTGCAATTGGCAAAAGGGTAGTAAAAAGAGATTTGATTAAAATAACTGGAACTATACCAATTTATAGCGCGAATGTAAAAGTTCCAGTGGGCTTTCATACTCAAAGTAATATAACAGATTTTAACAACAACTTTGTTTTATGGGGAATTGATGGAGATTTCGAATTTAATGCTATCCCCAAAAACACTCCATTTGTTTCAACGGACCATTGCGGAACAATTAGAATTTTATGTGATGAAATCCTGCCTGAATATCTAATGATACAATTAGAAAATGTAAAACATAAATATGGATTTGATAGAGGTTTACGTGCTTCCATTAAGAATATGAAAAATGTAATAATCAAAATTCCATTTAACGAAGATGATACTATAAATGTTGCCAAACAGAAAGAGGTAATTGAAAAGTATGAGTATATAAAAGAGTTAAGAAGCAAAATACAGTCTTACAAAGAGCAATTGTTTGAAATAAATGTAGATTTCGAATAACCCAGAAATTTTTAATAATTTAAATATGATTTAAAAAACATTGGGGAGCTTAAACAAACTCCCCAATGTCAAAATCACCCAAATCACTTTTCCGCAAGGTGGAAGAACCGTCGTCGCTTTCAGATGAAAGTGTGCTATCCAAAAGCTCGGCAATTTTTCGGGAAGCACCCTCAATGGAATTTTCCAGTAGGCTGAATAATTCGGTTCCCTGTAATTTCTGAACTATGGCTACCGCTGTTTCCTTTTGAGCCTGTTCCAAATTCTCTTTTTGGAGCAATGCCCCTACGGAGCTTAGTTCGTCGTAGGTAACCCCTTGGGCAAAACCGTTATCGCCACCGGATATTCCGTACCTGTTCCATTCTTCTTCCTCTTCTTCCAAATCAGGCATATTGCTGAAAACTTCGTCCAGTTCTTCCTGCGGAATTTGAATGCTGACGTTTTCGTTTTCGTCGTATTCAATGTCTAAATTATCAGGGTTTATCTCCGTTTCCGTTATTTGGCTTTCATTGGCAGTGTTTGGCACTGAAAGGCTTCTTACTGGCTTGGGCTGCCCCATAATATCGGGCAGCTTCGGGTTGACTTTTTCCTGTTTGGGCTTTTGCTCCGACCTTTTATGAATGACAATCTTATCCTGCAAAAGCAGGGCAATGACTATCAGCAGGCAAATCACAATTACTATTTCCATAATCAGGTGCTTTAAAAAATGGGTTTAAACTTTTCGTTGAAATCATCGGTAATGGCTTTTTCAAACAGTTCAAAATGATGTTCCAGTATGTTGTCAAGATAGGCATACAAGGGTATGGCATCTTTACCGATTACCTGTACAATACGGGATAGCCGTTCGTGGTATTCCTGCCGGATATAAATGCTTTTATCGCCCCGCTTCGTCATCGAGTGGGTTTTCAAAAAGTGTTCGCCATAGCTTCCGTCAAGGTTTTTCTTGGTACGGTTCCGTTCCCGTTGTGCGGGTTTGCTTTGTGATAATTCTTCCTGCTGCACCTCGTCTTTTACCGCTTCCTTTACCTGCTCTTCGGCAGGTTCAGGCGGTAACTGCAAACCATCCTTTTTTACACCGTCCACCATCAGGTTCATCATCATTTCCTCGTTAATGTCCGGCGTGACTTTTTTCTTATTGTCTTTTTCCATAGCACTACAATTGAATGATGTTTAAAAATTCGCTGATGAACAGGTCTAACTGGCAGGCTTTCATCAAACGCTCATCGGGAGGCATTACCGTAGAACGGAAAACCGTTTTGCTGTCCGCTTCGCTTTCCTTGCGAAAACGGGTGCTGTTCTTGATTTGGCTTTGCATCAGGCTTAACCCCAGTTGTTCAATAAGCTGATTGTACACCTCATATAAGGGTGTGCTTTCCCTGCCATCCACCTGGTTCCAAAACAGGTTAATGCTTTGTATGGAAGTTTCGCCCTTTTTCATAATCACGTCCTGTAAAAGCTGCGTGAAGATGAGCGTACTTTCCATTACCACACGGTCTGCCGTGATGGGCGTAAATATGTGGTGCATTCCCGCCAATGCTTTCAGTATGCCGGGCGTGTTCACGGTTCCGGGCAGGTCGAAGAACAGCACATCAGGCGGAACGGGAGAAGTGTTTACAAATTCGTGCGCCGCATCGAGTACGCTATCCGCTTTGTGCTGCATAATGGGATAGGCTTTTTTGTTGATGGTGGTAAACTGCTTATACGCCAGTTTTTTCAAAGTCTCATTTTCCATTACCATTGCCAAATCACGGGTTTTCATTTTCATCAGACTGTGCTGCGGAAAATCCGCATCAAATACGGCTACATTGTAGCCTAACCGATAGTGCATCGTACTGGCGACAAGCGTGGTAAATGTGCTTTTGCCAACACCACCTTTTTGAGAAGAAAAGGCGACAAACAGAGGTTTCTTTTTTGTGTCCATATTTTTAAAATTTAAAGTTTACATCTTACTGTTTTCAGGCTTGCAGCCGTGCCGTCCTGATTTCGTGCTGTCTTTCTTGCAGGATAGCTATCAGGCTTGCCTGCGGGAATTGCTGATTGCCTGCTTTCTTGCAATACAGCAGCAATGCTTTCATTCAAGCATCTTATCAGGCGGGATTGCATTCTTGTATTCGTTCCGTCTATCATTCCATCCGTCACGCAAGCGTGATTGCCTGATAGCAGGCTGTCACGCTTTTCGTCATTCCTGCGCTCTTGCATTCCTGCAATCTTGCAGGCAGGATAACCTGCGGTCTTGAATGTGTGCCGTCTGTTCGTCCTGAAGCACGGGCTGTCTGCCTGCCTGCCAACATTCAAGGGCAAAGAACTCATCAAATTCATTCGGTTGTATAGTGGTGGCAGTGTTTGGCGTTCAGAGGCAGCATTTGGCACTGTGGTACAGTGCAAGGCTATCGTAAAGAGGGCTTTACTTTGTATTGTGATTTTTATTAACGGATTTATGCAAAAGCCTTTCGACATATCAGGGGGTAACGGGAACGGCATCAAGCCGTTTTTCCCTGTTACATTCAATCCGTCCCGCAGGGCGGATTTTTGTGTTCACCGGAACACGGCAAGTTGTGTTTTGAGCATCTCGGAATGATTTCCGATGCTCAAAACAACTTGCCCTTTGCAGGGGGCAGAAAACACCTTCCAAAGTCAGGGTTTTGTATGGATTTTAAAATGGATTAGTGATGAACGATAACAACAAAAAGCAATTGAAAAAGACCGGACGTCGCCCCAAAGAAGACCCGGCGACCATCCGCTATACGATTTCCTTTAACGAGCAGGAACACGCCCATTTTCTTGCCCTGTTTGATAAATCAGGTATGCAGGTAAAGGCTCATTTCATAACGTCCTGCATCTTTGACAAGACCATAAAAACCATTCAGATTGACAAGGGAACGGTTGATTTTTATATGCGGCTGACCTCTTTTCACAGCCAGTTCCGCTCCATAGGTGTAAACTATAACCAGATTGTAAAGCTGTTGTACAAGAATTTTTCGGAGAAAAAAGCCGCAGCGTTCCTGTACAAATTGGAAAAACAAACGGCTGAAATGGCGATGCTATGCCAAAAAATCATTCAGATAACCGAAGAATTTGAAGCAAAGAACCTGAAAAAATAGCAGTACAGATGATAGCAAAGATTGGCAGAAGCGGGAATTTATACGGTGCATTGGCGTACAATCAGCTCAAAGTAGAGAATGAAAACGGGAAAATTCTGTTCGCAAATAAGATAATCGAAACGCCAACTGGAGCATATACTGTTGCACAATTAGCACAATCTTTTGCACCTTACCTGATTGCCAACCGCAATACGGAAAAGCATACGTTGCATATTTCGCTCAATCCCGACCCGAAAGATAAGGTTAGCGATGACAGGTTTCGGCAAATGGCGGAAGAATATATGCGGGAAATGGGCTACGGCGAACAGCCTTTTGTGGTATTCAAACATACCGATATCGACCGCAGCCATATACACATTGTATCGGTTTGCGTGGACGAGCAGGGCAAAAAGATTTCGGACAAATTCGAGAAAATGCGGTCTATGAATGTGTGCCGTGAACTGGAAAGACAACACGGCTTGATACCCGCAACCGATAAAGAACACAAGCAGAACGACAAGATTTTCCGTCCGGTAGATTATCGGGCAGGCGATGTGAAAAGCCAAATCGCTTCGGTTGTCCGCCACCTACCGAATTATTATAAGTTTCAGACTTTGGGCGAATACAATGCCTTGCTTTCCCTGTTTAATGTTACCACCGAAAAAGTGGAGGGCGAATTGCAGGGAAAAATGCGGCAAGGCTTATTATATATTCCTTTAAACGAGAAAGGCGAAAGAGCCGGGCATCCGTTCAAGGCTTCGTTGTTTGGTAAAAATGCAGGGCTTCCGGCTTTGGAACTGCATTTTGCAAAATGCAAAGAGGATTTAAAAGACCACCCAAGTAAGCAGACCCTAAAAGCTGCAATTTCTATTGCTCTGAAATCCACAAATGATGAGCAGGCTTTTAAAAAGCAGTTGAGTGAACAGGGCATTAATGTAGTGGTCCGCCGGAACGATACAGGTCGTATTTATGGTATCACTTTCATAGACCACAATTCAAAGGCGGTTTGGAACGGTTCACGCTTAGCAAAGGAACTTTCTGCCAATACCTTTAATGATTATTGGAACAATAATATCAAACCGGAGATTAAAGAACCTGTCGTACAACTTCCAAAAACATCCACATCAAATGATGCAGATCTTCCTGCGGAAGAACCTCATCACTTGTTCGACTTCCTGAATACTACTGAAAAACACGAAGACGGTTTGATTGAGGCATTTGGCGGTTTGTTACCCGAAGCACAGGGCGATGATTACGAGGAACAGGATTTTGCTAACAAAATGAAGAAGAAAAAAAAAAGAAGACTGTAAGAGGTCAGATTTTGGAATTAAAAATCTGTTTTTAAAAAGATTTATTGAGCTGTCACTTTATAATTCTGAAAGAATTTGAGTTGTATTTAAGTAATTGCTTAAATAAACAAATTGACTATCTTTGTGCTATGGACAATAATTCTTGCATACGACAACAAGCAGACATTAAACAAATAAACCGCTGTAAAGACCGAGTTTCAGAACTCAACGGTTCTTTTGACTATTTATCGAACGGACTTGAATTAGCGGGAAACAATGTAAGACTGAAAATACTCTTTCTACTTTATGAAGAAAAACGACTTTGTGTTTGTGATATAAGTGATATTCTTGGTATGACAATTTCAGCGGTTTCACAACACTTGCGGAAACTCAAAGACAGAAAACTTATTGAAACCGAACGAGAAGCTCAAACTATTTTTCACTCACTGACTAAAGAGTATGAAAAAATGCTGAAACCATTTTTCAAAATACTTGACGAAAACAAAATATTAGAAACAATATGAAAACTGACAAAAAATTAATTGGTGCAGGACTTTTGACTACAATTGCAGCTTCTCTTTGTTGCATCACACCAGTATTGGCTCTTATTGCAGGAACAAGCGGTCTTGCTTCCACTTTTTCTTGGCTTGAACCTTTTCGACCCTATTTTATCGGGTTGACAATTTTGGTTCTTGGTTTTGCTTGGTATCAAAAGTTGAAACCCAAAAAGCAGATAGATTGCAATTGTGAAACAGAAGAAAAACCAAAATTCATTCAGTCAAAAATGTTTTTAGGAATAGTAACAGCATTTGCAATCGTAATGCTTGCCTTTCCATACTACTCAAGCATTTTCTACCCAAAGACAGAAAAGCAAATCATAGTAGTGGACAAATCCAATATTCAAAAAGTAGAATTTACGATTAGCGGAATGACTTGTGCAAGTTGTGGCGAACACGTAAATCACGAAGTAAATAAATTGACAGGAATAATAAGTTCAAACGCTTCTTATGAAAATGGAAATGCAATCGTAGAATTTGACAACTCAAAAACAAATATTTCTGAAATCGAAAAAGCAATAAACTCAACAGGATATTCTGTAACCGACAAAAAAGAAAATTAAAATGGAAATCAAATTACAATCAACAATCACTTGTCCCAACTGCGGACACAAGAAAGAAGAAACAATGCCGACAGACGCTTGTCAATATTTTTACGAATGTGAAAAATGCAAACAAGTTCTAAAACCAAAACAAGGCGACTGCTGTGTTTATTGTAGTTACGGAAGTGTTGCTTGTCCACCAATTCAGCAGGACAAAAAATGTTGCTGACGGACAGAAAACAGAAGAGCAACTAAAAGTATTTTTTATTTGGATGCTTCATAAATGTTACGATACAAAAGGATCATAGAAGCTACAACTCTTATCACTTCGCCAAACACTGCCACGCACCGCCATTGACTGCCACATTCTTATAGCCGCTGTGTAGAGCCTTTAAATTCACGCCCGAACATTAAAACTAAAAAAGAATGCAGGGAGAAGACGATTTAAGAGGTTTAGCCAAAATAATGGCTTTTATGCGGGCAGTCAGTATTCTTTTGGTGCTGATGCACCTTTATTGGTTCTGCTACGGGTTCTTTTTAGAACGTGGTTGGACGTTGGAAGTAATCAACAAGATATTGGGCAATTTCGAGCGGACGGCAGGTTTGTTTTCACATACCTTATATACCAAAGCATTCGCTTTGGTTTTGTTGGCTTTGAGTTGCTTAGGTACGAAAGGCGTAAAGAATGAGAAGATAACCTGGTATAAAATATATGTGGCTTCGGGCGTTGGCGTTGTGCTGTTCTTTCTGAACACACCATTGTTAAAGCTATCCCCGGCAACAGGCACTTTCCTGTATATGCTGACTATCTCTTTAGGTTATATCGCCTTGCTGATGGCAGGTGTATGGATAAGCCGATTGCTCCGTACCAACCTGATGGACGATGTTTTCAATAACGAAAATGAGAGCTTCCAACAGGAAACCAAGCTGATGGAAAACGAGTATTCTGTCAACCTGCCTACCAAGTTTTATTACAAAGGCAAATGGAACCACGGTTGGATAAACATTGTAAATCCCTTCAGGGCATCTATCGTATTGGGTACTCCGGGTTCCGGTAAATCGTATGCCATCGTAAATAACTACATCAAGCAGCAGATTGAAAAAGGCTTCAGTATGTACATATACGATTTCAAATTTGATGACCTTTCAACCATAGCCTACAATCACTTGCTGAAGCATACGGACAAGTACAAAGTTCAGCCGAAATTTTACGTGATAAATTTCGATGACCCACGCAAGAGCCACCGTTGCAATCCACTCAACCCCGACTTTATGACGGATATTTCGGATGCTTACGAAGCAGCTTATACCATAATGCTGAACCTCAACAGGTCGTGGATACAGAAACAAGGGGATTTTTTCGTGGAAAGCCCAATTATATTACTTGCAGCTATTATTTGGTATCTGAAAATCTACAAGGACGGCAAATATTGCACCTTTCCCCACGCCATTGAATTACTGAACAAAAAGTATTCTGACGTGTTCACGATTTTAACCTCATATCCTGATTTGGAAAATTATTTGTCGCCATTTATGGATGCGTGGCAAGGCGGCGCACAAGACCAGTTACAGGGACAAATTGCATCAGCAAAAATTCCCTTATCAAGAATGATAAGTCCCCAACTGTACTGGGTAATGACAGGCGACGATTTCACACTCGACATCAACAATCCGAAAGAGCCAAAGATTTTATGCGTAGGCAATAACCCCGACCGACAAAATATTTATTCTGCCGCTTTGGGTTTGTACAATTCGAGGATTGTAAAGCTGATTAATAAAAAGGGACAGCTAAAGAGTTCGGTTATCATAGATGAGCTACCCACTATTTATTTCAGGGGACTGGACAATCTTATCGCAACTGCGAGAAGTAATAAGGTAGCAGTATGTTTGGGCTTTCAGGACTTTTCCCAATTAACGAGGGATTACGGCGACAAAGAGAGCAAGGTAATACAGAATACCGTCGGAAATATATTCAGTGGGCAGGTGGTTGGAGAAACTGCCAAAAGCCTATCGGAACGCTTCGGTAAAGTATTACAGAAACGCCAAAGTATGACGATTAACCGCAACGATAAATCTACCTCTATTTCCACACAGTTAGACAGCCTTATTCCGGCTTCCAAGATTTCAACGCTTACACAGGGTATGTTTGTAGGTTCTGTATCGGATAACTTTGATGAACGTATCGAGCAAAAAATATTTCACGCTGAAATTGTGGTTGATACTGAAAAGGTAGCAGCAGAAAGCAAAGCCTATCAGCAAATACCGCAAATCTTATCTTTTGTAAATGAACAGGGCGAAGATAAAATGAAGCAGGAAATTGAAAGCAATTATAAGCGTATCAAATTCGACATTCTGAATATTGTTGTAAGTGAAATGGAGCGCATCAAGAACGACCCAAACTTGCAGCATTTGATACAGCAGGGATAGAAAAAGAACTTTTTATAACACTCTTTTCATTTTAACAATTGGCTATATCAACCAGAGTGATGAAAAAGAATGTGTTTAATAAAATCGTTCAGTATCATTTCGAGAAATTGGATACTACACCTTGATTTTAATGAAAACATAGGTAAAAAGATATTAGGTTACCTCAATACAATTTTGCTGAAGCAACTTGAGCAAAAAACGATGAATTTTCGATTTAGAATGAAAGGTTATTGTAATTTTAGCACCAATAGAAATATTTATAAATGTTTAATAATGTAAAGGCAAGACCAACTACACAATTCAAAATAATTACCTTTGACATTGTAATATAATTGAAAAATAATGTCTGACAAATCGAAATCCATTCCTTTAAAATATTTGGCAAAAAAATTTGACAAAGGGATTGCTGTTGGGAAATTACCATTTGACGACTTGCAATTGTCAGAAGAAGCTGAACATTCACACCGACATGATTTTCATTTTTTCATTTTGCAAAAAAACGGGACGTTAGATTTTGAAATTGATTTTGAAAAGTATAATATAAAAAAGCCATCTGTCTTTTACGTTGCACCTAACCAAGTACATCGAGTTTTACGTGCTGAAAAAATTAACTATTATGTGTTGGCAATAAGCAATGAAAACCTCAATACTGAATATATGAAATTGTTGCAGGAAATTTCACCTGCAAAACCCTTGACCTTAAATACAAAAGATTTTTCCCTTCTTAGCAAAGCCGTTTTGTTATGCAACGAACTGTTTGAAAAAAAAAACAACATATTGTATTTACCCTTATTAAAAGACAGTTGCAACACTTTGGTTGGTTTAATCATATCTCAATATTTGGAAAATACGAAACAGACCGACACACTTTCACGATTTGAAATTACAACGAAAGCATTCACGTTAGCATTGGAAAAAGATTTTGTAAAAAACAAGCGACCTTCGCAATACGCTCAACAACTAAACATTTCTGTTCCTTATCTAAATGAATGTGTAAAAAAAGCAACAGGACTATCTGTTACATTTCACGTTCAACAGCGTATAATTTTGGAAGCTAAACGCTTGCTTTATCATTCAAGCAAATCGGTTAAGGAAATATCTGCGGAGTTAGGCTACGAAGATTATGCATACTTTTCACGCTTATTTACAAAAGTAACAGGAATGACTGCTTTAGCTTTTCGTAACAAAAACCACGATTAGTCCAATACTTACATCTTTTATTCCATTGTTTTACACTGTCGCTTATTGTTCCTTTGTATTAAATTTTAATGCATTAAACAACGATGTCAAAACTACCTAAGTGGGCAGCTGATTTAACGGAAAAAGCAAGCTTTATAATGCCCGATATGAAAATATCAGAAGTTGTTCATATCAACCAGAATTTAAAAAAAATACGTTTTCAAGGCGATTTATCACGAATGAACTTCCAAATTGGTTACGCTAATATTATTCGTGTAAGTGACACAGAATTTAGAAACTATACCACATCATATCACAATATTGAGGAGGGATATTTTGACATTATCTTCCATATTCACCGAAATGGCGTAGGAAGCAATTACATTGACACATTAAAATCAGGAAATGAATTGAAGGTTGGCATTCCGAGAGGTAAAAAAATGTATGAACAAAACGTAAAACATCACCTTATTTTTGGTGATGAAACTTCTTTGGGAATAGCCTGTTCCGTATTACCTCTTTTAAAACAGAATAAAAATGAATATCAGTTTTACTTTGAGCTGGATGATGAGAACCGCAATGTACCTGAATTATTAGGTTTGGAAAATTATACAATTTTTTCTAAAAAGGACACTTTTAGAAACGAATTATGGATAAATAGTCTGCCTATTTTCAAAACCAACGAATGGAACTTTGCAAATTATATACTAACCGGAAATGTAAAGTCAGTTCAGACATTTAGAAAAGTTCTTAAAGATAAAACACAGGGAAAGATATATTCCCAGGGGTTTTGGCTGGAGGGAAAAAAGGGATTATAACAAAATAACACAAACGGCAGAAGACAATACCGTAAATGTCACACGCCATAATTGGTTTGGTTCTTCACATTAAAGTTTTTATTAAATTTGGTATCAGGCTTACGCAAAAAAAAATCCCGGCAGAAAAATAAAAAGTGAAACGTTAGCGGCGAGCATTAATAAACAATATTTAAACAATGAACCCATTAATAAAAAAGTTCAAAGAATACGGAACCATACCAAAAAAAATAGAGGAAGAACTTATTAAATCTATTAGGAGCAAGACAAAACAAAAAGGCGAATTCTTTCTAAAGTCAGGGCAAATTGTATCTAGTTTATTTCTTATAGAAACGGGACTTGTACGTTCCTATTACATCAAAGACGACCGTGAAATAAATTCTTGGTTCGGATTTGAAAACGTTATTTTGGGTGCAGTTTATCCATTATTTTATAGCCAACCTGCTACAGAAAACATCCAATTTTTAGAAACATCGACTTACCACTATATTTCAAGTGAAGACCTTAATAATCTTTACAATAAGTATCAAGAAATGAATACCATAGGCAGAAAAATGGCAGAGGAATATTGTGTTATTTTAGAACAAAGGATAAGCTCTTTGCAAACAGAAAGTGCAGAACAACGATATAATTCCTTACTAACATTTCAACCAGGCGCAATACAGAGAATTTCATTGGGGCACATTGCATCTTATTTAGGTATTTCACAAGAAACATTAAGCCGTATACGAAGAAAGTAGTGTTTTTGACTTTTGTCAAAAAAGTCAGCTAATTTATTTGGTTATTTCGCATTCTAAAATTAAAAGTAATCTTTTTAGTATAATATGATAAGAGTTTTTGCAACAAATGTTAAAAATCCAACAAAAGCTGATTTAATTGTAAAGGAAATCTTGATAGCATATCCACAATACAGAGTTAATTTTGATTTAGAGGATTGCGATAACATTTTAAGAATAGAAGGCAATTACTTTAGGAGCGACAGTGTAGTTAATATTCTTAAAGAAAATGGGTATGAATGTTCAGAAATTTATTAATCGATTAAGTCGATTTTGACTTTTGTCAAAATTATCAGTCCTAATTTATACTTCCTTTGCATCATAAATAAATAAAATTTTATGATATTAATTACAGGAGCAGCAGGAAATTTAGGAAATGCTGTAATCGAAAATTTATTAAAGCAGATTTCACCACAGAAAATTGCAGGATTATACAGAGATGCAAATAAGGCGAGAGCTTTTACCAAAGAAGGAATAAATGTTCGTGTTGGAGACTATTCAGATAAATCTTCAATAGAAAAAGCGATGGTTAATGTAGATAAGTTATTACTGATTACCAGTAATGATGAAAATGCATTGACAGGTCATAAAAATGTAATAGACGCTGCAAAAGCTGCCGGAGTAAAACATATTTACTATACAGGAGGAGCGTTGAACAAAAACGTAAAACAATCGAAGTTAGGATTATTGACGGACGCTTACATTACTACGGAAAATTACATCATTGATAGCGGTCTTACCTACACAATTTTTCAGAACGGATTATATAGCGAAATCATCCCCTTTTTTATTGGATATGATGCAATTAATACAGGTATCAACTTTCCAGCCGGCGAAGGTAAAGCAACGTTTGCAAAAAGAACCGAAATGGCAGAAGCCATTGCCCGTTCCATTTTAAGCGAAGGACACAACAACAAAATTTATTTAACAACAGGACTTCCAACATATTCATTTGCGGATATTGCTCAAATGCTTTCAGAATTGTCCAATAAAACCGTTTCTTATTATAGTCCAGGACCGAAAGAGTTCGAAGCACAACTTAGAGAATATGGCGTTGCCGAAGGCGATATCTGGTTTTCATCTCTTTTTGCAGCGATTATCAAAAACAATGAGTACGATATTACAGCATCAGACCTTGAGCAATTATTAGGTCGTAAACCGACCGATTTAAAAACTTATTTAAAAGAGACTTTTATAAATTAGTACATTATGAAATACCTATTTCTTACACTGGCAATAATATTTGAAGTAATTGGTTCAGGCTTTATGAAAGCATCAGATGGTTTTTCTAAATGGTTGCCAACAAGTATTTTTATCATAGCATATCTTATCTGTTTTTATTTCCTTTCACTGGCACTCAAAACAATTCCATTAGGCACCGCGTATGCCATTTGGGCGGGATTGGGAATTGTACTTACAGCAGCAGTTTCTGTTCTAATGTTCAAACAAAAATTAGATTTACCCGCAATTATAGGCATTTTGTTTATTGTAGCAGGTGTTGTAATTATGAATTTTTTCTCAAAAACTGCACATTAAATTCTATGGACATACGTATTCTAATAGCAAGTATTCTTGTTCTAATTTCGTTTATTATTCATATCTATTCAGGAAACAATAAAATAACTTTTTGGGGAAGATGTACTTGGAAATGCCTTTCAGTTGACCTTATACTCAATATCATTGGACTTTTGGCAATGATTTATTTTGGCAATTTTGAAAACAAGGGAATGTATCTACAATATTGGTCAATTTATAATTTAACTTATATAGTATGCTTTTTTGTGCATAGCACAAAGCAGAAACATATTAAGGAGCGTAAATTATTAATTACCCAAAGTTTTTTGTATTTCTTTATAAGCGGACTGTTATGTGTTTAAAATCTATAGCTTGTAAAAACTAAACAGAAAAACGTAAAACTTATCGATTTACACTTGATTAGACTATGACAAAATAAGGGATTTATAACTCTTTTGATAACGCTAATCCAAAAAGTTTATTTCATAAGATTTCAGATTGTCTTTAGCTTTTGTCGATTGCGATAATGAAGTAATAGATAAGCTTCTGGTATTTTCAATTCACAAACAGAAAGCTAAAAAAATACTTTAATAGTGGAAGAATTTTACAATGTAACATATCTTAAATTAGAAACTGCAATCAAGGAGCTGGAGATTGAAATTGACTGCCCCATAAAAAGAATTGAAGCTATTATACAGCTTATCATTCAGAACCTTGCCGACTTAAAAGAGTATGTGCTGAAAAACGATTTTAGGAATATAGAGGAAGAAATCCACTTTTTCAAGTATCGGAAACCTGTCATTGTTTCAAAGCTCATCTATTATAATGCGATTTATAAAATTGAGACAAAGAAACCTTACGGCGCAAAATCCATAAAGAAATATCTCAAAAAAGAACTGAAAAAGCTAAAAAAATTCTTTGATAACAACCTGGATTTTTACAAGTATTACCGCAGCAATAATTCTTTCATTGACAGCACATTTTTTGTGCGGGAAAACCACGATATAAGGTTATGGTTAGATACATTTTATTTTGAAGCAGACCATCGATTTTCTACTTCGCACGATTACAAAGTTGCCAAGATAATTGCTAATGACCTGATACACGTTTATTTGGAGAATAAACTAAATAGTATTAATGACAAAAAGGTCTCTGCCATTTCGCTGAACTGGACGGCAAGCAAAACAGCCCTTACCGAAATGATATATGCACTGTATTCCCACCGTGTATTTAACGATGGGAATACAGACATAAAATTGATAGCTAAAGCGTTTGAAGATGCTTTTAATATTGATTTAGGCGATTTTTATCACACCTTTATGGAATTGAAAGCCCGTAAAATGAACCGGACAAAATTCCTTGACAGCCTGTGTGAAGCCCTGATTAAGAAAATGGACGAGCGGGACGAAAAGTAAACAGCATCATTACAATACACCACGGGGCATATGAACGCCTTTTATCCTTACAATACTTTCCTGAACCTGCGGTACTTCTTTCTGCTTTTCTGCCTGCTCCGGGACATCTGATTTAGTTTCCGGTGTTATAGATAGCTGTATTTTTCTTTCAACGGCAGCTAGTTCCGTTTTCAGTTCGCTCAATCGTCTTTCCTTAGCCCACGTACCGTTAAGCACCTCCTGAAGCACAGGCAGGTCTTTTTGGATTTCCTCAACCTTATCCTCTTCCTGCTTGATAAAGCCCGGCAGCTTATCCAAAGCCCGTATAAAATTCATAGCGGCGGTTTCGGGGTCTTTCGCCATTACACCATTGTTGTACGTGTATTTGATGTTGCCCTCGCCCTGAATAAAGAAACGGTTGGTCTTTTCGACAAGGCTTGCACTGTTTTTCTGTGTCAATTCTGTTTTTACCAACAGCGTAAAACCATACAGCGTGCCAATTTCATCATACTGCCCCCCGGTGTGGGCTTTGTCTGCAATCTGATTGAGCTTTGCACCGATTTGTTTCGGGTTGGCATTCTGCGGCAAGCCCTCCAACCACACAGGATTTTCGATTGTACCGTCCGAACGCTTTTGTATGCGTTGCTGTAAGTTTTCCCAGTCTGTACTCATCCGTTTCAAAAGGGATTGAGTGCTTTGCAACATTTCCGTATAATTCTCCACCTTAGATTTGGCACTGAATTTAGAACGGTTGAACGCCTGCTTTTCGCTTTCCAGTCCGGCAATCTGTTTTTCCAGTTTGGCTTTATCTAACAGGTCTGTATTTCCTGACAGGATTGCCACGTATTCCGAAAAGTTCATTCCCGACTTTTCGTCCATACTTCCCTCATCAATCGTTCTTTTGCTTAGGTTGTTGGTCTTTAACTGGTCGATAAAAAGCTGTTTGTTATAAAGTAGATTGAACTTGTAACTATCCAAAGATTTTTCAACGGCATAGATAATCACAGCTACTTTATTGTCTGCAAAGAATTTGGCAATTTCGTTCCCTTTTCTGATAGCCCGCCCATCCCTTTGCGCAAGGTCTGACGGTCGCCACGGGGTATCTAAATGATGTACGGCAACGGCTCTTTTCTGTGCATTAACACCCGTTCCCAACATACTGGTAGAGCCGAACAGCACACGGATTTTACCCTCGTTCATTCCGTTGATGAGGTCTTTACGCTGCTTATCATTTTTGGCTTCCTGAATAAACCTTACTTCGTTTGCAGGTATGCCGTGGTCTTCCACGAGCTTGCGTTTTATTTCGGAGTACACATTCCATTCGCCTGGCTTGTAGGTTCCCAAATCAGAGAAAACGAACTGTGTTCCTTTTTGTGCATTAAACTGGTTGTAATACTTAGCAATATTTGCCGCACAATGCGAAGCCTTGTTGTCGGGATGGTCATCATATATTCCGCTTACCATTCGCATATCAAGGGACATTTTGCGGGCATAATCCGTGGCAATAAGCATCTTTGCTTTTTCTTCCCTTTGCGATAATGGCAATCTTCCGAGCAAAGTAGCATCGCCCGTTTTGGCAAACTGCATCAGGCTTTGGATAAAATCTTCTTGGTCGGGCGTTGGCGGTATGTTATACAATACCTCGTTCTTTTCGGGACGGTCAATACCAATATCCTTTGCCGTCCTGTAATCTGTTATTTCAGAGTAGAACTGCGCCAGTTCCGGTACTTTGATGAAGTAGCGAAAACGCTCTTTAGCAACTATATTGTTGGCTACCGAAAACTCATAATCGGTGGTTTTCCTTGCATAGATGGCTGCCCACGCATCAAAAGAATGAATGCCCTGTTTTTCCAAAGCACGAGGGCGCAGGTACTTGAATAGGAGGTACAATTCCGTTAACGAATTGCTGATAGTTGTACCCGAAAGAAAAGTTGCACCCATATCCGCATTGGTTCGCTCCTGAATAGTGCGGATAGCAAAAAGCAGGTTCAGTGCCTTTTGGCTCCCGTCCACGTTACCCAGTCCGGCTACCCGTGTGTGACGGGTGTTGAACATCAGGTTTTTGAACTGGTGGCTTTCGTCCACAAACAAATGGTCTATACCCATCATTTTAAAGTCCACAATATCATCTTTGCGGTTTTCAATATCGTGTTGGAGTGTTTTCAGTTTTACTTCAAGATTTTCTTTCCTTTTGATAACACCCGCAAGCATCCCCCTTGTTACTTCCTTGCCTTGCGATTGCAGGGCATCGAGGTTACGCTCTACGCTGTCTAATTCTATTTCGAGGATTTCCTTTTGTATTTCGGGCGATTGCGGTATCATCCCGAACTGGTCGTGCGTGAGTATCACGCAATCCCAATCGTTGTTTTTAATATCCCCGAAAATCCGCAGGCGTTTTTGAGGTGTAAAATCATCAATACCTGGATAAAGGATTTTGGCGTGTGGATAGGCTTTGCGGTAGTCTTCAGCAATGGCAGGTATATTCGCTTTCAGCCCGATAATCATTGGTTTATGGGCTAATCCCAAACGCTTCATTTCCTGCGCTGCTGTACACATTATCAGCGTTTTTCCTGCACCTACTTCGTGGTCGCAGATAGCACCGTTGTTCAGCTTTATCATCCAAACGGTGTCCTTTTGGCTTGAATACAGGTCTTCAATACCTGCTGCCTTGCGGTCTAATCCCGGAAAGTCCTGATGACTTCCGTCATAGTTCGGGCGAACGAAACAGTTAAACGTATCGTTGTACTGGTCGGTCAGCCTGTTTTTAAATTCATCGTTCTGTGCGTGAAGCCAGTCGGTAAAGGCGGTACGGATTTCATCAATTTTGGTATTTGCCATTTGTATGGCTTCCATATCCCGTACTTTGACCTCTTGGTCATCTACCTTTATTTTCTTGGTAATATCCGGCGTGGTATTTACAAGGGCGTGTTTGAGCAGGGCAATACCGTCAAAAGTTCGGCTTTCTGCCTTTACTGCATATTTTTCCCAAATGTGCATATTGCCCTGATGACACTTTACGGAAAAGTCGTCGGAGCTTTCGGAATAATGAACCAGTACATCGGCATCAAACAAATGCGAAGCAAACCGGGCATAAATCCCCGTAGGTATCCACCGTTCGCCGAGGTTAAAATCCAGTTCCTCAAATTCAATCCGTCTTGGTCGGGCTTCTTCTAAAGCGGTAAGGCTTTCTTTGGCTTCCTTATCATCAGGATTGTTTTCGAGATAGGTTCGTACTTCGTTGCCTTTCTCAACAACGTTGCCTGCAATCCACCGTTCAGCAATTTCATATTCCTGTTGTAGCGGATTGTAGAACAATCGCCCGTGCAAGGCTTCTTTCAGCGTATCGGCAGGCAGGCTGCTGATTTCGGACATAAAGTCCAAATCCACGTTGCCGTATTTATTCAGCGAGGCGGCTAATGCCTCTTCGGGATTATCGGTTGCTAACGTGGTCGTAGAGAAACTAACAGGACGGCTGAATATATCCGCTTTATGGATTATGCCGCCAATGATACGCTCCAGATAAGGAATTTCTTTACCTGCGCTGTCTGTCTTTATCAGCTTGGCATTGTCGGCAGCATTGAGATTACCGTATTTTTTGACAAAGCCATCGTACAGGAGGTTCAGGGTTTCCCGTTCTGCCTTGTGTTCGGTCTGCTTTTCAGCTTCTTTTTGGTACAGGTTGATATAACTGTCCCTTACAGCTATGTAGGCTTCGGCTCTTGCTTTCTGTGCCGACGGCAATTGCAATGGATGAAAGATAGCTTTTTTGTCTTCCTTATCCACCTCTTGCAAATAGCCGACCCAACCGTTATCCACCACAAGGCAATCATTCCGATGGAATGATTGCAGTTCGCCACTATACGGGGCAGGTTCAGGAATAGCATTAATATTGATAGCGGTAATGGCTGTCTTATCAGACTGGCCATTTCCGTTTATTTGTGAAAACAGGTCGCTGATAGCTTCCTGTTTTTTGCCGTTAACCTGGTCGGTTCCGTTAATATCACCATTGGATTTTAGCGGTGTATAGGGCTGCTGCCTTGCACTGCTGAACAGGTCGGGCTGACGACCTATTGTACCTCTTCTTTTTTTAGTGCTTTGCCTTTTGGCTTGGGTAGTTCTTTTAGGTGGAGCAAGAACCATTACAGGTTCTCCCGCACTTTCAAACAAGTCAAAAATGCTTAGTTGCTTTAATTCCTGCGGGTTTTCCTGACGGACTACCGGAGTTGGTTCGGATTGTAGTTTTTGCCGAATGTTTATAGGCTCTATTACCGGAGGTGTAACCTTTGGTTCAATCGGAATTTGTATAATAGGCTCATCGTTCCGTTCGCCTTTATATAAACTCAAATTCAGATGCTTACCAAAATCTTCGGAAAGCATTTGTTTCAAATCTTTGGCAATCCCATCAACACCGCCTTTGTGCGTATAGATTAGGGCAGGTTGTCCGTATGGGTCAGTATCTAATTTTTGGTCGGTATGGATAATTCTTGTGGCATCTTGAAAAAGCGCATTGCCCGGAGTATTGTATTCGGTTGGATTGCTTCGGCAAAACAGAT
This sequence comes from Emticicia sp. TH156, assembly GCF_002855535.1. Taxonomy (NCBI): domain Bacteria; kingdom Pseudomonadati; phylum Bacteroidota; class Cytophagia; order Cytophagales; family Leadbetterellaceae; genus Emticicia; species Emticicia sp. TH156. Next base: position 90,459 of record NZ_PKRS01000006.1, read on the forward strand.
CTTCCCTGTCGGTCAGATTTTCTTTCGCCGTATTTTTTTGCAGGATAATCAGGTCGCTTCCGACTTCCGTACCTGCATATTCTGTAAACAGGTTGTTAGGTAATCTTACAACCGAAATCAAATTATTATCCTGCATTAACGCCCTGCGTATGGGTTCATTTTTAGGACTGTTCAATATGCCTTGCGAAGTTATATAAACTAACAAACCGCCCTCACGGAGCATATCAGCACCTTTCAGAAAGAAGTAATTGTGTATGCTTCGGGCAGCCTGTATTTTTGCATTGTCCTTGCTTCGGGAATAAGAAAGGTCGAATACGGAAGTATCGCCAAAAGGAATGTTACTGGCTACTACATCATAACTGTTTTGCTCCCTTTCGGGAATTTCCTCAAAACCATTTACACGTACATTGCTTTCGGGATAGAGTTGCTTTAAAATCTTACCTGTCAGCAAATCTTTTTCATAGGCGGTAACATTGGAGTTCTGACTTTCCGAAAAGGATTGTACGAATGAGCCGATACCTGCGGAGGGTTCGAGGAATTTATCAATATGCAGTCCGCTATCACGCAAGGCTGATGAAATGGCATCTATGACCTTTGGCGGGGTATAAAAAGCCGTTAAAACAGAACTTTTCATACTATCCACATACCTGCGGTACTGCTTATCGTCTTCGGAATTTTCTTTGAGTAGTTGGTGGAGTTCCTGCGTGAGTGGAAAAAGGTCGTGTTCTGTTTTTCTCCAATGATTGATGTCTATTTCGTTTTCTACGGGGTTCAGAACGAATTTAAGACCGCCAAATCCGCTGTATCGCATCATTAGCAGTCTTTCGCCTACGGTGGCTTGCCGTTTCTCCTTTTCCAGTTTAAAAACAATTCGCAGGGCATCAATATTCTGTTGGAGATGTTGCTTTTTACTGAAGCCCATTTTCCTCAATCCATATTGAGATGGTTCCGGTCAGTTCGGTATAGAGTACATCAAACTCATTTCCGTTGGCGAAATCATCGGTTAATTCATATCCTGCGAAAACAGGCTCACAAACGGGGAACATTTTAAGGGCGAACGGTCGCAGCTCCTCGTCTGCCATTATGGCATCAAACTCATTGCATACCACTTTGAAAACCGTGTTGAACTTGGAGAAGTGCAAGCCCTCAAAAAGTATGTAGTTGGCTATTTCGTCGCATTGCTCAACGGCGTTTCCCGAACGGAAAGCACCCTCATAAGCATTGGCAGCCCACGAAGACCGTTGGTCAATAAATTTTTGGTCGTGTGCCTTTTCGGGAAAGCTGCTGTTTAATAATTCTTGCAGTCGTAATCTGAAATACGACAGGTCTTTTTGCTGTACATCCATACTTATTTTGATTAGAATTTTACTTAAATCCTAAAATTATAAGCAGGAGCAAATGCCTTTGATAATGTTGCAGCGTTTGGCTTTGAAAGGCAGGATTTGGCGATTTACAATAGAAAATTGAACTGATTATTTATACAGAATTGGTGCTTGGCTATATGTTTTTTCACAAACTACTTTTGTGGTTTAAATATTTATCGTAATATTGCGATATATTATTACAAATAAGATGGGCGTAACAAAAACAGAAATATTTACAGAACAGCAAAACAGCTTGGCAACCACTTTAAAGGCACTGGCTCATCCTGCCCGTATAGCTATCCTGCAATACATCATCAAGCAGAATGCTTGCATTTGTAATGACTTAGTGGAAGAATTAGGATTGGCGCAGGCTACGATTTCACAACATTTAAAAGAGCTTAAAAACATTGGTATCATCAAAGGCAATATAGAAGGGACAAGTGTGTGCTACTGTATTGATGAAAATGTTTGGCAGCAGATTAAAAAGGAACTCAATGCTTTCTTTATAGATAATGTAGAGGTTGATAAATGCTGTTAAGCATTTTTTTTAAGCACATTAATCGCAATAAAGCAATATAACAATTAAATAAAAAAATAATGAAACTATCAAACATCAAAGAAATCTTACCAGCATTGGATAATGTTGAATTTCAATTAGAGAACGGAACATTTGTACCCGAACACTTTCACGTTACCGAGATAGGTGTTATTACAAAACACTTCATTGATTGTGGTGGAACAATCAGAAATGAAAAAGTAGTAAACTTCCAATTATGGAATGCCAACGACTTTGAAAACCGCCTAAAGCCAGCAAAACTATTAAACATCATCAAACTATCTGAAGAAAAATTGGGTATTGAAGATGCTGAAATAGAAGTAGAATACCAAAGCGACACTATTGGTAAATACGATTTAGATTTTAACGGAAAACACTTTGTACTGAAGAACAAACAGACAGCTTGTTTGGCAAGTGATGTCTGCGGCATACCTGCGGAAAAACAAAAAGTACAATTAGCAGAATTGAATAATGCTTGTTGCACACCCAATTCGGGATGTTGTTAAAATCAAAAATAAATCATTATGTATAAAAAATTAGCCGATACCATTAGTACAATTATTTCTGCTCAAAACATCAGTGAAGAACGTAAATCAACATTACAACCGTTGATAGATTTTGTACAGCAAAAAACAGACAATAAGCAGGAAATAAATATCAACTTCATTTGTACCCACAATTCACGTAGAAGCCATTTATCACAGGTTTGGGCGCAGGTAGCCGCAGCACATTTCAATGTTCCAAATGTATATTGTTATTCTGGCGGTACGGAAGAAACAGCACTGTTCCCGAAAATAGAAGAAACATTGACTAATCAGGGTCTTATTATCTTCAAAATTGCGGAAACGGACAACCCTGTTTATGCTGTTAAACACAGTGAAAATGCCCTGCCGATAATCGGTTTTTCAAAAAAGTACGATAGTCCATTTAATCCTGTATCAGCATTTGCAGCGATTATGACTTGTTCACAGGCAGACGGTGGCTGTCCTTTTATCGCAGGTGCGGAAAAACGAATAGCTATCACATTTGAAGACCCGAAGATTTCGGACGGTACGCCTAAACAAACACAGGTATATGCAGAAAGAAGTTTGCAGATAGCAACAGAAATGTTCTATGTTTTTTCAATGATTAACGGATAACCGATGCAACCAAAATTAAAATTCCTTGACCGTTACCTAACCTTATGGATATTCCTTGCAATGACAGCAGGTATAGCATTGGGATATTTCTTCCCGAATATTTCAAATGTTACCAATGCCTTATCAGTAGGCACTACCAACATTCCATTGGCAATAGGATTGATATTAATGATGTACCCGCCATTGGCAAAAGTTGATTATACATTATTACCTAAAGCCTTTAAGGATAAAAAAGTTATCGGCATATCCTTATTGCTCAATTGGGTAATCGGTACAGTATTGATGTTTGGATTGGCAGTTTTGTTTTTACGGAACGAACCCGATTATATGACAGGCTTAATACTGATAGGTTTGGCAAGATGTATCGCAATGGTAATCGTATGGAGCGATTTAGCTAAAGCAAACAGAGAATACACAGCTATGTTAGTTGCATTAAACAGCATCTTTCAGATAATTTCTTATAGCTTCTTAGTTTGGTTATTCATTAATGTATTACCAAGCAAATTAGGAGTAGCCAATTTCAATGTAAGCGTATCAATGAAAGACGTAACCGAAAGCGTATTAATATACTTAGGCATTCCTTTCTTAGCAGGTTTTATAAGCCGTTACGCATTGGTAAAGTCAAAAGGAATAGAATGGTATAACAGGAAATTTGTACCTCGAATATCGCCCATTACATTATATGCTTTACTGTTTACAATCGTATTAATGTTCAGTCTGAAAGGCGATAAAATATTAGAACTGCCAATGGATGTAGTAAAAGTAGCCATACCGTTAATCATCTATTTTGTACTAATGTTTTTTGTCAGCTTCTTTATCAATAAATCTTTAAACGTTCCTTACGACAAAAACGCATCCATCGCATTTACAGCCACAGGAAACAATTTTGAATTGGCAATAGCCGTAGCAATAGCGGTTTTCGGTATTCATTCTCCACAGGCATTTGTGGGCGTTATAGGACCGTTGGTAGAAGTACCTGTACTGATACTGTTGGTAAAAGCAAGTTTATGGCTAAAGAAGAAATATTACTAAAGGTTATTTAAGAACGTATTAGAGCATTTTGAAGCATAAAAAAACTAAAAATGAACCTCCGATAATTCGGAGGTTCATTTTTTACGGCCCGTTCAATATTTGAAGCATCCTGCCGACTTCAATATCCATTCTTGAAAAAGCAAACCATTTTTTGCCCAGGTCTTTGAGCGATGCCCCTATATGGTAGAGTTCTGTATGGTCAATAATCAAAAAACGGTCGTGGGCGTCGGAAAACACTTCAATTTCTATCGGAGGATATTGGCTATTGTAGCGTTGTAAGTCTAACCGTAACTGATTGCTGATACTTTTGGTAAGGATTGTAGCGGTTACATTAGTCTTACGCTTACCCAACAAGGTAAGCACCGTATCATCCACATAATTATCAAGCAGGATAACAGAGCTTTTGGCACTACGGATAATATCGGAAACAAAGGCGTAGGCATCAAAAATCTGCCCGTTGTAGAAAATGCCTTTTTCGCTGTGCAGCTTGTCGCTTTCCAAAGCCTTAAAAATCTCTTCAAATTTTTGGTCGGCTTCCAGTTGCTTTAACTCGATATTGTCCAAACGATGAAACAAAGAAGCGTTGCTGATGAGCATACGCCGCATTTCTACAAAGGCTTCCATTATTTCCACACTCATTTTAACGGCTATATCAGAACGAAGTATGGCAGATGCCATTGCAACGCCTTGTTCCGTAAAAGCATAGGGCAAATAACGTCTGCCGCCGTAATTTAAACTTGAGGTTCCAATTTGGAACCTCAAGTTTTCAACTTCCTCTTCGGTCAGTTGAAAGCAGAATGATACAGGAAAACGCTTAATATTTCTTTTAACAGCTTTGTTCAGGTTCTTTGTTTCTACCTGATATAAGGCAGCGAGGTCGCTATCCAACATTACCTGTTTGCCCCGGATAGTATAAATCAGGTTCCTGATTTCTTTGGGTACGATTGACGGTTTATTTTCCATTGCGTTTACTGCTTTTGTTTTTTTCAAACTCAAAGGAACTTTCAGCGTTTTCTTTCAGAATGATGTAAGCATCGAATTTCTTTCCGGCTTTGCTTGTCATTCCTTTGATAAGAGAGGTTTTGCCTTTATTGACAAGGTTTGTTACATTTTCGATACTGATTTGTACACCGCAGACGGTGCGGAACTGTACCCAGTTACAAGCCTCATCAGGGCATTTCACAATCTTGTCACGGATAATAAGCTGCTGACTTTTGCATTTCGGGCAGGTTAGTTTGGGTTGGTTGGTGCTTGCAATAGAGGTTTGTAGCAATTCATCGGTAATAGATTTGGCATAGGTTTCCATTTCCTTTTGGAATGTTCCGGCATCCGCTTCGTTATTTTCTATTTTCTGTAACGCCAATTCCCATTCGGCAGTCATTGCCACGTCTGCAATTTTCCGGTCTTTTACAAGCCCGTACACCTGCAATCCTTTTTCCGTAGGGATTAAAGAACGTTTATCCCGTTGGATATAATTACGGGTAAACAGGGTTTCGATAATGGCGGCTCTTGTTGCAGGAGTACCGATGCCGATATTTTTGAGGGCTTTGCGTTCTTCTTCGTTCTCAATTTCTTTCCCTGCGGTTTCCATAGCCGACAAAAGCCCGGCTTCGGTGTAAAGCACTGGTGGTTTGGTCTGCTTTTCCAAAACTGCGGCTTCCTTTATGGCAAGTTCGTCGCCTTTATGCAGTTCAGGTAATTCCTGCACTGGCTCTTCGCCGTCATCGGTAAAACTTCCTTTTATGGAACGCCAACCCGCTTCCTGAATTTTACAGCCTTTTGCCGTAAAGTCGTAATGCAATACTTGTAATGATACATCGGTTATTTCTTTGACACAGGCTTGCGATATGGCTTCAAGCAAGCGAAGCGCAATCATATTGTAAATCTTGTTTTCGTCTGCATTAAGTACGGACGGCACTTTGTCCGTAATCAACAAACCGTGATGGTCCGTTACACGGAGGTCATTCACGATACGTTTGTTGAACCGTCCCCATTTGATTTTGGTAAGGGCTTGCTTGCAATCCTCACGATTTTGCAATGCCCGCACGAGGTTTGGAATTTCTGCCCACATATCTTCAGGGATGTATTTGCTCCCGGTACGTGGGTACGTGATAAACTTCTTTTCGTACAGGCTTTGCGCAATATTGAGCGTTGCTTCAGCAGATAATTTCAGCCTTTTGTTGGCTTCCTTTTGTAAGCCTGTCAGGTCGAAAAGCAAGGGCGGTTGTTCTGTAACGCTTTTGGTTTCTACTGATGTAAAGGTTGCCGTTGCGCCACGCTGAATAGCTTTAAGGGTATCATCAGCAAGTTGCTTTTCGTCCCATTTGGTTGCGGAAATACTTTTGAAATCAACCTGGGCTTTGTTGTGCGTTAATTGTATCTGCCAGTATTTCTTTACCGTGAAATTCTTATTGTCGAGGTAACGTTTGCATATCAAAGCCAGTGTGGGCGTTTGCACTCTTCCAAGCGAATAGATACCATTGCCTGCGGCAATGCTCAATGCCTGTGTAGCATTGATGCCTACAAGCCAGTCGGCACGGCTTCTGCCTTGCGCTGCCTGATACAGTCCGTCAAATGCTGCCCCGTCTTTTAGGTTGTTGAAGCCTTGCTTTATTGCCTTTTCGGTAAGCGAACTTATCCAAAGGCGTTCAAAAGGTTTGTTGCATTTCAGGTATTCATAAATGTACCTGAAAATGAGTTCGCCCTCACGACCTGCATCGGTAGCAACGATGATGCTGTTGCTTTGCTTAAAAAGCTGCTCAATGACTTTCAGTTGCTTTAATGCGCCAGTATCGGCGGTGTACCCTTTGTCTTTTTTGACCTTGCGGACGGTCAATAAAAACGGGTTGGGCAATATCGGCAGGGATGCTTTATCAAATCCCGAAATGCCGTAATCTTCGGGCATTCCCAGTCCTATTAAATGACCGAATGCCCACGTAACAAAATAGCCGTTACCTGTCAGGTAGCCATCCTTTTTATCGGATGCTCCCACAAGTCCGGCTATTTCCCTTGCTACGCTTGGTTTTTCTGCAATGATTGTTTTCATACTGTATTACATTTTTCTGCCTTTGGATTTTTCAGGCTTGTTATCCTGTTGCTCCTGCTGCTTCTCGTTTTTCGGTCTTTGCTGCCCGGACTTCAAAGGCTCTTGGACGTTCTTGGTCGCTTCGTTGGTTTTACCCTCCGAATTGACGGCAGTTTGTGTTTTATGAGTTTCGGCAGGTTCTACCCGTGCTTTGTACTGACCGGGAAACTCAAAATTGGTCTTTCCGGTATCTTTGTCGAACGTGATATAACCCTTATACGGTTGGTCTTTTTTGTCTTTCAGTTCAACGTATATGGTTTGTCCGGCTTTGAACTTGTTGTACTGCTCATCATCCAGTTCTTTGCCCCTGAAAGTTCTTGGAGCTTCTTGCGGTTGGCTTTGCTGATTGCTTTGTTGGGTATTCTGTTGGTTCGTTTGCGCCTGCTGATTGTTGTTGCTTCTGTCAAACAGGAACTCAACATATCGCTTGTCCGCATTGAATTGTACCGTTGCCGAAAACTCCGTTCCTTTCGAGGAAATCATACCCTCTAAATAGAGTGGTTTGCCCTCCATCAGCGTTTGCTTTTGTTCGTCATTCAGCTTTACGCCCTTAATTTCATCGGGAATTTTTATAAACTCCGTGCGCAGTGCAATTACATCATTGGTCAGCCTGTCAATGCTGATAATGGACGGCATCAGTTCGCCTGTTTTGGAATTTACCAAATTGACGACACGCCCCATATTGCCCGTTTCAATTAGGTTTTTCTTGTCTTCATCCGTAAACTTGTGACCGAAAAACTCAAAGTGCAGGTTAGGTTCTTTTTTGATACCGTGTATTGCCACGATAACATTGCCGTCTTCACCTTGCTGCAAAGACAGGCGGGCATCTGTGCGGAGGATAGAGCCACCCAGGTTAATACCTATCGGTAAAAGCTCATTGGTTTTGTAACCTCGTAACAAAGGGTCGAGCAGGTTTCTTTTTTCAAGATACTCTTTGCTTAATCCGAGGTTTTTCATTGTGTCCCAATCAATCTGCTCCGGCTTGTAGCGGTATTCGCTTGCTTCCGTTGTTGTTTGTGCTGTTGCCATATTATTTTGATTTTCTTGTTTTTTATCGGGTTGGGGTTCTGCTTTCACTTCGTGTTCTTTCAGCACTTTTTCGCCCTGTGGGGTGGGCTTATCTACGTGCTTTTGCAATTCCTCCGCTTTTTCAGCAGCAACCGGGGCAGGCACTTTGAAGAAAGTAAAGTTTGTCGGGTTCTTTAACTGGCTGAAAAAATTGGAGAAGAAGTTGGAAAAGAAATCGCCGCCTTTATCCACACGCATAAACTGGTTTTGGTTTTTCTTGGTGGGTTCCACGGTTTCCATTTTCCCGTTTTCGTCGATACTCTTTACCGCCTGGATTTTCATTTTCTCTTTATCCAGTACGAGTAATATGTCCGAAAGCTGTTCGGGCATTTCCTGTTTATTTGTTGTTTCTTCGCTCATAGTCTGAAAAATTTTAAAAATTCACGGTCGAATGTAAAGGAAGCCTTCACTGATTTGCGTTATGTGGCAGTCAAAGGCAGTGTTTGTCACTTATTGGCATCCAGTTTGGGCAAAGGCGGGTTAAAACTTTCCCTGATGAACTGATGCACATCGGAAAGTTTATAGTACAGCTTTCCGCTAATGGTATAATAAGGGAGCTTGCCTATGGAGCGATACCGTTGCAGGGAACGGTTACTGATTTTCAGCATTTGCAATAAATCCTGATTGTCCAGTAATTCCTCGCCGTCTATACTGTTGCGCTTCTTTTGTAAATCGTCTATGTGGTTGCCGAGTATGTCAAGCCTATCCATTATGCGTTCCATCCACGCCACAAATTCCATTTTGTCGATATTCATACGGTACGCTTTTAATGATTACCTGATTTCAGCTTTCTGCCTTTTTCGATATAGCTTTTGCCTTTCGCCATAAGCTGCTCTACATATTCATCGGTGGTCTGCACAGCGTTTGCGTTGAGCATATCTTTGATAGCACCAATCGTATAGTAATACTGCCCGTACATTTTTGAAAAGGCTATCTGCCCATTGGTGCGCATACGCCACAATGTTTTTTCACTGATGTGGAGGTACTGGCAGACTTCGTGGTTGTTGAGCCACAAGCTATCGTAGCTTGTATCTTCCAGTTTGAGGATATATTCGCTAATGGCTTTCAACCGTTCGTTGAGGTGTTTCCACACTTCTTCGTCAACTGTTATAATGTTCATAGCACTGTTGTTTAATATTTACAGGACAAAATTCAGAAGTGTGGCAGTGTTTGTCTGCCAATGCTTACCAATTGAAAAAGTGGTTTTTTGAAAATTTTACAATTTGCCGGAAAGCCTTATTAAATAAGCGTTTCGGCAGATTTGTTGATTTTTGGTGTAGGAAAATATGCCTGTTTGCCAATTGGTATATATGGGCAAGTGCAAGCACAAAAAAAGCAATACGGGTTGCGTATTGCTTTCAAACTCTTTATTGACGGGGTGTTTATACGTTCTTATCCATATATTCTTCAAGTGCCTGCTTCAACTGGTCTAAAAACAAGGTGCGAGAACCTGCACGGGTTTTCATCCGGTGGAATGCGTGATGCACATCGGTCAGTGAAATTCGGAACAAGACCTGCGAAATGGCTGTGAGCTTTCGGATGCCCACCTTACCACCCGAAATAGCACCCGATGCGTACAGGGCATACATCAACTCAATCAGGGCGTTTTTGCTGTCCGTCCAAGAAAGCTCTTTGATGTCGTCTGTGTTTTGAAAAAAGGTATCGGGATTTTCTTCGGGGCTGATTTTGGTTAAGAGGTAGGCGTATAACAGGTCGTTAGCGATGATGCGGGCTACTTTGTAATCATAATAGGTAGAGAATTGCGGGTCAATTTCGAAAACGTAACTATTAAGCCCATCGAGGTAATTTATCTGCCCCCGCTTAAAGTATTCGCTATCCTTATCCACCCTGCCCGAACGGTAGTATCGGTAAAAGTGGGAGTTGCAAATATGTTCCCTAAATTCAATCTTTAGCTCGGTTAAATGGTTGGAGAAATAGGCGTGATACATTTTCCCGTTATTGACCGGGCACGAGGTTTCCATCCGGTAGAGCTTGTTGTAGTAGATAAGTTTGCCCAGGATTTGAGGCTTTACCATTTTAAAGAACTCAATCTCTTTCGCCTGGTTGTCAAACCCCGAACTTAACACACATTCTTTTGCTGAAACCAATAGCTCCTGAAGAAAAACGGTCATTTGAAAAGCCTCTTCAATTAGCCCCGAACACGTGACTGAAAGTTTCCGTTCCTGCTCCTGAATTTCGGTAACAATAGTTCCTAAAGATTTTCTCATAGTAAGGAGGATTACGTTATCAATATCAGAGTACCTTAGCAAATGTTATTAATAAACAGCAATTTAACCGCCAAGATGTCCCTACAATGGGGAAGATTTTGGCAGTTTTCCCTTATGAAAATACTTATCTGCATCACTTAGTCGCTCATAATCAATAAATACTTAATTTTTAATCTTAAATTTGTGATTGCGTATTGATGCAACAAAATGAATTGTGATTTAGCGAAATATGAGTACATTATTTATCAAAAATATGGTCTGCAACCGTTGCATCCTCGTAGTTCAGAACGAACTCGACAAGCTCGGCATAGCGGCTAACAATATAAAACTGGGCGAAATAACCCTTGAAAAAGATTTAACCACAGCAGAGCGTGAAGCATTGGAAAATGTTTTAGACCCTTTGGGCTTTCAGGTCATCGACGACAAGAAGAGCCGGATGATTGAGAAAATAAAGAACGTTATCATTGACCTGGTGCACCATCAGGACAACGATGCGAAGACCAATCTTTCGGACGTGTTGAGCGATGCGCTGCACCACGATTATAACTACCTTAGCAACCTGTTTTCCGATATTGAGGGTACGACTATCGAAAAGTATTTTATCGCACAGAAAGTTGAAAAGATAAAAGAACTGTTGGTGTACGATGAGCTGTCGTTGAGCGAGATTGCCGACCGTATGAATTATTCGAGCGTGGCATATTTGAGCAACCAGTTTAAGAAAGTAACGGGGCTTACACCGAGCCATTTCAAGCAGATACGGGAAGACAAACGCAAGCCACTGGATAAGGTTTAAGTAAATCTTACAAATCAAACCCAGAATTTCACAATAACAGTCCTCTTTATTGTTGCCACCTTTGCATTATGAAAATAAAGCAATCGAAATATGGCAACAAATAAAGAAACAATATACATTCCTTTAGAGGATGTAGAAAGCGAGCACTGTGCATTAATCGTTGAAAAAGGACTTGCACAGGTAAAAGGCATAGAAACCCATCAGGTAGAGCTAAATAACCGCAGAGCGGCTATTACCGTAAATGATAATGAGGTAGTAGGCGAAGCTGTAAAAGCAATCAAAGATTTAGGCTACGGCGTTCCGACCGTTAAACAATCCTATCCCGTTTTAGGTATGACCTGTGCATCCTGTGCAGGCAGTGCCGAAAGTATGGTAAAATACGCTCCGGGTGTGGTAAATGCCGAAGTGAATTACGGTACAGGCAATCTTACCGTCGAGTTCCTGCCAAATATGACCAATTCCGAGCAAATCAGAAAAGCGGTGCAGGACGGCGGTTATGACCTTTTACTTGAAGACGAGAACAAGCAGCAGGAAACCTTAGAAGCTATCCACGCCGAAAAATTCAGAAAACTTAAAAACAAAACCATTTGGGCGGTAATCTTATCGCTCCCGGTAGTCATTATCGGTATGTTCTTTATGGATATGCCCTATGGTAATGAAATAATGTGGGCATTCTCCACTCCGGTAGTGCTTTGGTTAGGAAAAGACTTTTTTATCAATGCGTGGAAGCAGGCGAAACATCGTTCTGCCAATATGGACACGCTTGTAGCATTGAGTACAGGTATTGCTTACATATTCAGCGTGTTCAATATGCTGTTTATGGACTTTTGGCATCAAAGGGGTTTACACGCTCACGTCTATTTTGAAGCAGCAGCCGTTATTATCGCATTCATCCTGTTAGGTAAGCTATTGGAAGAAAAAGCCAAAGGCAACACCTCATCAGCTATTAAAAAGCTGATGGGCTTACAGCCGAAAACAGTTATCGTGATAGAAGCTGACGGAACCGAAAGACAAAAAGCTATCGAAGATGTAAATGCAGGCGACATTATTTTGGTTAAGCCGGGCGAAAAAATCGCAGTGGACGGAATGGTCGTATCGGGCAACTCGTATGTAGATGAAAGTATGCTAAGCGGCGAGCCTGTTCCGGTACTGAAAAAAGAGAACGAAAAAGTATTTGCAGGAACCATCAACCAAAAAGGCAGCTTCCAATTTAAGGCGGTAAAAGTGGGTAAAGAAACAATGCTTGCCCACATCATCAAAATGGTACAGGATGCACAGGGTAGTAAAGCTCCGGTACAAAAACTGGTAGATAAAATCGCAGGGATTTTCGTTCCCGTGGTTATCAGCATTGCCATTCTTACATTTATCCTTTGGTACTTCTTAGGCGGCGACAATGGCGTTGTACAAGGTCTTTTAGCAGCCGTAACGGTACTGGTTATCGCTTGTCCTTGTGCTTTAGGTTTGGCTACACCTACCGCTATTATGGTGGGCGTTGGTAAAGGTGCTGAAAACGGTATCCTGATTAAAGATGCGGAAAGTCTGGAACTGGCGAAGAAAGTAAACGCTATCGTACTGGATAAAACCGGAACCATTACCGAGGGAAGACCACAGGTTACAGGCATCCAATGGCTAAACAATGAGGATGCGACCAAAGATGTTTTATTGAGCATCGAAAAGCAATCGGAGCACCCATTAGCGGAAGCCGTTGTGAAAAATTTGGAGGGCGTTTCCACCACTGTATTATCAAACTTCGACAGTATCACAGGTAAAGGCGCAAAAGCCGATTACAACAACGATACTTACTATGTAGGTAATAAAAAACTGTTAGCCGAAAACAACATTACCATTGCCGACCAACTGCAACAGCAGGCGGACGAATGGGGCACACAGTCTAAAACCGTTATATGGTTTGCAAACAGCAAACAGGCTCTTTCTGTAATCGCTATTTCCGACAAAATAAAAGAAACATCGGTAGCGGCTATCAAGGAAATGCAGGATATGGGCATCGACCTGTATATGCTGACCGGAGATAACGAAGCTACGGCAAAAGCGATTGCATCGCAAACAGGCATCAAGCACTACAAAGCGGAAGTATTGCCACAGCACAAAGCAGACTTTGTAAAAGAACTGCAAGCACAGGGCAAAGTGGTAGCAATGGTGGGCGACGGTATCAACGATAGTACCGCACTGGCGACCGCCGATGTAAGTATCGCAATGGGTAAAGGTTCGGATATCGCAATGGACGTGGCTAAAATGACCATCATTTCATCAGACCTTACCAAAATTCCGCAGGCGATTAGATTGTCAAAACAGACCGTTGCGACCATTAAGCAAAATCTGTTTTGGGCGTTCATCTACAACCTTATCGGTATTCCGATTGCCGCAGGTATTCTTTACCCGATTAACGGTTTCTTACTGAACCCGATGATTGCAGGTGCAGCGATGGCTCTAAGTAGCGTGAGCGTGGTAAGTAACAGTTTACGCTTGAAGTGGAAGAAGTAAATCTTACAAATAAAACACGGAATAACGAACTAAAATAAAATGTTTTGCTGCTGAAATTTGCAGCAGAAAAACAATAATTATAAAAGAAATATGGGACACGACCACGACCACGGGCACAGCCATTCGCACAGTGCGAATAAAAAGACCCTAACTATTAGCTTAATTATCATTACGGTGTATATGGCAGTAGAAGTAATCGGCGGATTACTGACTAACAGCCTTGCACTATTAGCCGATGCGGGGCATATGTTGAGCGATGCGGTATCATTGTTCATTGCATTGATGGCATTTAAGTTCAGCAGCAAGGTAGCCGACTACGGCAAGACCTACGGCTACAAAAGATTTGAAATATTAGCGGCTGTTATCAACGGCGCAACGTTGATACTGATTTCAGGTTATATTATTTACGAAGCGATAGAACGCTTCCAGAACCCGCCGGAAATTCAATCAAGCGGTATGCTCATCGTGGCATTCATCGGCTTACTCGTTAATGTGCTTGTAGCCTGGATAATGATGCGTGGGGCTGACGTAAAAGAAAACCTGAATATGCGGGGAGCCTACCTGCACGTTATCAGCGATATGCTCGGTTCGGTAGGTGCTATCATCGCAGCTTTACTGATTATGTTCTTCGGTTGGGGATGGGCAGACCCGTTGGCAAGCGTTATTGTTTCGATACTGGTATTGCGAAGCGGTTACTTAGTTACCAAATCATCGGTACACGTACTGATGGAGGGCACACCGGAGAATGTGGAAGTAGAAAAGGTAACAGAAAAAATCCTGAAGACCGAGGGTATCAACGGTATGCACGACCTGCACATCTGGACGATTACAAGCGGACTGAATGCGCTTACCTGCCATTTGGTGGTGGATGAAAAAATGACGATTGGCGAAAGCGAAACATTGCTCCGCAAAATCGAGCATACATTGGAACACCTGAACATTCATCACGTGACTATCCAGTTGGAAACATCTGCCCATACGCACGATAATTCGGTACTGTGTACGGTAAAGGCAGACCCGTCGGGACACGACCACCATCATCATTAATCCTAATGGAACACGGTTTATTATCAAGTTTTAATCTCTAAAAAATAAATAAAAATGAAAGTGAACAAACTATTGATAGGCGCATTCGCCTCGTTAGCCATCTTCTTAGCATCGTGCGGTGGCGATACCAAAACAGCAAAAGACGGACACGCACACACCGAGGGCGACGGGCACGACCACGCTACGGAACAGGTGGTTGAAAAACCTGCCAAAAAAATTGCAGCTAAAGACAGGAACGAAAAAGGCGAGCTGATTGATGCGCACGGGCATTTGATTACAGGCTGCCCAGGTCATAAAGAAATGGTAGGTTCAGAGGGCGATATGTGCCCGAAATGTGAGTATATGACTATGATACCTATCACTTGGGACATTACCGGGGTTGATACCGTAAGGGTAACAACATTGGCTGACTATAACCCGCCTGCTGACAAACTGAAAAAATAATGTAGAACTTAGCTTTATTGCGTTTGCTAAAACGGTGGTTCCTTAATTGGGGTTGCCGTTTTTTTGTGCCCGCCACATCCGTAAAAATTACAAATCTTAGCAGTCATATCGCACTTTCAAGCCCTTAGCCGATAAGTAGATTTGTATATGGTCTAACTTTTACGGGAGGTAATTTCCTAATGACGAACAACGATATAAAAAATGCGAACCTTGTCCGAAAATCCATTGAAAACATAAGGGCGGTTTTAACGGAGAAGAACATACAGGACGTGAAAATATCCGACATTACATCGGTTGCCAAAATCTCCAGAAGCAAATTTTTCAGCTTCTTTGGCGGGATTAATACGCTGTTGGAACTGGTGCTGACCGAGGAACTGGTCAGGAGCTATGAACTGATTGCGTTGAGCATCAAAAATCAGGAGGACAAAAAGAACTTAGAGGTAGAAATGAGCCTGCTGCGGATTATCTACATCAGGAAGAACCGCATACTCTATAATTACTACAAAATTTCGGAACTCTTACCGAGCCGATACGACGAACTGAAAGAAGCCCTATCCATTAAGGAACAAAATTTGCAGTCGGATATACTAAAAGAGCACGGTGTGGAACCCAACGGTTTAAACTGGAAAAATGCTTTTGGCGTTTACTAAAGTAAACTTAAAAAGAACCAAACCGGGCTTCAAATGTTTTAAATTTAGTAATCACAAAAATTAAGAGATATGATACAGACTAAATTCCAATCGTGTATAGAAGCCTGCCTTGACTGTGTGGCTATTTGTAATCAGTGTGCCATTGCCTGTTTAAACGAAAAAGATGTAGCGCATCTGAAAAAGTGCATTCAGCTTAACCTCGAATGCGTTGCCATTTGCCAGGCGGCAGCCAACGTACTAAGCCTTGACGGGAAGTTGAGCAAAGACATTTGCAAACTTTGTGCGGATATTTGCAACGCTTGTGCCGAAGAGTGCGAGCACCACGCAGGTATGGGTATGGAGCATTGTAAAGAATGTGCCGAAGCGTGCAGAAAATGCGCACAGGCTTGTGAGAAAATGGCAGCTTAATACTGTCCTTACCGTTTCATACAAAATACAGAGGGTTCTTGCAGCCCTCTTTTTTTGTGCCCTGCCCAATCAGTAAATATCACAAATCTAACAAGGAAAAACGTAATAAGGAACCGCCCCGATGTGCGGAAATTTGCACTATCAGATAACAAATAAAATCTCAAATAGAAATGAAAAAGTTAGTGTTAGCATTGTCGGTAATCGCATTTACTGCCTGTAACAACAATCAGCAAAAAGAACAGACCACACAGGAGAGCAATCAGCCTGTAACAGAAGAAACTGTTGCCCCGGCAGAAACAGGGAACGAAAACGTAATTACCATAAATGGCGGCGATGATATGAAGTTCGACAAAACCGAACTGAAAGCCAAAGCGGGCGAAACCGTAAAGCTCATTTTAAAGCACGTGGGTAAAGCACCGATTGAGGCAATGGGGCACAATGTTGTCATTCTTGCCCAGGGTACAGACTTCAACGCTTTTGCCAATGCTGCGATAGATGCTAAGGACAACGGCTACATACCTAAAGGAATGGAAAACGCCGTAATCGCTAAAACGGATATGATTGGCGGCGGGCAAACCACTGAAATTACCTTTACGGCTCCGGCTAAAGGTTCGTATGATTTCCTGTGCTCGTTTCCCGGTCATTATATCTATATGAAAGGCAAACTAATCGTAGAGTAACACGGCAATTTCAAAATCAGTAAAAATCACAAATCTTACAAGGAATACCATAATAGTAACAACCCGTTTAATACGGAAATTTGTATAACAATAAAAAATAAGTTCAAAATGAAAAATGTAGAATTAAGCATACCAGATATGCAAAGTGCACACTGCCAGTCAAGAGTAAACGGAGCAATCAAAGACATTGACGGCATTAAAGTAGAAAAATTGGAAGCAGGAAAATTATCTGTTTCGGTTGAAAACGACGAAGTAAAAGAAGAGTTGGTTGAGGCGATTGAAAAAGCAGGCTACAAAGTTGGCGGCGATGACAGCGATAAGGCTTCAAGTTGTTCAACAGGATGCTGCGGATAAGTTTTGGGCAGTCCCGGAGAGTGTACGCAGGTACATCTTCGGGATTTTTTACCAAAGCTACTCCAGCGTATGAAACAGTTAAAAACCTCGTTCCATAAATTGAAAGCTATGTTACATCAACAAAAATCAGGCGACTGTTCGGACATAATGACGAAAGTTTGCAATGTAGCAGACCGGATTATACAGAACCGATTGGACACAGGTACATCTGCACCGTTTGCCGTGCAGCTTACAAACGAACTGAAAACGGATTATCAGCAGTTGAACAATCTGTTTCTCGTTAAATGCGATATGAGCCTTGAAATTATCTATATCAGGCGTATTATCGAAAAGGTAAAAGAGTTACTGGTGTACACCGAGCAATCGTTGTCACAAATCGCTAAAGCGTTGGGCTATCAGAAGCCAACTGAACTATCCGAGCAATTAATGACTTACACAGGATTAACATCTGCCCATTTTAAGCAGATACGAAAAAACAAGCTCGAAATCATCAAAAGACAACAGGAAAAGCAAAACGGACTATAATTGTCAGAACAGCAAACTTTTAAATAGAAGTCTTGATGAAACCTCGCTTTGTGTACAGAAGCAGAGGTTTTCTTTTTATCAGCAATGCAAGACAGGAAACTACCCAGGAATGAAGAAATACACGTGGCGAACACATAAAATTACAAAGGAAACAGAAGATACCATTACCCTATACTTTGACACGGAGCAGCAGGCATTTACTTACTTGCCCGGTCAGTACCTCAACATCAGGCTTACCATAAATGGCGAACTACTTATACGTTCGTATTCGTTCAGTTCGGTGCCTTCTGACGAATTTCCTGCCATTACTATCAAAAGGGTTACTGGTGGCAAGATGAGCAATTACATACTGGATAATGCATACCATATCGAAGCCTGGGAAATAGAAGCCCCCTTTGGCAGCTTTGTCTTGGAAGAGCAGATAGCAACCCAATCCCAAATCGTACTGTTGGCAGGTGGTAGCGGCATTTCACCTTTGTTCTCAATGCTGAAAAGTATTGAAAGCAGCAGCCAAATTCCCTTACTGTTGTACAGTAACAAAACACCGGAAGAAACCATATTTTGGAATGAATTGGAAGCGATGCGGGCAGCGCAAGAACTGAATATTTGTTATTCCTTTACCGCACCCGATTTTATTTCCACCAAAATCAACCACGTTGCAGGCAGGTTTAATCTGCTTGTTTTACGTTCGGTCATTAAGAGACTTGTTGGCGAGGTTCAGGCAGCCCATTACTTCATCTGCGGACCAAATGGGCTGATGGATTTGTACCGGGATGCCTTAATGGGTTTGAACATTCCCAAAGACCATATCCATTTGGAATACTTTGACCCGGTTCCGTTGGATCCGGGCGATTTGGAAACGGATGGTACTGCCAAAGATGTGATTGTAAACTATTACGAGGATTATTACGAAAACGATGAAAAGCAAACCTATGAATGCACTTCACTCATTGAGGTGCAGCCGAAGCAGTCGCTTTTGGATGCGATGAAAGAGCATCATATCAAAGTGTCAAGTTCCTGTAAAAACGGAACTTGCGGGGCTTGTTGGGCAGTAAAAACAGATGGCGAAGTTAGGATGCTCCATAACGGCGCATTAACAGAACAGGATATGGCAGAGGGAATAATTTTGCTATGCCAAAGCTATCCGATGAATGCGGATGTTTGTGTTACGATACAATAACAACCTTATCATACATAGGGCAAAACGATTGCTTTGCCCTTACGTTAGTTATTAATTGGGGTGTCAATCTTTCTTTAGTGCCAGTTTGCGGAGCATTGCCGTACTCATACTATCCGTGTAAGCTCCGTAAGCCGTAACCAAAATGCCTTTTAATCCGTCTTTCGATGCAATACCATAAACCGTAGCTTCATCGCTTGGGTTGCTTTCGCCCTCATAGCGATAGACCTGTTCAATTTCAAAATCATCAACAGTATATTTGTTGGCGCCACAGATTAAACAGTTCTCTTCGAGATTGAAATCCACATTATAACCTTCGTTGCGTAGGTTCTGTATCGCTACTAAAACCGTAGCATATTTGTACGTTACATTTGTCATAGTAATTGTATTTTAAATTGCTGTTTATCGTTCCCGACTATCCTGTCAGAAATCTTCTTTCAGCAGGTCTTTGAGTTTTCTGTGCTGTATGCACAGTTCGGCATACATTGTTTTCAACCTGCTGTTTTCTTCGTTTAAATTTACCAATTCTACAAGAATATCCATCCCTAAATCCTTGTATTTGTGTTTCAGTTCAAAAATGTTAGTGCCGTAAACGCCGTATTTCTCAAAAAGCTCCAGTCCGCTTTTGCCTGCGTTGTAATCTTTAAGCACCTTTAAAACCTGATGTTCGTTAATCTTTTTATTCTTCATTTTATACGGATGTTGTCTGTTACAAAATTCCGTAAGATTAGCGGGAGCAGCTATGTACTTTTCCTTGTTTAGTTTATGATATTTAATGTTGCTGCACCCGATTTCATAAAATTTCACAAAACAAAGCCGGAATATCATAATAGTTTGTCGGTGGCAAATGCAGAATTTTGACTATTGAATAAAGGAACTTATACACTTTAAAAAGCTATGACACTATTAATAAAAGGAATGGTGTGCAATAGATGTACGTATGTTCTTGAACAGGAATTAACAGCTTTGGGTTTTGAGGTCTTGGATATAAAACTGGGGCAAGCCATCATAAAAGATACGGCAGACTTTTCGCAGAAGTTGGGAGCAATCAAAACTATGCTGAAAAGCATCGGCTTAGAGCTGATGTACGACAAGAACCAAAAGACTATAAACAGGATAAAAGAGTTGGTGGAGAAAGGTATCACGTTGCAACTGCAAAGCGGCACACCTACCAAATTCACAACCTTAATCAGTAGCAAGCTGCACAAGAACTACGATACATTGAGTGCCTTATTTTCTTCGGTGGAGGGAATAACGCTCGAAAAGTACATCATTCATCGGAAGATTGAAAAGGTTAAAGAACTTTTGGTACATACCGAAATGTCGCTAACCGAGATTGCCAACGCACTGGGGTACAGCAGTCAGGCATACCTTTCCAACCAGTTGAAAAAACACACTGGGTTTACGTCAAGCTATTTCAAGCAGGTAAAGCAGGAACAGGGGCAGAACGTTACTATGCAGATGGACGAATAGCATACTCCGCATTGAGGCTTTTTCAATCCATTCGCAGGCATTTTGCTATTTTTTAATGCGAGCATCAGAGCTACTGAAACATCAGTAGCTCTGTTTATTTCAGGCAGATACCCACCAATCAAAGAAGTAAATTTCACAACTTTTACCCGTCATTTCGTATAGCTGCGCCTTAGCTGTAACCCGACCTTTGCCCTGTATTTAAAAGTTTAATTAAACAAAGAAGCGTAACAAAATAAATGTAAGATGAGAACAAGTAAAATTGGTTTGTTATCCCTCTTCATAATCGGAGCAGGATTGATACAGAGTTGCAAACAAAAAGAAGAAAAACAGTTAAAAGATGAGCCTCCGGTAGTCACCGTAGCCACTATCAGCAGTTCGGAAACCGAGCAATCCGTTTCCTATTCGGGTTCTATTGTACCCGACAATATGACCACCGTAAGTTTTGCCGTTCCCGGAACGATAAACAGCGTGGGCGTGAATGAGGGGCAACGTGTTAGCAAAGGACAGTTCCTTGCAAGCATTGATGCCACCGAGTACGAAGCTGCATTGCAGATTGCCAATGCCAGCTTAGACCAGAGCCAGGATGCGTTTAGAAGATTTGATGAATTGTATAAAAAAGGAAGTTTCCCTGAAAAGGACTATATCGACATCAAAACTAAAGTAGCACAGGCGGAAGCCAATAAAAAAATCAACCGCAAGCGTATTACCGACAGCCGTTTGCATTCACCGACCAATGGTATTATAACCGTTAAAACTGCCGAGGTTGGCGGTATGGCAGCACCTGGCGTTCCTGCCTTTACCATCGTAAAAACGGACATGGTATATGCACAGTTTTCAGTACCGGAAAGCGAAATCGGAAGCTTTAAACAAGGGATGCAGGTAGATGTGAACATTCCTACACTGCAACGTGATTTCAAGGGTAAAATAACCATTATTAATCCCGTAGCGGACGAAATATCCAAAGCATTTACTCTTAAAGTTCGCTTGGACAATCCGGGCGGTGTCCTGATGCCGGGAATGATTACCGAAGTGCTTGCAGGAGTACCGGTAAAGGTTAAGCAGGTGCGTGTACCGCTTACTGCCATTGTGAACAATGTTGATAAAATCCCTCACGTTTACGTGGTAGATAAAAATAACATTGCCAAGTTAACAAGGGTCAGCGTTGGTAAAATTGCAGGCGACGACATCATCATAACAGATGGGCTAAATGAAAGCCAAACTATTATCCTTACCGGACAGAACAACGTGAAAGATGGTAAGAAAGTTAAAGCGCAAACTACATCGGTAACAGCATCAGCCCCAAAATCTGAATAATTTATGAAAAGAAAGATAAACCTCATTGAAGCGGCAATGAAATTTCCGCAAGTACCGATAGCGATTACTGTTATTATGGTGCTTGCCGGGCTGATTTCATTGATGACGATGCCGAGAAGTGAAGACCCCCGTGTAACAGTTAGACAGGGGCTTGTTGTGGCTTTCTATCCCGGAGCCGACGAAGAGCAGATAGAGAAAGAAGTAACCGACAAACTGGAACAATACCTGTTCGGTTTCGAGGAAATCAAAAAAGAAAAAACCCATTCGGAAAGTAAGCCCGGACAGGTGGTTGTAACGGTAGAATTGCAGGACTATGTAAAGGACACCAAAAAATTCTGGAATACCTTGCAGCACGGCTTGGATGCCAATATGCCTTTAGCATTGCCACGGGGTGTACAGGGACCGTATGTGAACAGCGATTTCGGCGATGTGGTCGTTCAGATGATTGCCGTATCAGCCCCCGGTCGTTCTTACGCCCAGTTGGAAAACTATTTGGATGAATTGGAAGACGGCATTAAGACGATACCGTCCGTTTCCAAAATCAAGCGTTACGGCGGTCAGAAGCAGCAGGTATTTATTACCCTGCGTGAAGATGTATTGAAGCAGTACGGTTTCGGTATCAACGAAATCACGAACACATTAAGCCAACAGAATGTTACTATTCCCAGTGGCGATATTGAAATTGACAAAAACCGTTTCCTGATTTTCACGGATGCACAGTATCAGAATGAAAATGAAATCGGGAACCTGATTGTATATAGCTCCCCGCAGGGCGGCAATATCCGTTTGCGTGATATAGCCAACATCGAGAGAAGATACGAAGACCTGAAAAGCAAAATTACCGTTTCAGGAAACGATGTAATGATGCTGACGGTAGAAATGCAGCCCGGACAGAACATTGTCGATTTGGGTAATGCGCTGACACAGAAAGTTGCTGAAGTAAAAGAAATCCTGCCATCAGATGTGCAGGTCAACACCATTGTTGACCAACCCAAAGTAGTTGATATGAACTTGGGGCATTTCTTTATCGAGTTCGGTATTGCCATTGCTGCCGTTATCTTGGTAGTAATGCTACTGCTGCCGTTCAGGGTTGCCACCATTTCAGCCATTGCAGCACCCGTTACCATTGCCGTAACATTCGCTATCCTCAACTTGTTGGGTATCGAAATGCACCAGGTTAGTTTGGCGGCAATGATTATCGTACTGGGGATGGTGGTCGATGATGCCATTATCGTAGTGGATAACTACATCGAGAAAGTGGACGAAAAAATACCGT
The DNA here is from genome assembly GCF_002855535.1 of Emticicia sp. TH156. Taxonomy (NCBI): domain Bacteria; kingdom Pseudomonadati; phylum Bacteroidota; class Cytophagia; order Cytophagales; family Leadbetterellaceae; genus Emticicia; species Emticicia sp. TH156. The sequence goes on from NZ_PKRS01000006.1 coordinate 113,574, forward strand.
CGTGGACTGCCGCTTGGCAGAGTGCCACACAGTTAATGGTTCCTATTTTCACGGCTACGCTTACCATTGTCCTATCGTTCCTGCCTTTGGCATTTACGCTTACCGGGCTTACAAGGGAGTTTGTGCAATGGATACCGATTACCGTAAGCATCGCTTTGGCGGTTTCGTTCTTGGTAGCCTTGTTCCTTACACCGTATATGTGTTACCACTTCCTGAAAAAAGGATTGAAGAAGCACGATGATAAGCCGAAAAAACGCAATTTCTTAGACTGGATGCAGGACGGTTTCGACCGTGCAATCGAGTTCTGTATGAAATGGCAGAAAACTACATTGGTAGCAGGTTTGGTTATCTTTTTCCTTTCTTTCGTGGTTGGCAGTCAGGTTAAAACCGAGTTTTTCCCTATCGTGGAAAGAAACCAGTTCAACCTTGAATTGTGGATGGATAACGGTACGAACATCCACGAAACCGAAGCAGCCGTTAAGAAGATAGAAAAGGAAATTGCAGGCGATAAACGCATTGTAAACACCGCAAGTTTTATCGGTACAAGCTCGCCCCGTTTCTACTCCACCTATGCACCTGAGCACCCACGGGAAAACTTTGCGCAGGTATTCATCAATACCACAAACAAAGATGCGACGGCAGAAATGATAGACGAGTATGTACAGAAATTTAATAACTACCTACCGAACGGTTATGTACGGGTTAGGCAGCTTAGTAAGAAGCAGCAGCCCGCACCGATTGAGATCCGTGTGATTGGCAAGGATATGACCGAGCAGAAAAAAGTGGCAAAACAGGTTGCCGCATTACTGGAAAACACCAAAGGATCTAACTGGGTACGCACCGATTATCAGAATGATTATGTAGGGCTGAAAGCCGTGGTTAAAGAAGATGTAGCGCTGCGTTTGGGCGTTACCAAAGCACAGATAGCACAGGCATTGGGAGCTAAGATAAAAGGCTACCCCGTATCGCAGATGTGGGAGGGTAATAAAGCCATTGATATTGTATTGCGTACAGACGAAAGCGACAGGGAAAATCTGGATGCTTTGGGCAATATGTACATCAACTCAACATTCGGTGCTAAGGTTCCTTTAAAGCAGGTGGTAGATTTACAACCGTCCTGGCATACCGGGGCTATTGTACACCGCAACGGGTTAAGAACCTTAACCGTTTCTTCTGAAGCACAGTTGGGCAGAAAACCCGCAGAAGTATTTGCAGAGGTACAGCCTAAAATTGACAGCCTGAAACTGCCGAAAGGCATTAAGATAGCCTACGGCGGCGAATATGAAGACGGACTGGAAAGCGGTCCAAAAATGGGAAAGGCTTTTATGATAAGTTTCGTGCTCATCTTCCTTGTTCTGTTATTCCAGTTCAAGCGTGTGGGTAAAGTATTCATTGTGCTGGCTTCGTTCCCGTTGAGTTTACTGGGTGCAATGTTAGGCTTGTTCCTGACAGGTTATGAGTTCGGGTTTATGGCAATCATCGGTATTACTGCCTTACTGGGTATAGTAGTTCGTAACGGGATTATCCTTGTGGACTATGCAGATGAACTGGTAAGGGAGCACGGGCACAGCATCAGGGAAGCAGCCCTGTTTGCAGCTAAACGAAGAATGCGACCAATCTTCCTTACTTCAATGGCGGCAGCAATCGGTTTGATACCGTTAATGGCGAGTGGTTCGCCGGAATGGGGACCGATTTCAAGTACCATTTCAATCGGTATTCTGGTATCAATGATTACCACATTGTTTATCGTTCCGGTACTGTATTACAGGTTCGTAAAACCACCTAAAAACAAACAGTTGGATGAGCAGCACGAGCGCAAAGCTGATACCGATGTTCACCACCAAAAATATTTATCATAAAAAGGCATTATGTTACAGAAAAGATATAAAACAGTCATAAAGGTTTTTATATGCGGTTTCGCTCTTTTGCAGGGAACAAACAACCTCTTTGCACAGCAGCAGCTAACCCTTGCGCAAAGCAAAGAACTGGCATTAAAAAAAAATAACAGGATAGGCAAAGCCAAAGAAGACGTAATTGCCACCCAATCCGACAAGCTGATTGCGGATGTGGCAGGCAGGCCGAAACTGGATGCTTCGGCGACCGCCTTTTACTTTGGCGAGCCATTAAACACTATGCTGCCTGAATATGGGTTTGCACCAATGGTCAGCGTTACACAGCCGATTTACACAGGCGGTAAGATTAAGTACGGCAAGCAGATGGCAGAAACCAATATACAGATGAGCAACGCTCAACAGCGATTGGTAGAAGACGAAGTATTACTGGCTACCGAAACCGCTTACTGGCTTATGGTACAGGCTAAGGAAGAAATCAAATTGGAACAACAGGTTAAAAAACAACTGGCTTCTCATTACACATTTCTTAACAACCAGTTTGAGGCAGGATTGATTTACAAAAACGATGTATTGCGGGCAAAGGTGCTACAGAACGAAAACGAAGCCCGTTTGCAGGCTGCGGAGAACAAGCTCATCTTAGCAAAAAGAAGATTGAGCCAATTAATCGGGATGGAAGACCCCACTGGTATAGACATAATCGATACATTGAGTACGGGGGACTTTTCTAAGCAGAGCATCTTGGAGGCTCCAGATGCAAACCGTCCGGAAATTGAGTTGGCAACCAATAGCATTAAAATGAGCGAGCTTACCAAAAGTATGCTCAAAGCCGACCAGAAACCATCGGTAGGTTTGTCGCTGAACGGAATGGCTGCCTTTGGAAAAGAGGGCATCAACTTTGGCGACCCGACTAAAAACCATATGCTTACATACTTCGGTATGTTGAGCGTTAAAATCCCGGTTTTCGATTGGGGCAGCAGAAAGGAAAAAGTAAAACAGCAGGAAGCTAATATACGTTCGGCTGAATACGGACTGAAAGAACTGAAAAGTCAAATCACTGTGGAGATCGAGCAGGCAATGCTTAACCTGCAATTGCAGGCTAACAATATTGATTTGATGCAGGCATCATTAATTGAAGCTGACGAAAACCTTAAATTGAGCAATGACCGCTTTAAAGCCGGAACCATTACCGGGGAAGATGTGCTTAGAGCTGAAACACTTTGGCAAAGAGCATACAGCAATATGTTAGATGCGAAAGTACTTTACAAAATTGCTGAAGCTGTTTATCATAAAACCATTGGTCAGATGAAATAGCTTTTTTTTAAATTAGTTAATGCTATGGGAATTGATAATACTCAAAATGTAGGGGCATTAAAAAAGCCCCTGCTTTTTTAATTAATATTAAGATGTAATAATGAAAGAACTTTACTCCAGTGAAGAAAAGGGTTTGTTAATGATACCTGACATATCGGGCTTTACAGATTTCGTTATCAAATCAAATATGTTTGTTGGCAAATACATAACAGAAAGTTTACTTAAAACAATAATGGACAGCAATATTCTTTGTATGGAAATTTCGGAAATAGAGGGTGATGCCATACTGTTTTATAAGTACAAAAACCTACCCACATTTGAGGAAACTTTGGTACAAATAGAACACACATACAAAGATTTTCAAAAAGAGCTACAACGCTTATCTAAACAATTAGCAATTGAAATCCCGCTTTCTCTGAAGACAATCGTCCACTACGGCAATTTTGCTAAATATCAAATTGGCACTTTTGAAAAGCTTTATGGTGCACCTGTTGTGGAAGCACATAAAATGCTAAAAAATCATATTGCTGAATATCCTCCTTACGCTTTGTTTTCTGACGCATTTTTGAAAGCAAATTTCAAAGAGCCTGAACAATCAACTGTTGAATACGACAATTGTGAAGACTGTAAATATTTGCCTGAAATTGGTTACATACATTACCTATAAAGTACAAACAGTAAATATCACAAATCTATCAAAGGAAATTACAATACTTATACAAAAGAACATTTCTAATTTTACAATAGACTTAAATTCAGTAACAAATACTGATAGAAGTAAAATGAAAAGTTTAGAAGAAAAATTATTGAAAAGGGGCATAAAACCCACTTCGGTTAGGCTGTTAATCTTTACAACAATGTCTGGCTTACAAAAGGCTTTCAGCCTGACTGATTTGGAAACCGAGTTAGAAACCGTCAATAAATCTACTATTTTCAGGACATTGAGCCTATTCCATGAAAATTTGCTTATCCATAGTATTGATGACGGCTCAGGATCTATAAAGTATTCTATTTGCAGTGACACCTGTATGTGTACGGTTGGCGAGCTACACGTCCATTTCAATTGTAACCGCTGTAAGAATACGTATTGTCTTGAAAGTATTTCAATACCAGCAATTCAGCTCCCAGAAAAATTTCTTTTGGACAGTGTGAATTTCGTAATGAAAGGTATTTGTAAAGATTGCTCAAGGTTCGTTAAAACAAAATAATCATTTTCATTTTTAATTAAATTTTGAAGCAGCCCTTACCAAATAGGGTTGCTTTAAATTTGCAACCATGTTCCAAAAATTTACTAATAAATTTAGAGAATAAATTATCGAATTAACACTTTCGATATTATAGAAATACTAATATAAAATTAAAAATAAAACCTATGGAAAGTCAATTTGATGTAATTATCATTGGTTCAGGACCGGGAGGTTACGTCACAGCAATACGTTGTGCACAATTGGGATTAAAAACCGCAATAATAGAAAAGTATTCCGTACTTGGAGGTACTTGTCTGAATGTTGGATGTATTCCATCAAAGGCTATGCTGGATAGCTCTGAACGATACCATGAAATAAAGTATAGCAGTGTAAATCACGGTATTGATGTGGACAATACGAGGGTTGATTTAAAAAGAATGATTGCCCGAAAAGCAGACGTGGTTTCCAAAATCAACGGAGGAGTAAGCTACTTGATGAAAAAAAATAAAGTAGAGGTTTTCCAGGGCGTAGGTTCTTTTAAAAATAAGAATACCATCTTGATAAAGTCTGAAACCGCAGAAGAAACCATTACCGGGGCAAACGTAATTATTGCAACAGGCTCAAAACCGGCCTCGCTTCCCGGAATTGATATTGACAAAAAACGGATTATCAGTTCAACAGAAGCTTTGAACTTAAAGGAAATTCCCAAACACCTTGTTGTAGTTGGAGGCGGCGTTATCGGTATGGAATTAGGGTCAGTTTATGGAAGATTGGGAAGCAAAATTACCGTAATAGAGTATGCAGGGAGCATTCTCGCTAATATGGATAAAAAAATGGGGGCAGAACTTCAAAAATCACTAAAGAAAAATTTAGATTTTGAATTTTTACTTGGTTATAAGGTAACGGGAGCAACCAATACCGGTGATAGTATTGCTGTAACTGCTGAAGACAAAAATGGTGATATTGTCACATTGGAAAGCGATTATTGTTTAGTGGCAATTGGAAGAAAACCCTATACTACAGGATTAGGATTAGATAAAGTAGGAATTGAACTCAATTCGAGAGGACAGATTTCTACAGATAAAAATATGGAAACAAATGTAAAAGGAATTTATGCCATCGGCGATGTGGTAGAGGGACCAATGTTAGCACACAAAGCATCGGAAGAGGGTATCTTTGTAGCTGAAATTATTGCAGGACAAAAACCACATATTAATTACAATACTATTCCAAGCATTGTTTACACCAGTCCAGAGGTCGCCAGTGTTGGTAAGACCGAAGAAGAATTGAAAACTTCAGGAATAAAATATAAAGTTGGTCAGTTCCCTTTTTCTGCATCTGGAAGAGCCATTACCAGTGGTAAAACTGAGGGCGTGGCAAAAGTGTTAGCAGATGCAAAGACAGATGAAATTTTAGGTTTCCATATAATTGGAGAGCGAGCTTCTGATTTGATTGGAGAAGCTACGGTTTCAATGGCATATAGGGCAGCTGCTGAAGATATAGCCCGCATTTCTCACGGGCATCCGACTTACTATGAAAACCTGCGTGAAGCTTGTCTTGACGTCGAGAAAATTGCAATCCATATATGATTAAGCTTGAAAATATAACTTTTTAAAAACAGCCATATAACAATATGGCTGTTTTACATTTGCAACCAGGTTCCTAAAATCTACTGATAAATTTGCTGTGTAAATAAAACTTATTACAATGGCAAATAGAAATATTCATACCAGAAGTACCGACACGGCTTACAGAAGCGACCATCCGTTTGAAGTGATTGCATTTGAATGTGCCGTACCCGAAAAAGAAACAGTGGTTACTTACACGGCGGCATTACAATCTCATTCTGTACATCCAATAGCAGGCAGCATTATTAAATTTTTACCACGGATTAATTTGTCTGATTTCAAAATCGAAAAGTTTGAAGCAATACCTGGTTACGGTATCAAAGGTTTCGTAGACGGACACGAAATTATCATAGGCAATTTGGCTCTTATGAAATTGTACGATTTCTATTATGATGAAAGTTTGGACGAATTGCAAGAACCGGTAATAATCGTTATGATTGACGATAGATATTCCGGTTGTTTTATAATGATGGATAATTCAGCCGGATTGATATAGAAGACGAAAGAATTGTAGAGAACAATAAACATAATCAGCAAAGACATATATTTCAAACAGAACAAGTTTATCAGTATAGCAAATCTCATCATAATTGTATTTAGTAAATTCCCTAATTAATCTAATAGTTATTAACGGTATTGAAGTTTAAAATTTAACTGTGAAATTCTTAACATTCATATTTAGTGTCTATATGCTCGGAATGGCAATACTTCCTTGCAGTGATGCTTATTACCGATGTGCCACCAATAATGTATCAGACAGTGTAAATGTTTTGGAACATAACCACAAAACTGAACACAAAGATTTTTGCAGCCCTTTTTGTAGCTGCCAATGTTGCGGTACAATTAATGGAGTTACACTGGATTTTAGGCTACCTGAAATCAATGAACTTGAGTTTCAGTCCACTGATAAAAGAAAAGTCCCTTTAAGAAATATATATATCTTATCCCAATATAACGGGAACATATGGCAACCGCCTAAGATTAATGTTTAAGTAATAACTGCTTAATTCTTTCACAGCGTTTCGATGAAACCGTCTGTATCGTATTTATATGCTGTCATTTTTAGAAAATGGCATCATGCAAGTTTGTATAAACATTAATCATAAATTCAAATGTTAGATAGTATAATTAAATTCAGCATCAAGAACAAAATCGTCATTGGTATAATGACATTGGTTCTTATCATTTGGGGCGTATGGAGTGCCACCAAATTGCCGATAGATGCCGTACCGGATATTACCAATAATCAGGTACAGATTATTACTGCCTGTCCTACACTGGCGGGTCAGGAAGTGGAACAGTTGGTTACGTTTCCGATTGAACAGAGCATCGCCAACATTCCCGATTTAGAAGAAACAAGAAGTATATCCCGTTTCGGGCTTTCGGTGGTTACGGTAGTGTTCAAAGAAAATGTGGACATCTACTTTGCAAGGCAGTTGGTCAATGAAAAACTGAAAGAAGCCGAAGAAAAAATCCCGAAAGGTATCGGCACGCCTGAACTGGCTCCGGTTAGTACAGGGCTTGGAGAAGTCTATCAGTACATCATCCACCCCAAAAAAGGCAGCGAGCATAAATACAATGCCAAAGATCTGCGTACAATGCAGGATTGGATTGTTGCCCGTCAGTTGTACGGCACACCGGGCATTGCCGAAGTAAACAGCTTTGGCGGGGAATTAAAACAATACGAGGTTGCGGTAAACCCCGACCGATTAAGAGCAATGGGCGTAAGCATTCCCGATATATTTAACGCACTCGAACAAAACAATCAGAATACGGGCGGTGCGTATATCGACAAAAAACCGAACGCTTATTTTATCCGTGGTGTGGGCTTAGCTACAACTTTGGAAGACATTAAAAACATTCCCGTAAAAATCACGGGCCATACCCCTATTTTTATTAAAGACGTAGCAGATGTGCGCTACGGTAGTGCGGTGCGTTATGGCGCACTGACCTACAACGGCGAAGTAGATGCCGTGGGTGGTGTGGTTATGATGCTAAAAGGCGAAAACAGTAACGAGGTCGTAAAACGGATAAAAGAGAAATTACCGACCATTCAGAAATCTTTACCGGAAGATGTAACCATCGAGCCGTATTTAGACCGTACTGAATTAGTAGGCAGGGCAATGGGCACAGTGGAAAAGAACTTGATTGAGGGGGCTTTGATTGTAATTTTTGTGCTTGTTCTGTTCTTGGGCAACCTAAGAGCCGGACTAATCGTAGCATCTGCCATTCCATTAGCGATGCTGTTCGCATTGGGAATGATGAACGTATTTGGCGTTAGTGCCAACCTGATGAGCTTGGGAGCTATTGACTTCGGTTTGATTGTGGACGGAGCCGTTATTGTGGTGGAAGCAACCCTGCACCATTTGGGCTTGCGGAAATCCACCAATAAACTGACCCAAAGCGAAATGGACGAAGAAGTATTTTTGTCCGCTTCCAAAATCAGGACAAGTGCCGCATTCGGCGAAATCATTATCCTTATAGTATATATTCCAATCCTGACTTTAGTAGGTGTTGAGGGCAAAATGTTCACACCGATGGCGCAAACCGTAGGCTTTGCCATTTTCGGCGCATTGATTTTATCCCTGACCTATATCCCGATGATGTGTGCATTATTCCTGCCGAAAAAAGGACACGACAAGCCCAATTTCAGCGACAAGTTTATGGCAAAGCTGCAAGGCTTCTACCAACCTTTGTTGCAGAAAGCAATCAGGGTAAAATATTGGTTGGTGGGCATTACCACTGCTGTATTTGTAGTTACCGTTATCCTGTTCAGCAGAATGGGCGGCGAGTTCATCCCGCAGTTGCAGGAGGGAGATTTTGCCTTTCACTGTATTTTACCGCAGGGAAGTTCGCTCAACCAAAGTATAGAAACGTCGATGCAAGCATCCCGTATCCTTAAAGAATTTGACGAGGTTAAAATGGTGGTCGGAAAGACTGGAGCCGCCGAAGTACCTACCGACCCGATGCCGCCTGAAGCTACGGATATGATGATTATTCTTAAACCACAGGACGAATGGAAAAACAAGAAAAGCTACAACGAGTTAGGCGATGAAATGATGGAAAAGCTGTCCGTTATTCCGGGCGTTTTCTTCGAGAAGAACCAACCGATACAGATGCGTTTCAACGAGCTGATGACAGGTATTCGTCAGGATGTCGCCGTAAAGATTTTCGGGGAAAATATGGATACGTTGAGCGTGTACGCCAATAAGGTTAGCGAAGTGGTACAGCAGGTACAAGGCGCCACACCGCCACAGGTGGAAAAAGTAAATGGTCTGCCACAGATCAACATCGACTACGACCGTACCCGAATGGCTAATTACGGGTTGACGATACAACAGGTAAACGATATTGTAAGCACTGCATTTGCAGGTAAAGCCGCAGGTGTTATTTATGAGAACGAAAGACAGTTTGACCTGGTCGTTCGTTTAGATAGTGTACACCGAAGTAGCATCGAAGACGTAAGGAATTTGATGATACCAACTAATACAGGCTATCAAATACCATTATCACAGGTTGCTGAGATCAACTACAAATTAGATGCTGCGCAAATCAGCCGGGAAGCTGGGAAACGACGCATTGTTATTGGATTTAACGTAGCCGGACGTGATGTACAAAGTGTCGTTTCTGACATTCAGCAGCAACTTTCCGAAAAAGTGAAATTACCCACAGGTTACTATTTTACCTACGGTGGTCAGTTTGAAAACCTAAAAAAAGCCAGTAACCGCCTTATGATTGCCGTACCTGTATCACTGTTATTGATTTTCGCATTGCTTTATTTCACATTCCGTTCATTTAAGCAGGCAAGTCTGATTTTTACTGCTATCCCGATGAGTGCCATCGGTGGCGTCTTTGCTTTAATGCTTCGGGGAATGCCTTTCAGTATCAGTGCAGGTATCGGCTTTATCGCTTTGTTCGGCGTAGCCGTATTGAACGGTATCGTATTGATAGGCACATTCAACCAACTGAAAAAAGACGGTTGGGATGATGTCATTAAACGAACAATCGAGGGTACGAAAATCAGGTTACGTCCAGTATTGATGACGGCAACAGTGGCATCACTGGGGTTCCTACCTATGGCAATCAGCACCAGCGCTGGGGCAGAGGTACAAAAACCATTGGCTACGGTAGTAATTGGAGGATTAGTAACCGCTACATTCCTTACACTATTTGTACTGCCATTGCTCTATATCATATTCAATTCTAAATTTAATTTAAAAAGTAGTAAAAGTGTGAAAACAACCGTAATCGTTCTCTTACTGGGCATCGGTGGTATGACCACTGCAAATGCTCAGGAAAGGATAAACATAGATAATGCTATCAATACCGCATTGCAAAGCAATGGACAGGTTAACGTCAATAAGTCGGAGATTGATGCGGCTAAATACAATGTAAAGACCGCTAACGATATACCAATGACACAGGTATTTGTAGAAAATGAAGATTTAAGACCATCGGACAAAACGGGTATATGGAAAATCGGACTTACGCAAAGTATTGCGTGGCCCGGCTTATATGCTGCCCGCAAGGACTATTTAAAAGCACAGCTTAAATATTCCGAATTGAATACAGAGGTTATGAATGCAAATATTAGGAAAGACGTTAGAACGGCTTATTACCAGTTGTGGTTTTTGCAGGATAAAAACCTATTGCTGAAAAGCCTTGACAGCATTTATACAAACCTCTTCAATACAACGCAGGTTCGGGTTAGAACGGGCGACGTGGCAAAGCTCGACCAGATTGCTGCAGATGCCCAACTCAAACAGCTAAAAGCCTACGTGGAGCAGAACAATAAGGAAATCGTAATACAGCAGCAACAGTTAATGGTATTACTCAACCGTAATGAATGGATGCTCCCGGTAGATGAGCCGTTGCAGAAATTGGAAACAGGCTTGTATGATGAAAATAATGTGCACCCAATATTGCAGTTGCAGCAACAAAATGTAAGCGTTGCAGCGGCAAATATCAAAGTACAGAAGAACAGCAACCTGCCCGAATTTTCAGCAAGGGTATTCAGCCAGAGATTGTACGGCGTTTCAGATCCTTTTACGGGCTTTTCGGTTTCAATAGGTTTCCCGTTATTTGGCGCAGGGGCATATAAAAACAAAGTGAATGTAGCCAACAAGGAAAAGGAAGTACAGGAAAACCTATTGTCTTACCAAACGCAGGTAATGGCAACGGACAAGAAATCTGCCATCGCCGAAATGGAAAAGAATATGGCTTTGTTGAGCTTCTATGAAACATCGGGACTGCAACAGGCAAGGGATATTACCGAAGCGGCATCACAAAGCTACCGTTCGGGAGAAATCAGCTTTGCGGAGCTAAGCCAGTTCTTAACGCAGGCAATCAATATCCGCCAGAATTATCTGGACGTTCTGAACAGCTACAATCAATCATCAATTCAATACAATTACCTTAATAACAAATAAGATGAAAAATATATCGAAAATGTTTTTGGCAGCACTCTTTGCAGTTTCCCTGACCGCCTGCGGAGATAGTCAGAAAAAGGAAAGCGAAGACGGTCATAACCACGATCCCAAAACGGAAGAAAAAGCCGATACAGGGCACGGGGACGAGCACGGAGCCGAAGAGGGTTCCGCAACCGTTGCGGCACTTACGCCCGAGCAGATTGAAGCCGTAGGCATCAAATACGGTGTCGTGGAAATGAAAGAACTAACCGCCACCATTAAGGCGAATGGTATTTTAAGTTTACCCAACAGTAGCAAGGCAAACGCTACCTCTTTATACGGTGGCGTAATAAAGTCTATTAATGTGCAGATTGGGGATTATGTGCGCAAAGGACAGGTTATTGCCACCATTGCCAACCCGCAGTTTATCCAGTTGCAGGAAGAATACCTGACCATCAACAGCAAAATAACTTTTGCCGAACAGGAAATGCAAAGACAAAAGGAATTGAACACGGGCAATGCCGGAGCATTGAAAAACCTGCAAAACGCCACCGCCGAACTCAATGCGTTGAGAACACGGAAATCCTCTTTGCATCAGCAGATACAGCTAATGGGCATCAATCCAAATTCGGTCAGCAACAGCTCCCTTAAATCCTCGTTGGTGGTTACAAGCCCCATTAGCGGAGCTATCAGCAATGTGTACGGCAAAATCGGTAGCTATGTAGATGTTTCTTCGCCCGTGGCTGAAATAGTAGATAATAGTTCCCTGCATTTGCATTTGAACGTATTTGAAAAAGATTTGCCTATGATGAAAGCCGGGCAAACCATACATTTTACGTTGACCAATAACCCGGTAAACGAGTATGATGCGGTTATTTACGGTATCGGTTCCGCATTTGAAAACGATAGCAAGACCATTCCGGTACACGCCCGTGTAAAAGGCAATGTAAAAGGGCTGATTGACGGTATGAACATCACGGCAATCGTTAGCTTGGACAATGTGCTCTCCCCGTCAGTGCCGAATGATGCCATTGTAGATGCGGATGGCAAAAAATACATCTTTGTCATTACCGACAAAAAGCCGCAGGAAGCTGAAGAAGAAGAGGGACATGGCGGGCACGACCACGGCGATGAAAAAACAGCACATAAAGAGGAAGCGGCGAACACGGTAAATTTTGAAAAAATTGAAGTAGTAGCAGGCGTTTCCGAAATGGGATATACTGTTATAACTCCTGTAAATGAAGTTACCAAAGAAGCAAGAATAGTCATAAAAGGTGCATTTTTTATTAATGCTAAATTATCAGGTGGTGGCGGGCATGCCCATGCACATTAATAGATTTTCACTTTACTGATAGGTTGTCCTTCCTAACAACCTATCAGTTAAAATATTGCTTTAAATCAGATGATTACTTAATCTTTTTCATTCATTAAAGTTATTTGCATTTGCAACCAGGTTCCCAAAAGCTAAGGGTAATTTTGTTTTGTAAATAACACTAAACAATTAAAAAATATGTCAAAAATATGTTGTAGTACAGATAATAATCTGAACCTTGTAAAGAAAAAAGAGCACAAGCACAAATACGACAGTCATGGAAATCAGTTGTGTTGCGTCACAGAAGAAAAAGTTCATGAAAAAGCGGGAACAAAAGACCTGTTAAAAGACACAAACCATCAACAAAATGATGGGCATGGACATGGCGGAGCAAATTGTGGTGAGGATGACACTGGTGATTGTAAGGATGACGAAGACCATCACGGACACGACCATAGCGAACACGGTCATAAACACGACCATAAGAAAAAGGATAATCATGATCACGGGCACGACCACGGACACGATCACGGGCATGGACACGACCACGGTGACCACGACCACAGCCACGATATAGAGGGTAAAACGGCTTTTCAGCTATTTACACCCTCCGGTATTTCTTTGATTTTATTGCTGATTGCCATCGGGTTTGACAATTATTTTCCACAAGACTGGTTTACGGGTTGGGTAAGAATTGCCTGGTATGTTATTGCTTATGTACCCGTAGGTTTACCAGTAATCAAGGAAGCAATTGAAAGTATTCGTTTTAAGGATTTTTACTCGGAGTTCTTTTTAATGAGTATTGCTACCGTAGGTGCATTTGCTATAGGGGAATATCCTGAAGCGGTCGCAGTAATGTTATTCTACTCCGTAGGTGAGGTATTCCAGACGCTTGCGGTATCAAGAGCTAAAGGTAATATTAAAGCTCTTTTAGACCAACGCCCTGATGAGGTTACGATTTTGAAAGATGGCAAACCTGTTATCATTAAAGCTGAAGACGCAAACATTGGTGATATTATCCAGTTAAAGCCAGGGGAAAAATTAGGTTTAGATGGTGAACTTGTTTCGGAAAGTGCTTCATTCAACACAGCAGCACTAACAGGTGAAAGTAAACCAGACACAAAGGGCAAAGGTGAAACTGTATTGGCAGGTATGATTAATTTGAATACGGTAAGCCAGATAAGAGTAACAACAGACTATTCGGATAGTAAGTTGAGTAAGATTTTAGAACTTGTGCAGGATGCTACATCACAAAAAGCACCAACGGAATTATTTATCCGTAAATTTTCTAAGGTATATACACCAATAGTGGTATATCTATCTATCGCCATTACATTGCTGCCAATACTTTTTGTAGAAAATTATATCTTCAGCGAATGGCTGTATAGAGCTTTAGTATTCTTGGTTATCTCTTGTCCTTGCGCATTAGTTATTTCTATTCCCTTAGGTTACTTTGGAGGTATCGGGGCAGCGAGCCGTAACGGTATCTTATTCAAAGGTTCTAATTTCCTGGATATCCTTGCAAAAGTTCAGAATGTGGTAATGGATAAAACGGGAACATTAACCGAGGGAGTTTTTAAAGTACAGGAAGTGTTTATCAAACCTGAATATAACAAAGACGAAATACTAAACCTTGTTAACGTACTGGAAAGCCAAAGCACCCACCCTGTAGCAACAGCAATCCACAACTATTGGGGTGAAGTTGATACAAAAGTTAGCTTGGAAAATGTAGAAGAAATTGCGGGTCACGGTCTTAAAGCCACGGTCAATGGCAAAGAGCTATTAGCAGGGAATTTTAAATTGCTTGATAAATTCAATATAAGTCACGATGCTGATACAGCAAACATTGTATATACTGTTATTGCAATCGGCTATGGAGGTAAGTTTGTAGGTTATCTGACGATTTCTGACAGCATTAAAGTAGATGCTAAAATAGCGGTAGACAAACTGCATAAAATGGGCGTCAGAGCCACTATGCTAAGTGGCGATAAAAGTACGGTAGTACAACACGTTGCAGAGCAATTAGGAATTGACAGTGCTTATGGTGACTTATTGCCCGAAGACAAAGTGAACAAAGTAAAGGATATTAAATCCCGTAACGGAAGTGTAGCCTTTGTGGGCGACGGCGTGAACGATGCTCCTGTGATCGCATTGAGTGATGCAGGTATTGCAATGGGCGGTTTGGGAAGTGATGCAGCTATTGAAACTGCTGATGTAGTTATACAAGACGATATGCCGTCAAAAATACCAATGGCTATCAATATAGGCAAGCAAACAAAGAAAATCGTTTATCAAAATATTGTCCTTGCATTCGGAGTTAAGGCAATTGTATTAATTCTTGGTGCAGGAGGACTGGCAACAATGTGGGAAGCAGTATTTGCTGATGTGGGTGTAGCCTTATTAGCTATTCTGAATGCCGTGCGAATACAAAGAATGAAATTTTAATTGTTAGGTTGTTGAACTGCCGCCGGATTAATCTTGCGGCAGTTTTTATAAATACGTTTTTTCTAATGGCTAAAAATCAATCACAGGCTTCGTTAAGTGAAGTACACAGTTCCGTAGATACTACAGTTCCGGGCAAATCACGTTGGCGGAGGGTACTGGCGTTTTTCGGACCCGCTTATCTTGTTAGTGTCGGATATATGGACCCCGGCAACTGGGCAACGGGTTTAGCAGGTGGTAGCCAGTTCGGATATTCCCTACTATGGGTTTTGGTAATGAGCAGCATTATGGGTTTATTACTCCAGAGCTTATCCGCGAGGCTGGGCATTGTCCGAAATCGAGATTTGGCACAGGCAAACAGGGAAACTTACCCAAAGAAAATTAATTTTGTACTTTACATTCTTGCAGAGATTGCCATTGTAGCAACAGATCTTGCAGAAATTTTGGGAATGGCAATCGGTTTGCAACTACTCACCGGAATGCCTTTGATATGGGGCGTTGCCATCACAGCATTAGATACATTTCTACTGATGACCCTGCAAAAATGGGGAATGCGCAAGCTCGAAGCCTTCATTATTGGGTTGATATTCGTAATCGGTATGTCATTTCTGGTGCAGATATTAGTTGCAGATCCCAATACTGGGGAAATCGCTTCAGGGCTCATACCGCACATTCAGAACGACACGGCGCTGTATATTGCTATCGGTATCATAGGAGCAACGGTAATGCCCCACAATTTGTACCTGCATTCTGCATTAGTGCAAACACGAAAATTTAACCGGGACGATGCGAGCATCAAAAAAGCAATTAAACTGAATTTTTGGGATAGTGCCATTGCCTTAAATATGGCATTGCTTGTCAATGCCGCAATATTAATCCTTGCTGCAACAGTGTTTTATAAAACAGGGCGTTCTGATGTAGCGGAGCTAAAGCAGGCTTATGAATTGTTGCCACAGCATTTGGGCAGCGATTTTACCGCCAAACTCTTTGCTGTGGCTCTTATAGCCGCAGGACAAAGTAGCACCATTACGGGAACGCTTGCAGGTCAAATTGTAATGGAGGGTTATTTGCGGTTCCGAATGAACCCCTTATTACGCAGGCTCATCACAAGGTTGCTTGCTATAGTTCCGGCAGCTTTGGTAATCCTCATTAACGGGGAGGGAAAGGTAGATAGCTTGCTTATCTTTAGCCAGGTGGTATTGAGTATGCAGTTGGGTTTTGCGGTTATCCCGCTCATCCATTTTGTAAGTGATAAAAAGACTATGGGCAAGTTTGCCATTAAGCCACTGATAAAAATTTCCGCTTGGTTTATTACTATATTACTGGTTTACCTCAATTCAAAACTGTTGGTAGAGGAAGCGATAAATTTCTTTGACACTTCGGGCAATATCATCTGGAAAGGGTTGATAATTTTAGGAGGGATTGGTTTTGTAATCCTGATGGCTTATACCACGTTATACCCCTTGTTCAGCAGAAAGGCGTTTTGTGAAATTACGCCACACGACAAGCCGGAGCCTTTACAGCTACAACCATTCGTGCCGTACCGGAATATTGCGCTTACGGTGGATTTTAAAACCCTTGACCATAAGGTTATCAACCACGCCATTACGCAGGGCGGTAAAGACAGTAGGTACACGCTCATTCATATCGTGGAGAGTGTGGCATCCGCATCGCACTTTCACGACAGTACCGACGAGGAAACGCTAAAGGACAGGGAATTTTTGGACGAATATGCAAAGCAGTTACAGGACAACGGGTATTTTGCTGAAGCAAAACTGGGCTTTGGAAAAACCGCCGATGCCATTGCCGAAATTGTCAATCAGTCCGATGCTGAACTGGTGGTTATGGGTGCACACGGTCATAAGGGATTGAAAGATTTATTGTACGGCGCAACCATAAATCAGGTACGGCATTTGGTAAAAATTCCGGTACTGATTGTCAAAAACGAGGGAGAACAAAAACATTAACTCAATTAAATAATAGGTATTATGAATTATGATGTAATTTTTTTAGGCAGCGGTCCCGGAGGGTATGTTGCTGCCATTAGAGCCGCACAACTGGGGTTGAAAACAGCCATCGTAGAACGGGAAAGCCTGGGCGGTATTTGCCTTAATTGGGGCTGCATTCCCGCCAAAGCACTGATGAAATCGGCAGAAGTTTTTGAATACCTGATGCACGCACAAAACTACGGCGCAAAAGTTTCAGGTGTAGAAGCCGACTTTGAGGCAATTATAAAGCGAAGCCGTGGTGTGGCAGATAAAATGAGCAAAGGCGTTCAATTCCTCATGAAAAAAAATAAGATTGACGTAATTAAAGGCGTTGGTAGACTGAATGCCAGTAAAGCACTGGAGGTTACGGATGCGGATGGCAAAACCACTACCTACCAATCAAAGAACATCGTACTGGCAACAGGTGCTCGGAGCCGTGAACTGCCGAGCCTGCCCATTGACGGAAAGAAGATTATCGGCTACCGGGAAGCAATGGTATTGCCGGAGCAGCCCAAATCCATTATCATTGTGGGGAGCGGCGCAATCGGCGTTGAGTTTGCTTACTTTTTCAACAGCATTGGAACAAAGGTAACTATCGTTGAGTATCTTCCCCGTATAGTTCCGGTTGAAGATGAAGACATATCTAAAGAACTCGAAAAATCATTTAAGAAAAAAGGGATTGAAGTATTGACGGGTACTTCGGTTGAAAGCGCAGATATTAGTGGTAATGGTGTAAAAGCGATGATAAAAAAAGCCGATGGTAGCGGCGACCAGGTGTTGGAAGCTGACATTTTGTTGAGTGCAGTCGGCATAGTAGCGAACATTGAAAACATCGGGCTTGAAGCGTTGGGCATTAAAACAGAAAAAGGAAAAATCCTTGTTAACTCGTATTACGAAACCAATGTATCGGGTATTTATGCAATTGGAGATGCAGTTCCTGGTCCCGCATTGGCTCACGTTGCAATGAAAGAAGCTGTAATTTGTAGTGAAGTAATTGCCTATAAAGCCGGAAAATTCGACCGTCAACCCAATCCGTTGGATTATGGTAATATACCAAGTTGTACCTATTGCTCACCCGAAATCGCTTCAGCAGGTATGACCGAAAAACAGGCTAAAGAGGCGGGTTATGAAATTAAAGTGGGCAAGTTTCCTTTTTCCGCAAGTGGAAAAGCAAGTGCCGCCGGAGCGACAGACGGCTTTATAAAAGTGATTTTTGATAACCAGTACGGCGAATGGTTAGGTACGCATATGATTGGCTACAATGTTACCGAACTCATAGCCCAGACAACTACAGCCCGAAAACTGGAAACCACCTACCATGAACAGCTTGACACTATATTTCCACACCCGACAATGAGCGAGGCTGTAAAAGATGCTATTGAAGCGGCATTAGGTGAAGCGATACATCTATGATGAATTTTTAAATTAGACATAATGCTAAAAAGGGTGTTTCTCAATTGAAACACCCTCGTTAGTAAATATGGAAACTTAAAATGGATATTGTTTATCCCTTTCTTTACAAGCATTTATTGTTTTAGTTCAGCATTTAAAGAAATTTCTAAATTATATGCTTTTCCAACCGGACACATTTCTTTAGCCTGTTCAGCATATTTTTTGAAATCTACTTCGCTTATATTAGGGATTACTGCAATTACATCTAAATCAGAATTGGTAATGTCAAAACTTGTAGCCGTTATTGTGCAAGAAGTTTGTAAAGTTTCAACTTCTATACCATTACTTGTGAGAATGTAATTTAGTGTCATAGTGTAGCAAGCTGCATGTGCTGCTGCCATAAGCTCTTCAGGATTTGTAGCCGTATTTTCTTCTTCCTTTTTATTGTGTTTAAAGACACTTTTACCAATTGTGGAATGTACAGCATCAAAACTTCCACTTCCGCTTTTAAAATTACCCTGCCATTTAGCTGTGATTTTTGCTTTCATTTTTATTAAACTTTTAAATTACTTTGCAAAATTGCAATTCTAATTAAAAGCAGTCAATGCAGATAATTCGCTGTTTATAGCACATTTTTCCCATTTGCAGAGATTTGAGTTGCATTTCTGAAAGAAAGCGGAGAAACCCCAGTTTGCAATTTGAAAAACCGAACAAAATACGAGTAATCTTCATAACCGAGATACGCAGCAATCTCTTTGATACTGAATTGTGTATTAGCTAACATTCTTTTGGCTTGTAGAATAATCCTATTTTTTATAATTACATTCGGTGCGATTTGTCTTTCAGTTACTATTTTCCGGTTAAGGCTTTTCGGAGTAATATTAAGCATCAAAGCATAGTCTGATACATTATGCGCCGTACGGTAATGTAATTCTATCAATTGGCTAAACCTCCTTGTCAGATCCTTATCGTAAGATATTGCTTGATGAGTATCGTCATTTTTTTTTCCAAGTGTGCGTGTCGCTGAAATCACGATTTGCTTTATATATGTTTTAATCATCTCTTCAGCCCAAAAATCTTTCATTTTGATTTCCTTCTGAATAGAAATCAGAAGTTTTTGAAAATATTTTTCCTGACTTAAAGTAAGATCTATATAAGGAAGTTCGAAAACATTGTCAAAGAGAAGTCCATCGCACGCAAGTTCCTTATCATGGAAAGCAATGCAATAAAAATCTGGGCTAAAGTACACAAGACTTCCTTTAGAATTATCGCAGACTTTGAAATATTGCCCAATACTGAAAAAAAGCAAAGTGCTTTCCTCAAAATCATAATCTATAAAATCGACATTAATACGCCCACCCTTATTTATAAATACAATTTTATAGTACTTGTTAAACCAGCTTATGTCACTCTTGATTTCATTGGGCATTCCAAGAAGATCAAAATATCCAATCATTTTATCTCTATTAATATCGACCATTTTTTTGTACAACGATTAAAATAAAAAAAGTCCTAAACTAATTTTAGGACTTTGATAAAAATAAAAAAAATCTACAAGGTTCCTCTTCTTTCCTGCTCTCTTTCAATAGACTGGAACAATGCTTTAAAGTTTCCTGCTCCGAAACCTCTTGCACCCATTCTTTGGATGACCTCAAAGAAGAATGTTGGGCGGTCTTCAACCGGGCGGGTAAAGATTTGTAATAAATAGCCCTCTTCGTCCGCATCAATCAGAATACCCAACTCCTGCAATTCCTTAATATCTTCTTTAAAGCGGTGCATATGTGCTTTTAAACGTTCAGGAATGGCATCATAATATGCCTGTGGCGGTCTTGACAAAAATTCAACCCCTCTTGATTTAAGATTGTTTACGGTCTTTACAATATCGTCCGTAGTTACAGCAATATGCTGAACGCCCTCGCCCTCGTAAAATTCAAGGTATTCTTCAATCTGTGATTTCTTTTTGCCCTCTGCGGGTTCGTTTATCGGGAATTTTATTCTGCCGTTACCGTTTGCCATTACCTTAGACATCAGGGCAGAATATTCGGTAGAAACCTGCTTATCATCGAATGAAAGGAAGTTTTCAAATCCCATTACTTCCTCAAACCATTTTACCCAGGTGTCCATTTGGTTCCAGTCCACATTGCCCACCATATGGTCAATGTATTTCAGTCCCGCAGGCGCAGGGTTATATTCAGTTTCCCATTTTTCATAGCCCGGCATAAATACGCCGTTGTAGTTTTTGCGTTCGGTAAACATAAAAATCGTTTCTCCATACGCATAGATGCCCGATTGTACAACTTCTCCGTTTTCGTCGGTGGTTACGGTTGGTTCCATAAAGGCTTTTGCACCTCTTTTCGTGGTTTCTTCAAAGGCTTTGCGGGCATCTTCTACCCAAAGCCCCACTACTTTGATGCCGTCGCCGTGCTTCTTTACGTGTTCGTTGATTTCGGAATTAGAGCGCATCCCAGTCGTTAATACCAGTCTTACTTTATCCTGCTTTACCACATAGGAAGCCCTGTCCTGTAAGCCCGTTTCCAGTCCGGCATACGCCAAAGACTGGAACCCGAAAGCGGATTTGTAATAGTGGGCAGCTTGTTTGGCATTGCCTACATAAAATTCCACGTAGTCCGTTCCTAAAATCGGTAAAAAGTCCTGTGCACCCTCGAATATCTTATCCAAGCCGTATTCGACGTTCTTTAAATCGTTTGTCATTATAAAGATTTTTAAAAATTATATTATGTGTGATTTTGCAATAAAGGTTGTTGCACAAAGAGGATTTGTGCAATCGTGTTGGGGTTGAGAACCCGGAGCTACAACATAGCCCGATGCAAAACCGAGAGAAAGGTTTTGATAGCCATTTTATAAACAGTTAGCGTTATTCGGTAGTAAATGTATTCCGCTTATTCTGAATGGGCACTATAATCAGTAAAAGTCACAAAACAAAACCGAAATATTACAAGTCGAAGCTATTTTGAAGTACAATCAGTAAATATCATAAATCAAACAAGGAATTTCACAAACAGTATAGCGCATTCTGTCCCGAAATTTGTACTAACAAAAACAATATAAAAGTTCAAGACAATGGAAAGCAAAAATCTTCAATTCAAGACAAACCTTAATTGCAGTAACTGTGTATCAAAAGTGCAGGCAGATTTAGATAACGCAGGCGGTATCTGCGAATGGAACGTTGATACTACGAACACCGATAAAATACTTACTGTAAAAGCAGAGGGTATTACCGAAGACGAGATTGTCGCCATCATCAAGAAAAAAGGGTTTAAAGCTGAACCCATTTCACAATAATATAATCAGCCATTCACTAATCATTAAAAAGGATAAAAATGAAAAATCTAATAGTAGCAATGACCGTAATGTTGTTTGGAGTTTCTGCTTATGCACAGAATACAGGCAACCTGTTGAACAACTACATCAGCGTAAAAAATGCTTTAGTAAGCAGCGATAGCAAAGCGGCAAGCACCGCCATTACCGCACTGAATGAAGCCGTAAAAAGTGAGGGCAATTTTGCACAGAAAGCAGAATTGCAGAAAGCCACAGACAAGTTAAGCAAAGCAGGTAATAACCTTGAAAAGCAAAGAGCCGCTTTCAACGATGTATCTACCGTACTGTGGAAATTGGTAAAAGGTTCTGACAAAGTCACCCAACCTGTTTACTACCAATATTGCCCGATGAAAAAAGCATATTGGTTGAGCAAAGAAAAGGAAATTAAAAATCCTTACTACGGTTCCTCTATGCTTACCTGTGGTAAGGTTGCCGAAACTAAATAATAACCCAGTAAGGCATTGCTCATTGGGCAATGCCTTTTAACTTTTATAACCAATGCGATTTTTAAAATGGATAATCAAAAAAATTTTTACAAAAAGCTGTTGCCGCTAACCCTGTTGGCACTCTTCATATCACAAGTCAGCATTGCCCAAAAGGTAGTTCATTACGACCTGTATGTAAAAGATACGGTGGTAAACTTTGCAGGCAAGGAGAAGAGGGCAATCGCTATAAACGGGCAAATCCCGATGCCCACACTTGAATTTACAGAGGGCGACACGGCGGAAATCGTAGTGCATAACCAGTTAAAAGAAAGTACATCCCTGCACTGGCACGGCTTGTTCCTGCCCAACAAAGAAGACGGCGTACCCTTCTTAACACAAATGCCGATTGAGCCGGGCACAACCTATACTTACCGTTTCCCGATTATCCAGACAGGAACGCATTGGTATCATTCCCATTCAGGTTTACAGGAGCAAATTGGTATGTACGGCAGCTTTATAATGCACAAAAGGGCTAATGATAAAACATTCAGAAAAGGAATTGACGATTTGCCGGAAATCCCCATTATGCTAAGCGAATGGACGAACCTCAATCCCAACAATGTACACCGTATGTTGCACGCTGCAAGTGATTGGTTTGCGATAAGGAAAGGCGCAACACAAAGCTACGCCGAAGCCATTAGAAGCGGTAAATTCAAAACCAAGCTGACCAACGAATGGAAGCGTATGTTGGCAATGGACGTGAGCGATGTGTATTACGACCGTGTAATGATGAATGGTAATCATCATACCGATTTAAAAAGCATTGACGGCAAGCCCTTAAAAGCAGGTGATAAAGTACGCTTGCGCATTTCCAATGGCGGTGCATCGTCTTACTTTTGGCTACGCTACGCAGGCGGTAAAATTACCGTAGTGGCAAGTGATGGTAACGATGTGGAGCCTGTTGAGGTGGACAGACTGATAATTGCTGTATCTGAAACTTACGATGTGGTCGTTACCATTCCCGAAGACGGTAAAGCGTTTGAGTTTATGGCAACCACTGAAGACCGCACCCAATCCACAAGTTATTTTATTGGAAACGGTAAAAAACAGTTAGTAGGGGAAATGCCACGCCTGAAATATTTTGAGGGTATGCAGATGATGAACGATATGATGAAGATGAACGGCGACCTTGACGATATGGGAATGAATATGAGCCTGAACCAAATGGATATGAACGTAGTAATGTACCCGGAGATTACAGGCGAAGAAAAAAGTAAGAAAAGTAAGGATAAAGAGCCAGCTATGGAGCATCACGGC
Organism: Emticicia sp. TH156; assembly: GCF_002855535.1. Taxonomy (NCBI): domain Bacteria; kingdom Pseudomonadati; phylum Bacteroidota; class Cytophagia; order Cytophagales; family Leadbetterellaceae; genus Emticicia; species Emticicia sp. TH156. Next base: position 137,176 of record NZ_PKRS01000006.1, read on the forward strand.
GACCATAATATGAGCAAGGACGAAGACCCCAACCGCTATAATGCCAATGCGTTGAGCGATATTAAAACACTGAATTACTCAATGTTGAAATCGCCGCATAATACCACGCTTCCGGCAGATGCCCCGGTCAAGGAACTGAAATTTACTTTAACGGGAAATATGAACCGTTACGTTTGGAGTATGGATAATAAGGTTTTGACAGAAACGGATAAGATACCTGTTAAAAAAGGCGAAGTATTAAGGATTACGATTTACAATAACTCAATGATGCGCCACCCGATACACCTGCACGGTTTTGATTTCAGGGTACTGAATGAGCACGGCGAAAATGCACCGATGAAAAACATCATCGACATTATGCCGATGGAAACCGATACCATAGAGTTCCTTGCCAATACCGAGGGCGATTGGTTTTTTCATTGTCATATCCTGTATCATATGATGGCGGGAATGAACAGGGTGTTTGCAGTGGACGATTATAAAAATCCTGAATTGCCCAACAAGGCTAAAGCCTACAAGATGTTACAGCGTGAAAGCAATATGCCGCACCTGATGGCGCAGAGCGATTTTGCTACCAACGGTATAGACGGGGAAGCAATGCTGATGAATGCCCGTTACAGCTTAGGCACGGAGTGGCGTTTGGGTTACAACGATATGCACGGTTACGAAGTTGAAACCCATTTAGGGCGTTACATCGGTAAAATGCAATGGCTGATGCCTTTTGTCGGCTTCGACTGGCGATACCGCAGAATGGGAATGGACGAGCACGAGAAAAACCTCTTCGGACAGGTTAATAAAAAGGACAACAGGGCTGCTGTGAGCTTAGGGGTAATGTACACCTTACCGATGTTGGTTAATGTACAGGCAGAAGTTTACCACGATGGTATTTTCAGGGTTTCATTGATGCGGGAGGATATACCTATCTCCAGACGGTTAAGAGCCGGGTTTATGGTCAATACCGATTTGGAGTATATGGCAGACCTGCGGTACATCCTGACAAGGCATATCGGTATCAGGGCGCACTATGATAGTGATATGGGCTTTGGTGCAGGGCTTTCGCTCAATTACTAAAAGAACTATTCAAAGAACAAGTAAAGGTTGTAGCGATTATGCTATGACCTTTTTGCATTTACAATACCGGGCTAAATCAGTAAACCTCACAAATCAAACAAGAAATATCACAATAGACAGCCCGAAGCAAATTGCCAATTTTGTATCATAAATTTTAAGATTATGACAGCAAAAATAAAATGGAACAACGTGTATCTTCTGTTTACCTCGCAGGCGCTGTTTCAGACTGCATCCATATTGGTAATTACGCTTTCGGGTGTGGTAGGCTTACAAATGGCTCCCGATAAAAACCTGGCGACCTTGCCATTGGCAATGATTACCGTAGGTACGGCAGGTATGATGATACCCGCATCCCTCATCATTAGAAAATTAGGTCAGCGCAATGCCTTTATGATAGGTACGCTGATAGGCGTTTTGTCGGGTTTGGTTTCGTGGTACGCCATTATCCAAAATTCCTTTTGGCTGTTTTCAGTAGGTAATATGCTCATTGGTGCTTATCAGGGCTTTTCGCAATACTACCGTTTTGCGGCGGCAGATGCCGTTCCCGACAATGCGAAAAGCAAGGCAATTTCTTTCGTTATTGCGGGTGGCGTTGTTGCGGCTTTCGCCGGACCCAACTTAGCGAGGTTTACACAACATTTAGGGGCGGTTCCTTACGCTTATTCCTACTTTTCCATTATCCTGTTAAGTGTGGTCGCTTTGGGCGTTGTTTCCTTTCTAAAGCTGCAAAGAACATCTGCGGTACAAACCAAGGAAGCAGTTAAGAAAGGTCGCCCGTTAAAAGAAATCATTAAGAATAAAGATACCATCCTTGCAATACTGGCATCATCTACCGCATTTGCCGTAATGGGAATGTCAATGACCGTTACACCGATAGCGATGCATAGTGTAGGACATTCGTCAGATAGTTCAGCAACGGTTATCCAATGGCACGTATTAGGTATGTTCCTGCCTTCGTTCTTTACAGGTATGCTCATTCAGAAATTCGGTGTTTACCGTATCATTATTTCAGGCTTGGCGATTTTGTCCCTGTACATCGTTATTGCCCTGATGGGAACAGGCTTTGTACATTTCGTTTCTGCATTGTTTATTGTGGGCTTAGGTTGGAACTTCCTGTTTATCGGTGGTTCATCCTTGCTAACCAAAGTGTACAGACCTGAAGAGAAAGAAAAAACGCAGGCTTTCCACGATTTCACGGTTTTTGCAGTAATCAGTATAGCGAGCTTCTTCGCAGGCAGCTTGTTTAATTACTGGGGTTGGAACGGCGTAAACATTGCATTGATACCGATGCTTATCATCACATTGATAGTCGTTACCAGGATTGTTATGAGCCAAAAGAACAGCGTTAGCAATCAGTAAAAATCGTAAATCAAACAAAGAATATCACAATAGATACAACCCATTTAATGCGGAAATTTGTATTGTAGTAAGAGAGATAGATAAGTGAATAATTTAAAAACCATATTGCTAAGCACGTTTGTTTCACTGGCAGCCTTATCTGCCTGTAACAATTCGGAAAGTAATAATAAAAAATCAGAGGATATGAATACACATCAGCACGCAAATCACGACAGCGCATACGTTTGTCCGATGCACCCGGAAGTAACAGGAAACAAAGGCGATAAATGCCCTAAATGTGGTATGGCTTTGACACCTGTTAACAATCAGAAAAGCCAGTTTGACGTAAAAGTGGCTGCCGACCCGCAAAATGTCGAAACAGGCAAACCGACAAACTTATCCATTGCCGTTACAGAACACGGTAAAAATGTACCGTTGGAAGTAGTGCACGAAATGAAAATGCACGTTTTGGTAGTGAATGAGGAGCTGACCTGGTTTGACCATATTCACCCCGAAGAACAGGCAGACGGTTCTTATAAGGTTTCAGAAACATTCCCGGCAGCAGGCAAATACCTGTTATTTACGGACTACAAACCGAACGGAGCCGAGGGAGAGGTCAATAAGCAAACCATTGAGGTAAAAGGTACGGCATCAGCCCAAACCACCGAGTTAAAAACAAAGTTGGTTTCAACCGTAGATGGTTTTACGGTAACGCTGCTTAACGGCGAGGATTTCAAAACAAACAGAAATCAGGGCTTGCAGTTTTCAGTAGAAAAGGAGGGCAAGAAATTAGCTGAAGAGGTTATGCAGAACTATCTCGGAGCGACTGCCCATATCGTAATGATAAGCAAAGCCGATAAGGATTTTCTACATATACACCCCGTTTCAAAAGAGAATTTCCCAATCTATGCCGAAACGCTTATCAAAAAAGCGGGGCTTTACAGAGTATGGGTACAATTCAAAATAGACAACGTGGTGCATACGGCAGATTTCACGATTACCGTATCAGAGGGAGAAAAATCGGAAGAAGACCACAGCCATCACGCCCACAAACATTTATAGTCCGCAAAACAGTAAATGTCACAAATTAAACCCAGAATATCACAATAGCAGGCTTAGGGATTATGTTGAATTTTGTGGCAGTTCAAAAAATATTAAATAAAGTTTAAAAATATGGAAAATACAGAATTTCAGTTCAAGACCAATCTTAATTGTGGTGGTTGTGTATCAAAGGTAAAAGCGGATTTGGATAGTGCGGACGGTATCTGCGAATGGAATGTAGATACAGCTAACAATGACAAAATTCTAACCGTAAAATCAGAGGGCATAACACAAGATGAAATAGTTGCCATCGTTAAGAAAAAAGGCTTTAAAGCAGAACCATTAGCGGTTTAATCTCTTAGCCCTATCCTGTTTCTAATAAAGGATAGGGCTTTCTCATACCCTTTCAGTACATATTAAAATGAGGCAATTTATTGTGGGCTATCTGCAATTGCTGCCTCATTTTATACTTTTTAATTGGTTTCACACTTTAAATTCCGGTTCCGATGATAGATTATTGCCAAACTATAATAAGCGAATTAGACGATAGAATAAATGAATTGACCTATGAGCCGAGTAATTCACTGGTATCGTATGAAAATGCTATTGGACTGGTCTTACAGAAACTTGAAGAGATAAAGAAATACATTAAGAAAAATGGCTTTAAAGATGATGAAGAGGAAATACTATTTTTCAAGCAGTTAAAACCGCAGTTGGTTTCTAAGCTCATCTACTTCAATTCGATTTACAAGATTGAAACTAAAAGACCACGTGGAGGGGATAAAACCATCAAGAAATATCTTAATGTAGAGCTTTCCAAAATCAAACGATATTTCGATGCCAATCTGGAATTTTACAAGTATTATAGAACCAACAGCACCCACCTCGACAATAAATTCTTTTTGCGTGGCAAGCACGATATAAAGTTAAGTTTAGACACGTATTATTTTGAAGCCGACCATAATTTCACAACATCCCACGATTACAAGGTTGCCAAGATTATTGCCAACGATTTGATACAGGTTTATCTTGAAGACCAGTTGAGTAATAACAATCAGAGAAAGCTATTTGAAACCACACCTTTGAACTGGACGGGCAGCAAAACTTCACTCATTGAATTGATTTATTCACTGCATTCGCAGGGTTCCATTGACAACGGGAATGCCGACATTAAAATCATTGCCAAGACCTTTGAGAATATGTTTAATATTGACTTAGGGGATTTCTACCATTCCTATTTGGAACTGAAAGGCAGGAAGATAAACCGAACGAAGTTCCTTGATAGTCTTCGGGATGCACTTATCAAAAGAATGGACGAGCAAGACGAAAAATAAAGGTAAAGTTTCAATGCTTTACCTTTATTTTTTATAAATTTGCAATAATGATTTACAAGGTAATTGAATGAAAGCAAGTGCAGTAAGCACCATTACTAAATCGTTACCGATAACTCTTTCGGTTCTTGTAAACTACTCTTTATTAGTCAGTTTTGACTAAATTAATCTTTTTTTGATAAAATAGTTAATCAAGTGTGGTATCATAAATCAAATAATCAATGGAAAATATTTTTCGATTACCATAATTGTCAAGGTGGACAAATTTGTATACTAGGTGAACTAAGAAAAGTTACATTTGTTAAAAAAGTAGCTATTAGAGGGACAACTATTTATAATTTCTTTTTGAAACCTATCAATAGTAAGCAATCTCATAAATCATCATACTTTCTTGATTTAAAAAAAGGAGTTGTTTTTATTAAATCATCTTCGGGAAAAGTATTAATAAGAACAGATTATTTAAATGTTAAATTAACAAATGATGAAGTTAGTTTACTTTAAAGGTACCAAATGCTTTTGAGATCGTGTTATAAATCGTTAGACTTTTTTGCTAAAAAAAGCAGTAAATGGAAAGAGAAAAGAAAGGGGGTAACCGATAATATCTTGCTGGGTGGTGTAAACTAAACTGTGTCAAGTAAAAAGTTTCAGCAAATTTATAACTTTACTTAAACACAGTTTAATTTTTGGTCTCATACTTACTTACCTATCAGCGCATTGATATCTGAAATGGCCAGAATGTAAGCCAGTCTGGCTGAATACACATCGGCTTCTGCTTTGGCTGCCAATGCACGGGTGTTTAGTACATCTGTTTTTAAATTCATACCGGCAGCCAGCCTGTCGTTTTGTAGTTTCAGTTCTTCTCTGCGGTATTGAAGCGCTTTCTCTGCTACATTTACCAATGCCTTACTTTGCCTCGCCTTCCGGTAGGCTTTTTCTATATCATAGGCAAGTTGATGCCGGGTGTTCATTATGTTTTCTTCTGCCTGCTTTAATTGATATGTTCTTTGTTGTAGCACCTGCTTGTTGGCATACAGGTCCTGAATATTCCATTTCAGGCTTAGGCCTACAAAGGGGTTATTCATAGGCATAATGGGGTTTCCACCCTGTACCACATACCCTGCCACCAAACCCACATCCGGTCTGTTGCTTTGTTTGGCTGCTTTAATACCCAGCTCGGTTCTGGCTCTGGTAAGTTCTGTCAGTTGCAAGTCGGGGTTATTGGGTATCTCGCTTGCAAAAGAATCCATAGTGGGCAGGTCGGGTAAAGTATCCGAAATGCCGTCAACATTAAAATCTTCCGCCTTTATACCGGTCAGCTTTGCCATATCGGCCTTGTAATTCTGAATCTGAAAGTCCAATTTCAGCATATTCTGCTCTTCATCAGCAATACCGGCCATCAGGCCTGCCTTGTTTACATCAATGGTTTTTCCGCTTAGCAGGGCATTTTCAACATCTGCCAGCCTTGCCTGTGCCAATGCCAGTTTAGCCTGCGCCTCTTCCATCTGTTTCTGGCTTATCAATATGCCAAAATACAGTTGCTCAATGCCATGCTTTATCTGCAAAGCTATCTTCTGTTTTTCTTTTTCTGATACGCTCACATCCAGCTTACTTAACTCAATGCCTGTTTTAATTTTTGCCTGCTGAGAAATCGGCTGATAAACAGCGGCGCCGCCATTATACGTACTTTTTTCGCCTACTTTAAATGTCCGGTCTTCGTTAGGTAAAAGCACCTGATTGGTGGCGCTTAAGGGTATTACACCTATTGTTCCTGCCGGGATAGTTATATCGGCCAGATTCAGGTTATACTGATACGTTCCGCTCAGGCTCACAACAGGCAGACGTTTTATCTCGTCTTCTTTAATTTTAGCTTTCTTCTCCTCTACCTGCCATTGCTTAATGGCCAGTATATGGTTGTTCTTTAAGGCGGCATCAGTCAACTGCTGAATAGAGTAAGTTTTCGCGTTTTGTGCTGAAACCAACTGAATACCTACTAAAAAGCCTACAAATACACTCGTTGATATTTTGAAAGTTTTCATATTTCAGGGCTTTATTTTTTCGTTAACACATCTTTTTTATCGCCTGGATTAATCCAGCCGATGTAGAGAATCGGCACTGTCAATAAGGCCATAATCATGCTCCAGACCACCCCGAAAGCCAGCACACTGGCCAATGGCGCCCACATGGGCGACCCTGAGATAATCATGGGCAGTACACCTATGGCGGCTGCCATGGCGGTCAGGAAAATCGGGCGCAGACGTCTCTTTCCACTCTCAATAGCGGCCGTTCTGATATCCATACCATGTTTCAACAGTTCGTTGGTGTGGTCTACTAATATAATGGCGTTTCTGACCACAATACCCGACAAAGCAATGAGCCCTATAAAAGCCGTGAAGCTAAAGTTATTGCCGGTTACAAATAAGCCCAGAATTGCGCCAAACAAACTCAAGGGGATGGTCAGCATCACAATGGTCGTTTCTTTCAGGTTTTTAAACTGAAACAGCAGAATAAAGAAAATAAGTACCAGACTAACCACCATAGCCGTTACCATTTCACTCAGGGTTTCTTCCTTGTTTCCATGTTCGCCACCATATTCTATATGGTACCCATTCGGCAAAGCCAGTTTATCAATGGTGGGTTGCACCTGTTCAAGCAGTTCGGCAGGTAGCATGTTATCTGATAAATCAGATTGAACCGTTAAGGTGCGAACACCATTTCTATGCATAATTTTACCTGTCTGCCATTGCGGAATAATATCGGCAATTTGTCTTAATGGCACGTTGACACCTGTAACCGGCGACTTCAGGTAGACTTTTTGAAGGTCGTCTGTATTTTGTCGTTTTACATCGTCCAGCCTCAACACTATACCAATCTGGTTGTTGCCTTCGTACATGGTAGAAATTGATGCTCCGGTAAAACCGGTATAAACCGTTTGCGAAATACTGGTGGTAGTAAAGCCTAATCTGCCGGCTTCGGGTTTCAGGTTAATACCTATGCCGTAGTAGTCTTCGGCAAAATCGCTGCGCACATACCTGCTGCCTTTGGTATTTCTAATTATGCCGGCTACCTTATTGCCAATGTCTTTCAGTTTCACAATGTCATCACCAACTATTCTTACTTCAACCGGCGCTTTCAACGGCGAGCCCTGCTGCATCAGTTTCACAAAAGTGGTGCCTTCGGGTATGGCGGCGTCTACTTTCCGGCTCAGTTCTTCAGCCAGTTCTTCGGCAGTTTTGTCGGTGGTTGTATTCACCAGAATCTGTGCGTAATTAGTAGTTGGAAATTCAGGCGAAAAGTTATAATAAAATCTGGGTGCAGCGGTACCGGTAAATGTAGCATAAGAGCTCACGCGCTCATCACTCTTCACCAGGTTTTCAGCCTTCTGAATCGCCAGTCTGGTTTTCTCAAGTTTGGTGCCTGTTGGTAACCATACCTCAATTACAAACTGGTTTCTTTCGGCAGTAGGAAAAAACAATTGTCGAACACCCTTCGTCAACAATAGCCCTGCCAGTGCAATAGGAATCAAACTGGCCAATATGGTGGTCTTCGGATATTTTACACAAACTTCAAGCAATCGGTTATAGCCCGTCTGCATGTAGTCGAGCAACGATTTACGCTTTCTACCCTTGTTTTCTTCTGCTTCAGCCTGGTGCAGCCCTTTCTTAATAAAAGTGTAACACAGCATAGGCGTAAGCAGCATGGCTACCACAAAAGACGACAATAAGGCTATTGCCACAGTAATAGGCAGGGCAAAGATAAACTCGCCTATGCTGCCATCTAACAATACCATGGGCATAAAGGAGGCAATAATGGTTACGGTGGCCACCAGCACAGGCATAACCAGGTCGCTGGCACTTCTCCATGCGGCCGTCCATCGGTCAACACCTTCATCCAGTAGCTCTACATAATTATCTGCTATCACAATGGCATCATCTACCACCATTCCCAGAACCAGAATCAAAGCGGCCAGTGAAACCTGATGTAACTCTATACCCAGGGTGTGCATGGTAGCAAAGGTAACTGCCACCGTAACCGGAATGGCCGTAGCTGCCACGGCAGCAATGCGAAAAGGAAGCAATAAGATAACTACTATAATTACCGAAACAATTGCCAGAAAAAACTCTTTGATAAAATGCGAGATGTTTTCCTGCACCAGGTGTGGCTGGTTAACAACGGTAGTAATTTTGACATTACTGGGAATAACCCCTCTGGCCTGCTCAATTTTTTGCTCAATTGCGTCACCAAAATGAACAATATTATTACCCTCATGCATTTGTATGGCAAGCAGAATAGCAGGGTGGCTGTTTACGGTAATTATACTTTGGGGTTCGGCATACTCACGTTTAAGAGTGGCAATATCGCCCAGCTTAATTACTGAACCCGTAGACGACGTACCTACAATCTGGTTAGCGAGGTCTTTTTCTGTGTTATAGTACCCGTTGGTGTATAGCGGCGCTTCGCTGTTGGCTGTTTTAATGTCTCCGGTTGGGTTAATGGCATTTTGTGACTGCAGCACCTTTACAACCTGCTGCATGCTGATACCATACTGCGATAACTTTTCTGAGCTGGACGAAACCACAATTTCTTCTTTCTGCTCACCGATGCGCTTAACTTTTGAGGTAGCCGGTATGGCACGTAAATAATCTTCCAGCTTCTGCGCGTAATTTTTAAGCTCGGTTGGTGAGGCGGTCTCGCTTTCAAGCGCAATTACCATAGCCTCCGTATCGCCAAAATCTGAATTCACTATCGGCCCCATTACGCCTTCAGGCAAATCTATCTGCCTGGCCACCAATAACTGGTTCCGCAGCTTGCTCCAGAATATATCCGGCTGTTTTACTGACTCTGTCAGTTCTACATTAATTACCACTACGCCGTCTTTGGTGGTCGAAAAAGTTTTGGCTTTGTTTACCTCTTCATATTGAAACAGATACTGCTCCAGCTTTTTGGTGAGCTGGTCTTCTACCTGAACAGAATTAGCGCCGGGATAATAGGCTATTACCAGACCCGTGCGGACCACAATTTTGGGGTCTTCGCGACGTGGCATATTCAGAAGCGACTGAATACCCACTGCAAATAGCATTAACAATACCGATAACGATATTTGCTTATATTTTAATGATGCCTGAATAATGTTCATGTCGGTAATTATTTATAAATGACAGCAGTGCCATCGGTTATTTTATTCTGACCGGCCACAACCACCAGGTCTCCTTTGTTCAGCCCGTTGATGATTTCAATTTTGTTTTCAATCATTTTGCCGATATTTACTTCTCTTCTGTAGGCCTTGTTTCGGGCTTTATCTACCACATATACATAGGTTTGGTTATTGATGTCATGATTGATGGCCTCAGCGCTTAAAACAATGGCCTCTGTGGTGGTATCAGCGTCAATTTTAGCCTCGGCTATCATACCCGGCCTGATAACAAGCCCCGGGTTGTTTACTTCAATTTTAATGGTAAAAGCTCTGGTCGACGGGTCAGCTGCCGACCCTACCTCTATTACTTTACCGCTGAAGGTTTTGGCAAGCGCAGAAATGGTAATGCTGGCAGGCTGCCCAATTCTGATATAATGCAGTTCACCTTCGGGTATATACGCCAGCACTTTTACTTTACTGATATCAGACACCACAAATGCGGGCATACCAACACCCACCATTTCGCCGGTTTCACTCATTTTCTTGAGCAATACCCCGCCAATTGGCGTGTATAGTTTGCAATCTGCCTCATTTTTTTGCTGAAGCTGCAGTTGTAACCTGGCCTGTTGTAATGAAAAACTAACTTTCGAAAAATCGCTGTCGGTTACGCTTCCACGCTCATGGAGGGTTTTCAAACGGTTGTATTCATCGGTTACGGCATTTACCTGTACCTCTGCCAATTGTCTGGCTATGGCATAACTGCTGGGGTCCAGGCTGGCCAGTAACTGCCCCTTCCTGATGGTTTGTCCCTCCCGGGCGGTTATCAGATTAACCTTACCTCCTACCATAAAACCCAGCCTTACAGTAGTGTTACCCTCAATATTCCCACTTACAGAAACATCATTGCTGAGGGCCGTGGTTGATATTTCTTCAACACTTACAGGTATGGCTGTGGTAGTGGCGGTGGTGGCCTCCGTACTTTTTGTATTGCATCCTGCCAGACCTACAAGCAGCGTCAGCAGAATATAAATGCCTGATTTTTTCATTTTAGAATTAGTTATTTTTAAAAAATTGTTCTTGGAAGACTATTTCTTTGATATCCAGAAATTGCAGGGTTTCTTCTATCACCAGGTTAAACTCTTCGCAGCCTGAAACCAAAAACCTGATTTCACGACTGGTATTGGCATTAATCACGTTTTCAATAATGGTGGTATCAAGCTCAAAATCGCTGGCGGCTAATCCAACCTCATAAAATGCTATAAACTTACCCGGATAATGATACTTTAAAATTTCAATCTCTTTACTGAAACTAAATTCATTGTTCCATGAGTAATAAACCAGCGTAATAAACGAGATTGCTTCTTCATGAAACATATCTTTCAGATTCGGAAAAACAGAAGCTATTCCGGCATTGTCTGCCACTATTACCCAATGTATGCCATTTGTTTCCATTATTTTGGTGTATTAATATGGCACAAAAGTAGAGGGGATGTTTTTGTATATTTTTAAGATAGATTAAAAAATGCAGGCATCAGTTAAGAATAAAAACATTTAAAAACCCAGTCGAACTATATAGCTTAAATACTTGGGTAAATTATGAAACCGGGTGTGGATGGTTGAGAAGCTGGCAACGCTGCGGCGTTAGTTTATCACGGCAAAGAAAAAACAAACCAATTGAACAACACCAAGAAAAACGTATGCTCAGAGCTGCGCTCTTATTACGCTGAGTGTCTGTTGGGTAATACCCAGATAAGAGGCCACATGACCCAAAGGCGCACGTAATAAAATATTCGGGTATTCTTTAATCATTCGTTCGTAACGCTCTTTGGCCGAATGAAACTTCAGATAATAATTGTTGTCAGATAATTTCTTTACCACATTATACAATACCAGTTTTTCAAGCTGATTGATTTCAGTGTTTTGACTACTGAGCCGGGCAAAATCATTAAAATTACAGGTCGTAATGGTACTTGTTTCAAGCACTTCAATGCTGTAGCGCGACGGCCGTCCGAAAAGAGCGCTTTCTATCGTGGCCGTTACGCTTTGTTCTGGAAAGAAATCTTCAGTTACATCTTTATCATCTTTCATGTAATAAGACCTGATCAGGCCGGTTTCTACATAAAATACCCGGTAAGAATGTTCACCTTCTGTTACCAACGTATGGCCTTTGGGGTAAACCTTGGTTTTTGTGCTGTTATTCAGCCAATCGGTTATGGAGTCTGTCTCAATTGACTGAGACCTGAGATAAGTTGATAAATTCATACGCCTGATAAGAAAACTGGCTTAATGTAAATATTATTTGGGCAATTTGCAACAAATGCCATTCGGGGAAAGGCTGATTACCTGCTGAAAACATAGATTTCAACTATGCACCTGCCAACACGTATAGACAAGACCGATATACGCTGACTAAACAACAATTGTGGACTTTTATGTGCCTGAATGCCGCTTGAATGCAGAAGTAGATGATAAATGGCGACCGTATTTTTCGTGTACAGGTGTGGCCGCCTGCAAGACACAGGCGGCATGAAGAGAACACAGGCCACCAATAAGCATCAAGCCTTTGTGATAAGCCCTGTGGATAATAATACCCTTATGGGAGTTCAAACCTGATGGTGATGTTATCAGAACCTAAAACCTCCGCAAGTTCTGAAGCATCATTGATTCGCCCTATCCGTGTATAACTGTATGATGTTGAAAATGTCTTGTAAAATAATACAAGCGTATTTGACCCGAACAACATGAGGTCTCCGTTTTGGATTATCGGAGGAACTGCCGGATTAACCGGCAGATTCTTTGACAACCTGTAAAACTTTTCATTGGCGTTCAGTTCTGTCATACTTATTTCAAGTGGCAGCATGGCTCTGAATGCCCCCGCTGTTGGGCTGTCGGCCAAGGTGCCACCGAAAGTTCTGCCTCCTGCTTTTATAATTATTTGGGTTTTCATGGCTATAGCTGAGTTATAAATTTTATCAGGTTTTACCTCCTGATAAACAAATATGTCTTTTGTACACGAAGCCGAACCGGCCATACAGACAAGCACGGACAGTTCAGAAAGTACGCATCATTCGTATTGCATTTAGCCAGATGTGCCGGCATTGCAAAACTAATACACCTGTATAAGACAAATCTTATACATTTTACGGTATTGCTTACCAATTTCAACGGCAGCGATATATTTTTAGAAATTTCAGGGTATTTTTGATTAGTAAAACATGACCAGCCAATGCTCATCTACGACACCATCAGGAAATACAGTGTAATGTTCAACAACCCGATATTACATCCGCTAATTAATGTGGTTGATCTAAGCAAGTCTCCCCTACTGCCTAAAACCAGATTTATGTTAGCTTTTTATGCGGTTATCATCAAAGAAACCAGATGCGGCGATATCAGGTATGGTAATCAGTACTACGATTATGACAACGGAACCATTGTCTTTTTTGGCCCGGGTCAGGTAATTACCCATGAGCCAGAAGGGGAAATGCACCAGCCTTATGGCACAGCACTTATTTTTCATCCGGATTTAATCAGAGGTACTTCACTGGTAAAGTACCTGCACCAGTACTCGTTTTTTAGCTATCAAACAAATGAGGCATTACACGTCTCAGAAAAAGAAAGAACCTTAATAGATGGCTGTCTGGCTAATATAGAGGCTGAGATAAGCCAGAATCTTGATAAACACAGCCGAACCCTTATCGTTGCCAATATTGAATTACTACTGAAATATTGTTCAAGGTTTTATGACCGGCAGTTTTATACCCGCGAAAATGTAAATCGTGGCCTTATAGGTAAATTTGAGCAGCTACTGGCCGACTACCTGACAGGCGAAAAACTGAAAACCAAAGGCTTGCCTTCTGTAGCCTATTTTGCAGATTTGCTCCATCTTTCGCCTAATTACTTTGGAGACCTGGTAAAAAAAGAAACCGGAAAAACAGCGCTTGAATTTATTCAGTTGCGCCTGCTTGAAGTAGCCAAAGAACGAATACTTGACCACGGCAAATCGCTCAGTGAAATTTCTTATGAGCTGGGGTTCAGGTATCCGCAGCATTTTACCCGTTTTTTCAAACAAAAAACAGGTGTAACCCCTATTCAGTACCGGATGCATTGATATCAAACCCTCCCCCTGTCAACCGGCAGGTGGCAATAGTTTTCTGCCTGCCGCCTGGCATCTGATCTGTATTAAGAAATCGCTTTTTCAGTACTATAGAGTTACAAATGGCCCCTTTGCTGATATAAATGCACATATCGGTAATGAAATAATTTTCCTGAATCCTGAAAATGAACGGCCTTCCTATGATGAAAACCCTTTTAACTGACCAGCAAAATCCAATTAAGGTTCTTTTGGCAGAGGACGATGAAGACGACCAATTCTTTTTTTCCAATGTGTTGTCTGAATTACCATTTGCCACAGAACTCACAATAGTGAATAATGGTGAGGCTGCCGTTGAAAAATTAAAATGCCCCGAAAGCCAACCAGACATCATCTTCCTGGACCTTAACATGCCCAAAATGAGTGGCAAAGAGTGCCTGAAAATGATAAAAACCAACAATTTATACAAAACCATTCCCTGCGTCATTCTCAGCACTTCTTCTTCAGGAGCAGAGATTGAAGAAACCTATTGCGCCGGTGCCAACCTTTACCTGCTTAAACCCAATGAGGTAAGCAACCTTCTTAAAATGGTTGATACGGTGCTGAAAATTGATTGGAAAGAATACATAACCCCTAAAAGAGAATTGTATTTTCTATCAGAACGCTCACTTCAAAGAGCCTGAATTACATCACATGTTATTTATATTTCTGGTACCAGCTTAGACTATCCGCCGTGCTTACGGCTCGTCGGGCAGCAAATGTCTGAGCACTTGCTTACTGTTGACGCCTCATTGAATTGAGTGGATGAAGATTCTGAAACAGGTTACCCCGTTGGTGCATAGGTTTTCCATAATCTGTTTCTGAATCAGATTTATGGAAACGCATTAGCGTTTACTGTTAGATTCGTTCATTTTGAATTAATGATTAAACCTCAGGTTTTCATGTAGGTTATTCTGCGCTTTTTATCTAATAACTTACCCTAACGATTGCTTAACCATTTTGTGGTGATTTTCTTACCCGTCAGTTGAACAATTAATGAAATCTTTTGCCAGCTTAAAAGTACTCCCCTGCCCTTTCTACCTATGGAATGGTTATTTGCTTATACTATTCAGTATTATCAACTAAATCTTTTACACAATGAAAACTTCAAAATCGAAACGTAGTGTTGATGTTTCTGAAAAGGAAAGTGAAAAGCTGAAAGAGCTTTTTACAGATGGCCTGAAAGATATTTACTGGGCAGAGAAAAATCTGACAAAGGCTCTGGGCAAAATGGCAAAGGCCGCCACTTCTGAAGAGTTGAAAATGGCCTTTGAAACGCATTTGACAGAAACAGAAGGACAGATTGCCAAAGTTGAGCAGGTGTTTGAAATGATTGGCGAAAAAGCCAAAGCCAAGCACTGCCCGGCCATGGAAGGACTTATTAAAGAAGGGGAAGAAATAATTGAATCAACCGAAAAGGGCACTTTCGTTCGTGACTGCGGCTTAATTCTGGCAGCCCAGAAAGTAGAACACTATGAGATAGGTTCTTACGGTGGGTTGAGAAGCCTTGCCCAGACTTTAGGATACGTAGAGGCAGCAGGTTTATTACAGGAGATTCTGGACGAAGAAGGTGCGACCGATAAAAAGCTGACCGAACTGGCAGAAGCTACCATTAATGTGGAAGCTGCGCAGGAATAAGGTTTATTAGAAATGATAAAGGTAGTATAGGCATCTGCCAGATGGCCATATACTACCTTTATGTTATTCACGAGCTGTAAGTCTTTAATCTATTTAAGTTAAAGTATTGTTGGATGTCTCTTGGTAATACTTGCAACCTTTGCAAAACTTGTTCCACTAAAGATTGAGACTTAAACAGCTGGTAAAGTATCTGGTTTTATCTATACAATTACCAATATATTTACGCTTGATGTCAAGATACACTGGCAGAAATGGTTGTGTCTTTCTTAGACATTAGCGTAAACTTTTTATGAACGACCGGGCTGCTCGGTAACCGCACATACCGTGCACACCACCCCCGGGCGGAGTAGAACCGCTGCATATATAAATCTTTGGATTCGGTGTTGAATAAGGATTTAGCCTTGCCACCGGCCTTGTAAATAGTTGTGTTAGGTCTGCTGCGCCTCCGGCAATAGTGCCGCCGAAAAAATTCCTGTTATAATTATAAAACTGAGTAGTATTGATAGTTTTTCTTTCCAGAATGGTGTCTCTGAAACCCGGGGCAAATCTTTCAATCTGTTTTTCAATCGCAAGTGTCATGTCTTTTGTGCTTCCGTTAGGCACATGGCAATAAGCATATCCGGTTTGCATACCTGACGGAGCCCGGCTGAAATCAAACTCACTTTGCTGGCATACCATAACAAATGGCGACTCGCTATGCCTGCCATTCCAGGCATCTTTTTCGCTTTGCGCAATTTCCGGTAATGTTCCGCCAACATGTACCGTCGATGCTTTTAGGCAGTTGGCATCTTTCCAGGGGATGGATGAACGCAATGCCCAATCAATTTTAAATACCCCCGGGCCAAAATTGAATTTCCTTAACCTGTTTATGTAGTTGGCCGGCAAATGCTTTTCAGCAATATCTGAAAGCTGAAGTGGGTCGGTATCAAAAAAGTAGTAATCTGCTTTGGGTAAATCTTCCATACAGCTTATAAAGCAGTTAGTAATAATTTTACCCCCAGCCTTAATAAAATAAGAAGCCAATGCATTGGTTATGGCTATTGAGCCTCCTTTTGCAACGGGCCAATCAACTACATGGCCTGAAATGGCAAATACCAGACCAACTGCCGACGAGAAGCTCATGTCTAAAGGCAATATGCTGTGCGTTGAGCAACCTGCAAATAAAGCCTTTGCCCTGGTGTGGCTAAACAAACTACTGGCAAGATAACTGGCAGGAAGCATTCCTTTTAAGCCAAAATTTGCTAAGGTGAATGGCGCATCAGGCCAACCCAAAGGCCCCAGAATATCTTTAAAAAGTACATCTGCCTTTTTTACAAAAGGTGTTAATGTTTTCTCCCACTTAACTCCATCTCTACCCCCAATTGAAAGCTTTGTATCTTCAATTGACCGATATTGAATCACTGCAGGTTCATTATCAAGCGGATGCGCAATTGAAGCCTTCGGAAACGCCCACTCAAGGCCATGTTCCTGCAATGACAGACTCTGAAAAAAAGGTGACAGATAGCCCATTGGATGAACCGCCGAACAATGATCATGATTAAAACCTGGCAAGGTAAGTTCTGATGTACGGGTTCCACCACCAATGGTATCAGCCCCTTCAACTATTACAACCTGCAAACCATTTTTTTGTAATTCAATAGCGGCTGCAAGACCATTCGGCCCAGAACCGATTACTACAACATCCGGATTACCCATTTTGCGCAATCCTGTTTATTAATTTTTCAAAACCTGATTTTGCTCCTGCTACTTTACTTCTAAGATTCTCTATCATTGAGGTATAATCCAATAAAAGAAAAAGTAAAAGCATGTTTTCAAGAAAAAGAATATTCATTAGCAGATATATACCTAAATGAAACAGAAAAAGTAAAACCACAAACCCCAAACGTAGCTTATTACTTGCAAATAAAGCAAAAGGTGCAATGATTTCAAGAACAGTTGAGACAGGCAGCATTGGCGCTACTAAATAATTCAGCCACGGATAATCTAACACCATTTTACCATATTCAAATCCCCATTCGCTAGGGTTATAAGCATGAAAAACTAACCATTGGCGCATAATATCAGGATGAAACGTGATTGGGAAGCCTTTGGCAACTCGGGCAATTCCGATAACCGCGTAATCAAAAGTAATTATAATACCCAAAGCGAGCATTCCTGCCTGGTAAACCGACTGAGGCTTGTCGCTTTTGCCATTTTTGGTATCATAACATGGTAAAAGCAACAATAAATAAGTACAATATAGCAAGGTAAGCTCACGGTGATTGACATGATTGCCCCATCCGCGAATATACCCCATATAAAATGTCAGCAATACAGCTGCAATAAAAATGTTCCATTTAGACCTGTTAATTCCAAAAATAACTGCAACTATAAAATACAGAGTTACACATTTAACTGTGAGCATCACACCCGGAGATATAGCCCTCAGAAAATCATCACTTAACATATTCATCAGGCCATGCTTAAAGAAAATGCTATATTCGGCATTAGCAACCAGATAGCTGCTATCTGTAGAAACCCATATAAACCAGATAAAAAATATCCATATTCTCGCAAAAGAAAGCGTATCTGCATTTGCACCGTTGTGTATAGTTAACTTCATTGCTTAAAGGGATTTTTAACAGACATTTGATAATCTTTAGATACTGCGTCTTTTGTAGTTTTAGTTAAGTCTATATTCACAATTTGAAAATCTAAGCTGTCGGGTAAATCTTTCCCCTGAAATTGAAGCACATTATAAATTGATTTGCCATACTTACCTATCTCTGCTTTTGCCCAGGAAACTTTTTCCGAATCTCCAGAGCTTAGAGCCGATAAGATGATATTATTTATTTTAGTAGACATCGTTGAAACTCCCGCTCCTCTAAGAATATCTGAAGGTGCATAGTATTCTGTTCTACCATCTGAAAACCTTCCGGCAAATTCGTAGGTTTGAACAGTTTGTATTCTGCCACCTCCTTCAAACATAGCGAATCTCGCAATCGGAAAAAACTCAACCTTCTTATCAGGGAATTGATATTGCCAGCGGTCAATAAGCTGTACAAACATCCAGAATCCAAAAAATAACATAAAAATACCCAGTTTAAATGCACCCAGGCTTCTTAAGGCATTTAGTACCCTTAATCTTAAAAAAATTACATAAAGTAATCCAATTAAGAATACTGCTTCAAAAACTATACGTAGATATTGGACCATCGTTTTTTGGTAAGTAGTTCAAATAAAAAACTAAAAACCAATGCCACATCTGCTTATTACTGTTATTCTGTCTTAATTGAAACCAATTTCATAAAGTGTTTAATTAATCAAAGAAAGTGCTGAAATTATATAGGAAATTTTTCCCATATAATTTGAATATATAGTAAGTAATTCTACTCATGTAGAATTATAACCACGATAATTTAAAATTTGATTTTTTGGCAATAAAACGCAATTATTATGCATTAATGGCGCATAAGCATACTAGGCAAAGCTATTTTAAAAGAAGGATTTAAGATTAAAAACACATCTTGTGTATTTACTGTCAGTGGCACAATCATTTACTTACTTCAGCCCACTTTAATCAGCCCGGCAAGTCAATTTTCCGATTTTAAACCTTAAATAGTTTTGATAAAGCATGAACTACAAGCTACCATTTAATAAATTGAGAATGCCCATCAGGTTTAACTGACTCATGCACCAAATACTTTTACAGGCCGACCTGTATTCTAAAAAAAAGCCAACCGCAACAGCAGACTACTGTAGGGGTTGGCTTGTGATTTCATAGAGACTTTCAAACCGCTTGAAATGCCTTGTGAGTTATAATACTAATTAGACCACCGAGGGTCAGACACTATTTAATCACATTTAAAATAAGTACAAGCGTGGTTACTATACCTGTAAATATTGGAATCAACTGAATGGTCTGTATTCTCTGATCGGTATAAGTAACTTTACCTTTACTGATGTCAATATAAATTACATCGTTGTTTTTAATGTAATAATACGGCGAATTAAAAAAGTCTCTTTTGGTTAGGTCCAACTTAACTATCTCGCGTTTTTCACCTGTTGTTCTAATCAACATTACATTCTTACGCAAACCGTAAATTGTTAAATCACCAGCCATACCAATTGCGTCTGGCAAGGTGGTATGGTCATCCAGAAGATTGAAAACAGACGGTCTGTTCACTTCACCAATAATTGTAAACTTATGGTTTAGGAAACGAACATTTACAGTAGGCTCTTTTAAAAATGTAAGGAGTTTTGCCTTTATACTATCACCGGCCTCTTTCAAGGTTAGACCCTCTAACTTTACACTTCCAACCAGTGGCATGTCAATATTGCCCTGCGGATTAACCAAATAACCAAGTGGTTGATTTCTTGCCATACCTCCACCTGTTGACCCCGGAAAGTTAGTAGTTGTAAGGGCATTAACGTTCGGGAAATTAAAAATAACGTTAGACTCTTCACTTAAGCTGCTCACGGTTACGGCCAGGATGTCATCTGCCTGAATGCGGGTTACAGTGGGAAGGTTGGGAGGTAGTACCTGATTGGACACCGAATCTGTGCCTTGAAAATAGGTAATATCTTTTGTATTTACCCGCACACACGAGGACGCAACAAACACGATACCAGATAGACAAAGCAAAGCTCTGTATAATTTCATTAACTTCTTGGGGCTATTGTTAAACATAAAATAATAGATAAAAATTGCTGATAGTTATGGCTAGTTAATTAAACTTCAATAATGTCATAAAAGTATTTAATTGCTATATTTCTTGTGCAAATTCACTGTATTATCCTTCTCCGGTTCTTATCACGCTTCTTAAGTTCTCATTTAATTAATCAACCAGCAATACTCAAAAAATTAACAACAAAGAACTGCTGTGAGAATACTTAAAATAAGACCTGAAAATATCGATTGGATTTGTGCACACGGTAGGCAGGTAAAGGGCTGTTCATTTTCTTTGTTTGCTACTCAAAAAATACATTTTTAATATCATGCCAAACTTTAACCGAAACAAGGAAAAACTAAGCTAGTAAAAGTACGTAAAAATTTAAATTCTGTTTTCAATCAAAGCTTTATTTACATCAGGCACTTCAAACTTTAAGTTAATCTCAATTTAAATTAAACCCAAGTGAAGCATTCAATTTTAAAGAATAGACCAGATATTTAAGAATCCTAAAACGGAAAAACTTTTTTCTTAAAATTGTACCCTACAAAAATAAAAGAAAGTTTTAGAATTTAAACAGTATATTTTAATGCCAAACCGTATTTTTTAGTTTTTTATAGAATCTTCATATAAAAGTATTTAGAAATACAATAAAAAATCATTTGATGCCAGTAACCCTCTAAACCAGATTAATAAAATATTGAAGGCCTGTTTACCATTTATAGTGCCTGACCCAATGAACATAAAAATTTGAAACGCATACCGGAGGGGCTTTGTTGTTTAACTAATCATTACCCGACAGCCCGTTTTTTAATCTTTAACAGGTAAAATATGAGATTACGAGTTTCTGTCGTAATTTTGTTTAAATTCTCTAACGTACAAGCTAGTAATTATCTAAATTGATTGGCATTTACTAAAAAGGTATAGTGCTTCAAGAAAAACGATAAGTTAAAACACAATTCTTATGCTCTCAATTTTTAATTGGAAAAAACCTGCTGCTGATACACTTTCATTCTTAAAAACCGATATTCATTCTCATCTGCTTCCGGGAATAGACGACGGCTCAACGGATATGGAACGAACCATTAACTATATTGAAGAGCTTCATAAACTAGGTTATAAAAAGTTTATTACAACACCTCATGTTAAGGCCGGCATTTTTCCTAATACACCAGCTATCATTAACAATGCGCTCAATGAAGTAAGAGAAGCGATAAAGCCGCTTAACCTTGATATAGAAATTGAAGCCGCTGCTGAATATCTGCTGGATGAAGAGTTTGAAAGCATCCTGCAAAGAAATGAGTTATTAAGCTTCGGTACAAAGCGTTACCTGCTCATTGAAATGTCGTTCATTTCTCCGCCACCCAACTTATCTCAGCTTATATTTAAACTAAAAACCAGTGGTTATTCGCCTGTTATGGCTCACCCTGAGCGTTATCCTTATTGGTGGGAAAGTCTTGATAAAATAGCTGATTTGAAACAGGCAGGGTGCCTGCTTCAGCTTAACTTGTTGTCGTTAGCAGGCTACTACGGTAAAAAGACTAAACAAGTGGCAACCAAATTGCTGGAATCCGGCATCATTGATTTTGTTGGAACCGACCTGCACCATGAAAGGCACCTGGCCGATATCCAGTTATTAACGAAGGATTCGAAGTTGATGAAGCTATTAAAAAATAAAGCATTTCTTAACGAAATGCTTTAGTAGAAATTCTTTTGATTTGCTTCAGATGTAGACTGATTAATAGGCCATTTTTTCGCCTTTCACCATATTATAAACAGTAGCAACTATTATTTTTATATCCAGCCATATACTCCAATGGCTGATATACCAGATATCAAATTTCACACGTTTTTTCATCAAAGAAATATCCTTGGTCTCACCTCTGTATCCATTTACCTGAGCCCAACCTGTAATACCCGGTTTAACCCAGTGTCTGATCAGATAATTATCAATCTGCTCTTTACTTTCTATGTTGTGCTGCACAGCGTGAGGTCTTGGCCCTACAACTGACATATCGCCAAACAATACATTGAAAAACTGTGGCAATTCATCCAGGTTAGTTTTACGCAAAAACCTTCCTACTTTGGTAATTCTTGGATCATCTTTTTCAGTTTGCCAGAAACCACCATCTTTTTTGCGGGTAGAACTGTCTGAATACATGGACCTGAATTTAAAACACACAATTTTCTTATTGTTTTTTCCCCAACGTTCCTGAAGGAAGAAAATAGGGCCTTTTGAATCAATTCTGATAATTAATGCCAGAATAGGTATCAACCATGAAAACACTAATACTATCACTACAAGGCTGAAAACTATATCAAAAACACGTTTCAGGACTCTGAAATGCCATTCTTCTAACGGATTTTTCCGCAAAGTAAGAATAGGGTTACCGCCAAAGAGTTCAAGTTTATATTGTTTTAAACCATATTGCGAGTACTCAGGTATAATTCTGGTTTTTATTCCCTCTTTTTCAGTTACCTGAATAATCTTCTCAACATACTCTTTGTCAAAAGAAGGCAAGGCAACTATTACTTCTTCAATACGGCTTTTTTTGATGACACTCTCAAGATTGGCCAGATTACCCTTATACTGTCCATTCAGATATTGCGGCTTCGATTCATCAATAAAACCTGCTACTTTATATCCAAACTGAGGGGTATCGCTAAATATTTTATAAAAAGACATGGCGCTGTCGCCCGTACCTACTATTAGAATATTCTTTATTTTATATCCTCTTTCATACAACAACAGACTTATCTTCTTGAACAGATACTTCTGTATTGTCATCACAACAAAAACAAAAATGATGTTGAGCAGCACCAGCGTTCTTGAATAGAAGCTATCGTTAGATAGAAAAAGATATACCATTAAGGCTACCCCCTGGGCAATTATATTGGGAATGAGCACAAGAAACTCATCTACGTACTTTACCGTACGAAATTCGTCGTACAATTCAGTATAACGGCTGGTAAAGTACCAGATTACCAATAGAAGAAACATTAAAAATATATCACTATTGCGAAAAACCCGGCCACTTAATATCTGTGCTATGCTATAGCAAAATATTAAACAGAGAGAATCTGTCAATAATCTTATATGATATACCTTTTTTAGATTTGAGACCATATAATTTAAAAACTAGAACTGTAATTATATGCTATGTTTGAATATAGAATTCGAAGCAACTACTTTTTGGGTATAATTTCTCCGTGACACGCTTATGCTAACTTAAAGCCTACTGACAGTTTAGTACTGTGCTTAAAAGAGAGATAACTGGCAATAACTCAACATTATATTTTGCAGCAAACAAAATAAAAAACAACCTACGCAAAAGTAAATTTTCACCTATCATTAGCAATAATCGTTGTGTAAATCTTCAATTATATCTACAATTATTGTAATCATGTTTTTAACAGCAGCGTTTCCTGTTACAAACTTAGAAAATATAATTTACTTATAATAGCGGAGGGCGTGAAAAATGCAAGAAGTCCTTTTTAAGTTTATATAAATACAGTTAATTTTTTACTTCTGACATCCGCGCAACTCACTATACGTATATATACCATAGAATACGTACCGATGTTGCAAATCTTACAAGCCTCTTTTTAGCTGGTTATCCCAGTAACTGCTATGATAAGTCCTTAACTTTTCATCCAGTTGGTAACCTGTTCTGTATCGCTCGGCAATCTGATACCCTTTTACATATAAGTATTCCCACCTGAACTCATCTGCTGTTCTAAGCCGGACACGCTTGCCCTGCATGATAACACCGGGCGGAATTGGTATAGCAAAATTGAAACCTACTGATGTGCCATTGGTAGTTTTTAATGCGTAGAACCCGATTTCTACATTTGAGAACTGGCGTATAAAATCAAACCTTACGCCTCTATCTTTATACAGGAATTGCCCCCCCGAAAGTTTTAAGGTTATATCATTCTTAAAAATACGGTAGCTCACATCACCTAACACCATAAGATGCCTAATGGACTGGTATTCAAAATAATCGCCTGATATTCTGTAATAGCCGCTATAAGAACCCTCCAACCCGAACGACCAAGGACTGTTCACATCAAAATACCTGTACTGCGCATTGAGGCCGTACTGGTCTTTATAAAACAATCCGGCAGAAAGGCTCATAAAGTTAAATTTTCTGAATGTCAGAAATTTATTAATAAAGGTAGGAGCCAGGCGCAACCTCAACGATTGCTGGTCTAAATCATTCACAATCGGTATAGTAAGACCAGTTGTAAGAGCAAGGCCTCGTCCTAAAATAAGCTGAGTATTAAGAGCTACACTAAACTTGGCCTCTACAGGGTTATCAAAGTTACCGAACTTAGCTGTAAGGAGGGGAAGTAAAGAAAAGTCAAGTTTATAATCTTTCTGCGGAAACCATTTGTTAACCCCAACTTGCCGGGAAGCTGATGCAGAAAGCGGTTTGGAATAAATACCCGAACCTATTTTCTGGTAGGATGCGATAGGCACTCCCTGAAACAACGGAATATACCTCTGGTTACTGGTGTCTGAAAGAGAATAGCGCAACTCAACGAACCCGTTAAACGGATTCCGGTAAATGCGCTGTTCATAACTAACCCCGAGGCTATCTTTATTTACACGCTCATAGGTAAGAAGTGTCTTCTCCTTCTTACCAGACTGCGCATAACCCAAACCGGTTATGCACAAAAAGCATAGTAAACTATTAATTAAGTGTTTCATCCAGCTTGGCAATGCTTTTCTTTGGTTTAAGCAGTTGAAAATGAATTGAAGAACCAAATATGAACCTGTCTCCGTTAAGTAGGCCGCCCTGAACAGTCCATGTCTTCCAGAGTGTTAAATAGGCTCCAACATTCAGATGCTGCGAGTCCCACTCGGTCATCAGTCCGGCTTTATTCCGGTATCCTAACTTAACGCCTGCAAAAGGCCCAACAAGGTAACCGTTATTGAAGATGAAATCACTTTTTTTCTGAAACTTTAAATTTGAAAAAATATTCGAATTCGCAAGATTCAGTTTGAAATCGCCTTCTCTTGAAAGAATATACGGGCTACCATACCCGGCTGTTGTTTCCAGTTTCAGGTCTTTGTTCAGATTGAAGTGCTTGGTAGCCACTAAAACATTGGTCAGCATGGCTGTTTCAATCATAAACGGCGAAGAAATAATAACAGCCACTGAAGGAACCCTGGGTTTTTCTTTTATCAGAAGATAGCTTATATCCAGTTGCCTGTCTCCCAGGCCCTCACGTATTTTTGTATCGGTTGTAACCGGTTGTAGCAGGCTTAAGGTAATGGTAAGGCGCGGCAGTAAGGTAAGATTGGCAAATAAAACACGCTCGGCATTTCTTTGCTTACTTCGCAACGAATATTTAAGCGGATTGTAGTTGTAGCCGAAGCTGAGGCTGGCGTCTTCGTAGGCAGTTGCATTAGGTATATACATCAGGCCCGATTTGCCAGACAGATTCACCTGCGCCCAAACAGATTGCGAAGCAAAAACAAAAAGGCAGACTGCTACGGTGGAGCGAAAAATCAAAAAAGAGCTACCCTTACATCTCCTTTTAAAAGAAATAAACGATAGCGCTTTTTTGATTTTCATATTTTTAAAAGACGTTTGAATTAAAATTAACCCTGGCCCTGGTCATGACAAGTCTGGAAAGACGCCGTCAGAGTGGCCTGCATATTAGTAATGGTTGTATTATAAGCGGTAGCAATAGCGGCAAGGTCAGTATCTCGCGCTGAAGCTGCAGCGGCTATTGTAGCTGTAGTTGTTAAATTACAAGCATTTACTTCTGCTGCATATAAATTACCTGACAACTCAATAGTCTGAACAAAATTAACATATAAAAGTACAGTTAGCAAATTATAATTTGCTTCTCCTAGTGTATCTTTTACAGAAGCCAAAGCAGTAAGGCCCGCCTGAAGCAAATTGTTGGCAGTTGTGTTTCTGGTACTAAACGATGTACCTGCGGTGGCAATACATGCCGCACTGTTGGCTGCCGCAACACGGCTGGCATAAGTAGCATTTACAGTTTGCTCCTGGGTTGCTCTGGCTGCATCTATGGTTGCTTTGGCACGATTAAACGCCAACTGCGCCGAGTCGGTACAAGCGCTGTTTACTGCGGCCAGTGCATAATCAGGAAACTTGATTAATGGCTCATTTTTTGTAATGGAAGACTCCTTTACAAGACCCGTTACAACTGTACCGTTAACCGATGGCAGGGTAATCTTTGGGAGATAGGCGGCCAGCGCCGGATTCAAAGCAATCGCTTGTACTGACGCTTTCAAATCTGCCGGTAAAGTACCTGTAGACACCAGATTGCTGACTACCGCCGGAGTGAAAGCAGCGGAGATTTTGCCTGCTTCCGAGGGCGCAATCACCTTCTCCACATTGGCAGCAGCTGTAGTAACATCAGATGTAACTGTTCCGGTGGCCAGAGCAGTGGCCACCGCCGTTGTTGTGGCTGATGCAGTCACTGAACCCTGCGTAGTGGTTACGGCTGCTGGTGTAGTTGGCTTTACATCTGGCAGTTTTACATCTTTGTACTTTTCCTCAAATTTAGGAATCTCAGGCTCTGCGTCTTTCGACTTACAGTTGTACATACTAACTGCCAACGCCATAACCAAACTCAGGCTGGCAAACTTAAATTTTCTTCCAGTTTTCATGATAATTTAAATTAATAAGAAAAATTGTATTGGGGATTTACTTAATTACGCTGCTAAAAAAACCAAGATTTCTTGTCTTAAGACCTTGAATTGTACTAAATCAATTCAAATTGCCTATAAAACATAAAGAAATCTTGTGATTCCTGACAAATTATCCTTTAAGGTAGTGGCGAACTTTTAGTGTTGCAGTAAAAAAGATGTAAAACGAAGGGCGGCCCAGAAACAAATCAAACGAGCTCAACAATAGCAAACTTACAAAAGACACATAATCTGTATGAGGCGAATTAGGATAATAAACCTCTGATGTAACAACTTAACCGAAACAACAACTCTAAAATATTGGTAAATGCAATTATTACCAAACAATATTCAAACTTTTTGGCATATTACCTCTAAAAAAGCAAAGTTTCTTTGTTATAGACAATTCTATGCAAAGTAAATCCAAAAATACCTGACCAATAATTAGGTATAATTTGGTGCCTATGCCCTCATATACCTAATTATTAACCAGTAATAAAGTGATTGTTACTTGCCTTTGCTAAACAAAGCCACATCTGCCTGCATCATATCTTTTACCAATGCCGGTAAATCATATTTAGGCACCCAACCCAATTTGGTTTTAGATTTTGTTGGGTCTCCTATCAACAATTCAACCTCTGTTGGTCTGAAATATCTTGGATCTACAAAAACAACTTCTTTACCGATTGGCAATTGATAATCAGGATTGCTACATGCAGTTACATATCCGATTTCATCTACGCCTTCACCTTTAAATTCTACCGAGATTCCCACTTCAGCAAAAGACATTCTTACAAATTCTCTAACGCGGGTAGTGATTCCCGTTGCAATTACGTAATCTTCCGGTACATCTTGTTGTAGAATTAACCACATGGCTTCTACGTAGTCTTTGGCATGCCCCCAGTCGCGTTGTGCATCCAGATTACCCAGATACAAAGCGTCTTGTTGACCTAATGCAATCTGAGACACTGCACGGGTAATTTTTCTGGTAACAAATGTTTCTCCACGTAGTGGCGACTCATGGTTAAACAAAATACCGTTTACGGCAAACATATTGTAGGCCTCTCTGTAGTTGACTGTAATCCAGTAGCCATACAATTTGGCAACTGCATAAGGAGAACGCGGATAGAAAGGCGTAGTTTCTGATTGAGGCACTGCCTGTACCAAACCATATAGTTCAGAAGTTGAGGCCTGATAGATTTTAGTTTTCTCGATTAATCCTAAAAGCCGAACAGCTTCCAGAACTCTAAGCGTACCAATACCATCTACCTGTGCAGTATATTCAGGCTCGTCAAAAGAAACTTTCACATGAGACATTGCACCCAGGTTATAGATTTCGTCTGGTTGAACTTCCTGAATAATTCTGATGATATTGGTAGAGTCAGACAAGTCACCATAGTGCATTATAAATTTAACACCTCTTTCGTGTAGGTCTTCATACAAATGGTCTACCCTTTGAGTATTGATTAACGAACTTCTGCGCTTAATACCATGAACTTCGTAGCCTTTATTTAATAAAAAATCTGCCAAGTAGGCTCCGTCTTGACCTGTGATACCTGTTATCAGTGCTTTTTTCATTGAGTAACAATCTTTGGTTTATAATAAGTGTATAATGATATTTAATATGTCAACTAAAATATAAGTTTTACTTTCCGGGCTTTTCAAGAATGTTACCAAACTGTCTTAATTTGTACCCAAACGGAGCGTGTCATGATGCTCCAGGAAATCCTGATAAGCCAGCCCTATACCTTCTTCCAACTCTATGGTATGTTTCCAACCACAATTATGCAATTTTGAAACATCCATCAGTTTTCTCGGTGTTCCATCCGGTTTACTTGTATCCCAGATTAACTCACCCTCAAAACCAACAATTTTCTTTACTGTTTCTGCCAACTCCTTAATGGTAACATCCACTCCGGTTCCTACATTGATTAATTCAGGCTCGCTGTATTGTTCCATTAAATAAAGGCAGGCTGCTGCCAGATCATCGGCATGCAAAAACTCTCTCATCGGAGACCCCGTACCCCATAGGGTTACCGTGGCCAAATGATTGGTTTTAGCCTCATGAAACTTCCGAATCATGGCCGGCAAAACGTGAGAATTCTGTAAATCATAATTATCATTAGGCCCATACAAATTGGTTGGCATGGCCGATATAAAATCACAACCATATTGGCTTCTGTAAGCCTCACACATCTTAATGCCAGCAATTTTAGCAATAGCGTATGGCTCATTGGTAGGTTCAAGATAGCCGCTCAAAAGATATTCTTCCTTAAGAGGCTGAGGCGCCAGTTTTGGATAAATACAAGAAGAACCTAAAAACAGTAATTTTTTAACACCTGTTTTATATGAACTATGAATAATATTATTCTGAATTGCCAGATTTTCATACAAAAAATCTGCTCGGTAGGTATTATTGGCAATAATACCACCCACTTTGGCAGCAGCCAGAAATACATATTCAGGTTTTTCGGTCTGAAAAAAGTCTTCGACCGCCTGTTGGTTTCTTAAGTCTAATTCTTTTGACGTGCGAAGTACAAAATTGGTATAACCATCCTTTTGTAACTTCCTTAAAATTGCCGAGCCAACCATTCCCCGGTGACCAGCGACGTATATTTTGGAATCCTTGTGCATTTAATCAGTTATAGAATTTAAATTTTAAAGGTCAGCTTTAATTTTTCTTTGGTTAGCAAGTAGATATAGTAACTGTTGGTTACAAAATACCTTTTAAACAAACGCTTGGGGTCTTGCATTAGGCGATACAGCCACTCCAGCATATTTTTCTGCATCCAGAGCGGAGCTCTTTTCTCCTCTCCCACTAACATCGGGAACGCCCCCCCTACTCCAATCATGACCGCATTTATTCTGCCTTTCATAGCTGCCATCCAGCGTTCCTGTTTCGGGCAGCCCAGTGCCACAAAAACCACATGCGCACCTGATTGATTAATTATTTGGACATCCTGCTCGATTTCCTCATCAGATAATTTCCTGAATGGAGGAGAAACAGAGCCGGCAATAGTAAGCCCAGGAAAGTTATCTTTGCACCACCCGTTCAGTTTTTCTAAAACCCCAGGAGTAGACCCGTAAAAAAACGCAGCCAGATTTTGCCTTTCCATTTCTTTTAGCAGAGAAGGCATCAGATCAGGACCAGAAACCTTATCCTGCTGTATTCCATACAACCACTTTAACCCTTTTACGAGCGGCATTCCGTCAGGCGTAACAATATCTGCATTATTAACTACCTCTGAAAAATCTTTAAAGCGAAACGCTTCTATACAAACATGCACATTTGAAACGCAAACATAAGAAGACGTATGGTTCTTGCCCAAACCAAGTATATTATCAACAAACTCCTGATATTTACCAAGAGAAATGTTAATACTTATGAGCTTTTTTTTGTGCATCTTACTGATTAGATTTTTTTTCAACTACATCATTATAAATATTCAGAAGCTGTCTCTCGTTCGTCTCTTTAGAATACTTTTCTAAATAAGATTGATACGCATTCTTGCCGAACTCTTCAAATTTTCCTTCCTCCTGAATTTTAGAAATTGCTTCTCTTAATGCCATTGGATTATTAGCTTCAAAATGCAGTCCGTTTATCTCATGTTCTATAATAGATGCCATTGCACCCATCTTACTCGCTATAACCGGAGTGCCTACTGAAAAGGCCTCAATAATCACCAGACCAAATGGCTCGTGCCAAATAGAGGGCATTATTAAAGCTTTAGCGGTTTGCATATACTCTCTTACTTTCGGCGCTTGTGCTATTCCGATATACTCTATATTAGAGTATTTCTCACTATATCTTATAACTTCACTTGCTAAAGGCCCATCACCGATGATTTTTAGAGGCGTGGATAAATTCTCAAATGCCTTCAGTAATACTAAAACTCCTTTCTCTTCTGTCAATCGGCCCACAAAAAGAAAAAAAGCACCCTTTTCATTTTCTGTTATATCAAGCTTTGTTACAAAATTGGGCTTAACCGTAATTTGTTTTTCGTTCAAACCTAATGAAGATGACAAAAACAATTCCTTTGCAAATTCCGAAAGAGCTATATAACTATCTACTTTTGCCCAGGTACCTAAAAAACGGTGAAACCATACAACAAATGCTAACCAAAATGTAAGTTGAAATGAATTTCTATAAACTTTACGCTTTACTGCCTCCCATGGAAAATTTTGCTGTAAACTAGCAGTGAATAATTTATCACGATACATCAAACTACCAGAAGGGCAAAGTAATCTATAATTATGTAATGTAAGCACTACCGGGACTCCCAGTTTTTTTGCTGTTCTTATAATAATCGGACCAGAACCAAAGTGCCAGTTATGAATATGTAAAACATCCGGATTAAAACGTTTTATAACTTTCTTAAGCTTCCATGCGGCTCCTATATTCCATACTGAAAACAAAAACTGGAATAATCCTTTAAAACTACTACCATTTCTAAATACTAACGATTCAACATTATTCTGTTCTGAAAGCAATGCTTTTTCCTGCTCAAACACCACATCTTCGCCGCCTCTACTTAAATAATACGAGTGAACAATTAAAATTTTCACCAAATTAGAATTTAGATTAGTAAATTTTACAACATAATAAAAACTCCTTTGAAATCAACAGCTATACTTTTTTTCGTATTTTTCTAATAACATAAGAAAATATATGCGGAATACTATTCTCTCTGAATAATCTTAATAGCCTGCTGAGCGAATGGCTAAAAGTATTTTCAAAGGTATAATTATCTGCTTTTTTATTAATTTCTACCTTGGCAGGATGAACCAGAGGGAACTCTATAGACTCCAACTTCAAGCCAGACTTATAAGAGTCTTCTAAAAAAAAGTGAGTTGAATTATTTTGAAAACCAAGATTAATTACCAGATTTTTTGCCGGGGTTATAGAAATACCCTTATTCTTCCATATGGCATATGTAATCTGGTAATCCCAGGTATTCTTTTCACCAGCACTTGTAGATTCAAATACTTTCTTCCAATATTGCTCTTCTGATTTGGAATTCAAGCTTGGTAAAATACTTGTTTCAAATAAATTGTTATTATAATCGGCCATCTCTACATCGTATAATTCCCAAACACGCCTCCAGCTGGCCCACCCCCAAATATGTGGATATTTTGAAAAATAATAACTATCGTTCCCATTAACAGGCTCTTTAAGAAAACAGTTACCACTTATAAATGTAATGGACTTATTAGATCTATATTTTTCTAAAAGCTCTTCACAAAAACGGAAAAAACTTAGATCAGGTAAGCAATCATCCTCTAAAATAATCCCTTCTTCAACTTGACTAAAGAACCAGGAAATGCCGGAACTAACCGCATATTTGCATCCTAAATTTTTCTCCCGAAACAAAGTAACAACATTACAATCCCAATCAACTTGATTTATAATTTCTCTGGTTGCATCTGTCTTTTCTTTTTCATTAGGCACATGCTCACGTGGGCCATCAGCAGCAACATAAAGATACTTAGGTTTAATTCTTCTAATTTGATTAAAAACGCTCTTAGTAGTATCAGGCCTATTGAAAATCAAAAATAGAATGGGGGTATTAAGAGTGTAACTCATAACTGAATAATTTTCATTAAGTATTTCTTAAATTAATACAGATATTAAACCTTTCAACTTATTCAGAACTTTAAAGCTTATCGTTGATCTTTCTCAATTCTCCTTTCAAGATTCTATTACTTAATCTCATGAATCTTTCAATTTTAAACCAAAAGAACAAAGATGTCTTCGGAAAATTACTAGTAATCCACTTTAAGTTAGGATGGATTTGTTGTATGATTATTATTACCTCCTCATGATAACGTTTTTGTGCTTTTGTATGCATTCCCTGAGAAGATTTGCTATCCGTATGCCATCTAAATTTAGCTATATCCTTATCAATAATATGAACCGGGTACTTTTGGGCAATTCTACTATACCATTCTAAATCCATTGTCATATGGAAATCTTCACGGAGAAATCCTATGGTAGTTAAAACCGACCTTCTCAAAAAAACATTAGGCTGATAAAGCGACATCATAGCATTTTTTTCAAGCCAACGAGATGTATTAGGATGTTTCCTAATATATGTTTGTCCTTCCTGATTCATAAATAATTCACTTCCTGCCACCCACATACAATCCGGATAATTTTTAAAATAATCTGCAACTGTATGAAACGCCCCTTCACAATAAACATCATCACTATTTATCCAGGCAATTATATCACCGGTTGCCATAGCGAAACCCTGATTTATGGCATCTGTTTGACCTTTATCTTTTTCACTTTTCCAGAAGCTAATTCCACTTTTATATTTTTCTATAATTTCAACAGTATTGTCTGATGACCCTCCATCCATTATTATGTATTCAAGGTTATCATATCCTTGATTCAATACTGATAAAATTGTTTCTTCAATGAATCTACCTTGATTATATGATGGAGTTATTATTGAAATTTTTAAATCTTGCATTTTTCTTGAATTTATATTAATTCTCTTATTACTCTACATGGATTTCCTGCAGCGATAACATTTGCGGGAATACTCTTGGTAACAACACTACCGGCTCCAATAACTGAGTTTTCTCCAATTGTTACTCCTTTTAATATAATAGAATGTGCTCCAATAAATACATCGTTCTTTATAAGAATTGGCTTTGTTTTTTTATTTTCTCTATCTAATTTACTATCCCGTCTGAATTCATGATTTAAAGAATGAAAATCTGTATCAAAAACATGTACACCAACACCAATATTCACATTATCTTCTATTGTTATTTGTTCATGACATATTATGGTTGTAAGTGTCAACCCTACTGAATTTCCTATTCGTAGGACGGCTCCATTCCTCACTTCAATTTTACACTTACCTTGTAGCCCCGATACATAGCTATCTCTAGAGTTACCTAAAACAAAATTCTTTCCGGCTTCAAAAACTCCATTTCGAGATATATGTATAACTGGGATACCACTTGAATGAACCGAGCTAAATTTAGCCCCATTCAGCTTAAGCAGTATTTTGGTAAATAAGGTTGTAATTGGTGGCCAAATGTGATACTTTAATTCTCTTATTGATTTAAAAGCCAGTATCAGAATCTTATTAAGCATTCCAGAATTAAATTGATTAATTTAAATAATTCTCTTAGGGTATATAATTCAAAACTCTAAAACAAATAAATTAAAAGTTATTCTGTAAATTATTAGCCTTATCCATAACTTCATTATATGTTAATATAAGTGAATTTACTATTTCTACAGGGTCATGACGCTTATGAGCTTTTTCTTGAGCTTTCCTGGCAAATTGAAATATATTAGCAGGGTCGTTGATTAAACTTACGATTGTTCCTGCATAAGAATACGGGTCCCCATCCTGTATTAATATCCCTTCACTCTGATTCTTCAACATTGAGTCTGTTCCACCAGCAAAACTAGCGATGATTGGCATACCCAGTAACATAGCTTCACAAACACTATTAGGGCTATTTTCTATATGACTTACCTGACAGTAAATGTCAGACTTGATGAGAATATCTACAATCTGACTTTCATTCTTACTTCCAACAAAGTTTATATTCAATTTTTTATAATCTGCCTTGAGCCATCGCTTTACAATCTTCGGGAAAATATCAGTTTCTTTTTGACCAATAATAGTCCAAGTAAAGTTTAGATTATTATATTCATTTAAAACACCAGCCGTTTTAATAATAGTTTCCAACCCTTTATATAAGCCGCTGCTCATAATAGTAACAATCTGTAACGGGTCAGAAAATTCTGATTTATTCCATTGATTTTTATAAAAGGATTTACGAAGAATTTCATTATTCACAAAATATTTAGCATTTGGCGCGAGAATTCCTGATATACGTTTATCCCAATTAGTTCTACCAAATACATTTCGTGCTTGAGATAATATTTTCCTCTCACGGACCGCATTTCTCTTAATTCTTTTAGCTAATAATAATTCAGAATTAAACAATATTTTCTTCTTAAGTCCCTCAAACAAAAAGGCTGATATAGCAGGAATCCCTGAAAAGTATTTCTCCGCATACGGTGAAAGAATGCCTTGTAAAGAAATCATTACAGGCACTTGTGTAAATGCTTGAATCAAACCAAAATTTTCTTCAGTTCCGTGAATATGAATAACATCAGGGGCAACTTCTCCTATTACTTTTAGAAGTTCCTTTATATTCTTATCATCTTCTGTATAATTAAATATTCTATTAGCAATGTAATAATATATCGAACGATGAACTGGATAATACGATGTACCTTTATGTTTAAACGGGGGAATATCCTCTTTCCAATAAAAGCAAACACTTAATTCTATACCTTCCCTCTGCACTAACTGCTCTTCTAATGATCTAAGCCATCCCCCCAAATTCATTTCTGGACTTAAAATCTCAGCTGCCCCACACGGGGTATTAGCAAACCAAAGTACTTTCATATTGCAGTTTTTTTAGTAGAATCCTTAGGGATAAAAACTCTCTTTATTGCTTGATCATTAATGGATCTAAATTTACTAGATTGACAAAATGCAATAAAAATCCATAATACAACATATTCGAAGCTAAATGATGGTAAACCGAAAGGAATCAATGCAATAAATCTCATAAAAATATAAAATGCCATTGCTCTAGTCATAGTATTCTTTGACTTGAAAAAACCCAAATACATCGAAAAAAGCAAAAACAATATAAAAGTTAAAAGATAAATAAGTCCTCCTTTTAAAATCATATGTAAATAGCCTGTTTCTATTACATCCCTATTTGGGTTTCTAAAAATTGGACAATAATATGTCCCATTTATTCCACGGCCAACAAGCCAATCTAATTCTTTTCCTTGAAAACTTTGAAAGAAAAATTCCTCAACACCGCTTCTGGTATCTTCCCCAGCCCTAGAAACTAATAATGAGAAGTTTGAGTTAATGAATGTCAAAATACTAGTACCCAAAATAGCAACAATCAAAACCGCTAAAACAATTTGAATTACTTTATTTTTGGAGTAAAGTAAATACTGAAAAATGAATAATGTTATTAAAAGTAACATATTAAAAACCCCTCCTCGTCTAGCGGCATATGCAGTAGTAAATATACCCAAGCACCAAGAAATAAAGCTAACAAGCTTGTATGGCCTAGATAAAAACGCAAACCAAAGTAAGCAGTAAGCAGATGTAACTAGGAAGGATGTTGGAATGCCTGTTATTCCAATATAGACTTGATAACTTTCGTCATCATAATAAGCATTACCTCTAAAAATATCATTAGAAAACACTATTAATAGTCCAATACCTATTATTCCTGAAATAAAAGAAAATCGAAATATGCTCTTCAGGGAGATCCTCTCAGAATTTATAAAGCAAATACATGGTACAAAGTAGGCCAGCCATGTATATTGATTTATAAACGAGTATCCGTCTCTATTTAAATTCTCCCCTGTAACAATTGGACGAATAATAATTCCAATACTCCACAGCAAATAAAAATAAAATAAGAATCGTAAAATACCACTAAAAGGGATTTGATAGCTTAACTTAAAAGAAAAATTAAAAATAACAATAAATAGCCCTAAGGCACAAATTAAATAACAAACCGGCTTAGAAGACAAAAAGAATATCCTCCCTATGGCATGAATAATCAGGCCGATAAGTATCCATTCAAAGGAGGTAAATTTAAAACTTATTCGCTTCATACTTTTCGCTTTTCTTCTTTCTTCTAATCTTTACCCGCGGTCTGACAGCCTATCATTTGCCTGTCATAAAATTGGGGTACTCAGCACAATTATTAATCTGCAATCAATAAAGCCTTGGTTTCAATTGCTATTTTGTTCCAGGAGTATTTGTCTGATACAAACTCTCTGATTTTTGAGGCCTTAGACTGGTCATAGGGTGTATCAATACTGTTTATCAGCCTCTCAACAATTTTGCCAGTTTCTAATGGCATCAACTCTATTTGCTCAGTTTCAAAATATGAGTTATTAAAATTATTGGTCGCAATTAAAATCGGACACCCCGCTGATGCCGCTTCTAAAACAGCATTATTGGCTGTAAACGACACTAATGGCAAAAACATGCAATTAACTGTTCTATAGAGGTTCCTTAGTTCTTCATCTGTAATACCCGATAATAGCTGAATCTTACTATTATTAAAATGGTAATGATTATGCTTTGATGTAACTACAATCACATTCAGGTCGGGTACCTTTTCAAGCAAGATATTAAACACCTCATTTGCCAGTTTAAAATCTCTCAGCCAGTTGCCCACCATCAGAATGGTCTTTTCTCTTTTCATACCATAATCAGGGCTATAAAAGTCTATGTCTATGCCATGAGGTATAAAAAAAACGTTATCTCTGCCAGTCCATTCCTTAAACGCACTAACCTCCTTTTCACTCATCAGAATTATTTTGTCGAGACACTTTATTGTATTAATCAGCGCCGGCTTATCAACAAAGAACTGTAATGGCTGATGATAGGTACAAACTATTTTGTTTGTTTTGCCTTTCAAACGATGCAGCCACTTATAATTATTTTCTCCATAAACAAAATGAAATACCTGATTCTTCCTGAATACAATCAAATACAAACACTTAATCAGGGTTATCAAATAGGTACTGCCAAAAACAATCATATAGAGCTTTCTGATTATCTTAGACCCAATGTTGCTTAATGAATAACTCAACCATTCGTGTTCTGCCTGACTATCTATTTCTAAATCGTACTTGAGGTAATTCTTAATCTTATCATAACCTGCGTGAGTCCCTTTGTGATGCCTGAACACAAAACCTACATAAATCAGTCTTTTAGATAGATGTTTGTTCATTACTTTAGTTCAAACTTTTTTTAAGAAACTCAAAAGATTCATTTCTAACAGCATTCAACTTTTGATAAACCGCCTGGTAATCTATTTTTGGTATATCGTCTATTTTATGGAAATCCGCCTCTGTTATAAGTAGGTGCTTCAAACCTACCAGCCCAAGCAGGCTTTCCAGCCTTGCCATACCTCTTACCGGGTTACCAATACAAATGAAAGGCTTCTTGAAAATAAGACAGAACGCAACACAATGAAAAGAATCGGTAATAGTAATTTCACTATTCTTTATGAAGTTCAACCATTGCGGAATCGTATATAACTTATTTGTTATCCTACCTAGCACCGGATACTTTTTACCCTTCAGGTTAAGGACCTTCGTATTAACTTTATTTGCTAAATTGTTAATAAAATTAATGTGGCTTGGTTCAACATCAAGGAGCATCTGTGCTATATATCTTTCGTTTTTCACATCAGATATTCCTTCTTTTTTTATTAAATCTGTGTAGTCTTTCTCATCCAGTAAAAAAACCGGGTCAAGCACCAATTGTGCATTTACACCTAAGTCTTCACATATTTTAACTCCTGAAACTTCC
Organism: Emticicia sp. TH156; assembly: GCF_002855535.1. Taxonomy (NCBI): domain Bacteria; kingdom Pseudomonadati; phylum Bacteroidota; class Cytophagia; order Cytophagales; family Leadbetterellaceae; genus Emticicia; species Emticicia sp. TH156. Next base: position 175,582 of record NZ_PKRS01000006.1, read on the forward strand.
CTAACAGAAACAGAGCTGAATCTATTAATCAATGCCTTTATTCTGTCAACATCTTTGGCTGGTACTTCAAGACGGTCAAGGCCAAAGCTTGCTGCATAAGAAATCTTCTTGTGGTTATCATCAACGAAAGAAAAAAAGAAATCTTCTATATCAGGAACGTAAGAATACCTCCAAACCTGGTCGCTTCCTACAAGAAATAAATCAATTGATGCGTTTAAATCAGCTGCCGATGCAGATGTAACCTCTTTGGTTTTGTTAGGTAAATATTTTGCCGAAAATTCACTAAATGGCTTGGTACCCAGCGAATTCAGGATAAAATTTCTAATAGAAGCCTTTAACCCACCACCACTCTCTTTTAAAAACTTATAATTGATTACTACAGGAGTGTGGCCCAGTTTGCTTAGAGTAGTATACGTTGCAAAAAGCTGAAGCATTGCTCCGTAATTTCTATTTTCAGGGTAATGATGCGTTAATATCCCGATTTTCATAATAAAAAAAGCACCTCAATTTAAAATGTGTGTAATCACTAGCTCTTAAAAACCTTTTTCTTTGCCGTTTGAATTAACTGGGCAATCATTGTTTTTTCGGTATCTTTCAAACCTAACAGGTAAATAAAGCCAATGTATGTAACTCCTGAAACCAGGCATGTAATAATAAACTTGAACCACTCGCCGTGTAAATGCTGTTGTACAAACCAAACAATTAATACTGTTGGTAAAAGACTGGCGAAGCTATCAAAGATAACTCCTTTAAAATACTCTTTGACAGAGTAGCCGGTCAGGTAATTGAAGTAAAATATCCTGAATACCGTAGAAATACATTCTAATCCAAAACCTACCAGTATTATATATTGTGGCGGATACCCAAGTTTCAAAAATACGTATCCAACGGGTAATGTTAAAAGCAAAATTCCACCTGCAACCATCTGATAAACCTTTATCTTTCCTATTGCCTGCACAGCTGTTATCAATCCCTGGTTAATCTGGCTGGCCATTGTTAATAAAATAATGGCCCGACAAAACTCTACCGAATAATCCGGCACGTTAGCTAACCATAACTTCAAAATAAACGGCAATTCAAAATAAAACGGAACCGCAAAAAAGGTAAAAAGATAAAACGCAAACCGGTTTGCTGTAAGGGCCAGCCTGATCATACGCGCTCTGTCATTGGCTCCTTCGCTTTTCATTATTTGTGGACGAACAGCACTCAACATCGTTTCTGAAAAAAACATCAGCTGTGTATTAATCTGGTTTGCCACACCATAAGCCGCATTTACTACTGTTGTATAAAACAAGTTAAGTACTACTGCAACCCCTTGATTTCTGGCAATAGCGGCCAGATTACCGAATAACTGCCAACCTGCAAATGAACCTAACTCTACTATCTGCTTTTTGCTATACTCGGCTTTTAAACTGACCGTACACTCAGGGTATTTTCTGGTACAATAGATTTGCTTTATTAACCTTATAACAAAACTTACCACCAGCATTAGTAAGCCATAAAGCAGCAGTTTATCTTCACCAAAGTAAAATATAACAATTGCGGCCAGGAATCTCAAAATGGTTTCAAATACCCCTATAATGGCCAGAAATGTCATGTTTTCATGTGCATTCACTACCGCATCATAAGGAACCGAGATAACCGTCAGAAAGGTAGAAACAGAGACGAAATGTAAAATATATACGGCAGTTGAGATTCTTGTGTGATTAATCTGCAACTTATTATAGATAAAGTACATTCCTGTTACTTCAATTCCGATTAGTATTACTACGCCAATAATTAAATGGGCGATAATACTATTGGCGAAAATTCTTTTGATGTTACCAATATCGCCTCCGCCTAAGCTAAGGGAGATGTATCGCTGGGTAGAGGTGGTCATTACTGAGTTCAGAAAAGCCAGCATGGCTATAAGACCTCCAATCACATTATATAAACCAAAATCTTCTGCTCCGAGCGCATTAAGCACTAACCTAGTTGTATATAATGAGATAAATACAGTAACTGCTGCTTTGGCGTATGTTATACCTGTATTAAAAACTACCCTTTTTGCTTGATTCATCAACAACTAATTTTCAATTTTATCAATCAGGTCACCCAAGGACATTCCACCACTTTTTCTTTTTCTTCTCTTCTCCATAGGCATACGTATAACCGTATCCGTAGCCGTATCCATACCCGTAGCCATATCCATAACTGCTATTGCTGTAATCAACGCCATTGAATATCACATTAAGCGATTTAAACTTACCTGATTTCTTAAGGTCAGCCAATAAATTAATGTAGCTCTTCGGTGTAAATTCGTGCCTTACTAAATAGAAACAGATATCGGTATACTGACTTAATATAACAGCATCTGTTACTAATCCTACTGGCGGGGTATCCAAAATGATATAATCATATTCGGTTTTCAGGAAACTCATTAATTTTTCAAAACGGCCATTAGAAAGTAACTCAGCCGGATTTGGTGGCACAGGTCCGCAAGGTATTACGTACAGGTTATCACTTATACTGCTTCGCTTAACAAGTTCTTCTTCGGTTGCCTGCCCAATCAGATAATTTGAAATCCCCTTGTCTTCAGCAATACCCAAATATTTAGATACTTTAGGTTTACGTAGGTCGAGTTCAAGTATTACAACTTTTTTATCAAGTAAAGCAATACTGGCTGCAAGGTTAATACTCACAAAGCTTTTCCCTTCACCACTTATAGATGAAGTTAGCAAGATTGTTTTGCTTTTTTCATGGGTTGTACCAATGTACTGTAGATTAGTACGGAGAATTCTGAATTGCTCAGAAATAAAACTTTTGCTGGTCAGGTCAAGAATATTATCCTGTACCTCCTTAGGTTTTTTGGCGATTTCTCCAAAAACCGTAATACCATTTACTGCTTCAATTTCCTTGCGCGACTGAATTTTGTTATATATCAGATCTTTACCATTAATAACAGCTGCCGGAATAACCAGACCTACAAGCAGGGCAATGGCATAAATAACGCTTCTTTTAGGTTTTACAGGGTTTGAAACCGTGTAAGGGTCATCTACTACGCGGCTATCAGTAACTGTTGATGCGTAAGAAATAGCTGTTTCTTCACGTTTTTGCAAAAGCAATAGATACAAGCTCTCTTTTATACCCTGTTGGCGCTTGATGTTAACAAACTCCCTTTCCTTTTTAGGAATAGTTCTGATAGAAGACTCAAACCTGTTATTCAGGTTCTTTAAACTGTTTCTTGTAACAACCAACCCTTGTTTCTGGTTAGCTATATTCTCTCTGATGGCCCCTTTAATATTAGCTATTTGTGTATTAACTGTTTCAAGCAATGGGTTGCCGGCCTGTGTAGTACGGGCATATTTTTCTTTCTGGATATCAAGCTCATTTAATTTGCTCAACAGCCCTGTAAGAACAGGGTCACTCACCATGAGTGTGGCAGGGGCTACGCCGGTCTGGCTGCTTCTAAGATATGACTCAACACCATCTAAAACTTTTAACTGAATATCCACTTCATTCAGTTTTGAATCATTGTCTTTTACTTTTTCCAGAAACAAATTAGCCTCAACACTCAGGTCTGTAATACCCTGGCTACTTTTATAAACCTCTACATCTTTTTCAACATCGCCCAGTTCATTGGTAATGAGCTTCAGGCGCTCGTCAATAAACTGAATAGTGTTAGAAGCCTCTCTGTTTTTATCACTCAAGGCAGAAAAAGTGTAGGCCTCAAGCAATTTGCTAAGGAAGGCTTTCCCTTTTGACGGCACTGCATCTTCAATTGTCAGCTTAAGCACTGAACTTTTCTGGTTCAATAACTCTACCTGCAAACTACCCTGATACATCTGAACAAGGCCTTCTTTAGGCGCAAATGTTACCTTAATAAGGTCATTATCCTTACGATACAAAGAGTCGTGAAGAAATACCCTGAACGTACCAAACTCACTTTTGATGTTCTGGCTGTATTGGAAAACTCCTTTAGATTGACCGTACTCATTCAGCAGCTCATATTTTTGTTTATTTAGAATCTTAACAAAAAGAGGCTCTTCATAAGCAACAGGCGTAAGTTTTCCGTGCTGAACCCAAATTGGCGAAGAACCAAAGGCTATCTCGTCGTAGTCTCTGATAGCCCCTTCCTGAAAGTAGGAAACGGTTAGGTTCAGTTCATTTACAACTTTTTCCATTAGGGATCTGGACTTCAAAACCTCCATTTCATTCTCCACAATCTTATTACCCGAAAACAGCTCAAGGTCTTTGAGCACATCGTTTCCGGCCATTCCTCCCTTCTTCTCGTCTTTAATCAACAAAATCGAATTTACCTGATAAATAGGAGTGGTGTACCTTAGGTAGAGAAAAGCCCAGATACCAGTAATGGCCAATGAGATAAAAAACCAGTACCAATACCGCAGGTACTTCATGAAAAATACGCGTATATCAAAATCCTCTTCCTTTTCCCAAAGGTTCAAATCATTACTATTCATCCGTATTTAAGTGTTTTGTTGTTAATTTTTAGATTAATCTTCAATTGACTCTCTACGACGCTCAGCGTTAATGAATAAGACTGCTAGCAGAATCACAATTAGTACAATGAAATCGGTAAGCATTTTTTTTACTTTTTAAAGTTAACTTATTTGGTTGTCTGCAAATTTCAATTTACAATCAGAGCTTGTAAGAAGCTTCGTTTCATGGCTGGTAAAACTCTTTGCTCTGGTTGGTCAGAAACCTGTGATTTAATTCAGACTCAGTTTGATGAAAATTCTAGTGTAATCCCTGTTAAACAATTAATCTTTTTTAAATCACAATTATTCTGAAGGTATTATTTTTTACTTATTATTACTTGGGTTCAGCCTTTTGTTACTACGCAGGTAAAATATCTGTTAAAATTCTTTTACTAATTTTGAAAGGTATTATTCTTTACTTAATTATTACTTGGGTTTTGCCTTTTGTTACTATGCAGGTAAAATATCTGTTAAAATTCTTTTACTAATTTTGATGAGTATGGATTGTTACAACCGTCTGTAAAACTGTCAGACTTAGGTAAAATAACTGAGTAGCGGTTAATTAATGAAAAACTCATTTTTTTAATATAAACTTAGCAGATTGACTTCACCTAAAACACAGCTTCAAGAGCTATTTTGAAAACTTGTTATTCAAAGGTAAACAATTAAAAAACACAATATCAAGATAAATCTATTATTTGGTCAAACTTCTTCGTAAAATACAACTATTACTTTTTTTGGTAATAAACTAACCTTACAATTTTAAGCGCAAAAAATATTCTAAATTATTCCACAAAAACAAAATTAATTAGAAGTAAATCGCATCTGTATTAACGTATTGCAATGGTGTTTGTCTGAATTCTTTTACTTTAAAAAGTATAGCTGCAGGCCTCTTTTTTTTGAAACTCAGATATGAAATTATTATTACCTAATCTTGAAAATTTACTAAACCAATCAGACTATTAATATAACAATTTCAGTACACTTTTCAAAGAAAAATCTAAATTGTTAACAAAAATTAATATGAGTTTAGCAGTTTTTAATTAAAAATTTTCACAGAAAAAGAAGGTATAAAGCAGTAGTAATGATGACGATTTTTTCTTTAAACTCCGGGTAGGTTAGACCTGTTAAGCCTGCATGAAATATTAGTGCAGCTCTAAAAAAAGGATAGAATTCTAATAAAAAATCAGGTTATGTAAGACCCAGGAAAATCTAAGAAACAAAGTTCATAAAGTTATCCGGAGTTTTGATTAATGGCTTAATCAGGCGAAATATAAAACGTTTTGGTTACAAAAATAGTATAAAAGCTCTTTTTTTTGTTTTTTTCTTTCGGTGCCAGGGTATTTTATAAGACCTTTCAGCCCTGCTATATATAGTTTACGCCGGCATAGGTTTGTATCAACATATTGTTGAATATATGCCGCCAATGGCAGTTATGAAGAAAAAGCAATTAGCCTACCGGCCATCAAGCGGGCCGGTAAGCAGGGCAGGTGATTTTATAGACAATATTCTTTCACTCTGCTTGATGAGTTTCTGACCACCAGTTTGCCCTGAATGGCATGAGTAACCGGGGCTTCCTGATTGTTTTTGTTTTTGATGTTTTCAATGAGCAGTTGAATGGCTGCTTCGCCCACTTTGGTAGGATAATGATTAAAAACCGTAAGTGATGGTTCAAAAAGTTCACACAGGGTTTCGTCGCCAAAACTCACAAAAGCCATATCGTCCGGTATTCTGATATGCTTTTTCTTGGCTGCTACCATCATTTCAATGGCGTTTCTTGACAACATCGCAAAAATTCCGTCTGGTGGCTGTGGCAGATTAGTAAAATATTCAAAGGCTTTGGTGCCATCATGTTTATTCATTTCAGAATAATAAATGTATTCATCAACCACTGCTATGCCATGCTTCTGCAAGGCTGCTTTGTACCCCGCAAGCCTGATTTGAGAAATATAAAACTTTTCAGGGCCCAGCATGACAGCAATTTTCCTGCAACCCTGTAAAATTAAATGTTCCACGAGGTCAAAACTACCCTTGAAATCCTGGTGTACTACCTTGGTGGTAGCCACTTCATGGCATACGCGGTCAAAGTGTACAATCGGGATATTCTTCGCCAGCACACGTCTGATGTGCTCAAAAGTAGTAGTCTCTTTCGAATGGCTAATCAGCAATCCATCGACCCGGCAGGCAATCAGGGTATCTGTATTGAGTATCTCAATTTCTTCTGACTCACTTGAGTGGCACACCATAATGCGGTAGCCCGTTTCAATAGCCACCTTTTGCATACTGGCCAGCGCCGTGGCAAAAAAAGGCAACTCTACATTTGGTATCACCACCCCTATGGTATTGGTCTTCCCACGATTCAGGCTTTGGGCCAGCAGGTTGGGTCTGTAATCCAGGTCAACCGCTGCCTTCACAACGGCCTCCCGCGTGCATGGGCTGATATCGGTCTTCCCATTCAAGGCTCTTGAAACAGTTGAAGCCGAAATTCCGAGATACCTGGCCAGATCAACAATGGTAATCTGATTGTTCTTTTTTAGCGGAGCAGATTCTTCGATTTCCAGCACAAAATTGAGGTTACATGACTTACAGTAAAATCGTTGCCTGCCTCTCAGAAAACCTGACTTGATTACTCCGTCTACCGTGTTACATTTAATACACCTCTGCATGTTTGATATTGTATTATTTTAAGATTGCTTTTTAATAATCAAATTCATCAAAAATTCCTCTCTAAGACCCAAAATCTGCTTTAAATATCTATTTATCAGTTTTTTACATCCAAAAAAACGCCCAAAACACGCATCACAAACGTTTCTGATAGTTCGTGTTTGCAAGTTGGTGTCAAATTGACACTTTCCGCTTGCAAATCAAAATTTTGCCGATAGTTTCGATAATATTATTTCAAAAAAGCATCACAATTTTTAGCATTTGAATCATATAAAATTGTACTAATCGAATAAAACTCTACAGAAAAATGAAACATTTTTACCCTGCAAAAAACAGCAGTTTCAAACTGAAGCTACTGGTCTTATGGCTCTATCTCTGTCCGCTGGCCTTGCTGGCTCAGACCAGGCAGCTATCCGGCCGTGTTATCGGAAGTGTAAACAAAGACCCCATGCCCGGCGTAGGCATAACCGTAAAAGGAACCCAGAGAGGCGCCATTACCGATGCCGCCGGAAACTTTAAAATTGATGCTGCCGCAGGCGAAACGCTGGTATTCAGCTTTATCGGATACCTCACGCAGGAAATAAAAGCAGGCAACAGTTCTACCATTGAGGTGGCACTTGTAGAAGACACACAGGCACTTGAAGAAGTAGTAGTTACTGCCCTGGGTATAAAAAAGGAATCAAAAAGGCTGGGTTACGCGGCCGAAACCGTGAAAGTAAGTGAAATTCAGCAAAACAGAACCGTTAACGTGATGGCTTCTCTGGAAGGCAAAATTGCCGGACTTGACATCTCTCCACCGTCATCGGGGGCAGGTGCCAGTACAAAAATCAGACTCCGCGGCCAGTCAGCATTTGCGGGTGCCAATAACTCTCCGCTCATTGTTATCAATGGCCTGCCTATGGATCAGGGCGCTCGCGGGGCCAATGGTTTTGCCACCAGTACGGCATCTGTAGACCTGGGCGATAACATGCAGCAGTTTAACCCTGATGATGTTGAAAGCATGACCGTTCTTAAAGGCGCTACGGCAGCTGCCATTTACGGCTCGCGTGCGGCCAATGGTGCCATTATCATTACCACCAAGAGTGGCAATAAAAACACCGGCATAGGGCTTGAATACTCATCGAACTATGCGGCTGATGAGGTACTGGATTTTACCGATTTCCAGTATGAATACGGCCAGGGGCAGGGCGGTATAAAGCCTACCACCCAGGGCCAGGCCATTACCACAGGCCAGTTTGGCTGGGGAGCCAAATATGACGGCAAGCCCACCATACAGTTTGACGGCGTAGAAAGGCCCTACTTACCACAAAAGAACAGAATCAAAAACTTTTACAGAACAGGAAGCGCCTTTACCAATACCATTGCGCTTTCGGGTGGTAATGGCATGGGTAGTTTCAGAGCCTCATATTCGAATCAGGATGCCCTGGGGATTTCACCGAACAACGATTACCACAAGAAGATTTTCAATGCGGGTATCAACCAGAAAATCGGTAATAAACTCACCACCACCCTCAATATCAATTATACCAACGAAATCAACAATAACCCGCCACAGGTAGGGGTACAAGGTATAGGGTCTCCAAATTTCCTGTATCGCTTATCTAACTCTATCGGTCTTGATGTGCTGAAAGAAAAAGCGGTAGCCGACAACGGCACTGAAAGGCAAACTTCTGGCTTTCAGACCACGCTCCTGAACCCCTATTATATTATGGACCGGCAGTTTATCAGAAACAAACGCGACCGCTTTCTGGGTACGGCCACTGTTAAATACGATATCTTCAAATGGTTGTATTTGCAGGGCCGGGTGAATATGGACTATGGCGTTTCTTTTCTGGAACAAAATCTGCCAACCGGTGTAGGTACTTCTACCCCGCTTAACCAGGCCGGTACAGGCTATAACGGTTCTTATGGCGTTAATACCAGCAACGGCCGCCAGATGAACATGGACTTCCTGCTGGCAGGTAATAAAGAATTTGGTGATTTTTCTGCCGATGTAAGCCTGGGTGGCAATATTTTCACCAATCGCAGCCGCACTTTTGACCAGAGCGTAACCGATTTTACAGTCCGAGACCTGTATTCAATTGAAAACGGTATCACCAAATCGCAATCATTCGGGGTTTACACCGAACAGGTAAACTCTTTATACGGGTTTGCCGAGCTGGGTTATAAAGATATGATATACCTGAACCTGACCGGCCGCAACGACTGGTTTTCAGTTCTGAACCCCAAAAATAACAGCTCGTTTTACCCTTCAGTAAGTGGTAGCTTCATCTTCTCTGAGCTACTGAAAGAGATACCCTGGCTAAGTTATGGAAAACTAAGGGCATCCTTTGCTGATGTGGGTAGCGCCAATGGTATCAATGCATTCAGTGGCCTGCTTACCTACGGCATATTACAGAACGCCTTTAATGGTTATCCACTGGGTACAATCAATAATACCAACAGCCCCAACCCCTTGTTAAGGCCTTTCAGTGTCAGCGAGCGCGAGGTAGGTCTGGAACTCAGAATGTTTAAAAGCAGAGTTAACCTGGACATAGCTTACTACGACAAACAAACCCGCGATCAGATTTTAACTGTCGTTGTTTCCAATAGTTCAGGCTATGACGGCACACCGCTTAACCTGGGTTCGTTACAAAACCGGGGGATGGAGTTTATGCTTGACGTAACCCCTGTACAAACCGGAAACTTTACCTGGAAAAGCTCATTTAATACCGCCATCAATACCACTAAAGTACTGGCCCTGGCACCCAACACCAACCGTCTGGTGGTAACTTCTTTTGGCGGCAATGAGTTTATCGGCAGCCTGGTTTATGAGGTTGGCCAGCCTTTGAACCAACTGGCAGCCAAAACATATAAGCGAAACGACAAAGGTGAAATCATCGTTAACTCAAGCGGCAGACTGGTTCCTAACGATGGCGCCGATGTGCTGCTTGGAAGTGCGCTTCCGAAATTTACCGGAGGCTGGAACAACACCTTCAGCTACAAAAACCTGAGCCTGCTGGTGCATTTAGACTACAAAGCAGGTGGAAAGATACTTTCTTCCACGGCGCTTAACGGCCTCAGACAAGGGCATACCAAGGCCTCATTAGTGGGCCGCAATGGTGGGGTGGTATTTCCGGCAGTTTATGCCAACGGCGAAAAAAATACAACTGCCGTTGACCCGCAGTCTTTTTATACAGATTACCGGAATGCCCAGATTGCCGACCCGTTTTTATTCAAATCTGACTTTATCAAGCTCAGAAACATCACGCTCAATTACGACGCCACCAGGCTGATTGGCAGCCGGGTAAAGTTCATCAAAGGGCTTGCGCTTTCAGTTTCCTGCCGAAACGTGCTGATCATCAAAAAATACCTGGCCGACCTTGACCCCGAGGCTTTCGCTTCATCGGGCGATTTCCGGGTAGGTTATGAGCAAACCACTTTGCCTACCACCCGTACTTACGGTGTTAACCTCAATGTTAAATTCTAAAATTCCAGAAAAATGAAGAAGTTTATATATACAATAAGCACCATTTTTGCCGCTCTGGTTGTTTCTTCGTGCGACAAAGGGTTTGCCGTTATTAACACCAACCCTTATGCACTCACCAAGATTGACCCAGCCATTTTATTTACCAACGCCCAGCGCAATACCGACGCGGGCTCATGGGAAGGCGAACAAACCATCGTACAACAATTTGTGAATGCCTACAACACCGGAGCCACCGCGGGCTTCAATTTCAATGAAGACAACAACAACTTCAACATTCCGCGCTGGAATAACAGCTACCCGGGCCCGCTGAAATTACTCGAACAAATCATTAGCCTTACCAAAACAGATGCCACCAAAGCGAATCTGTACCAGATGGCGCGCATCTGGAAATCGCACATCTATATTGTGCTGGTAGATACTTACGGCGACATACCCTACAGCCAGGCCGGAAAAGGAAACCTGGAAGGTTTGTTTTACCCGAAATATGATGAAGACAAAGTAATTTATGAAGAATTATACAACGAAATAAAGTCGGCAGTGGCGGCGCTTGATGCATCCAAAGGTGCAGTGAAAGAAGATTTGTTTTTTGGAAAACTGGCGGCTGCCGAGCAAATCGACAAATGGAAAAAGCTGGGTAATTCTTTGCTGCTGAGATTAGGGATGCGGTACTCAAAAATTGACCAGAATAAAGCGAAGTCAATTGTACAGGAGGCCTACAAAGGCGGGCTGATACAAACCAATGCCGATAATCCTTACATTGTCTATAATGCCATTTACAATAATCCGCTCAATGCCGGCCCCAGAGGTACCAACCCTTACTTTTACTATCTGGCTGAGCCTTTTATAAATCAGCTGAAATCAACCTACGACCCACGCCTGAAATACATATCGGGTAAATATGCTGACCCGAATCAGGTGCTGGCACTTACCCCGGACACCACCCGTGCCAACCAGTTCGGCTACCCGATAGGCTATGACCAACTGACCATTGTAAAAAACCCGGCTTACCGCGGCCCGCAGGGAACAGGCCATAACTACTCGCAACTGAACTACTCGGTTTTTGGCAGTGCTACTGCACCCGTATTTTATGTAACCAATGCCCAGACCAAGCTACTGCTGGCAGAGGCGTCTCAAAGAGGCTGGCTTACAGGCCTCAGCAACGTGCTCACTACCAAAGAGTATTATGAGGCCGGGGTTATTGCTTCGATGGACGAGTACTCGCTTTATCCGAACGTCCCTAACCCTGCCGTTCCTGCTGCTTTAAAATTAAGCTATCTGGAAAACCCGCTTGTGAAGTTTTCTGAAGCCAAAGCCCTGGAGCTGATTAACACCCAATACTGGATTGCCAGCCTGGGCAATGGCGCCGAATCATTTGCCAATTTCAGAAGAAGCGGCTTCCCGGCCTTAAGCCCGAATAACTACAACAATAACCTGCAGGGTGGCTTTACCAGACGTTTTGGGTATCCGGATGCCGAGTCGTCTACCAATAATGAAAATTATCAGAAAGCAGCCAGCCGGATTGGCGGCGACAAACTGACCAGCAGGGTTTTCTGGGACAAATAATTAAAAATACAAATGTAACTAGCCTATTATGGGGTTAAGCACCTGCTTAACCCTCCTTTCCACCATTCAAAAATCATTATTTAATCAAGCTGATGAAACTCAAAGATTACTGGTACACCCTGGGTATTATTTTCCTTGTTATAATAGGCTACTATTTCCCGCACAGCTTTACCAGCATTGGGGGTGTTAAACTCAACACTTTCATCAAGCCTGTTTTACAGGTAATTATGCTGGGCATGGGCGCTACCATGACCATTGATGATTTTGCCGAAGTCTTCAAATCTCCGCTTAAAGTACTGGTTGGTCTGGTATGCCACTTTACCATTATGCCATTTTCAGGGCTGGCGTTATCCATGATTTTCGACTTCCCGCCTGAAATAGCCGCCGGCATTATACTCATTGGCAGCAGCCCAAGCGGCCTGGCTTCAAATGTCATGGCCTTGATGGCCAAGGCCAATGTGGCGCTATCTGTTACCATCACCACCCTGTCTACGCTGGTGGCTCCGGTGATGACCCCTTTTCTGATGAAATCGCTGGGCGGAGGTCTGATAGCCGTAAATTTCTGGGATATGTTCTGGGATATGTCGCAGATGGTCATATTACCGGTGGTTATAGGTCTGGCCCTGCATAAATTTATACCGCGTCTGATGGCCCGGTTCAACCGGGCGCTTCCGGTTTTTTCTATGCTGGGCATTGCCTACATTATTCTTATAGTAACTGCCAGTGGTGCCAGCTCGCTTAAAACGGTCGGCTTATTATTGGTAGTGGTAGTTATTATTCATAACATTTTCGGGTATGCGCTCGGTTATTTTTTCTCGCGCCTGCTGAAGTTCAAAGAGGCAGACGCCAGAGCCATATCACTGGAAGTAGGAATGCAGAATGCAGGGCTGGCCTCAGCATTGGCCAATGAAATGGGTCGTATTGCCACAGTAGGCATAGCAGCAGCCATCTTCGGGCCGGTTATGAATATTTCAGGGTCTATCATTGCCAACTATTGGAGCAAACGCCCTCCTGAAGACACAGACGCAGCAGTCGCAGGTCATTAATCCCATTGTCAAACCTTAAACCTCTCATAAGCATGCTAAAAATTTATCTGGGCATTTTGCTTTTTTTCGGAGCTAAAACCTTGCACGCCCAACAAATATCAAAAGAGTACTTATTACACCTGACACGTGAATGGAAGGGTGAAAGATTTGCCGACGGCAGGCCTAAAGTAGATGACGCCCTGCTGAAAAGAATGAAAAAAGTAACGCTTGAAGAAGCCTGGGCGGTATTGCGCAACCATAATTACAAGTACCAGTTTGAAGGAAACTGGCAGACCATCAACCCCGATTCGGTACTGGTAGGCAGGGCGGTAACTGCCACTTTTACGCCCGGCAGGCCAGACCTGCAAACAGCCATTGACGACAAAGGACATGAAAAAGACGGCCGGATTAAATCGCAGAACGCCTGGCCGATTGACCTGCTGGTAAAAGGAGATGTATATGTGGTTGACCAGTTTAACGCCTACGAAGACGGCCCAACCATTGGCGACAACCTCGGCAACTCTATCTATGCCAAAACCGGCAACGGCATTGTGTACGAAGGCGCCCTGAGAGACTTAAACGGGCTGAAAGAAATAGGCGGGTTTACTTCTTTCTTCAGAAGCTATCATCCATCGCACCACCTTAATGATGCCAAAAGGGCTTTAAATACCACCCTGGTTGGCATCAATCAGCCTACCCGTATCGGTAAGGCCACCGTAATGCCGGGCGACATAGTACTGGGTCGCGAAGGCGGCGTTGTTTTCATACCACCGCATCTGGCCGAAGAAGTAGTAAAGGTTTCGGAGGTAGTAAGGCTACGGGATATGTTTGGCCATCAGCGGCTGCGCGAACAGAAATATACACCGGGGCAGATAGACAACCGTTGGTCAGACGACATCGAAAAAGATTTTTCGCAATGGCTGCGCGAACACATCAACAAACTACCTGTTGACCCGGCACAGATTCAGGAGATTCTGAAACAAAGAACCTGGTAACCCAGCACCAACCAATCATATTCCACCCGGGAGCTTGCCTCTCGCTAAACACATTTAAAAAGTGAACAGAAGAAATTTTTTCCAGAAAGCAGCAATCAGCTCAGCTATGGCTGCCACTTCATTTTCAACGTTCGGTAATGAATTTATTCAGGCCGTAGACAGAGCCCCTAAAAGTTCGGCGCCCACAGACCTGAAAATCACCGACATCAAGGCGGGCTATATACGCGGCGGCCATAGTTTATTTGTAAAAATTTACACCAATCAGGGTATTATCGGGCATGGAGAAGGGGTGGATGCCACACCCGGCACCTATCATCTGGTCAAATCAATGGGCAGGCGTATTCAGGGTCAGAACCCCCTGAATGTACACAAACTGTTTGAGTCTATCCGTAAATCAGGCTTTTTTGAAGGCGCCCAGTCAGGTATGTTTGTGGCCGTACTTACAGCGGTAGAAACCGCCCTTTGGGACATTGCCGGCAAAGCGCTGGGTGTACCCGTGTATCAGCTGCTGGGTGGAAAGTTCAGAGATACCGTCAGGGTTTACATGGATACCGCCCTTTATCAGAACCAGTTGCCCAAACCTGAAGAATTTGCCAAAGCCGCACGCGAAGCGGTAGATATGGGCTTTACGGCTGTTAAGTTCGACCTCGACCAGGCCAATGACCCTAACAAATATGACCGCTTTAACTGGACAGCCAGCCCGGCCGAGTTGCAACGGATGTACGACCAGATGGCCGCTGCTCGCAAAGAAGTAGGCCCCAAAATTGATATATGCGCCGATATGCACGGCCGCTACGACGCCACCACCGGCGAGCGGGCCGCCAAAATGCTGGAACCACTGGGGCTGATGTGGCTGGAAGAACCCATACCGGCCGAAAACACAGATGCTTACAAAAAAATAGCGGCCTCTACCTCTACCCCTATCTGTGCCGGAGAAAACCATTACCTGGCCTACGGTTTCAGACCTTTGCTGGAAAGCGGCGCCGTAGATATCATCATGCCCGACCTGCAAAAATGCGGGGGTCTGGGCGAGGGCCAGCGAATTGCCAATCTGGCCAACCTTTATTACGTGCCGTTTGCCCCGCACATGGTGGCCTCTTACCTGGGCGCCATGGCCTGTGCCCATGTGTGTGCTTCGGTACCCAATTTTATGATTATGGAATGGCAAATTTACTTTCATAAAGACCCGATGTTTAAAGAAATTGTAACCTTTAAGGGTGACATGGTTGAAAAAAACGGGTACATCAGAGTAAGAGACGAACCCGGCATCGGGGTAGAAATAAACGAAGAAGGCATGAAAAAATATGCCACACCCGGCGTGCCGTTTTTTGAGTAACTTATCCGATACACTTTGCTGACAGACTATCCAGGGTAATTCCGGCACGCCGGAATTACCCCTATCTTACTGAAAAACATAATCAATGCATACCAAACCAGATGAAAATATACAACACAACCCAGGGCCCTTTTGTAGCGCATAAAGACCAATTCTACTCGTTTGCCGAACTCAGCTTTGATTCCCTCGTCAATCAGCCCGGTCTTTATCAATGGCTGCTTCAGGCCGTATCCACCCGGCAACCAGTACAAAATTTTGATTTAAACCCGGCTTTGTTACCGCCTATTGTTTCACAGGAGGTTTGGGCCTCGGGGGTTACCTACCTGCGCAGCAAAAACGCCAGAATGGAAGAATCTAAAGACGCAGGCGGAGGCGATTTTTATGACAGGGTATATGAAGCCGGGCGCCCCGAGATTTTTTTCAAGGCCACCGCGGCCCGAACCGTAGGCCACGGTCAGGGCGTAAAGATTCGCCGGGATTCCAAATGGAATGTCCCTGAACCTGAATTAACGCTTTTTGTTAACTCCGGCGGTAAAATTGCCGGCTATACCATCGGTAATGACATGAGCTCCAGAGACATTGAAGGCGAAAACCCCCTGTATCTGCCTCAGGCAAAATCATACGATAAAAGCGCAGCCATCGGCCCCTGTATATGGGTAACAGGGCAGCCAATAGACCGCGAAACTGAAATCAGACTAACTATTGAAAGAGAAGCAACCGTAGTATTTGCAAACGCTACCCGCCTGAGTCAGATGAAAAGAGGACTCCAAGAACTGGTCAGCTACCTGACATTCGAGTGCAGTTTCCCTAATGGTTGTTTTCTGATGACAGGCACCGGAATTGTGCCGCCAGACAGCTTTACTTTGCAACACAAAGATATAATCCATATTTCCATTGATGGTATTGGCACGCTCACAAATTGGGTGGAATAAGAACCGCATCAGCGTAGGTTCAGTCTTTTTCTCTTACGCTGAGGCTATTTTTCAGGGCTGACAGCCAGCCCGGCATTCCATTAAAATGATGCCCTGATAACATCTGAAACGCAAAATATAACCGAAATCAGGACAACCCAATAATTAAAACTATTCACAACATAATACAATTTAACATTACAGACCTGGCACCGTATTGTATTTTTTATAGATTATTTAGTAAGATACCAAAAATTTTGCTGTTTTTTTTTCGAAAACACTGCTGCTGTTTTAGGCTTCTGATACCCCATGCAAGCAGCCAAAAGTAATGCCGGCACTACGCTCGGCAACGTTACCGATAGTTGGCGTAAAATATTTTGTGTCAATTTGACACCATTTACTTGCCTTTATCAAAGCAGGCACTAGTTTAGGGTTTTAATACCGAAAAGTTCAAAAACAACAATTTTGGATGTCAGGTATTGAAAATTGTACTTTTCATATAAACCTATTTTCTTTTATGATTAAAATTTACAACCTTAAACAACAGTTAACGTGTTGGATGTGGGTTTCGGTTTTATTGCTGTGCCCGCTGCTACTGGCAGCCCAGTCTAAATCTGTAACCGGACAAGTCACAGACGCATCTACCAAAGAGCGCTTACCCAGTGTAAGTATTACCGTAAAAGGCACCAAAAGAGGAACCACCACTGACGTGTCGGGTAATTTCAAAATTGACGCTGCACCCAACGAAACCCTTGTGTTCAGTTTTTTAGGCTATGTTACCAAAGAGATAGGGGTTGGCAACCAGACTAATATCAGTGTAACACTTGACAATAATACCGCCACAGACCTGGAAGAAGTAATTGTGGTGGGCTATGGAACCCAGAAAAAACGCGACATCACAGGTGCGGTTGTCTCGGTCTCAGAATCAACCCTTAAAGAAGTTCCAGCCCCTAACCTGTTAAACTCACTCAAGGGCAGGGCCGCCGGTGTATCTATTGTAAGCAACGGGTCTACCCCGGGCAGCCAGGCAACTATCCGTATCAGAGGTAACCGTTCTATCACCACAGGTAATGGCGACGGACTCGACGGCCCGCTGGTGGTAGTAGATGGTATTCCTTTTGGTGGCCTGAACGACATTAACCCGGACGACATCTCCAGCCTTGAAATATTAAAAGATGCATCTGCAACGGCCATTTTCGGTTCCAGAGGCGCCGGAGGGGTAATACTAATTACCACCAAAAGAGGCCGGACAGGCAAACCCGTAATTACCTATGACGGATACCATGGCGTAACCAGTATCATGGGCAAATACAATGTCATGAATGGCGCGCAGTATGCCAAATTCAAGGAGCAGTCTGCGGCCTTAAACACACAGGGTGCCGGTACAACGGCCTATCCGCTAACAGAAGAAGAAAAAGCCAACCTGGCCGCGGGGGTATCTACCGACTGGCAGGACTTGCTCTATAAACCCGGCTTCAATACCAGCCATCAGCTGGGTTTGCAGGGAGGTGTGGAAAACACACAATACGGGCTGGGTATTGGCTACTTCAATGAAACCGGAATCATGCCTAATCAGGATTTCGACCGGATGAATATCCGCGCTACTATTGACCAGAAAATAGGCAAGCGCATAAAAATAGGCCTGAACACCATCAATACCCTTACCAGAAGAAACGACCCTGCCGGTGGTGGTGTACCTACCGAACTGGTGCGGTTGTCGCCACTGGTTAAGCCTTACAACGAAGACGGAACCATAAACCTGAACCCGAAAAAGGGAACCATTGAAGCGCAGGCGGTGAGTCCGCTTACGCTGATTACCCGCGGCAGCGATATCATTTCAAACGAGCGGTCTATCAGAACCTTCAACAGCCTGTATGCTGAAGTAAACATCCTTGACGGCCTCAGATATCGCTTCAACGCCGGATTAAACTTCAGCCAGGTTCATTTTAACGGCTATGCGCCACCCAATACCTTTGTAAACACAGGTACTGAACAAAGCGTATCAAATGCCGATATCCGCAATACCGAGTATTGGGACGTGAACCTGCAACACTTGTTGTACTACGACAAAACATTTGCAAGCAAACACAAAATTGGCCTTACCGCCCTGTATGAGCTTACTAAAAATCATAACCTGGGCAGCAGCTTTAACGTAAAAGGCGTACCGGCCGATTACATCAAAACAGCCAATTTCTCTTTGGCCTCAGGCCAGCCTACGGGTAGTGGTAGTTTTGCCGAAACCGGTCTGCTTTCTTATATGGCCCGCTTAAACTATACTTTTAACGATAAATATACCCTTACTGCTACCTTCCGCCGTGACGGCTCCTCTACCCTCTCGCCGGGAAACCAGTACTTTAATTATCCGGCTATTGGTCTAAGCTGGAACATCATTGACGAACCCTTCATGAAAGACCTCTCCTTCCTGAGCAATTTAAAACTGAGAGGAGGCTGGGGGATTTCCGGTAACCGTAACGTAGGCGCCTACGCCACGCTGGGAGCGCTTTCAACAGGTTATTACAATTTCGGAACCACTACCGCAGGGCAGGTGCTGGCCTATACCGTAACAAGCCTTCCTGCCACTAACCTGGGTTGGCAATCTACTTCACAGTCTGATATTGGTGTGGAAATCGGATTATTTGATAACCGGATCGTGGGTTCAATAGATGTCTACCAACAAAAAACCAAAGACATTCTGTTGTCGGTAAACCTGCCTGAAAGTAACGGGGCGGGGTCAACCTTAAAAAACCTTGGCAAAACTGAGGGTAAAGGTCTTGAAACCTCATTAACCTTTGATGTACTGAGAAACAAAAACGGTTTCAACTGGAGCCTGGATGCCACGTACTTCTTCAACCGGGAAAAAATCACTCAGTTAACCACCCCAACCGAGCTAGACAACAAAGGTAATTTCTGGTTTGTGGGGCATCCGCTTACCGTAATTTACGACTACAACAAAATAGGTATCTGGCAGCAGGCCGATGCAGACAACGGAACGCTGAAAGCGCAAACTTCACCAGTACAGGTTCCGGGTGAAATCCGGGTAGAAGATGTTGATAAAAATGGGGTAATAGATGCCAACGACCGCAAGATTATCGGCAATTTTCAGCCTAAATGGGAAGGAGGCCTGACCAGCAGAATGTCTTACAAAGGATTTGACCTTTCAATAGTAACCTTTGCCCGTATGGGTATGAAAGTAGTAGTGCCTTATCTGTCTGGTACATCAGGCGGTGGCTCAGGCTTTGGATTCCTTAACCAGGGGCGTTCAAACCAGCTGGTAATGGACTACTGGACACCAGAAAACCCTACGAATGCATTCCCAAGACCTGACGCAGGCGGCGGGGTACGCAACTTTACATCTACCACTTCGTACCAGGACGGCTCGTTCATCAAAATGAGAAGTATCAACTTAGGATATTCATTTGACAGCAAGGTAATCAGCAAAATTGGTTTCTCTACCGTTCGCGTTTATGTCAATGCCACCAATCCGTTTATCATTTACTCTCCATTGGTTAAAGCCAAACTGGCTGTTGACCCGGAAGGCAACGGATACGGCAACACCATTCAGGGTGGCAATTTCAACCGCTTTGTAACAGTAAACCTTAACAACCCGCCGGTACGCCAGTTTACGTTAGGTGTAAATCTTAAATTCTAATTTTTGAAAAGACATGAAAAAAATAAAAGTTATACTCATCATCGCAACGCTGTTTTCTAGCCTGGGTTGCGAAAAAATTCTTGAAGAACACCCCCAGTCGCAGATAGTACCTTCATTTTTTAACAGCCCTGCAGGGGTTCTGGGTGGTATTGCCGGGGTATACAACGAAATCCGTAACCAGTGGGGCACCGAAGGTTTCTCTTCTGAAATGCAGGCCGGTACCGACGAATTTATTCAGGGCGCCAGTAGCGGTGGCGGGCCTATACACACTTTTAACGGCCTGAACGGCACCAACTTCGGTTCTGCCTGGGCTACTTCGTTTACCTGTATCAATACCCTGAATGGTGTATTGAAATTCGGACAGGACATCTCATTGCCCGAGGCCACCAAAAAACAATACCTGGCACAAGCCAAGTTTCTGAGAGGTTTCTGGTATTTTTATCTGGTTCAGACCTGGGGAGATGTGCCGCTGAATACCCAATTTATTACCGTACCGTCTCAAAGCGCCAAAAGAGACCCGGCATCTGAGGTTTACAAGCTGATTATACAAGACTTAACCGAGGCCGCAGCCTCATTGCCAGACAAACCTACGGCTCCGTTTCTGGGCAAAGCTGCTACCAAGCCGGTGGCTCAGTTCTTTCTGGCCAAGGCCTATCTTACACGTGGCTGGTTGACAGGCTCGCAGGCAGATTATGCCGAAGCAGCCAAAATTGCAAGCGATATTATTGCCAACAAAGCCACTTATGGACTGGATCTCTGGCAAGACTTTGGCGATGCCTTTGTGCCCGCTAATGACTACGGCAAAGAAACCATGTTTGTGAGCGATCACATGCTCGATGCCAAGTTTGGGTATTACACCGTTGGCGCCGGTGCCAGCGGCGGGGCTGCTCAAAACCTTACCCCCTGGTTTACCAACTGGAACTACCCCAACAACAGTGGGGTTAACTCTTTCGTTAATGCTTCCGGTGTTCTGGTTAACTCTGGTACATCGGGCATGATCCGTGATTCTTACTATGGCCGCCCGTATCAACGCATTCGTCCAAACAGTGTCAAACAAACATCCGGCGAATATGCCGGCAAGAACTACTTTCTTGACCAGGCCTTTGTAAGAAGAGACATTGACGCCAGATACGCCAATACCTTTTACTCAGTTTACATTGCCAATACCAGTGTTACCAACACCCCAACTGCTGCCAATAATAAACGCGGCATTGGCTATACTACCCAGATAGGGATAGATACTGCCGTATGGCTGCCTGACTTTGAGGTTGTGGGTGCACCGCAGTTTTATGGCAACAGGCCATTTAAGGGCATCATTGCTCCACCCAGCCTTTGGAAAGCCGACTTATACCCGGCCATCAAGAAATTTATGGACCCCAGCCGTGGCAGTAACTTCAATGACCCTTCTACCCGGCCGGTGGTAATTACCCGCTTTGCAGAGGTGTATCTGGTAGGTGCCGAGGCTTATCTGCAAGCCGGAGACAAAACCAAAGCTGCCGAACTGCTGAACGTGATACGCCAGAGAGCGGCTTACCGGAAAACCAACACGGCCGCGCAAAATGCTGCCGCAGCCGAAGCCATGTTAATTAAACCGGAAAACGTAACCGTAGACTTCATTCTGGATGAAAGAAGCCGGGAGCTTTTCGGGGAGTGGATGCGATACCACGACCTGGTACGTACCAAAACGCTGGTAAAACGTGTAAAGGCCTGGAACATCGAGGCCGCCAATTATGTGAAGGATTTTCACATGCTGAGACCAATTCCGCAATCGCAGATTGACCGGACGGTGGAAGGCCCTAAGTTTCCGCAGAACCCGGGATACTGATAAGGTTCTGAATGAATTTGTACTCACTTACCTTAACTGAATAGCTGTTCAGACGTGGCTCAGGCACCCAACCATGATACCGCCACTGCCTTTCAGGCGTGGCAGATTCATGGGCCTGATTCACGCCGGGCTGAAACACCTCAGTCATCTTAGAAAGTTTACAGTACCAATAACAATAGTAGTTTCGTTTCATACAAGTGGGTCTAACGTCTGTATATTACAGGCGTTAGATTTTATTCAGAAGCGTCATAACCCCATTTCATAGATGTTTTACTTTTAATAATTCCCACATGAGAATAAAGCTGTTCATCATCATTGCCTGGGTGGCTGTCCTGTTTGCCAACTTTACCTTTCAGGACAACACCAAAAAAGCCAAGACCCTGAAAGAGGCATTTAAAAAAGACTTTGCTATTGGCACCGCCTTGAATACCGCACAAATTGAAGAGCGTAACGCTGCCGTAAATGAGCTTATCATTGCTCAGTTTAACAGTGCCACGCCCGAAAACATTATGAAATCTGCCCTGTTGCACCCTCAATGGGACACCTATGATTTTACCTTGGCAGATAAGCTGGTAGCTTATGGAAAAAAGCATAAGATTAAAATAAACGGGCATACACTGATTTGGCATAGCCAGCTGCCCGGGTTTATCCGTCGTATCCAGAGCGCCGACTCCATCCGAATGTTCTTTACCGACCACATCAAAACCGTGGCCGGCCGTTATGATGGCCAGGTGTTTTCATGGGATGTAGTCAATGAAGCGCTCAATGAAGACGGCACCCTCCGAAAATCGGTTTTTCTGCAAAAATTAGGAGAAAGTTACATCACAGAGGCTTTCCGGCTGGCGCAGCAGGTATCACCCAAAAGTGAGCTTTATTACAACGATTATAATAACGAGCAACCCGCCAAAAGGGCAGGATGTATCAATCTGATAAAGAAAATACAGCAGGCCGGGGTAAGAATAGATGGTGTGGGTATTCAGGGGCATTGGCATCTGGGTAAGCTACCGCTTAAAGACATCGAAGAGAGCATCATTCAGTATGCAGCCCTGGGCATGAAAGTAATGTTTACAGAGCTGGACATAGAGATTTTACCAAGGAATTTTCAGGGGGCAGATGTGGGCCAGCGCATGACAGCCAACGCCGAGTCGAACCCCTACCCTGATGGTTTACCCGAGGCGGTTCAGAACCAGCTGGCAGATGATTATGAAGCGCTGTTTAAATTGTTTCTGAAACATAAAGACAAGATTACCAGGGTTACGTTCTGGGGTGTAAATGACGGCGACAGCTGGCTGAACAACTGGCCCATCAGGGGCAGAACCAACTACCCGCTATTGTTTGACAGAAACAATCAACCCAAACCGGCCTATTATAAGGTTTTAGGCCTCAGACAATGATATTACGGTCTGAAATCCTGTTTATGAATGTTTAACTTGTTTGTATCAAGTAAATTTTTTGTTTAATTATCAATTCAAATTTATCAACTATGAAACAGCTTTTTGTATTAATGCTGATGCTGGGTGCATTGACAGCTTTTGCGCAAAACCCCATTGATGGCAACTGGAAAGGGTCTCGTGAAACCCCGAATGGTACCTTTGAAGTAACCTATACTTTTAAAGTAGAAGGAAATGAACTAAAAGGAACCTGGAAAACACAATTTGGAGAGACCAAACTTGAAAACGGGAAAGTAGATGGCAAGAAGTTTTCTTACAGCATTTCGTTTAATGACATGACCATCGCCAGCACCGGTGAACTGATTAATGAGAATGAAATTATTGTAAAAAACGAGAGGGGCGAAATGAAACTAACGCGCCAGAAACCTTAAAAACAAGAAGGCCCTTACTCATAACAGAATAAGGGCCTTCTTGTTTTATTTATCTGGCAGAAAAACTATAAACCGTAGTAGTCTGATAGGTTTCGCCGGGTTTCAGCACCGTAGAGGGGAATTTTGGTTGATTGGGCGAATCGGGATAATGTTGGGTTTCCAGACAAAAACCTGTGCGGAATTTGGCAGGGATACCGCCTTTTCCGATAACGGTTCCATCCAGAAAATTACCTGAATAAAACTGAATGGCCGGCTCTGTGGTAGACACCTCCATCAAACGTCCGGTAGTAGGCTCATAAACAGAAGCTACTTTTTTCAATTTATTCCCGGTTTCGGTAAATACCCAGCAATGGTCATATCCTTTGCCGTACTTAATCTGAACATCTTTGGGGTCATTGATGCGCGCGCCTATAGAATGCGCCGTCGTAAAATCGAAAGGTGTTCCGGCTACGGCTTTCAACTCTCCGGTAGGTATAAGGGTTTCATCTACCGGCAAAAACTTATCTGCCAGCAGGGTTACTTCATGCCCCAGAATATCCTTTGTGGCATCACCCGTCAGGTTAAAATACGTATGATTGGTCAGATTCACAACCGTCGCCTTGTCGGTAGTAGCCTTGTAATCTATTTTTATAGCGTTATCTTTCTGCAGGGTATAAACTACCGATACTGCCAGTTTACCAGGATACCCCTCTTCTCCATCTGCTGAAGTATAGCTGAGTTTCAGTTGGGGTTCTGCTCCGTCAACAGGTGTGGCTGTCCAGAGTACCTTATCGAAACCCTTTTTGCCACCATGCAGGGCGTTCACTCCATTGTTTTGCGCAAGGGTGTACTGTTGCCCATCAAGGCTGAATTTACCCTTGGCTATGCGGTTACCATACCGGCCAATTAAGGCACCAAAGTAAGGTACACCTTTCAGATACCCGCTCAGAGAATCGCAGGCAAGCGTAATGTTTGCAAACCTGCCGTTTTTATCAGGCGTCTGCAGGCTTGTAATCGTGCCGCCGTAGTTAGTAATCTGTACCTGCATGCCATTGGCATTGCGCAAGGTATATACTTCGGCCGTTGTTCCGTCCGGCAATTGGCCGAAAGCTGCTTTTTCAATGGTGTTCACTTTGGCAGTGTCTGTCATTTGTGTATTTTCTGATGTTTTAGAGGCACAGCTCTGAAACAGCGCCATTCCGCAGAGAAGTACACCCAGTGTTTTTAGATTCATAATTATCAGATTGAATAGGTTTACCAAAAAACTGTATAAATTATAACAAAAATACCCACCACAACCCAGGCGCCTATGGTAAAAGGAGTATCTACCTTAAACCAGTCTTTCTTTACCTCAAAGGCATTGGCCTGATCTTTACCTTTACCCTGCAAAAGACTGATGACAATATGCACCAGCGAGCAAATCCAGAACACCAGACCCATCCGGTTCATAAACGGAAACTCGGGGTAAACACTGGCAATTACGGTCGATAACACAATACTGAGTACGGCAGCTGCCAGCGCGCCGTTGGCAGTAGCTTTTTTCCAGAAAAAGCCCAGTACAAAAATACTGAGAATACCCGGAGAAACATAGCCTGTATAAACCTGAATATACTCAAAAGCCTGCCCGAAATTAGCCAGAAGCGGGCTTACCAGCAAGGCAATGATAAAGGCAATAACAATGGCTACGCGGCCCGTCCAGACGGTTTGCTTTTCAGTCAGGTTTTTATTGAAAAACTTGGTGTGAATATCCAGCATATAAATCGTAGAAATACTGTTGGCCTTACCCGCCAGCGACGCCACAATGGCTGCCGTGAGTGCTGCAAATGCCAGGCCTTTTAAACCCACCGGCAACAGATTCAGCAAAACCGGATACGCATTATCAGGTTTAACGATGCCGTTCTGGGTAATGCCATTAACAATAGAACTATCGGCGTTTTCTTTGAATATCACATAAGCTGCCAGCCCGGGTAAAACCACAATAAAGGGCATCAGCATTTTCATAAAGGCCGCAAACAATACGCCCCTGCGAGCGGTGGTGATATTGGCACCCAATGCCCTTTGTGTAATATACTGGTTACAGCCAAAATAAC
Source organism: Emticicia sp. TH156 (assembly GCF_002855535.1). Taxonomy (NCBI): domain Bacteria; kingdom Pseudomonadati; phylum Bacteroidota; class Cytophagia; order Cytophagales; family Leadbetterellaceae; genus Emticicia; species Emticicia sp. TH156. The sequence goes on from NZ_PKRS01000006.1 coordinate 201,388, forward strand.
TTAGGTTGTTAACCCACTGCCCGCCAATGATGAACATCATAATGCCTGGTACCTGATGATAGGCATCTATGAAACCTCCTTTGCCGTCATGTACCTGATATTCGCCGGGTTTGAAAATCATGTGCAGGTGGCCATTGGCTTTTTGGGCTATCAGACGCATGCCTTCTAAGACACCTGCGCCGGTACCGACTTTGTTCGATAACAATTCCAGTGCCAGGTAAGTAGTGGCCAGCCCGCCGAAAATCAGGCAAACTACCTGAATTACATCCGTATAGCCAATTACTTTCATACCACCCAGGGTGATAATCACAGCAAAAATGGTCAGGAATAGGGCGCAGGTCATAAAACTAAAACCTGTCATTTTCTCTAAACTGAGCCCCCCCAGATAAATGATAGAGGTAAGGTTGACAAAAATGTAAAGAAACAACCAAAAAACAGCCATGATGGTTGCCAGGCGGCCGTCGTAGCGTTTGGCAAGAAACTGCGGCATTGTAAAAATCTTGTTGTTCAGATACATGGGCAGAAAATACACCGCCACTATCAATAAAGACACCCCACCTAAAAGCTCATACACCGAAATAGCGATACCCAACTGAAAAGCCTGCCCGCTCATACCAATAAATTGCTCGGCAGAAATATTTGAGGCAATTATAGAAGCGCCAATGGCCCACCAGGTTAGCGAGCCTTCTGCCAGGAAAAAATCCTTGCTATCGGCCGACTGCTTCCCTTTGTTTTTATAAATCCAGTATCCGTAAGCAGATACAATAACAAAATATATCAGAAATATGATATAGTCCAGGCTTTCGAGTCCGAGTGTCATTAGATTCAGGTGTAATAAGGTTGAATGAGGTTGTCTGGTAAAAGCCGTATATCAGCCGTTTACTTTTTTGTAATCAGCCAAAAATTTCTCCAGGCCAATGTCAGTAAGCGGGTGCTTCAATAAAGCTGTAATAGCGCTCAAGGGGCCGGTCATAACGTCAGAACCGATTTCAGCACATTTAATGATATGCATAGGATGGCGAACCGAAGCGGCCAGAATCTCCGTTGGATACCCGTAGTTATCAAAAATCAGGCGGATTTGTCTGATTAACTCCAGACCATCCACTGATATATCGTCCAGCCTGCCAACAAACGGCGACACATAGCTGGCGCCTGCTTTGGCAGCCAGCAATGCCTGTCCTGCCGAAAATATCAGAGTACAGTTGGTTCTGATGCCCTTGTCTGTAAAGTACTTGATGGCCTTGATACCGTCTTTTACCATTGGTACTTTTACCACTATATTCTGGTGAATCTCAGCCAGTTCTTCTCCTTCTTTAATAATTCCGTTGAAGTCGGTAGCTATTACTTCTGCTGAAATGGGCCCATCGACAATCTGGCAAATGGCTTTGTAATGGTTCAGGATATTCTCTTTGCCGGCAATACCTTCTTTGGCCATTAGCGAAGGGTTGGTAGTAACCCCATCCAGCACGCCCAGGTCATTGGCTTCTTTAATTTCGGCCAGATTGGCCGTATCAATAAAAAATTTCATTGGTAATGTATTATTTAATGTAAAAATCAGGTTTAGTTAGCATCCTTGTCCGTAATACGCATTTTTACCGTGCTTGCGCTCATAGTGTTTCATGCGTAATGTATCTTTAATACGGGGGGTATCAGGGTTAATCTGCAAGGTAAGCAGCGCCATCCGGGCAACTTCTTCCAGCACAGCAGCATTGTAGACAGACTTTTCAGCGGTTTTGCCCCAGGTAAACGGACCGTGGTTCTGCAAAAGAACCATTTCCACTTCTTTGTGCGACAGCCCTCTGGCCTGAAAGACATCAAATATCTGGTTGCCGGTTTCAAATTCATAGTCTCCTTGTATCATTTCGTCTGTCAGCACCGGTGCACACGGAATATCATGATGAGTGTGGTCGGCATGGGTAGTACCAAACACCGGTATGTCCATACCGGCCTGTGCCCAGGCAACCGCATAAGTGCTGTGTGTATGCGTAACACCGCCGATATCCAGCCAGGTTTTGTAAAGCCGGGCATGCGTTTTGGTATCTGAAGACGGCCGCAGATTACCTTCAACCACCAGGGCATCGTAATCTACAATTACTATATCTTCAACTTTGAGGGTTTCGTAAGGTACCCCGCTGGGCTTAATGGCAAAAACAGCTTTTTCTCTGTCAACTACACTTACATTGCCAAAAGTAAACAAAACCAGCTTCAGCTTAGGCAGCATCATATTGGCTTCATAGCACTCTTCTTTTAATGATTGATAGGCGCTCATTTGTAGAATACTTCGTTGATTTTCAGTTCGTTCTTCAAACCTCTGATAGTGGTTGCTTTATCAATCACTACCAGTTCAATATCCAGCATTTCTGCCAGGTTTTCAAGGTGCTCAACCGTAAGGTTCTGGCTATATACGGTATGGTGTGCCCCTCCTGCCAGTATCCAGGCTTCCAGACCCACCTTTATATCGGGTTGAGGTTTCCATAGCGCCCGGGCAGTAGGTAGTTTAGGGAAAGACTCGGTTACCTCTACTGCTTCTACTTCATTAACAATAAGGCGGAAGCGGTTGCCGAGGTCTACCAGCGAAACGTTCAGAGCCGGGCCTGAGGCAGCATTGAACACCAGGCGCACAGGGTCTTCTTTACCCCCGATGCCCAAAGGATGCACTTCGCAATTAACCGTACCGTTGGCAATGGAAGGGCAGATTTCAAGCATATGAGAACCCAGAACCATGGTGTTTTCAGGGTCAAAGTGGTAAGTGTAGTCTTCCATAAAGGTGTTGCCTCCTTTCATACCGCTGGCCATCAGTTTCATCACATGCACCATAGCAGAGGTTTTCCAGTCGCCCTCACCGCCATAACCGTAGCCGGCGGCCATCATGCGCTGCGAACCGATACCCGGCAGCTGCCGCATACCATGCAGGTCTTCAAACGTATTGGTGTAGGCAGCGTAACCACCATCTGTTAAAAATGCTTTCAGGCCCGCCTCTATGCGTGCAGCCTCAACCAGCGAGCTGCGCCTTTCGCCGTTCTTTAGAAGGGAGGGCATCAAGGCATACGTATCTTCGTATTCCTGTATCAAACGTTCAATTTCCGCATCAGTAATCTGGTTAATTACCTGCACCAGGTCTCCTACCGCATGGGTATTCACTGAAAAACCGAACTTCATTTCAGCCGACACCTTGTCGCCGTCAGTAACGGCTACCTGGCGCATGTTATCGCCAAAACGCACCACTTTCAGGTGTTGCATCTGATACCTGCCTACGGCCACACGTGCCCAGGCATTGATTTTATCGTGCACCTCCGAATCTTGCCAATGCCCTACTACTACCTTGCGGTTCAGGCGCATTTTGGTCATGATATGCCCGAACTCCCTGTCGCCATGCGCCGACTGGTTCAGGTTCATGAAGTCCATATCGATGCTATCAAAAGGAATATTACGGTTGAACTGGGTATGCAAATGAAGTATGGGCAATTGCAGGGCATTTAAACCGCGGATCCACATTTTGGCCGGAGAGAAAGTGTGCATCCAGGTAATAACGCCTACGCAGTTGGGGGTATTATTGGCTGCTTTGCAAACAGACCATATCTCGTCGGGGGTTTTTACCACCGGTTTAAACACAATTTTTACGGGTATGGCAGAAGAATTATTGAGTGCATCAGCTATGATCTGCGAGTGTTCATCTACCTGCCGAAGGGTTTCTTCTCCGTAAAGATGCTGGCTACCTGTTACAAACCAAACCTCAAATGATTTTAGATTAAACATTGCTTTCTGTGAATTTTCCTAATCGATGATATTTCTTATATAATTGTTCATATACTTCAACATACGGAGCCCGTGGCACATAGTGGGCATCAAAGCCTGACCCCATGGCCTTTTGTGCGGCAAATAAGTCTGGGTGTATGCCTGCGGCTACTGCGGCATTCATGGCTGCACCTAAGGCACAAGCCTGGTCAGACGAGGCCACTTTTATGGGCATATTCAGCACATCTGCCAGTGTCTGCATCACGAACGGAGATTTTTTGGCCACGCCGCCAATGGCAATTACCTGTTTAATAGGCACCCCTTCTTCTATAAACCGGTCTACTATGGCCTTAGAGCCAAAGGCCGTTGCCTCTACAATCATTTTAAAAAGCCTGACGGCATCGGTGCCCAGATTCATACCGGCAAAAGCTGCTTTCAGGGCATGGTTGGCATCGGGTGTCCGCCGACCGTTAATCCAGTCGGTAGCTACCGGGTCATTTTCAGTTACCGGTATAGCGGCCGCTTTTTCTGATAAATAAGGAATCAGTTTTTCGGCCAGTTCATCCGCTGCTTTTTCGCCCAGCAAGGCTCGCACCGGCTCGGTAATTACTTTCTGAAACCAGGCGTAGTAGTCGCCATAGGCAGATTGCCCGGCTTCCATACCCAGCATTCCCGGTATAATGGAACCATCCACCTGCCCACAAATACCTTTGATAAGCAAATGGCCTATTTCTTCGTTAGGCGCAATGAGCATATCGCAGGTAGAAGTACCCATTACGCGCACAAAATCGTAGGGTTCAATTTCTGCGCCCACAGCGCCCATGTGGCAGTCAAATGCGCCAACTCCAATAACCACCTCTGGTGAAAGCCCGAGTTTTTGGGCCCATTCGGCAGATATTTTGCCCATTGCCTGGTCTGATGTAAAGGTATCTCTGAAAAGCCTTTCGCGTACACCTGTTAAAAGGGGGTCAAGCCTGCTCAGGAATTCTTCTGAAGGCAGCCCTTCAAATTCTTCATGCCACATGGCTTTATGCCCGGCCGCACAGCGTGAACGTTTCATGGTTAGCGGATGGGTATTGCCCGTAAGCACGGCAGAAATCCAGTCGCAATGTTCAACCCATGAAAATGCCTTGTTTCGCACGCCTGCGTCTACTCTTAATGTATGAAGTATTTTAGCCCAGAACCACTCAGAAGAATAAATGCCGCCTACATATTTGGTAAAGTCGGTGTCCCATCTATGGGCAAGATTATTGATTTCTTCGGCTTCGGCATTGGCGGTATGGTCTTTCCAGAGAATAAACATCCCATTGGGGTTTTCGGCAAACTCGGGCAACAATGCCAGGGGTGTTCCGGTAATATCTACCGCTACGGGGGTTGAGCCCGTGGTATCTATTGAAATACCGGCTATTTGCTGCTTTACTGCTTCCGGAATATTCTCTAACGCGGTCTGGATGGCACTTTCAATGCCTTCCAGATAATCCAGCGGGTGTTGTCTGAACTGCGCAACAGAAGGGTTACAATACAAACCCTCTTGCCAGCGCTTATAATAAGCAACGGCAGTGCTTAAACATTGCCCGTTGGAAGTATCCACTAATAAAGCACGCACAGAGTCGGTTCCGAAATCAACACCAATTGTAAACTTTTGCTCCATTTATTTATGTGTTAAAATGACACATTTCATTTTATAAAATTACGACCAGACATAGCGAATCTGGCATTATCTGAGTTTAGATGATTGCATCTGAAATAAAATAGTGAAAGGCGTTAAACTGGCTTTGATATTTTTCTTTGTCAAGCTTATAAAGAATAGCCTTTTTTGTGGTTGAATTTTGATTTTTCTCTCCGGTATCAATCAAAAGCTTGGTTGAAAGTATCTTACGGCTAAAGTTTCGTCTGTCAAGCGGTGTATCATAAATCGCTTCATAAAGCCTTTGCAGTTGTGGAATCGTAAATTGCTCTGGCAGCAGCTCAAAACCAATCGGATGCAAAGCAGCCTTGTAACGGAGTTGCTCCAGGGCCAGGTCTACCATCTGGTTATGATCAAAAATAAGGTCTGGTCTGTTTTTCAGGTTTATCCAATACGCATTTTGCGCCTTTGCCAGGTCCTGATTATGGGCATGAATGTTAATCAGTGCGAAAAAACATATTGAAATTGTTCGTTCAACGGGGTCACGCCCTACTTTGCCAAACGTTTTGATTTCTTCAAAATAAATATCTTTCAAGCCGGTCAAATCATATAAAATCCGGTTGGCTGCCACTTCCAGGTCTTCTTCTGCTTCCAAAAAACCACCCATCAAAGACCATTTTCCTTTTTCAGGCTCAAAATTCCTTTTTATCAGAAGTAACTTAAGCTCTTCACCATCAAAACCAAATACTATACAATCAAGTGCCACCAATATTCTGGTGGAGTGCGGGTATTTATTCATTATATAATTTGATGCATAAAATTTGCGCAATTTTAGTATTACCCTCCTTAAAATCAATAAAATTCGTGAAAATCAAGGATTTTCACGAATCAAATTAATCTTAACCTAATATAAACTAATAGTAGATGCAAATCTAATTGTGTAAATATAACACAATATTTTCAAATTATATAAAGTGCCGGAAAGTATTTAAGATTTTACTTCCTTACATTCAACACAATAACTGAGTATGCCGGCACTGTAAGTTTCAATACACCTTTCTCTAGTCTGGCTCCGCTAAAGTCTTTTACCGAAACTTTTTGTGGTTGCTCAAAGGTGTTGTGGTCGCTGATTTTTGCTGAACTCAGAATCTGTCCCGAAACTTTAGAGAACTCCTCGCCTCTCAGGCTGATAGTCACTTCGTGAGCTTTGGTGTAATCTATATTCGTCAATGATATATTAACGCCATTTTCATTTCTTGAAGCAGAAGCAGAAACGGCTGTCAGCTTTTTGCCCTGGTACTCATAAGCCGGAGACTCAATACTGATAGGTATCAGGCGGGCATCCTGATGCACATTATACATCTTCATGACATGGTAGGTGGGTGTCAGAATCATTTTCTCTTCGTTGGTCAGTATTACCGACTGCAGCACGTTAACTATCTGCGCCAGGTTGGCACCTCGCACACGGTCTGCATGATTATTGAAGATGTTAAGGGTAAGACCGGCTATCATGGCATCGCGCATGGTGTTCTGCTGATACAAAAACCCGGGATTCGTGCCCGGCTCTACATTGTACCAGCCACCCCATTCGTCTACAATTAAGGCTATGTTTTTCTGAGGGTCATACTTGTCCATAATGGTGCTGTGGCCTTTAATAAATTCTTCCATCTGCCAGGCCTCATCCATGGTTTTGAAATACTGCGCTTCAGTAAAATCTACCGACGGCCCCTTGTCTGTCCAGCTTAATACCGAGTAATGATGTAATGCAACAGCCGCCAGCATTTTATGCGGAATGTTCTTCATCAGGGTTTCTGTCCAGGCATAGTCGCCATCACTGGCACCCGAGGCTATACGATAAAGTTTAGAAGAGTTGTCCCAGTCTGTCATGAAAGTGGCATACTGGCGATAAATGTTGGCATAATAATCGGCCGTCATGTTTCCGCCGCATCCCCAGGCCTCATTACCTACACCCCACATCTTCACGCTCCAGGGTTTTTCACGGCCATTCTGCTTACGTAGCTCCGACATCGGGCTGCCCCCGGGATGATTCACATAAGTTACCCAATCGGTCAGATCTTTAACGGTACCGCTACCTACGTTGCCTGCCAGATACGGCTCAGCGCCGATGCGCTCGCACAAATCAAGGAAATCGTGCGTACCAAAACTGTTGTCTTCTGTTACGCCACCCCACCATACATTAACCATTTTGGGGCGGTTAGCCTTGGGCCCTATACCGTCTTTCCATTGGTAGGTATCGGCAAAGCATCCACCCGGCCAGCGCAGGTTAGGCACCTTCAGGTCTTTCAGTGCCTGAATAATATCATTTCTTACACCGGCGGTGTTGGGTATTCTGGTGTTTCCTTCTCCAACATAAATACCACCGTAAATACAGCGGCCCAGGTGTTCGGCAAAGTGGCCGTAAATATGCTTGCTGATCTGGGTTTTAGCCAGATCGGTGTTCAGGGTAATTTTGGTTTGCGCCAGTGTATTTACCAACGCAGCACACACCATAATTAATGATAAAATAGTTCTCTTCACGGTAATATAATTTTTATTTTTGTCTTTTTTTTACTCCTTCATGAGCCTGAACTGATTGAATCTGGGCGATAAAGCGTTTTGTATTGTTTCAATTCTTACCTCTACCCATTCGGCATCAATACCTGTAACTAGTAGTAAGTTATCTGCTTTAAGGATTGGTTCAACTGGTTTTCCGTTAATCAATATCCTTACTTTGCCGCTATTGAAGTTTTCCAGCGTGGTAATTTCCAGCTGCCTGCCAGCCAGCCCCTTGTTTTGCATCTGATAAGCAAAATACGCACGTGTAGAACGCCAGAAGTGCTCGTCATCATAGCCGGTATTACTTTTTTCTCCTTTATACTGGTGGTCAACTTCCGATTGCTGTTCTCCACAATTGACTCTATCAATCGTACGCGCTTCAATGGCCAGCAGTTCTTTTTCTTTCTGTTTCAGTTTCTGTTGATGTGCCTCATAATCCTTACCTGTAAAGGTAGGGAAATACATTTGATAGCGGGCTTCGTGAATCTCAAAAAAGGGCTGCAGTGTAAGCGAATCTAAACTAAACCTGAGATTACCGAGCGGCTTTAATTTTGAAACAAAATGGCCGGAGTCATCCACCAGTGCAAATGCCTTGTCGAGCGGATAAAGCGGGCCTTTGGTTTCATGACCCATGCGGCTGTCGTCGGCAAACTGACCCGTGAGGTCCCGGGTTGAGGTGGCTGCCGCCAGCACGATGGGGCCATTGACAAATGCCGCCCAGTTAGAGCCATCCGGCAGAATCTCCAGATGGGTGGCTGTCCTGAAACGGATAATGACCCTGTCGCCTGTTTTCCATTTCCTGTTCAAAGCTGCATAACCGGAAGGCTGCGCCACAAAGTTATGCCTTTTACCATTCACTAACACTTCAAAATGCTGTGCCCATTTCGGAATCCTGATATTGACAGCGAACCGTTTGGGAGGTACCGTTGTAAACACCAATTCTGCTTGATTTTGATATGGGAAATCGGTTTTCTGTGTCAGTCTAATCCCCTTTTCTTTCCAGGTCAGACTTGACGGAATGAACAGGTTGACAAATAATTCATCAGCCGTATGGCTGTAAATCAGCTCGCCATATTTAGTATGGTTTTCAATGCCAGACCCTACGCAGCACCACATACTGGTTTCTGGCTGAGAATACACCCGGTAATGATTGGGGCGGATGGGTGTAAAATACACAAAGCCGCCCTTTTTGGGATGCTGGCTGGACAAGATATGATTGTACATGGTACGCTCATAAAAATCCAGGTATTGCACATCCTGATTATCCAGAAATAAGGCCTTGCTCAGGCGCAACATATTAAACGAATTGCAGGTTTCGGGGCCTTGGTTGGTTGCCAGCATTTTGCTGAAATCATTAACCGGATTGAAATGTTCTCTCATGCTGTTACCGCCAAAGGCTACGCTTCTGGTTTGTGAAACATTCTGCCAGAAATACCGGGCCGCTGCCGACCACTGGCCGTTATTAGTTAAAGCCCCAATTTTCTCAAACCCGATTACTTTCGGAATCTGCGTGTTGGCATGCAGGCCGGTCAGTTTATCCTGCCTGGCTATGAGTGGGTCTAATAATGCCCGATGAGAAAGCCTTTCGGCGGCCTGGAGATACTTACGGTCTTGGGTAAGCATATACAAATCGGCGAAAGTTTCGTTGATACCGCCATGTTCGGTGCGCAGTATCTGCTGAATCTGCGTATCAGAAAGGGGCTGTATCAGGTCAATGAACCAGTCGCCCAAGCCCATCAGAACCTGTTTTGCCTGCTGATTACCGGCAAACTCATAGGCGTCTCGTAAACCGGCAAATAATTTATGAATATTATACAGCGGCACCCAGGTGTTGTTCAGACCAAAGCTGCTGCCGTCAATATCACCTTTATGGATTCTTTCCCAGAACACCTTGCCTTGCGGAATCCCCCCTACGTAACCATTGCCGTTTTTTGCCTGGCATTGAGCCAGCTCATCAATCATGTAATCGAGCCGGGTTTTCATTTCGGCGTTTCCGGTACTGGCATACATCATGGCCAGTGCCGATAGATAATGTCCTCCGATATGCCCATCCAGACCAGAACTTTCCCAGTTTCCATACCGGCTGGTTTTTGGAGGCAGACCGGCATCCATCAGGTAAGGTGCCAGCAGTTTATCGGGGTTCAGCGCCAGAATATACTTCAGGTCAACATCCTGAGCATTCTTAAAAATGCCATCGTTTAGCTTAACTTCCTGCAATGAAAAAGGCCGCATCTGTGCCTGAACAGACAAAGAGCAAAACACCAGACCAATGAATACTATTTTTCTCATATTGTTTTCTAAAAGCTTCACACCTCTAATGCTCAGGATGCACCACAATTAATTATTTGAACAGTAGCTGAGCGAACTCCATCAAATCATGTCGCCAGACAGGCCAGGTGTGTCCACCGGCATACTCACTGTATTTATACTTAACACCTAATTCGTCAAACTTTTTCATCATTATCTGGCAATTGGCATGGGCAATGTCTTCTTTACCTCCCTGCGATATCCAGAATTCTTTCAGGTTGCCGTTTATTTTATCCTTGTTGGTTTTCATGTACTCATACTGTGGGTCAGACAATTTGTTATTATTTGCCCACCAGCCCGAACTGAAAACGCCCAGATAATTAAACATTTCGGTGTTGTGTACACCCGCATGCAAGGTCTGCAAACCACCCATTGACAAACCTGCCAGAGCCCGGTTTTTGCCATCGGCCAGAACCCTGTAGTTCGCTTCAATTACCGGAATCACGCCATTCTTCAGTTCATTTTCAAAGGCTTTCAGGGCGTTTTCATTAAAACCGGCCACGCCGCCACCCATGCCAACGTTACCGTCTACCATCACAATCAGCATGGGTTTTGCTTTCTTTTCAGCAATGAGATTATCCAGAATCAAATCGGTTTTACCCTGTGTTGCCCAGCCTCTCTGGTCTTCACCACCGCCATGCAGCAGGTATAATACCGGATATTTTTCCGTAGACACATCATAACCGGGAGGTGCATAGATATACATTTCCCTCCAACTGTTAGAGGCCTTTGAGAAATACTTTTTGATGCGGATATCGCCATGAGGCACATCTTTCAGCGCATAAAAGCCTCCTTCTTTGTATGGTATTTCAATGCCGCTGGCCATTCGGCTCATACCGTAGAAACTTTCACTGGCGGGGTCGGCCACGGCCACGCCGTCAATCAGCAATGAGTAATAATGAAACCCTCTGCTCACCGAGTCGGTAGTTACCGTCCACACCCCACTGGTGTCTTTTACCATGTCATACTTTTTGCCCAGGTCAATCTGCACCTTTTGGGCTGCTGGCGCTTTTACCTTAAATATCACCCGGTTATCAGGCAGTATCTGCGGGTACTTGCTGTTTCTGATATTGGTGGCGGCGGGCGTACCCAACACTGAGTAACGGGTAAAGTCTTTGGTACTTACCGGCTTGAACAAAAACTGCGAAAACATATACAGGCCGTTTTTCCAGACTTTAAAATCGTGTACACCCGGCTCAAGGTAATAAATATGCGGCACGTCTTTCTCGTACAGGTAATCATGCGTGCGTTTACTGAAAGTAATCAGTCCGTCTGCATCACCGCACGAAATCCACAGAAGTTTCAGTTTTTTTCTGGCTTCTTCCGGGTCTGGTACCAGTTCTTCCGGCCTTTTGGTATTAGGGGCTGAAGAAAAACCACCTACCCAGGCAAACTTGTCCAGATTGCCCAGACCAAAATTAAGCGATTGCCCGCCACCCATTGACAGCCCCGCAATGGCTCTGTTTTCGCGGTCAGCCAGTACAGGGTATTTCTTTTCAATAAAGGGTATCAGGTCATTCAATAAATCTTTCTCAAAAGTAGCAAAAGCTTCCACTTTCTCGCGGTCAAATATATTGCCAATGGCGCGGTCGTCTTTCATGGCCCTGCCGTTTGGCATCACCACTATCATGGGTTGCAGCTTGCCTTGGGCGTAGAGGTTATCCAGAATTACCGGAGGATTCCCGCCATTCAGCCATTCTTTGTCGTCACCGCCAATGCCATGCAACAGATACAACACCGGATACTTTTTCTTTTTATCAAAACCCGGTGGTGTATACACCAGGGCCTTACGGGTGGCGCCAACGGTTTTGGATTCATATTTTATAGAATCCAGCCTGCCTTTGGCTATGCCGGTTTGTTCTTTATCAAAACCTTTGGGCGCTTCTTTTTCGATTGACTGGGCAAAGGATGAAATCACCATGCCTAAAATACCGATGAGCGATACAATTTTTTTCATCTGATGTAAGAATTTATCTGCCTGCAATAAGAAATTTTTTCAAGAATCTGGCGGGCCACAAGACCCACCAGACCAACGATTTATTTTTTGAAAAGAAGCGGTGCTAACTGAAACAGACTGCGGCGCCAGGTCTGAAACTCATGCCCGGTACCGTCTGACACATAAGATACGGCGTTAAAACCAGCGTTTTTCAGCTCTTCGGCCGCTTTTTTCACACCATCAGGGCGTTCTTTACTGCCACAGCTCAGAAAAATTAATTTCACTTTCGACTTATCCTTGATATCAGCCGGGGCATATATGCCACCACTTAACAAACCATAATAGCCAAAAACATCAGGGTTATTAAGCGTAATGGTCTTTGTTTCCATTCCGCCCATCGACAACCCAGCCATTGCGCGGTTATCCCGGTTGGCCAGTGTACGAAAATGGCCGTCTACATACGGAATCAGCTCATTAATCAGCACCGTCTGAAAAGGGTCAATCTTGAAATTGCGCATTCCACCCGGTTTTACATCGTTGGTCATTCCGTAGGTCATTACAATAATAAAGGGCTTTATTTTGCCTTCGGCTATCATATTATCCATAATCAGGTTGGCGTGGCCCTGGTTGCTCCAGGCGGTTTCATCTTCACCCCAGCCATGTTGCAGATACAAAACAGGATATTTAGCCTTAGTATCTTTTTCGTATCCCGGAGGGGTATAAACAAATGCTCTTCTGGAAGTATTGGTGCTGGGCGATGGGAACAACACCTGCTGTACATGGCCATGCGGTACGTTTTTCAGGGCATAGAAGTCCTGATCATGGGCAGGTATTTCAATGCCGCTTTCCCAACGAACCGAGCCATAATAGTTCAGCGCACCGGGGTCGTTGAATTTCCCGCCATCAATTCTTACATTGTAGTAGTGAAAACCCTCATCCATCGGGCCTTCGGTGGTACCCATCCAGGTACCATCTTCTGCTTTAGCCAGTTTGGTGCCTTTTCCACCGCCCAAACCCAGGCTCACGCGCACGCTGTCGGCGGCGGGTGCAACTATCTTGAAGCGGGCATAACGTTGCGAATTAACCATTGGGTATTCCTGCCCAGGCTGGTTTAATGATGAAGGCTTGAAGTCTTCAATAATACTGGCCTGTTGGGCCTGTGCCACAAAAGCACTACCTGCAAGGGCAGCCACAGCGGCAAGTTGTAATAATGTGCTTTTCATTGTTTTAAGGTTGATTTTGGTAAGAGAGGTATGTAATTATTTAAAAGCCTGTTGTAATGAATTTGCCAGAAACAGTTTACAGTTCATCCAGGTATGCCCGCCAGACACAATCAGCGGCTCCACCTTGATTTTCTTTTCCTGAAACATGGCTATATTTTGTTTCACGCTTTCATAGAGAAAATCTTCGGTGCCTACGCTGATGGTAAAGAGCTTCACCTGTTTGTTTATCAAACCGGCGTTGGGGTTCCAGTCGGTAAAATTATTCTTGAATTCTTCAGTAGCTGTGTACGGGGCATAAGAAAAAATATAACCGAATTTATCGGTATTGGTAAACCCGATATTCAGGGTTTGCCCGCCACCTACCGAAAACCCGGCTATTGCCCGGTTTTTACTGTCGGTCTTAGCCGGATAGTTTGCCTCAATAAACGGGATAATGTCATTAACTATCTCCTTCGTAAAGTCTGGCATCGGGCTTGGGCGCACATTGCCGTATGGCATCACAATAATCATGGGTGTTGCTTTTCCCTGAGCAATGAGGTTGTCGGCAATGAAATTGGCACGGCCTACTTTTGTCCAGGTCTCCTGCGTATCAGAACCGCCATGAATCAGATACAATACCGGATACTTGGTTTTGCCGCTGGCATCAAAATTCGGTGGGGTATATACCAGCAGGTCTCTTGTACGCCCTAGTGTTTTTGAGTTGTAGTATTGATAATGAATTTTTCCGTGCGGCACATTCTGCAAAGCATGCACCAGTGGTGTTTTACCCGGCACATCAACAATACTGCGTTTGAAACGCTCATTGGCAAAAATAAAAGTATTGTTAGGGTCGGCTATCTGTACGCTGTCTACATAGTAGCTGTATGGGTAAATATCCGGTTTAATAGCTGGTACGGTAACAGACCAGATTCCGGCGGTATCTCTGGTCATAGCTACTGGAGCTTTCAGAAATTCGCCTGAAAGTGAGACTCTCTGTGCTTTTTTAGAAAAGTATCTGAACGTAACGCTGTTGTCGGCCTGCACATCAGGCGAACTGATAACGGGCGGTCTTTGTTGTGCGAATACGCCCCCGCCCACCGTTAGCATCAGGAATATGAATAGGATATATTTTTTCATGATTTTAGTTTTATTGAAATAACAAGGGCAGGGTTTCGTTCAAATATTTCTTCACGTTCATCCAGGTATGCCCACCATCCGTTACATAGCTTTTGAAGTTGATTTTTCTGGCTTTAAGATAATCTTCAAACTCAACAGTACCTTTGTACAGAAAGTCTTCAGTACCAATGCCCGACCATAGCAGTTTCAGTTGTTGGTTGGTTTTGCCGGCATTGCCGCCAATATGGCTGAACCCTTTGTCCATTTCAGCGGGTGATATGTACGATGCATAACTGCAAACCCAGGCAAACTTATCCATATTATTAAAAGCAGCCCTGAGCGTTTGCCCCCCACCCCTTGAAAAACCCGCGATGGCTCGGTTCTCACGGTTATTCAGCGTGCGATAGTTTTTCTCTATATATGGAATAATATTGGTGATTAAATCGGTCTCAAAAAATTTGGCTCTTTTAATGGCATCTTCGCTGTCACGGTTCATGATGTCGGCTGGTTTAGCCTGGCTTTTCTGCTCGGCAATGCGTGCCGCCGGATTACCATAAGGCATAACCACAAGCATGGGTTTGGCTTTGCCGTCTGCAATCAGGTTATCTAGTATAAGGTTGGTTTTTCCTACTTTAAAAAAGGTTTCTTCGGTATCGGTTGTGCCGCTTATCAGATAAAAAACGGGGTATTTTTTGGCTTTATCTTTTGTGTATCCCGGTGGTGTGTACACTACCAGAGTTCCGGTTGAACCCTCCACAGAAGGGTAATACTCATAGCTGATGGTACCATGAGGCACATTAGTTAATGAATACACCGACGGGGCATCATCAGGAATCTCAACAAGGCTTGCCTTGAAACGTTCATTCGGGAAAAAGGCTACATTGGCCGGATCCATAACTGTAACGCCATCAACCACAAAACTGTAAGGATAAATATCCGGTTTTACAGGGACGGTGGTAACGCTCCAGATACCCTGCGCATCTTTGGAGAGGTCTACAGGGGCTTTCAGAAACTGCCCGCTGAGTTTTACTTCTTTGGCCGCTGGTGCCAGATACCTGAAAGTTACCGATTTGTCGGCGTTAACCTGTGGCGAAACCACCAAAGGCCCTCTGGGAGGCTGGCCGCTTACCTTGCCTGCGAAAACCAGCAGCAGGGTGAGCGTCAAAAGCTGGATAGTCACAATTGTTTTCATCTTCATAGTTTTTTATTTAAAGCTTAAATCAATTACCGGAATAATTTGGGCACAATGGTTGACAGATACAGTTTGCAGTTCATCCAGGTGTGTCCTCCGTCTGAAATCAGGCTTTCGTATCTGATTTTCTTCTGATTCAGCACCTCCATAAATTCCTGATTCACCCCATACAAACCATCTTCTTTGCCCACCCCAATCCAGAACAATTTCAGATTTTTATTTACCAGTTCAGGATTTTTAAAGGCTGTCTCATTGTTTCTGTCGAACTCGTTTTTGAGCATTCCCGGAGCAAAACCGCACACGTAAGCAAACTTGTCGGTATTGTTCAGTCCGAAGTAAAGGGTGGTGCCGCCTCCGCCCGAAAAACCGGCAATGGCTCTGCTGTTTTTGTCTTTGATGGTTCTGTAGTTTTGTTCAATATAGGGCATCAGGTTGTTGAAGAAATCTTTTTTAAACGCCTGCAGGTTATCCCAGTTTCGCAGGCTGCCTGACGACTTGCTGATAACCGGATAGGCCCGGCCGTAAGGCATCACAATAATCATGGGTATGGCTTTACCCTGCGCTATCAGGTTATCCAGAATAATATTGGCCCGGCCTACCTTTGTCCAGGTTTCTTCGGTATCTGTCGTCCCATGTAGCAGATAGAGTACCGGATAAGAAGCCTTTGTATTGGATTCGTATCCGGGAGGCGTATAAATGACCACGGGGCGTATCCCCAATTCAGGCGAGGTATAATAGCGATAAGCAACCGTACCATGCGGTACAGGCTGAATGGTATGCACCAATGGTGTGCTACCGGTTACTTCAACCAGACTATTCTGGAAACCTTCATTCGGAAAAATAACAGAATTGGCGGGATCGGCTACCGGAAGACCATCAACCTGAAAGGCATACGGATACATATCTGGTTTTACCGGGCCTACTTTCACGCTCCATACACCCCGCTCATCTTTGTTCATGGCCACTGCTGCCTTCTCAAACTGCGCATTGAGTTTTACTTCTCTGGCTGTTGGTGCATAAAGGCGGAAGGTAACGGTGTTATCAGGATGCACCTCCGGCGAAACCACCGTTGGCCTGGGGTTGGGCTGGGCTTTTGCCACTAACCCTAAACCCATCAGTAAGAGGCTTGTAATCAGCTTTTTTTGCATAGTACGGTTTAGATTTTTATTGGGTAATAATATCTATCTCGGCATATCCCGGAGCAGCGCCTTCCTGTACAGTTTTTAAAGCCCGCAGCCTGATGTATCTGGCCTGCGACGGCTCAAACAGCTTATCCTGCCAGAATGGACTGTTCTTAATATTGGCAAACTCGCCTTCACTTTTCAGTTGCCAGGTTTTGTTATCGATTGAAACCTCAAACTGATAATGAGTAATGATACCGGCATCGGCCCACCAGTTCTGGTCTGGCAGGTACTTGAAACCCCTCACCATGTGCTGTGTACCTAAGTCAATTGTTAAATCTACCGGCATCTTCAACCCCTTATCCTGATGCCAGGAGGTATGCGGGTTTCCGTCCAGTACCTGATAGGCTCCTTCTTTGCCGGTGCTAAGTATTTTCCAGCTTTTGCGTGCCACATCAAACTTCTCTTCGCTTATCACGCTTTTTTGCTTTGTAAACGGGTTATAAGCAATGGCTTTTACTTCCAGTTTACCTTCACCGCTTTTTACAGGACCTGTAAAACTGGCCGTATTCGGCCCCGGCATGGTTCCATCTAATGTATAATAGAGCACCGACTCCGCATCGCCAGACTGAAGGTGAACATTACCGGCCTGGTCGCGCATGATAACCGGTGGAGCAAGAATAATCGGGGCATTATAAATTTCCAGATTCGATATGAGCGGGGTACTTTTGGCATCCAGAATATTGAATCTTATCCGGGTTGTTTCCAGAGTCGGAAACCGCAGTATACGCTTGTAGCCAATGGTGGTTGCTCTGGCAATTTCCTGCCATTGGCCTTTTACCAATGCCTCTACGCTAAAGGCTTTTACCCGCTGCCCCAGCTTGATAGGCTCTTGCACCAGAAAGCGGTTAAAGGATATAGGCTTTGCATATTGCAGGGTAAGAGAAGCCTTTCTGCTTGTATCGTTTACCGCCCAGTAACTATCTTTGTCTGCATCTATGGCCTTGGCCGCGCCATAAGTCTGGCTGTTACCTCTAACCTGCGATGCACTGACTTTTGCACCTGCAGCCAGATTTTTTGCAAATGCGGCTTTAAGGGCATTGGCAAATTCAATAGCCACTTTTTCATCCTGCGGGTGAATCAACCCATTGGGCATCACCGGAAAATTAAGTAAAAGTGTACCATTACGCCCGATGGATTGATAGTAGGTATCCATTAGTTGCGGCAATGTTTTTACTTTTCTATTTTCTCTTTCATGATAAAACCATTCAGGACGAATAGAAGTGTTTACCTCGCCCGGCACCCAGGCATTGCCGTTTTCAACACCATGGCGCAACATATCTTCGGGTACATCGCCGGTGGCATTCAACAGGCTCCAGTTAGTTTCACCCACATAGCCTGCTTCAGTTCCCACCCATCGCAAATCGGCCCGGTCTCCGCCATCATTCCATATCACAATATTGGGTTGCAGTTTACGCACCAGCTTATAGGTTTCCGGCCAGTCATAATACGTTTTGGCATCAATTTTACGGGTTTCGTTGGCACCGCCATAATAGCCAGAACCGCCATTGGCGCCATCGAACCACACTTCAAATATATCTCCGTAGTTAGTCAGTAGTTCGGTCAGCTGGTTTCTGAAATAAGTAATATACTCCGGTTTTCCGTAGTCAGGATGGTTTCTGTCCCACGGAGACAGATAAACACCGAATTTGAGGCCATATTCTTTGCAGGCATCTGCCAGCTCTCTTACCACGTCGCCTTTGCCGTTTTTCCAGGGTGCGTTTTTTACCGAGTACTCTGTATATTTAGACGGCCACATACAAAATCCGCTATGGTGTTTAGCCGTAAAAATGATGCCTTTCATGCCAGCTTGCTTACATATTCTTGCCCATTGTCTGCAATCGAGTTTTTCAGGGTTAAACAAAGCCAAAGGTTCATTACCGAACCCCCAGGCCATATCGGTATAGGTGTTTACCGAATAATGAATGAAAGCATAATACTCCATTTTTTGCCACCGAAGCTGATTAGCACTGGGTAAAGGCCCGTAAGGCTGCGGTGGAGTAACCTGGCTAAAAGCCAGTAAAACCAGAAGACTTAAAACTAAAGTAAATAGTGCTGATTTCTTCATTGTAATTGATTATGTGAATTTATTTTGCCCACTCCTTCCCTTCTGCCGTCCGGCGCCACTCAAAGTATTTGTCCAGCACCTGCAAGGCCTCTGCACTTGGCACGGCACCCATTTGTGCTTTTTGATTAAAGTGCATCACTCCTTGTTTCTCCATGCTGAATGGCTCCCATTTGGGCACACCTTTGCCGTTTGGGTCGCCGTATTTGGCAAAGTTTGTCCAATAGGTCATAATAGTTTCTGATACATCGGCATCGGTTGGCGTCTTTTCCTGACTATTCGGATTAATGTGTCCGAACACAAAGCCTACGTCCTGCCCATGCGGAGAACCATAGCCATGTCGCGGTGAATCAGCCGGAAACTCCGGGTGCTGGTCGAAGTAGTAATAGTAAACCTTAGATTTACCCGTTTGTGCCTGCAACCTTGCCCAGCTCCAGGTTTGCCAGCCGAAAGCGGCATCCCGCGCTAAATCACGGGCAGTCTTTGGGACTTTGTTTGCCTCCACCGGATATGCCTTTATCAGTTGATCGGCAAATTTCCCGTAGCGTTTGTTTGTACCATCCACGTAATCTTTAGGAGTTTTGGGTGGAGAGAAACTGGCGCCTTCGTCTGAATTATAGCCAATCAAAATAGGGGTATCGTTATATTTTTTTCTTTCGTATAGCAAGTGCTGGTCGTCAGGCACTACGTAGCCGTCAATGATAGGCCAGGCACCAGGTAGGCCAAATCCCGACGGCAGTTTGTCGGCAGGTAAACTTCTTAATTCAGCCAGATTTTTAGCGCCGGCTTTCTCCATAAACTCTAGTCCCTGTTTTTCTGCCAAAGAAAGCAGTTTCATGTTTTCGCCGGGATACGTTGTACTCCGGTAAGGACCAAAAGAACCGCCACTCTGAGAAATAGCTCCATGAAACAGACCTTTGGCCAAAGGTGAAACACAAAGCATACTGACGGCTATACCCCCGGCAGACTCACCAAAGATGGTTACTTTGTCGGGGTTACCACCAAAGGCTTTGATATTTTGCCGAACCCATTTCAAACCGGCAATCATATCGAGCAATCCATAATTACCTGATACTCGCTGTGGGTTTTCAGCGCTTAACTCCGGATGTGCCAGAAAACCCATCTGCCCTACCCGGTAAGCGATGCTTACCAGTATTACTCCTTTTTGGGCAAGGTTTTCACCAGAGTAAACAGGCTCTGAGGTAGCACCGAAACTAAAGCCACCTCCGTAAATCCAGACCAACACCGGCAGGTTGTCTTTAGAAGTTTTGGCCGGCGACCAGATGTTGAGATACAGACAGTCTTCACTTTTACCAGAAGGTGGATTACCCCCCTGAAATGGAGCCAGAGCAAACTGTATGGTACTTTTTACGCCCGACCAGGCAGCCGCAGGCTGCGGGGCTTTCCAGCGAAGCTCACCGACAGGAGGTGCCGCAAACGGAATACCTTTAAAGACAGATAAACCACCTTCAATTGTACCCTGCACCAACCCCTGCTGCACTTTTACAGGTTTGTCCAGTTGGGCTACACCGGTAACAGGTACTAGCGCCAGCAAAAGTTTTAATAAGTATAAAGATTGTTTTTTCATTAGTTTCAGTTATTTATTTGGTATAACCATAACGTTTTAGCCAATCAAACAAGGGGTTCATCCAGCCCGGGTGCCTGAATATAAATCCATGGTCACCCTTCGGGAAAATATGCATTTCTACGTCTACTTTATGTTTTCTGAGCCGCTCAAAGTAGACGATGCTGTTGTCTACATCCACTACTTTATCATCTGCAGCATGGGTAAGCCATGCTGGTGGTGTATTGGCTTTGATTTGCAAATCGTTTGAAAAATACTGTTTGTCTTCTGAAGATGGATTTTTGCCGAGCAGGTTATCTCTTGAGCCATGATGCGTGAGGCTGTCTAGCATACTGATAACCGGATAAACCAGTATCTGGAAGTCTGGCCGAAGGCTTGTTTTTTCAGGATTACCCACCCAGGCTTTTTCGAAATGTGTGGCGGCGGTGCTGGCCAGATGCCCTCCGGCCGAGAAACCCATAATTCCGATTTTATTTGGGTCAATGCCCCATCCGGCGGCATTGTCTCTCACAAGCTTTATGGCTTGCTGGGCGTCCTGCAAGGGGCCGACTTTCTTATCGTTCATTATTTCGTCACTTGGCAGCCGATACTTTAACACAAAGGCGGCTATCCCTTTTTCTGCCAACGCTTTGGCCGTATTTATGCCTTCGCCGTTATAGACAATTACGCCATACCCTCCGCCGGCAACCACAATCACGGCAGCGCCGGTAGACAGTGCCGGATTAGCCTTGTAGTATTCCAGAGTCGGGTTGGTGATGCCTTTGTAAACGCCGTTTTCTGCCCCTGTCTCTTTTACGGCTGCGGGCTTTGCGTTCGGAACGCCATTCGGGTACAAGATTATTTTTTCCTGAGCAAGGGTAACCAAACTCTGGGCAAAATTGAAAAATGCTGAAATGCAGAATATAAGATATACCCTTTTCATGATAGTTTTATTTAAGGTTGATTTAAGAAAAATAATACTATTATAAATAAGTTTCAGCAATTCATCTAATCTATTGGCAAAGTGCCTTTTGTGCGTTTATTTTCTTCCTTCAGCAACCAGTAGAGCTGCAGCGTACCTCTTGCCGAAATCTCGCACCCCCTCACTGCTGAAATGCAGTTTGTCTGGTACTGCAGGCAGGCCTTTTGACGAAACAACGACGGCTTTTGGCAGAGTTTGAGGCAGCGTAGCTATAATTTCGTTCATGCTGGCACATTTACCGCCCTGGTCTGCACCCACCACTTCTCCGGCAAGCAGAGGAATAGAATTTGGAGTCAGGTTCAAATCAGCCAGAATATCATCATAGAGTTTCTTTACCTGGGCGGGCCAGGTTTTGTCGCCGGTGTTAGACTCTCCCTGATGCAACAGAATACCTTTAATAACGCCCGACTTCTGGGCAATTCTGGCCATTTCAATCAGCCTTTCGTACGGGTTGCCGCCATATTCTTTGGCCATGTTAATCATCCAGGGTTTTTCTTTGGCTGATGAATCCAGATAAGCCTTATACTTTACTTTATCAAAAATTTCAAGTTTGCTACCTGCTACGGCAACGTGTACGAGCCCGAGCGATTGCTCATTGGGCATGGTTTCAAGCATGGCTCGGCCAAAGTAATCAGCTGGCGAAAGCCCTGTTCTACAGCGACACAATGGTGGTTTGGCCGTATACCACTGGCCTTTTGCGCGGTTAATCTGGGGGCAATCTACGGCTTCCAGTATTTTAAAGCGGGGGTCAATAGATAGGGTATCCTGTGCTTCAATGCGCCCGGCACCTTCCATATTTGACTGACCAATGCAGAGGTAGATATGAAAGTTGGGGTTCTGAGCCCTACAAACCTGCCCTGCCAGCAGGGAAGCAGAAATCAGCAGGTAAACAAAGACATTTTTCATAGTTTTAAAGAGGCCATACGATTTATGGATTGCTTGAAATAGTATCTGTGATTCTGAAAAAATCAAAGTCGGCAAAACCGCCTGTCTGCTTAGTAGCATAATTAAAAAGCCCGAATCGGTAGCCCATAAAATGGGGTATGGTATAAGGCATTTTCAGGTGTTCGCCAATTCGTTGCCAGGTTTTGCCATCAAGGCTGTAATAAAAAAGGGCAGTATCTTTTCTGTCTCTGAAATTACATTCGGCTTTCAGGTACACCGTGCTTCGGGTAAGCGGAATACGTTCAATTTCTACGGGTTTACCTGTATTGGCACTTATCATCACAAGTAATTTACCTGCTGAAGTCGCTTTTACACCTACCAGCCCATAGTTTTTCTGCAATAGGCCCAGACCGGCGAAATCGCCTTCTTTCAGATTTGAAACATCAAGTAAAGTAGAGCCTGACGACTCAGGCCCTACGGTTCTTTGGGTAAGTGTATTGCGTGCTAAAACAAAAGAAGTATCCAGTCTACCTGTTTTTAATCTTAAAAAACCTTTGCGGTCAGTTACCGACCACAAGGTATTATCGGGGTTGTGGTTCCATTGCCAGACCAAAGGCAAGGCAGGCTCACCTTTTTTGCGGGTAAACTCATCTGAATGCACTATTCCGGGAATCAGCCCCTTTCCTGCCGGTAAGTCCAGCGTTTCCGGTACTTTGCCATTTTCGCCCAGCACCGGCCAGCCGTCTTCCCATTTGACAGGCACCAGATACGGAATCCGCCCCACTCCGCCAAAATCACGGAACAGGTAGGCAAACCAGCGGCCGTCGGGCGTATCTATCAGGCCGCCCTGTGCAACCCCCAAATCCTGCAAGGCCACACGCCCTTCCCACGGGCCTGTAATTGTATCAGCCCGGTGAACCAGTACCGTACGCATGCCGCCCCGGGGCCATACAATATTAAAAAGGTAGTACTTACCGTTTACCTTGAACAACTGCGAGCCCTCGGCACCAAGCATAATTTTATCGCCAGCAGGGGCATTGGCATTTTCAATAAGTGTCTGGTTAATGCCCCCTTTTTTAAGGCCCGATACATCGGCATTCAGCTCTATGATACTTAGTTTACCGTTTCCGTAAACCATATACACCCGGCCGTCGTCATCAAAAAACAAGCTGTGGTCGTGCAGACTTGGCGTAAATGACACCTCTTTCCAGGGGCCTTTTTCTATATTTCTGGTGCTATAAATATGCGTTCTGCCAGTTGTTTGCGCAAAAGTGGTAACATAATAGATACCCTGATGATACCTGATACAGCTTGCCCATGAACCCCGCCCGTAAGTACCTTTGCCATCTGCCAGATTCAAGGCCGGAATATTCGCCAGGGTGTCATATACATAGCCCATCATCTGCCAGTTCACTAAATCGGTGGACTTCATCAGCGGAACCCCCGGGCTCATGTGCATGGTGGTGCTGCTCATGTAGTAATTCTTGCCTACACGTATCATAGCCATGTCTGGCACATCGGCATAAATAATCGGGTTTCTTGCCTTACTTACCTGTGCCTGTAAGCCAGGTTGTATTGCCAGAGCCAGGCATGTTACCCATATTTGTGCTAGTCTTTTCATTTCAGCATGGGGTCGTTGCCACTGTATTTCAAAAACCTGAATGAAGCGCTGTTCACTGAGCTTTCGCCAGTTGAGGTGGCATACAATCCATACACACAGCCAATGAAACTACCCGCTTCTTTGGTGCTCAGGAACTTACCATCTACTTTGTCTTTCAGCAATTGCCAGTTTTTCGCATCTGTTGAGTAGTAAAAGCCGTAGTCTGCACCGGCAGAGGTGATTCTGAAAAACACTTTGCCTGTGTTGGTGGTCAGCGGCACTTCGGTGATTAAATCTGTCGATTTTCCTTTCGGCTGGCTTTTATACAACTGAATTACATCTTTGCCTTCGCTTTTCGATTGGGCTATAAAATAATAGTGTCTTTCGTCCTGAAAAATCACCAGACCAGCTTTCTCCTTGTCTGACTTAGGCGTAAAGCTCAACTGTGTTTCGGCAGTACTGTTCAGGTGCTGCTGGCGCCTGCCCACAAAAGAAGGGTTGGTCAGTTCAGAAATCGTTTCAGGCTTCAACTTCAGGGTCAGACCGGCCGACTTTGAGGTCTTGAAAGCGCTACTGTCAACCGTACGCATAAACAGCCATGAGTAGTCAAGTCCTTTATCAAAAGTTATGGTGTACTGAAAATTACCCGATTGCGGTAAAGACCCTTTGTGCTTTACTTCCTTGATACCCGTTTGGTAGCTGTATGGAATAGCCTTTTCGCCGTGCTCAATCATCGGCCAATCGTCTTTCCAGGTAACCGGGGCGATGAAGGTTTCGCGACCTGTATTGTAATAATCTCCCTCATACGGGCGCACGGCCAGAAAAATGCTGTACATTTTGCCATCAGGGCCTTCAACAAACTGTGCATGGCCTGCTGATGTTATCGGGTAAGGCCTGTCGGC
Source organism: Emticicia sp. TH156 (assembly GCF_002855535.1). Lineage (NCBI taxonomy): Bacteria > Pseudomonadati > Bacteroidota > Cytophagia > Cytophagales > Leadbetterellaceae > Emticicia > Emticicia sp. TH156. Next base: position 226,238 of record NZ_PKRS01000006.1, read on the forward strand.
AGGTAATTCTCTCTGGGTTAAAATCGGGTTTCCTTCAAAGGGTATGTAAGGCCCCCATACTGATTTACTGCGTAGCACCACTTCAGAGTGGTTAACAGAGGTGCCCCCTTCGGCTGCATATAAATAATACCATCCGTTACGTTTCAGAATATGCGGACCCTCTATCCATACAGGTTTTTTAGAAAGGTCTACCCCACCGTTTACCAGTTGTTTTTCTTCGCCCACCACCTTCAGATTCTGATAATCAAATTCATACATCCTGATGGTTCTATGGCCTGAATACAGGGGTTTTCTGTCTGGGGCATCGCTGTTATAAATGATATAGGCTTTGTCGGTTTCTTCATCAAAGTAGATAGACGGGTCAATGCCGCGCACTTGCGGAATCTTCACCGGATTGCTCCAGGGTCCTGCCGGATTTTTGGCCGTTACCACAAAGTTGCCATCGTGGTCTATGTCGGTGCAGGTAACATAAAAAGTACCTTTGTAATAGCTGATGGCCGGTGCAAACAAGCCACGGGTCATCCGTTCGCCCATAAAATCAAGTTGAGACGGGCGGTCAATCACATTTCCTATCTGTTTCCAGTTTTTCAGGTCTTTGCTGTGCATAATGGGCAGACCCGGAAAATAGGAAAACGTTGAATTGACGATGTAATAATCAGGCCCTACCTTTACTATACTCGGGTCAGGATAAAACCCGGTAAGAATAGGGTTCTTTATGGTGGTTTGTGATTGAGCAAAGCTGATGGTCAGGCATAACTGTGTAATCATTAAAAGCCTGGAAACAAGGGTCTTCATTTTTTTGATTTTAAATTTTGGTTTACAATCCGGTCAGTTCAATGGTTTGTCCTTTCCGGGTGGATATATCAAATAATCTGGTCTCTTTCAGAATCAGCGGCTGAATGGTCGATTGCCCGGAAATAATAGCTTTTGGGGTATCGTCCACCTCGAAAAATGGATTAGGATTTTCACCAACTGCCGGTTTAAGTTTTTTTCCACCAGCCAATTGCACATCATTAGGCAGGCGCAAGCGAAGGTTGCCACCTAAGGTAGATTTTACCGTTAGCCTGGTTATTTTGCCTTTTTCCCATTTCATTTCTACAAGCTCGAAACCCCCTCTGGTTCGCAGGCCTCTAATACTGCCTGTTTGCCATACATCCGGCAGGGCAGGCAAAACATGAACGGCACCGTCTGAGCTCTGCATCAGCATTTCGGTAATGCCTGAGGTACAGCCAAAGTTTCCGTCTATCTGAAAAGGCGGGTGGGCATCAAACAGATTATTGTAAGTGCCGCCACCGTCTTTATTGGTTCCCAAAGGTGTAAGTTGATTCTGAATCAGAGAATAGGCATGGTTGCCGTCCTGCAATTTGGCCCACCAGTTTACTTTCCAGCCCATGCTCCAACCGGTAGACACATCGCCCCTTTGTATGAGTGTGTTCTTTGAGGCTGCAAACAATTCGGGTGTTCGGTAAGCCGAAATCTGGTTGGAAGGATACAAGCCATATAAATGAGAAACATGGCGGTGATGGTCGTTGGGGTCGTCTACATCGTCCAGCCATTCCTGCAACTGATTATGCCTGCCAACCTGCATCGGTGCCAGCCTGCTTCTTACGTGCAAAAGGGTATCTACCAGCGACTTGTCTTTATTTAACAAACCGGCTGCCCTGATGGCGTTATTGAGTACATCCATTACTATCTGGTTGTCCATAGTTGTGCCGGCATCCAGAGATGAGCCACCGTGGGCAGCCGGAGCGTTTTCAGGCGAATTACCCGGATTCACCACCAGCCATTTGTATTTGGGGTGCTCAACCAGAAAATCAATATAAAACAAGGCGGCATCTTTCAGAACCGGATATACCGACGCCAGAAAGGTTTTGTCGCCGGTGTAGAGGTAATGCTCCCACAGATGCTGGCTTACCCAGCCGCCGCCTGCGGTCCACATACCCCAGAAAGCCCCGTCTATGGCGCCGGTAGCCCGCCAGATGTCTGTGTTGTGATGAGCCATCCACCCTCTGGCTCCATACATGCTTCTGGCTGTTTCGCGGCCTGTTACTGCCAGTTCTTTAACCATGGTCAGGAACGGCTCATGCAGTTCTGAAAGGTTTGTTTTTTCGGCCGGCCAGTAATTCATCTCAGCATTGATATTGATAGTGTACTTGCTGTCCCAGGGTGGGTTGACACGGTGGTTCCAGATGCCCTGCAGATTAGCCGGCTGCCCGCCGGGTTGAGATGAAGATATCAAGAGGTAGCGGCCATACTGGTAGTACAGGGTTACCAGGTGGGGGTCGTTTACGTTTCTGAAGTTGCGGAGGCGTTCGTTGGTAGGCGCCTGAGCGGCAGGCGTAGTACCTAAATCAAGTTTTACCCGATTGAAGAATTTCTGATATGCCGCTACGTGGGCATTGAGCAGGGCGGTATAGGTTTTGCTGCCGGCCTTGTTCATATACCCGGCGGCGCGGCTGTTCTGGTCACCACTGATGTCCTGATAATTATTAAAATTAGTAGCAACTGAAATAAAGATAACCGCCGCATTGGCACCTGTCAAGGTCAGGGTACTATCGGTTAGTGTCAGATGCCCCCCCTCTGGCTGAATACGGGTAATACCCTTAAAGTTAACCAGTCCTTTTACTGTTTCGTGGTCATTGGTTGTACCGGCTATGGTTAGTTCGCGGTTTGTGGTGGTGGCAATGGTTTTTCTTTTTTGAGGAGACGAATACCCGGCCGTAAATGACAACTGGCCTGCCTTGCTGGCCGAGATTCTCATTACAATAACCCTGTCGGCCAGAGAAGCAAATGCTTCCCGGGTATAAACCACCTCGCCTACCTTATAACTGGTTTTGGCAATGGCCTTTTGGATGTCTAGTTCGCGGATGTAATCTGTATATTTTTCATGCCCCTCAAACAAAAGGTTGAGGCTGCCTACGGGTTCAAACTTTTGTCCGTGCGATTTCCTGGTAATAATGGCTTTGTTGGCCAGATTCTCTGCTTCCTTGTGCTTACCATCAAAAATCAGCTTTCTGATTTCTGCCAGGTTCTCAAGCGCCAGCGGGTTATCGTTTCTGTTAGGGCTTCCACTCCATACTGTATGTTCGTTCAACTGAATGATTTCTTTCTCCACATTGCCGTATATCATGGCACCCTGGCGCCCGTTACCAATAGGTAGGGCGTTTTCCCAGGTATTGCCGGAAGGCTGCTTATACCAAAGTTTTAAAGGAACCTGCCCGGATGCTATTCCTTTTCCGAAAATGAACAGGATAATGAGTAGTTTTATTTTCATTAGAATGGATAGTAGTCAATAGAAATTATCTGGATTCAGACGTATAACTTTTACCTGGATTGAATATGTGTCATTTATACACAAATATACTTATTATTACAGCTCAGCCAAATTTTTGTAGAAAAAAAAGAATTAATTTTACATTTTTAATTTTGCAGGGTCAACTGCCAGCACTACCATTTCAATGAAGAGGGCTTTTATGTACGGAGTCGGAAAAACTTTAAATAATTGTAAATCAGTCAAAAATTGTTTTGGGTAGCATCGCCCAAGTGTTTACACGGCTATCACATTAATCAGTTAAGAATAGACCGCCTTTCAACGGTCTATTCTCAGGCTTTGCATTAATATCCCGGATTCTGGTCTTTAGGATCAATCTTCGGATTATTATCAATTTCTGTTTGTGGCAGAGGCAGTAATTCATGCTTGCTTGCTACAAAATAAGATATAGGTTCTGCTGTGGCTTTTTTGTTTTTCCGCCATCTGATAATATCAAAGTTACGCACCTGCTCGGCAGCCAGTTCTACATAGCGCTCATGCTGTAGGGCTGCAAATACCTGTGCTTTTGAACCGACAGGATAATTGGCTGTTGGATAAGGAGGCATATTTACCGATGCTCTGGCACGCACCTGATTCATCAGCTGAATCGCCCTTGTCGAATTACCCAATTCGTTCTCACATTCGGCCAGCATCAGCAATACATCTGCATAGCGCATAATTCTCATATTGATACCGCTGGTGGTGAATCCTGAATTTGACTTATAAAGCACCGAATATTTTCTCCAGCTGATTTTAAGCGTTTGTCCGTTTAACTTTGACGAATTACCCTGCACATTTTCGTCTTTCATTACATCGTTACCGTTATTGAATTTATCTCCGGCCTTCCAGAAAGACATATCAAAGCGCGGGTCGTTTTTGGCATCACCCTTAGCTGTGCTTTCATAGCTGTTAATCATTTTGTCAGACGGTATCAGGTTTCTCCAGCCAATAGGCGAATACTCCTGTGTTCTGATGGTTTCTTCCTGAGCACTGGTTCCGTCGCCATCCGGGCCACTCCAGTTAAAGGCACCATTAGACGGCGAAAACACGACTTCAAAGATGGATTCTGAGTTAAACTCACCTTCCTCGTTAGTCAGGTCAAGGTAGTTATCAACCAGCTTGTAAAGGCCCGAACTCACTACTTTTTCAAGTTCGGCTTTAGCGCTGGTGTAGTCGCCCAATTGCAGGTAAGTACGGGCAAGCAATACCTGCGCGGCACCTTTGGTGGCACGGCCATATTCACTGGCTGCGTAGGTAGCAGGTAGCAGGCCTTCGGCCGCTTTAAGGTCATCAATCACCTGTTTGTACACATCTTGCTGGCTTGATCTGGCCTTGGCGCCCTCAACAGACTTAACGTATTCAGTATAAAGTGGCACACCGCCCCATAGGGTGGCCAGTTCATAATAAGCCCAGGCACGCAAAAACTTCGCCTCGCCGGTTACTCGGTTTTTTATGGCAGTAGAGAAAGACGCCCCCGTGGTTTTATTGGCGCTCTCAAGCACCACATTGGCACGGTGGATGGTTCTGAACCAACCTGTCCATACTGAATTAGCAACCGAGTTAGCGGGGTCGTTCACACCAATAAGTAACTGGTTACGGGGGGTTTCAAGCTGCCCGCCACCTGTGGCCATTTCATCGCCTCTCAGGTCATGAACAAAGAACCACTCACGGGCTGCAAGGCCAAAACCCTGAATAATGGCATAAGCACCATTAACACCAGCTACCAACTCATTATCGTTCGTAAAATATGTCTCAAAAGTTACACCGTTCGGATTTACCTTGTCCAAAACAGAGTCATTACAACTCATCACGGTGGCCAGGCCTAATAAACCTGATAACAATACTGTTTTTTTCATTTCGAAGTATTTTAAATCTTTTTTGGCAATTTCTTAATTAAAACCAAGGTTTAAACCAATAGTAAGCGTGCGTGCCTGAGGGTACATGCCGTAGTCTACGCCATTGGTAAGCAGGTTACCGTTTCTTGAGGCAATCTCAGGGTCATAGCCGCTATACTTGGTAAAAGTGAGCAGGTTCTGGCTGGTAAAATAAACTCTGGCTCTGGTAAGCACATTATTGGTCAGCTTAGAGATTTTGTCTGATGGTATGGTATAACCTACGGTCAGGTTTTTCAGGCGCAGGTACGATCCATCCTCAATAAATCTGTCAGAAGTTCTTGCATTCTGGTTAGGGTCACCGCTAACGGCTCTTGGCACATCTGTGTTGGTGTTAGATGGGGTCCAGGCATTTAGCACATCAGTAGTGGCATTGAAAAGTCTTAACATACCCTGACCAATCACCTTGGTTCCATTATAGATTTTGTTGCCTTGCACACCCTGGAAGAACAATGAGAAATCGAAGTTTTTGTAGGTTCCTGAGTAGTTAAGACCATAAGAGAATTTAGGAAGGTAGCTACCCAGATAGGTTCGGTCATTGGCATCTATCTTACCGTCGTTGTTCAGATCTCTGAACTTAATATCACCGGGCTTGGTAGCCTCGTTCTGATACGGAGTACCTGAGTTACCGTCTGCACCGTTGGCCGCTGCTATTTCGCCTTCATTCTGGAAGATTTTTTCCACCTGCCAGCCGTAGAACGACTGCAGCGGATGCCCTGCCTCAGTACGGGTGATGTCAAATCCACCAAAATCGGCATTGTTACCGGCATTAATAGTAGCATTTGGCGTATCAAGACTTAATACTTTGTTTCTTACCAGGTCAAAAGTTCCGGTAATGGTTGACTTGAAGTCTTTTTTGCCAATATGATAACCCAGAGAAAGCTCAAAACCTCTGTTTTCCATGCTACCTACGTTTGCCAGCGGGCTGTTTGAGTATCCTTCTGAGTCTGGCAGAGGCACGCGCAGCAATAGACCATCTGTTTTACGTGAGTATATCTCGGTTGAGATACTTACCTTGTTGCTGAACAACGAAAGGTCTAAACCCAGGTTTTTCATGGTTGTTTCTTCCCAGCTCAGGCCGGTGTTACCCAGGCTGTTGAAATAAGAGCCCAACTGAGAAGCATTACCGAACGAATAATTAGTGTTATTGGCTGAAATCAACGGTTGCCAGTCATAGTCTCCGATTGAGTTATAACCTGTTACACCCACACTTCCTCTCAGTTTCAGTTCATTAATAGCTACGATGTCTTTCATGAAAGCTTCTTCGCTGATTCTCCAACCCAATGAAACCGAAGGGAACGTCCCCCACTTATTGCCCGGTGCAAATTTTGATGAGCCGTCGCGGCGTACCGTTGCACTCAAAAGGTATTTGTTGTTGTACTCGTAGTTTAAACGACCCACATAAGACAACAAGGTGTTTTCAGAACTTGAGGTATTACCGTTAATATTGGCGGCGCCTTGTATCTCTTTAATGTTATTGTCAGGTCTCTGGCCGGTCAGGTTGATAGACTTGAATGTAGCATCCTGTCTTTCAAGCACCGCGGTAGCGTTTACGTAATGCTTTCCGAAGGTTTTATCGAAAGTAAGCTGATTAGTAAGTATGGTAGAAAAATACTGCCCTCTGTTCTGGGTAAGCTCGGCTGTCTGGCGGCTACGGTTACCGTCGTTATAAATAGGCACAAACCCGTTGAAAATAGAACTTGAGTAGTCGCCACCCATGGTAAATTTGTAACGCAGCCAGTTAGTAAACTTCACTTCGGCATATACTGTACCCAACATTTTAAAAGAGCGGTCTATCTGGTCTTTTTGCTCCTGTACGGCAATACGCATCGGGTTTTCAGGGTCGGTTGCATCAAGCCCCTGTGCAGTAGTACTGTAACCACCCAGTTTAGTCGGGTCGCTTACAGGCCAGTAGGGTACCATACGCATAATGTTCATTACCATGCTCCGGCCACCGGCATCTCTTTCGGCAATGCGTTTGTCTTGCGTCACCATCATGGTCTGCCCGATTGATATATATTTAGAAATGCTATGGTCTGAGTTTAACCGGATGCTCTGGCGCCCATATTCAGTAAATGGCAGGATACCCTCCTGCTTGAAGTTACCCAGCGAAAGGTAAAACTTCGATTTCTCGGTTCCGCCTGCCAATGAAAGCTGGTTGTTATGAATCGGGCCATTTTTAAACATTACATCCTGCCAGTTGGTCTGGGTTTGGGCAAATGTGGTAGTGGCGCCCTCATAAATTGGGGTGTTCATGGCCGAAAAACGACCCGGAATAGGTTGACCCGAAGCAGACAGCAAAGCTGTACCATATTTGATATACTGCTCGCTGTTCAGCAGGTCCAGGGTTTTCCAGGCAGATTGCGTACCCACGTAAGAGTCAAGGCTGATGGTAAGTTTACCAGCCTTTCCTTTTTTGGTGGTTATCAAAACAACGCCATTGGCCGCTCTTGAACCATAAATGGCAGAAGCGCTGGCGTCTTTTAAAACTTCAATTGATTCAATATCGTTGGGTGCAATGGTATTCAAGCCCCCGGCAGGCACACCGTCAATTACATAAAGCGGATTAGGGTTCAAGCTGATAGACCCCACCCCTCTGATACGAACGGTTGGCTCAGCTCCGGGGCTGCTATTATTAACAATAGATACCCCTGCCACCCGGCCCTGCATGGCCTGCGTGGCGCTGATAACCGGTTGCGTGGCCAGTTCTTTATTGGTGATGGATGACACTGCACCCGTCAGCGACGATTTCTTCTGTGTACCGTATCCAACTACCACAATTTCTTCCATCAGGCCGGCATCTACATCCAGGGTTACGTTAATTTCTCTCTGATTACCAACTCTAACTTCAGCAGGTTTATAACCCAGGAAACTAAATATCAGAACAGACTCGCTGGAAGCCTTAATTTCGTAACGGCCGGCAGCATCAGTTACTGTTCCTTTGGTTTCGCCCTTAATCACAACATTTACTCCTTGAAATGCCTCGCCATTTTCGTTTTTGACTACCCCTCTGACCTGAGCCATCAGTGAGCCAACCGAAAACAAAGACATTAAGAAAAACAGCAACAGCCTTATCGACTTGCGTGATAAACCTCGCTGGATGGTCGGTTTGTAATTGTTTACCTTCATTTTTTAAGAGTTAAAATAAATTGTACAAATAGAAGTTTTATAAGGTTTTTTTATATAATTTTGATATGTGTCAAATGCACACAAATCAAATATGTGTCAAATGTACACATAAAAACGATAAAAAAAACTAAGTATAATTTTTTTTTTATTAACTAGTACTTTTTTAACAATTGCCCGTGCAATTCTTGAAATATTTAATTAAAATCACAATCAATTTCTATAAATCAAACATGAAACAAACCCTATTATTTTTACTTTTACTATTATTTATCTCCGGATGCAAAAAAAAAACCGCCAGGCTGTTCGATAAACTGGCTGTAACAGAAACAGGCGTTGATTTTGTTAATTCACTGAAGCCAAACGACACTCTGAATGCTTTTAACTTTACCAATTTTTATAACGGTGGAGGGGTTGGAATCGGAGACTTTAACAATGATGGCTTAATGGATGTGTTCCTGACGGGCAATCAGGTAAGCTCGGAGCTTTACCTCAATAAAGGAAACCTGAAATTTGAAAAAATAACCAAACAGGCCGGACTATCAACCAACCGCTGGTGCAATGGGGTTTCGATAATTGACATTAACAATGATGGCTGGGATGACATTTATTTATCGGTAGCATACCACCCCTCAATGGCTGACACACATAACCTGTTATTCATTAATCAAAAGACCTCTGCCCCCACTTTTAAAGAAGCTGCCGCCGCCTACGGATTAGATTACGCGGGCTATACTACCCAAACCGCCTTTTTAGACTATGACGGAGACGGAGACCTGGATGCCTTCTTATTGAATACCTCGCCTGATACCCAGAACCCCAGCTACCTGAGGCCGGCCATCAACGATGGGTCGCATCCTTCTGCCAGCAGACTTTTCAAAAATGATGGCGCATCAGACGGGCATCCGGTTTTCAGAGATGTATCGGCGGAGGCCGGAATCATTTATGAAGGCCTGGGACTTGGCGTAGTGGTGTCTGATTATAATAATGATGGCCGACCTGACATCTATTGCTCGAACGATTTCCTGAGCTCAGATGCACTCTATCTCAATAAGGGTAACAGACAATTTGAGAATGTAATTAAAGCCGCTATGCCTCACACGGCTTTGTCTGGTATGGGTATTGATGCCGCCGATATCAATCAGGATGGCAAAGTAGATATTTTTCAGCTGGATATGCTGCCCGAAGATAACGCCCGCCAGAAGCAAATGCTGGGCAAGCCCGACTACGACAAAAAAGAAATGAGTATACACGCACCATACAATTATGAGTTGCAGTATATGCGAAACATGCTTCAAGTCAATGTGGGAAATGCGGGGGGGATTCCGCAGTTCAGCGAAAACGGATTATTGGCCGGTGTAGCCAAAACAGACTGGAGCTGGTCTACCCTTCTTTGCGACCTGGACAATGACGGCCGCAAAGACATATTTATTACCAATGGTTATAGAAAAAACGTAACAGACCTGGACTTTATCAGCTATTACCGCAACAAAGATATGTTTGGCTCAAACAAATCGAGGGTAGAAAACCGTAAAAAGCTGATGGAAATGGTACCGGAAATTCCACTAAAAAACTATGCCTACAGAAACAGGAATAACCTTGATTTTGAAAATGTATCTGAAAGCTGGGGGCTGGATGAATTGTCTTATGCCAATGGAGCCGCCTATGCCGACCTTGATAACGATGGAGACCTTGACTTGATAGTAAATAATGTAGATAGCGAAGCATCGGTCTTCAGAAACAATTCAGATAAGCAAAATGGCAGCCTTACCATTAACCTGAAGGGAGATGCGAGTAATAAAGCAGGCATAGGAGCGCGGATAAATGCCTGGATTGGTAATGAAGTGCTGTTATTTGAAAACTACCCTGTAAGGGGCTACCTGTCTTCCATGCCCCGTAACATTGTAGTAGGTTTAGGAAAAAAGAAAAAAATCGACTCTCTAGTGATTACCTGGCCAGATGGCAAAGTGCAGAAAAAATATGGCATAGACAGTACGACCACAACAATTACCCTGAAATATGAAGACGCAACAAATGGTAAACCCTCACCCATGCCTGCAGAAAAGTTTTTTGAAACAATTGACGATGCACCCGATTTTGAGCATAGAGACTTTACATTTATAGACTTTAACCAAACAGCCACCTTGCATAAAATGCTCTCGAAGCCCGGGCCGGCAGTAGCTAAAGCAGATATCAACGGCGACGGGCTGGAAGACCTTGCCATAGGAGGTGCTTTGTATGGCAGCGAAACACAGGTTTTTGTGCAGAATAAGGATGGGAAATTCAGCAGGATACAGGAAATACCCACCAGCCGTTTAATGGAAGTTGGGGCAATTCATTTTTTTGATGCAGATAATGACGGAGACCAGGATCTGATTTTTGCCGGAGGCAGTTGCGAGCGACCTCTGGATGTAGCAGAAGCCTACCGGCCGCAATTATGGCTCAATAATGGCCGGGGCAATTTTAAAAACACGGCTGATTTCCCGCTATTACACCTAAGCAGCCGTACAATTACCACCCTTGATATTGACAACGACCACGACCTTGACATTTTTATTGGCGGGCGTGTTTCTCCAAATCAATATCCGGTTGCCCCTCCAAGCTATATACTCAGAAACGATAAAGGCAAATTTACTGATGCCACCGCTCAGGTTGCACCTTATCTGAGCAAGCTGGGAATGGTGTGCGACGCCGCCGCCATAGACATTAATCAAGACGGCTATACCGATCTGGTGGTAGTAGGTGAATGGATGCCCCTGACTACACTAATCAACAAACAAGGAATGTTTACACTCACCCAAAAGGCCGGAACAGAGGGCTGGTGGAACACAATAGCAACTACCGACCTGAACCATGACGGCCTGATTGATTTAGTGATGGGGAATGAAGGGTTGAACTCATTTTATAAGGCCACCTCGCAACATCCGATTGTGCTATTGGCCAAAGACTTTGATAACAACGGCAGAATTGACCCCGTTATGGGCCAGTATGTTAACAATCAATTGGTACCGGTGCATCCGCGCGACAACCTGAACCTGCAAATCAACAGTTTCAGGAAAAGATACACCAATTTTAAAGACTACTCCGGCGTTTTGTTTGATGACCTCTTCAGCGAAACCGATAAGAAAGGGGCTATAGAGAAGCAAGCCTATGAACTACGCAGCTGTTTAGGTATAAACACCGGCAAGGGCGGTTTCAGCCTTACGCCACTCCCCTGGCAGGCGCAACAATCGCCTGTTTTTTCAATACTATCCGAAGACTTCAATCAGGACGGGCACCAGGACATACTTTTAGCGGGTAATTTCTTTGCCAATGAGGCCCATCAGGGCAGGCAGGATGCTTCCAGAGGCGCCCTTTTGCTGGGCAACGGGAAAGGAGGGTTTCAGCCCGTTGACTTTGACCAAAGCGGCCTGAATTTTCAGGGTGACACCCGTCAATGTGTGTTCTTTAAAAAAACCGGGGTATTGCAGGTTTTTGCCAATGCAGGCAAGGTACAATCTTATCAGCTTCAAAAAAAGGTTCATCCTTAGGGTGGCATCCAAAAAAATTCACGGCTCTGAAGCTGTTCAGCCTCATGGCCGTGAATTTTTCACGTAAAAAAAGGCTTTACGAATTTCTCCATAAAGCCTTTTTTCTCTGGTGGTAATGGACGGAATCGAACCGCCGACACAAGGATTTTCAGTCCTTTGCTCTACCAACTGAGCTACATTACCTTATTACCACCATTCCCTGTGTTTTGGGACTGCAAAATTAGACAAAAACTTTTTATGAACAAATTTCAGACAAAAAAAATCTTAAAAATTTTTACAACGCTTGCTTTATATGTTTTTTGACTATATTTGTAATGGTATGCAAGCATACTGTTTGGCAAATTACCAACCATTCTTTTCCCAAATACAGATACCATGCAAGTACTCGCTCAGATATTATTTGTAGCCGCATTAGCAACCGCTGCCTTTTTTATTGGCCGCCGGGTAATACTAATTAAGAAAACCATCCTGCTGGGCCATGCCGAAGACCGTACCGACCGGCCGGCTGAGCGTCTTAAAACCATGCTTTTGATTGCTTTCGGGCAAAAAAAGATGTTCAACCGCCCAATTGTAGGGCTAATGCACTTTATCATTTATGCAGGTTTTCTGATAATTAATATTGAAGTGCTGGAAATAATGCTGGACGGCATACTGGGTACCCATCGCCTGTTCTACCCTTTGCTGGGCAGTATTTACGGTTTTCTGATTAACTTTTTTGAACTACTGGCCCTGGGTGTAGTAGCCGTTTGTCTGGTATTTCTTATCAGAAGAAATGTTATTAAAGTACCACGCTTTCAGGAGAGCCGTCACCGTGAAATGACATCCTGGCCCCGCACCGACGCCAATATTATATTGATAACCGAGGTATTATTGATGTGGGCATTTCTGAGTATGAATGCCGCAGATACCATTTTGCAACAAAGGGGCGTTGGCCATTATGCAGAGGCATCAACAGGTAATTTTCTGGTTAGCCAATGGCTACAGCCAGTTTTTAATAATTGGAGCGACACCGCCCTTGTTACCTATGAACGCATTGCCTGGTGGTTCCATATTCTGGGTATTATGGGTTTTGCTCTTTACGTTACCTACTCAAAACACCTGCATATCTTTCTGGCGTTTCCTAATACCTACTTTTCGAATCTTGACCCCAAAGGAGAAATGCACAACATGCCAGCTGTAACAAAAGAGGTGAAAATCATGCTGGGAATTGAGCAACCAGATGCAACACCGGCAGAAGTGGGCCGCTTTGGTGCTAAGGATGTAAAAGACCTGAGCTGGAAAAACCTGATGGATGCCTACAGCTGCACCGAGTGTGGCCGTTGCACCGCTGCCTGCCCGGCTAATATAACAGGCAAAAAACTGTCGCCACGCAAAATAATGATGGACACGCGCGACAGACTGGAAGAAATCCAGAAAGGCTGGTTACAAAACGGCCATGAATATGATAGCGGGAAAACCCTGCTGGGCGACTACATTACCGAAGAAGAAATTCTGGCATGCACCACCTGCAATGCCTGCGTACAACAATGCCCTGTTAATATATCGCCGCTTGATATCATTCTTCAGTTGCGTCGTTACAAAGTAATGGAAGAATCTTCGGCGCCCGGGTCATGGAATGCGATGTTTTCCAATCTGGAAAACAACATGGCTCCCTGGAAACTATCACCGGGAGACCGATTCAACTGGGCAGAAAACCTCAACAACCCCTGATTATCCTGATTTCAGGTACCGGAAAATAACTTTACCATAAAATCAATTTTTAATGTAGAAAAACTTTGCACTAAGGTGATATTTTTTTTAACTTTACATAGAAGTAAACGTTACTGAACGGTATTATAGCCATCGGGGTCACGTTTATTTAAGTAATCTTATTTACCTATTTGCAAGTTTGCCTCTACCATTATGAAAAAATTCAATTCATCCATGTTTTTACAATGGATAATATTCATGCCACTTCTTTTACCTTTGGCCATTGTGAGCGGTGCCTTTGATGGCATCAAGCGTTTCTTTGAACAGGCAGCGTCTGATATTATTGAAAAAGAAATAATATCATAATCTGCCCGTTTTACTACTACCTCTAAGGGCATATACGCTTAGGGTGGGCTTCTGTTTTGCTGTTACCTGTACTTCTCAACAACACTTTTCAATTGCGGTAAAGACAATACGCCAGACTGCCGCCATTTAAGTTCACTGTTCTTAAAAAGCATTAGTGTAGGCACCCCTGATATCTTGTATTTATTAGCCAGTTTCGGATTCCTGTCTACGTCTATTTTTACTATCTTAAGATAATCGCCTGCTTCATGCGCCAATTGCTGTAAAGTGGGTGATAAAACCTTGCACGGCCCACACCATTCAGCAAAAAAATCAATAAGTATGGGTGTTTCTGAGGCTATCAATTCTTCAAATGTTCCTGTCATAATGGTATAATTTCTATCAACAACAAAATACAGGCAGCCCGGGTTTCAGAAATCTCATTATTCAGCTTATTACAGCTTCGCACTACTCGGGGGCTTTTACTCACAACCCACACAGCACAGGAAAGTTACTCAACCCAAAACGTTATCTTTGTGTTTGGAAGCAGCCATTTATTATTGGCAAACGTCTTTTTATCATATTAGAAGTCCATTATTCAGTAATCAAGCTCCATGAAGAAAATTATATCTGCATTAACTATCATTTTTTTGCTTGCCCGCTTTTGTGCCTTTGCACAAAGCCTGCCTAAAAATCAGGATATCCTGAAAACCATCAACCTTGCCAACGAATATTTTATGCTCCGGTGGCCGGATGTCAGTAAACCCATTGCCGGACCAGACAAAACCAGACCCAGCAATATCTGGACCAGAGGTGTGTACTACGAAGGGCTGATGGCACTCTATAAAATTGACCCTCAAAAAAGATATTACGACTACGCAGTGGCCTGGGGAGATGCCCATAAATGGGGCTTGCGCAATGGCATTGCCACCCGCAATGCTGACGACCAGTGCTGCGGACAAACCTACATAGATTTGTATGTAATAGACCCTAAACCTGAGCGTATTCGTGATATTAAGGCATCTATAGACAGTATGCTGAACAACCCAAAAAAAGACGACTGGTGGTGGGTTGATGCCCTGCAGATGGCCATGCCTGTTTTTGCTCAGTTGGGGGCTATATACGAAGACAACCGTTATTTTGAAAAAATGCACGAATTATATCTGTACACCAAAACCCGGCACGGTGAAAAGGGGTTATATAATGAGGCAGATGGTTTATGGTGGCGGGATAAAGACTTTGACCCGCCGTATGCAACCCCGGCAGGCAAAAGTTGCTACTGGGCCCGGGGGAATGGCTGGGTTGTAGCAGCATTGGTACGTGTATTGGATATTTTACCCAAAGATGCCCCGCACCGAGATGAATATCTAAAAACGTATCTGGAAATGATGAATGCCCTGCTACCCTTACAACGGACAGATGGTTTCTGGAATGCCAGCCTGGCCGACCCGAACGATTTTGGAGGCAAAGAGTTAACAGGCACTTCGTTGTTTTTATATGGCATGGCATGGGGCATTAACAAGGGTATTCTTGACCGCCGTAAGTTTTACCCGCCAATGGCCAAGGCAACCCATGCCATCATGAACAACTGTGTGCATCCGAATGGATTTTTGGGCTATGTACAGGGTACAGGCAAAGAGCCAAAAGATGGCCAGCCTGTTAGCTATGATAAAGTTCCTGACTATGAAGATTTCGGGCTGGGGTGCTTCATGCTGGCCTTAACAGAGGTATATAAAATAAAACGCTGAGCGGGTACGCATTTTCTGCCGAAAACGCAGCTAAGTGTGCTTACTTAGCTGCGTTTTCGGTTTAATTTTATAATTTTGGTAAATCTAAAGCCACCAGACATGAAAATCCTAGTGATTGAAGACGAAGTACGAACCATTGAGTTAATCAGACAAGGCCTGGAAGAGCAGCAGTGGGAAGTTGATATAGCCTATGACGGTGCCTTGGGTTTTCAGCTGGCCACAAGGCAGGTATATGCACTTATCATATCAGACATCATACTTCCGGGCATGAATGGGCTGGAGCTTTGCCGGAAACTGCGCGAAGTAGGGGTTTCGTCGCCGGTGCTGCTACTGACGGCTTTGGGTACAACTGACGACAAGATTGAGGGCCTGGATGCCGGGGCAGATGATTACCTGGCCAAGCCGTTTGAGTTCAGAGAACTCATGGCACGGGTACGCGCGCTTACCCGCCGCAACATTGGTATTATGCATACCTCAAATACCCTGAAAGTTGCCGACCTGGAAATGGATCTGGACACCAAAACCGTTACGCGCGCCGGGCAGGAAATTACCCTTACAGCCAAAGAATTTGGCTTACTGGAGTACTTTATCCGTAATCAGGGCAGGGTTATTGCAAAGGCCGAGCTGGCCGAAAAAATTTGGGATGTCACTTTTGATACAGGCACCAACGTGATTGAGGTATATGTGAATTTTTTAAGAAAAAAAATAGACAAAGACTTTGACCCCAAGCTTCTGCACACACAAATAGGGATGGGCTATGTGCTGAAAGTAGTTTCCTGATGAAAAACATTCGCTCAAGGCTAACCTATCAGTTTGTCATACTGGTAACGGCTGTACTTCTGGTATTTTCTTTCGGGGTTTATTTCTTCAGTAAACTATACCTCGAAAAGCGTTTTTATAAACGCCTGCAAGACCGCGCCATTACTACTACAACTTTGTTGTTTGATATACAGGCCGCCGACACAACAGTAATGAAACTGGTGAATGTATCAGACAAAGAACTATTAACCAGCGAAAGCATATCGGTTTATAACGAAACCCTCGAGCAGTTCATTTTTTTCACTCATCCTGCCGACACCAGCTTTCATAAAAAGTTACTCCCGCTGGTGGCATCTGCCGCACCTACGGCCTACACCAGTTATAATGATTATCAGGTGCTGGGCATTCATTTCGCATCCACCAAAAATAAAGGTAACTGGGTTATTGTGAGCGCCATTGACGCCACCGGGCACGAGGCACTGAAAGATCTGAAAAAAATTCTGATTGTAATGGTAGGGGTAGGTATTTTGCTACTGGGTATATCCGGTTGGCTTTTTGCCAATCGGGCATTGGCGCCTGTGTCGGGTGTTATCAGGCAGGTAAATCAGATTTTCCCGCGTAATGTCAAAAAAAGGGTAGAATACCCTAACCCTGATGACGAAATAGGCACTCTGGTTGCCACGTTTAATCAACTGCTCGACCGAATTGAAGAAGCCCTGGTAACCCAGAAAATGTTCATTGCGAATGTGTCGCACGAGTTAAAGAATCCGCTAACCAAGATTTATTCGCAGATAGAAGTAACGCTGCTTCAGAAACGCAGCCCCGAGGCCTACGAAAAAAGCCTGAAATCGCTGCAGGAAGACACCCGCACCCTTACCCAGTTGACCAACACCCTGTTGAATCTGGCGAATGTAGTGGCCAATGCAGAAAATGTAAAATACACACCTGTCAGGCTTGACGAACTCTTGTGGGAAGCCAAAAGCCAGGTACAGAAGTGGCATGAAGACTACCAGATTCAACTTACCTTTGCCAATTTCCCCGATGATGAGAACGCATTAATTATACCGGGTAACGAAGCCGCCCTGAAAGTGGTTTTCATGAACCTGCTTGATAACGCCTGCAAGTTCTCAGACAATAAAACCGCTGTGGTCAACTTTTTTTCACACCCCGGCCAGATAACCGTATCGTTTTTTAACAGTGGCCCTGCTATTCCTAAAAGAGACATTCCATATATTTTTCAGCCCTTCTACCGAAGCAATGCCTCGGCCCAGGGTGTACAAGGGCACGGGGTTGGCCTGGCCATCGTATTGCAGATTGTACGGCTGCACAATGGCGACATAAGCGTAAATTCTGATTCTGAAGGCACTACTTTTACGCTCAGTTTCCCGCTTCAATAAATTTCAATCGTATTTTAAGGTAAATTTAAAGTGAGTTTAACGGCTCTTTAAGTTGGGTTGTTTTAGTTTGTAGGTAACAAACTATTACTAAGTATCATGAGTGCATCGGCAACACAAGGCGTATTCAAGATTTCGTTCGGAGTACTAACCGGTATCCTGGCATTGTTGGGCTACCTGTTTATGGGCGCCCGAAACGAGACTTTTGAGCTTCAGCAATCATTGACACAAAAGGTTGAGCAATTATCGGCCACCCAGGTAAAGCTGGATTCTATCTCAAAAGCGCTCGACGAAAAGATTGAAAAAATCAATCAGATGGGTGGCAATATTACAGAGTTGAAGCGCATCAGAGTACAGCTCGAAAACGATAAAAAACTGCTGAAGTCTGATTTGAACTTTTCAATACAGAAATATGACGCCAAAATAAAAGACTACGAAAATTTCCTTTCAGCCAAAGACAAAGAATTTAGTTTACTGAAAGAAGAAAACTCTCAGTTAAAAGAACGTACCCAAACACTGGAATTTGAAAAGCAGGTAGTATTAACTGAAAACGAAAACCTGAAAACAGATAAAGAGTCTTTGTCGCAAACGGTGGCGGAGTACTCGGCTGAAAATTTCAATCTGCAAAGGCAGGTAACCATGGCGTCATCCATGAAAGCCATTAATGTACAGGTTGCGGCTTTGTCGGCCAATGGCAAAGTAAGAGAGGCAATGCCTTTCAGAGCGTCTCGCATACATCGGCTGAAAATTGCTTTCATTATGCCCGCCAACCCAATTGCTGTTAAAAATAAAAAAGAAATTATTGTACGTATTCTTGATGCCAACGGTGGCGTGGTAAGCGACAACACCGGCAGTGGCGTTTTTGATTTTGAAGGTGATGAGCTGGGTTTCAGCACCCGGCATAGTGTACAATTTGAAAACAATGACCAGAAAGTTGATATCATCTATACACACGATGCCCCCTATACGGCCGGCAAGTATACAATAGAACTTTATTCAGAAGGGTTCAAGATTGGAAAAGGTGCATTTGAAGTGAAGTAGGCTGCCATTGATGGCAAGCCCTGTGTTTAATTTCTAACCTGAAAACCAGAGGAAACATGACAGTATTAAACGGCTTTAAAATATTTGTATGGGCTATGATTCAGACTTTTGGAGAAATAGCCCTGGTTGGGTTAAAGAGCATAGCCACCGTTTTTAAGAGATATCCACGTTCTTACATGGCATTGTTTTATCTGTTTATTACAATGGCCTTTTGCTATTACCCTATTTTTGGACACTGGCTTACCGGATTTATTATGATGAGCCTGCCACTTGCTGTGTTGGCCGGTTTAACAGCCAGCAGTTATTTGCTTTATAAAAACCAGAAACTGATTGCCTCGGCTGGCTTTATATGGGTTTTAATGACCTTCCCCATTATTAAACGTTTTGTTGGTATAGGTAATAGCCAGCCTGACTTCGGGTCGGCACAATCATTAAAAGTGCTGAGCTTCAATAGTGAAAGTTTTGGCGGACCAGACCGCAAGAATGTTAACTGGGCAACTTTAAAAGCAGACATTGCCTGTTTTCAGGAATACGTACCTAACGGCCATGTAGAGGAGCAGTATCAGGATAAGTTTGAAAAACTCATATCGCTCGATGCAACCACCAGAGTTGGGCTGGCCTTGTTTTCTCAGTATCCGATTATCAAGCAATACAGCAAAATCTGGGACCGTGACGGCCAGCCTAATATCAACGGTTTTATTTGTGCCGACATAGCCTATGAGCAAGACACCGTAAGGGTTGTAAACGTGCATTTGTGGTCGATGGGCGTGCGTATCAACAAAGCGGCAGACGCCTTTAAAAAAGGCCATATTGGCGAGTTTTTTATTGAAATAAGCGACACATTCCGCCGTTTGAAAGAAGGATTTGAAGCCCGTGACGAGCAGATAAAAGAAGTGGAGTCTTATGTGGCAGGCAGTAAATATCCGGTTATTATTTGTGGCGATTTCAATGAAATTCCGTTCGGATATGCATACGGTAAGCTTCGCCTGAGCTTCAAAAATGCTTTTGAAGATGCCGGCCAGGGTCTGGGTTTTACCCTGAACCGCAAGCCTTACTGGGTTCGGATAGACCAACAGTTTTTTAGTGCCGACTGGCAGGTGCAGTCGTGCCAGACCATGCGAGGCATTACGTTCTCAGACCATTTTCCGGTGGTGGCCAAATATGTACTTAAAAAATCTATTGACAAACCAACCCCGCTGGTGGCTCAACGCTAATTACAGTTTAAACATTCTGGCCAGAACCTTATGATAGGTATTCGGAAAAACCCGCGCAATTAAATCAAGGGTTCTGGCATCTTTACCTACTATAATGCGTGGCCGGTCTTTTTCAATGCCAGCCAGTATAATAGCAGCGGCTCTATCGGCCGACATCTTCAGGGCGGCTTTTTCAAATTGTTTAATTGCCCTTCTGCCCTCTTCATTATCTTTGGTGCGCCCCAGCCTTGAATTGGCCGCAATATTGGTTTTAATACCCCCCGGATGCACCGACGATACCTTTACGCTGGTTCGTAGCAACTCTATCTTCAATACATCAGAAAAACCCTTTACACCAAATTTGGCAGTAGAATAAGCCGAATTATTAGGCATGGCTGTTATACCAAAAACGCTCGACATATTGACGATGTGTCCCTGATTCAGTTTAACCATGTGTCTTAAAAAGGCCTTGGTCATTCGTACTACGCCCATCAGGTTTATATTGAGCAGCCACTCAAAATCTTCAGGCGATGTTTCAAGAAAACTACCTGAAAACAACGCAACCCCTGCATTATTTACCAGTATAATGGGTTCATGCGGATATTCATGAATGATATCCTTTGCAAAGCGCTTTATCTGCTCAGGGTCTGCCACATCAAGCAGGTACTTTTTAACAGTACCAGATGCCAGCGCCAGGGTATCATCCAGCCCTGTCTGGTTTACATCTGTGGCTATTACTTGGGCTCCGGCGGCGGCGGCCTGTATAGCCAGTGCCCTGCCTATACCTGAGGCAGCCCCTGTTACAATAAATACACTGTCTTTTATCTGGCTCATGCCCTGTGCTATGGTTTTTACAAAAATAAAAAAAACCGCCATCATTATCCGCCTGGTTGACCATTAGTTTTACAAAAGTAAGATTCAACGGCTACGCAAAGCCAGGAAACAAAAACAGGGCAGGCGTTAAACACCTGCCCTGCCTGATTTTCAGAACGCTTAATTATTGTAATTTTACACTGCCAAAATTACTGTCAACCGTTATTTTACAATTTGCCGACCCTTTACCCAGTTTGCCTGAATAATACTTGGTTGGATTAAACCCATACCTGTCTTTTTTCTCAGTATCGGTATTTCTGGTAAAAGACACGCCCTGGTCTTTAGGGTAGTTAAAATCGCCATAATGAACCTTTACATCAAAATCATAGCTTGAATTATCGGCAAGCACAAGGGCTACCGGAGAGTAACTGGCTTTTATTTCCAGTTCTTTCACGTTCTTCCCTATACTGCCCAGCTTAAACCCACTCGAAAACTCCAGGTTCAGGTTGCCTGACTCTTTCAACAAATCTATACTACCTTTAGAATAGCTGATTTTGGCATCAATTTTACCTACCTCTTTGATGTCAATATCACCAAAGCTGTTATTAAAATCAAAGTTATCGGCCTTTTCCATCTTGATACCCGAATAAGATGCTTTCAGGCTGCCACCATTCATTGACTTTATGTAAGAGTTCTGGCAAAAGGCTAATTTAACTTCCGTCTGCGGGTTAAGCAAATCATCAGCAACGAGTTTACCGTAACTTAAATCTAATTGCAGCGGTGCTGAAAACGAGGGCAGGTAACTATTGCCGAATGAGTTTTTTAACTGCAACGGATTAGACTTAGGCATATACACGATGTAGTCTATTTTTAATGAGTGTTTGTCACCTTTATTACTCCAGCTTCTGTTTTCAGATTGGTTCATAATGGTTTTGATACTCACAGCACTACCGTCTTTTTTGCCAAAAACGTCTACTGTACCCAGAAAATCCGCTGCCCGGTCTTCCGACGACGCGTTAGCTGTAATACTTACCTCCGCCCGCACTTCTTTTTTATCCCAGAAGTTTACTTTTACATCGCCAAACTGATTCTGGATATAAATTTTATCTGAGGCTGATACAGAGAAAGACAAATTGACAATTTTCTTCTTCTCAATCCATTCCTTTTCTTTGGGTATAGCAAATGCCTGCACCGCCGACAAAAATAACAATATCCGGAAAACCCCTCTTAATTGCCCCGGGAGGCTATACCATCGTTTTAATTTTTCCATCTTTCATATTTTTAATTTTCTGAATTATTTGTAACTGTTGGTTTAACAGATCGATCTGCATATTTAAGTTTTGTACCATAGCCTTCAGCAGCTCTTCCGGATTCGGATTCTGCGGCAACTCGTTTTTCAGGTTCTGGTAATTTTTGTCTAATGCCTGCAATTCGGCATCAAACTGGTGGTAGAGCTGCGGGTCTTCTTTCTCTAATGCCTTTAACTCTTCTCTTTTTTGCTCTACCAACGAAGTAAACTGAACCAGTTCTTTGCCATAGGCGCTTCTATAAGCAGGCGGAAGGCTCAGACCGGTTATATCATTGGGCATCTGCATATAAGTAATGCTACCGTAACCTACCGTAAGTATCAGGGCAATGCCTGCGGCTATACTCATGCGCCATTGCACTCTGCCCAAATTTACTATTTTGCCGTTCAGAGGTTTGCTTTTCGGTTGTTGTTGCGCTACTTCGGTTTCAATTTTTTTCCATAAGGCTTTAGACGGCTCGTAGCTATCAAAGTCTTCACGGTTGTCTCTCACAAATCTTTCCAGACGGTCTTTCATATCTATCACCCTTTACCGGGATTTTTTAATTCATTCATTTACTTAAAACAATTGTCTGCTCACTATTTCAAGGAGCCTCTTTTTGGCCCGCATGTACTGGGTGCGCGAGGTGGTCTCGCTAATGCCCAATATATTTCCTATCTCTTCGTGGTCGTACCCTTCAAAAAGATATAAAGACAACACCACTCTGAACCCCTCAGGCAGTTGCTCCATTGCCCTTCTGATGCGTTCTACCTCATACCGGGTGTTATCTTCGGTATAAGTATCTTTATCCGTGTAATCTGCCACATCATATTCATCGCCTCCCAATCCGTACTCATCAATGTTTACCAGCTCAACTTTTCTCGACCTCAGCTGGTTAATGGCCTTATTAACCACAATCTGTTTCAGCCATACGCCAAATGTTGCCTGCTGCCGAAAATCACCGATTTTGGCAAAGGCGTCAATAAACGCCTCCTGCAATACATCTTCAGCTTCACCTACATGGTTCAGTATGCGCATGCAGACATTGAACATCGCTTTAGAGTAATGCCTGTACAGCTCGTACTGCGCTTTACTTTCGCCACGTTTACACTGCTCGACCAGGTCGGCATGTTTATTAATGAATACTGTGGTAGCCAGAGGTTATCCTGTTTTATGGTTTCAAACAAAAGACGCCCTAAAAAAGCGAATGTTGCATAATTTAGGCAAGTTTTTTAAAAAAACCATTTAAAACCCTGATAATGAGAAGAATAAATAACTAAAAAAAGTAAGAAACCGCTAATAGGCTTAACCCTACACCCAAAAAAAGGCCGGCCCAGGCTTGTTTTGGTGTATGCGCATTGAGCTGCAAACGGGCGCCCAGTACATACCCTGCTAATATCATACAAAACAAAAGCGGCATAAAAAGGGCGCTTTCGCCCATCTTTACCATAATACCTGCCAGTGCGCCTATAACCCCACCGATACCCGCACCATGTGCACTGATTTGCCAGCGGAAACTGATAAGTGCCACACACAAAATAACGATGGTAATGCTCCAGAGTATATAAGCACATGCAAACAGGCTGGAATTTTTATTATATAGAAAATAGCCCAGCAGCCCATAAATAAGCGCAGTAAGCAGATAAGGTAGCCGGCGTTCCTGAAGGTTTTCGAGTTGAAGGCTGCTGATAAAGCCCCAGCGTTTAAGCAGGTAAATCAGGTAAGCTGGTATGGCAAACGTGTAAATGAATACAAAGCCAATCACAATCCATCTGAACATGGGTTCCAGACCTTCCAAACCTAGCGAAACAGGTGCCAGAAAGAACAGAATCATAAACAAAACTGTAGGCATTAATAAAGGATGCAATATAAACGATAGAAAGGTAGCCAGGCGCGTATTCAATGCTTATTCATTTTTTCTTCAAAGTTATCAGATTTTTTCTAATCCACGAACTAAAACCCGGGGTGCTTCGTTATTCTAGCGCATACAAAAATATTGGTCTTATATTTTGGATATAAATTTTAAAGCTGACATCTTTGTATCTGTCTTATAAAAATGAACATTCGTCTTCCCATAACGCCAGTTCGATATGTCAGGTCCGAAAGGACTCGACCGTAACCGCTTTTGCCTGCGTGGCAAAACAACCCCTCCGATATTTTTCCTTTATTTTCATTTTAACAATCTTAGGATACAGCGTCTCCGTTTGTGGGAAAGCCCAATAAATGACGATGAATAATACAGATATAACTTCCGACGACCAATATATTGTTCAAATAGCTAACGAAAGCCACTATAACTTAGCAGAAACTATTTGTGACGAGATGGCAGAGAGTGCAAAGGCCCGTGGTACAGGGATTGCCAAACGTTCTCCTGATTATTTGCGTGAAAAGATGCGTGAAGGTAAGGCCATAATAGCACTTACCAATACCCGTAAATGGGTTGGTTTTTGTTACATAGAAACCTGGGAACACGGAAAGTTTGTAGCTAACTCAGGCCTGATTGTAAACCCTGATTATCGTAAAAGCGGTATTGCAACGCGTATCAAACAAAAAGCGTTTGAGCTTTCGCGTTCTAAATACCCCGATGCCAAAATCATAGGCCTTACAACCAGTCTGGCGGTAATGAAAATTAACTCTGACCTGGGGTATGAGCCAACCACTTTCAGTGAGCTGCCTGCCGACGACGCTTTCTGGAAGGGCTGTTCGAGCTGTGTCAATTATGATATCCTGACGCGTACCAACCGTAAGCACTGCCTTTGCACCGGTATGCTGTTTGACCCGGCCGAAGCCAAGAAAAAAGAAGACGATGGCAAGCACCATGAAAACTGGGATTTTCTTAAGGAACTTCCGCTTTACGAACGCTGGATGCGTTTTAAACAAAGAATTTTATTGAGACGTGAAGAACGTAGAAAAAAAAAATTGGCAGCAGCAAGGGAATTAGTGGAATTATAGACACTATTAACGGTATTATTGAATAACTGAAGGCCTCGTTACAGAAACGAGGCTTTTTTTATGGCGTTCAAATTATGCCTGCGAGTTAACAAATATGCAGATTAATGATAATTTGCGCGGTTTAAACAGAGGATTATCGTAATTTTCGGCAGTTTAGACCTGTCACCTAAACACCAACACATGAAACTTTTTACTGTTCCTAACCTCATGACCCTCGGTAACCTGCTATGCGGGTGCTTCGGAATTATCTTTGTTTTTCAGGGTGAACTGATAAGCGCCTCCTACCTGATTTTTCTGGCCGGTGTACTTGATTTTCTCGATGGCTTTGTGGCACGCCTGCTCAATCAGCACTCTGCCATTGGTAAAGAACTCGACTCCCTGGCCGATATGGTTACTTTCGGTGCCTTACCTGCATTTATGATTGCCTGGCTCATCAGTTACACCGGTTATCAATCTGCCATGCCGGCACATGATATCCAGACGGTGGTTTCATACACCACGTGGCATCCAATATCTTACGTAGCTTTTATACTGGCGTTATTTTCGGCCTTGCGTCTGGCCAAATTCAATGTAGATACGCGTCAGTCAGACTCTTTCATTGGCGTACCCACCCCGGCCAATGCACTGGTAGTGGCGTCGTTTCCGTTGATAATCACATTTAACCCTTCCTATTCATTTATTATCTTCAACGTTACTTTTCTAGTTATCTATAGTATCGTCATGAGTTATCTGCTGGTTTCAGAAATACCACTGTTTGCCATGAAGTTTAAAAATTTTTCGTGGGCAGATAATAAAATCAAATACATATTTATAATTCTTTCTGTAATTTTGCTGGTGGTTTTGCAATTTCTGGGCATCCCGCTGGTGGTATTCCTTTATATTGTGCTATCGTTATTTAATAATAAGTCTGCCCCTGTTCCCAAAGGGGAGTAATTTTTAAACCAAATCCCCCGTTTCGGGAATGGGGGTAAATACTTATGAAATTCCTCGCTTCGATTGACGTAATGCCTATCAAAGAAATCCTTGACCCTCAGGGAAAAGCCGTATTATTGGGTCTTAAAAACCTTGACATTCAAGGTTTCAGTGATTGCCGCATCGGTAAGCACATTAACATGGAAATAGAAGCAGCCGATAAAGCTACTGCAGAAAGCATTGTAGAAGATGCCTGCAAAAAACTTCTGGCTAACCTGATAATGGAAGAATACAGCTTTGAGCTTACAGCTATTTAACAATTCTTTATAAATATTTTTATTATGCGTAATCCATTTGATGAGAACACCGTACCTGTTCGCCCTGCGTTTCTTACCGTTTTATGCATACTCACTTTTTTGTGGAATGCCTACAAATTTTATGGTGCCATTCCTAACGTTTTTGCGCCTGAAAAAGTAGTGGCCAGTAAAGAGCAGGCCAATGAAATGATGATGGATATGATGTCTAAGTATTTTTCAGAAAAAGACCTGGAAAAGATAGAAGAAAGCCAACAGGAAACCAATAAAATGTTTGAAGAAAAAACGCTGATAACCACAGGTGTGGTAAGCATCGTGTCAAGCGTGTTGTTGATACTGGGCGGTATCTGGATGTGGAGTTTACGTAAAAAAGGATTCTTCGTATATATTGCCGGTAATGCCCTGGGTGTTATTGCTCCTATTGTTATCTTAGGCGGGCAAGTAGGCTGGGCTATCGGTATTGTATCATTAATTAATGCTGCGCTGTTTACAGGCTTGTATGCCGTGCATTTGAAATACTTTTCATGATACTGTTAAGCATTTGTTAATGCTATTAAAAAACCAGCTCATGTATGAGTTGGTTTTTTAATTTTATAGGCATTTAAAACTCATTTACTGCCTGCCCATCTTCTGCTATGAAAAAGCTACTCTTACTATTTTGCCTATGCAGCCCCTTTTGTTTTGCACAGGCAGACTTTACCCGTGTGTATTATCCTATCATTAACGAGGCCGAACTGGCCATTGTAGACACCAGCTATTATGAAGCCCTGCAATTTTATAATGAAGCTTTTGCCAATGTACAGAGACCCTTCGCCAAAGATTACTACAACGCTGCCATTTGCGCCACTATGGTAGGCAAAATGCCCCTGGTGTTTGAGTATCTTGAGAAAATAGTTGAGAAAGGCTATAAAGTAACTAATTTCAGAAAAGACGCCTTCTTCAAAAACGTGGCAGACACCTGCAAAAAATGGCCCGACTTTGAGAAACAGGTACTTCTGATTGAACCCGCAATTAATAGACAAGTGCGCGACTCGCTGCAAAAAATTAAACAGCAGCAGTTTGTTTACCATGTTGCCCCTATTACCGCCGACCTCCGTAACTATTATAAACCTTACCTTAAAAATTTTAAATGGGTACCTGTTGACAGCCTGATACATTTGCCTGATATGCCTAAAAATCTTGTTGCCCAGCAAGACAGCCTGCGGCTCATCAATGCCAAAATTGCTACGGCCAACACCTACAACAGAATACAAAGAACCCTTAGCATAATTGATTTAAACGGGTATCCTGACGAGAATATGATAGGGCTTAACTCTCCTCTTCCGGAAGGCAGCCCCTATACGTTCAATGCTACGGCTTCTTACCTTCTTCAAAATACTTTATTACCCGATATCTTTCAGGAAAAAGCCAATCGAATAGACATATTATCGGTTGTTAAACAAGCCATCAGAGACGGTAAGGCAGACCCACACATACTGAAGTCGTTAATTGAATACTCAACCGACGAACCCTACACCATGGGGAAGGTACTGGTTTTGCAATTGCGCCTGGAGAATAACATTGACTGCCCAAATGAAAACTGGCAACAAAAAAAAGAGCAGTTTTTCTGGAAAAAAGAGCGCCCCAGCACCATGACGGAGATAGAAATTAATGAAAAAAGACTTGCCATAGGGTTGGAAAAACTGGAAGACGCCTATAAAAAGGCATTTTTTAAAGCCCGTAATACTCCTTTCCTAATTTTAGGAGGCACTTACTTAGCCGAGCTGGCATATATACCCAGTTGCGAGTTAATCGATAAAACCATAAGCGGCACAGTAATGCTTAAATGAAATAGTATTTTTTCAAGAAAGTACGGTTTTATTTACTGCCACGCAAAAGATTATTTGGTGCAAAATTCTTGTTCTTACAACATTCCATTAAATTTGTACTCATTTTATCAGTCGTACTTCTTTAATCGTACATCAAATAATCAATATGTCTGTCCAAACATCGCTCTATCGTGATACCGAAATCTTCGATTTAATCACGAAAGAAAACAATCGCCAGTTACATGGTATTGAACTGATAGCTTCTGAAAACTTTGTTTCGCCACAGGTAATGGAAGCTGCAGGTAGTGTGCTTACTAATAAATATGCAGAGGGGCTACCCGGTAAACGGTATTATGGAGGCTGTGAGGTGGTAGATCAGGTAGAACAAATAGCAATTGACCGCCTGAAAGCGCTCTTTAACCTTACCTGGGCAAACGTACAGCCACATTCTGGTGCGCAGGCTAATATGGCTGTTTTCTTGGCATGTTTACAACCGGGCGACAAAATCTTAGGCTTTAACTTGTCTCATGGCGGCCACCTATCGCATGGCTCGCCTGTTAATATATCGGGTAAATATTTCCAGCCGTTTTTCTATGGCGTTGAGCAGGAATCTGGCCTGATTGACTGGAACAAGGTTGAAGAAACCGCCCAAAAAGAAAAACCCAAATTAATTATTTGTGGTGCGTCTGCTTACTCTCGTGACTGGGACTACGTGCGTCTGCGCCAGATTGCCGACTCAGTTGGCGCCATTCTGTTGGCAGACATCTCTCACCCGGCAGGATTAATTGCCAAAGGCCTACTGAACGACCCGTTCGACCATTGCCATATCGTAACCACCACTACACACAAAACGCTTCGTGGTACACGTGGTGGGGTAATAATGATGCGTAACGACTTCCCGAATCCTTTTGGTATCACGACACCTAAAGGCGATGTAAGAATGATGTCGTCATTGTTAGACTCAGGTGTATTCCCGGGTACACAAGGCGGGCCCTTAGAACACATCATTGCTGCGAAAGCTGTGGCATTTGGTGAAGCCCTTACCGAGAATTTCTATAACTACGCCGTGCAGGTTCAGAAAAATGCACGTGTAATGGCTGCCGAATTTGTAAACCGTGGCTATAAAGTTATTTCAGACGGAACAGATAACCACCTGATGCTGATTGACCTGCGCCCGAAAGGTTTAACCGGTAAAATAGCAGAAAACGCCCTTATACAAGCCGATATTACGGTAAACAAGAATATGGTGCCTTTTGACGATAAAACCGCCATGACAACCTCAGGAATGCGCGTAGGAACCGCCGCCATGACAACCCGCGGGTTGGTTGAAGCCGATATGGTAAGAATTGTGAATCTGATTGACGATGTATTAATGAACCACGATAAAGCTGCCACCATAGCAGCAGTTAAAAAAGAAATCAATAGCTGGATGCTCGATTATCCGTTGTTTCAATTCTAAGGTTCATATACATACAGCATATATATAAGAAAAGCGCGGTTCAAAGAGCCGCGCTTTTTATCTAAACCTTAACTAAACCGTATGAAAATAAGAATCTTTATGATTAACCAATAAACTGGTATTCAAAATCTTGTTTAATTGCAAAGCACTCATAGCGCGCTTTCTCAAATGTATTTACCACCGCTACGCTTTTACGCTTGCAGATGGTTTCGGTAAACAAATGAATAACGTAATCTGCCACCATTTGTATAAACGATTGCTGATTGGTTTCTTCTTCTACACTGATTGCTGCTTCTTTTATCAATGATGATTTCAATGATTGTGCCTGTGCTGCAGTTTTTTCAACTGCATTAGTCAGAATACGTTGGTGTACGTAGGCGCTGCGAGGGAAACTCAAAGCCATTGAGTTGAGGCTTATCAGAAGTGTTGCAAAAATTAATAATAGCTTTTTCATAATTTTATTTTCAGAGCACATTTACCTTTATTTCATTGACAATACAAAGATATATGTTTTGTTTGGTATTATGCAATACATAGTACTATTTTTTTCTTGAGTTGTGGATGAATGGCTAAATAGACTGATGAACGGCATTGTTGGGTTTTGTCATTTAACCGCTTTTATTCACACATCAATAAGATGCGAATTGATGGAACAAAGTTGCAGCTAATAAAAGATTTTTTATGCTAAAAAAAGTTAAAGAGTGTTAAAACAATCCTAAACCCGGGTTTTCAGGTAGATGAACCGCTAAAGGGCAATAAAAAAGGGGAATAGCCTGATGCTACTCCCCTTTTGCTTTATTGATTGAATGCGTTTAATATTCCCAGAGGTTATGCTCCAGTTCCATTAATTCATTTTCAAGTTGTTCTGATTTCAGCAAACCCTCCCGAGCCGACTTATAGATGTCGTCCAGGTCTCTGTCTGCGGCATTTGATTTTTTGGTGATTCTTCCACGGAAGAAACGTAATTCAAAAGCATCAGCCAGGTTTTTATGCTGGGCCGTATTGGCGGCATTATACCAGATACATTTTGGATTTGATCTGAAATAACGGTCTAAGTCTTTAAACTTGAAATACGCTACGGCGCGGTCGAAACCCAGGGCTGTCTGTGCCGCAGGAATAACGATTCCTAAAGACTGGATATCATAATACTGTCGCGAGCGTTGTTTATCAAAAAGCCAGTCTTCCCGCAATTCCAGGGTTGTTAACTGATTCGGGAAATACTCAGTGGCACCACTTGGCATAACTGTTTTATTTCCGAAGCCGTCATTTTTAGAGGTGCTGTCACCTCCGCCACCCCAGCCGTCGTCGCTGGTAGGGGCATCAGTAAAACCAGCTTCTCTTTCTTCTTTAGACAACCCGCTACTTTCTTCTTTAATCTGCAAACGTTCACTGAATTGCTCCAGTGTCAGTTTAGTAACTAATGAATCGTTGGCATAGGCATCAAGAACCCCCGCTTTCACACCTTCAATCAGATGCTTGGTAATTTCATTACCCTTTGCAAAAAAAGGCTGATTCATCTTTTCACGAAGGTCAATCTTTCTCCATAGTGTAACTTTATACATTACGTTGGCATCATTAACCGGGCGCAACGACAATGGATTACCCTGAGCATTTGTTTTTTCCTGAGCTACTGCAAACTGGCCGGTTATTAATGCAACACCCAGAGCCAGGCCTTGTAATTTTCTCATTAGCTTCAATTTATTTAAACCTTTTATTTCAAGTTAATTGTTGTAATTGACGAACTCCCAATCTCAACCGACTCAATTTCACCTTTAAAGTTTCTGCGTTCTACCCTTTTTATTTCAATTACATAACGGTCTCCTGCTTGTGCTTGTTGCGCCAAACTTGAAATATTTGCCGGGCCGCCATTAGACACCACGCTACCCAGCGGTTTGCTACCACGTGCCAGAAAAACCTGATACTCAGCCACACGGAATGCGGCATCTTTAGGGTTAGTAGTTTTAAAGTTCTCGTCTGCTGCGGCCACTGCATTAATAACGCGCAATGAAGCCGCCGTTTCTCCACCTTTCTCGTTCAATTTCGCCCCAGACTGATTCGTAAAATATACATCAGGTTTAGGTACACGACGTACTCTGAAAGGGAAGCTCTTCAGAACAGAACCACCGTTGCTTACATTCATGGTTACCTGTGCCGAATTAGGCACCACAGTTACCTTGCCACCACCACCTGGAATGAACTCAGCGCCAGAACCACCAAAAGTTGGTGAATAAAGCGCGCCAAGGCCAGGAGAAGAAGTCTGAATCTCGTTGGCACACTTGAAGTACAAAGGAGGCAATGAGGCAGACTCAATCTGTACAGATGGCTGTAATACGGTATATGATTCTTCTTTGTCGACGGTTTTCAGGCTACCGTCAGGCGCAGGGTAAGATACACTGGCCCTGAAAGAACGCGTCAGCTTACCGTTTTTATCGTACTCGCCACCTTGTGCTGTCAGTTCATAAATACCTTTACCATCTTTTACAGGGATAGAGCTACCATTGATACTGATACGTGGAGTAATAGATTTTGAATAGGCTCCGATAGCAATTTCGGCATGGTATTTCTGGCCTGCCACTACGGCGCGGGCATCAGGAATAACCACCGCAAAAATTTCGTCAAACTTAATCTCTTGTATACCTACTTGTTTAGCCAGGTACTCAAGGGTCTGCGCTTCCAGACGGCGTACCTCCGATTGTTTCTGGCTCAATACGGCCAATGCCGCAGGCACCGGAGTCTGAGCAAAATAGAGTTCAGAAAAATCTTTTTTTCTGGTGGTAACATCGGTTTTGGCAAGCGCAGGGTCTTCAGAGGCATCAATGGCCAGGTTAGACATTTTTACGCTTGGGTCGCCTAGTTTCTGCAGGGCAATTACGTATTCGTTCAGTTTTTTCTTCAACTCATAGCCTTTACCGTTTTTGTTGGCCCCTACCATCAGAATAGCTACTTTCTCTTCTTCTGAAGGGTTTTTAACACCTCCGGTTTCGGCGTCAAATCCGCCTCCGGCATTGATAACCTCCTGCTTCAGGCTTCCTATGTAAGAATCCATTTCGGCTGTCAGTTTTCTGACATCATTAGCTCTACGTAAAACATCTGCATATTTTTCGCCCCCAGGTTTTTCAATTTCCTTTTTGATTGCCCCTACCGACTTTTCGTTTGTTTCATTAGCCGATGAGTTTGCCCTTTCCAGACTATTATTCAATAACTGAAATTTTTGTAGAATAGCGTTACTTATTTGGAGTGCCAACATTGCGGTCAGAACAAGATACATCATATTGATCATCTTCTGCCGTGGTGACTCTTTTCCAGCTGCCATATATGTTGAGTATTATACGGTTAGTAAAAATTTTAACTGTGCCTGCCGTTTATAAAGCCATAAGATTAACTTGCCGGCTTAACAAACGCCAAACGATTAGTTGCCTCTCATTGCCGACAACATGCTGCCGTATACATTGTTTAACGAGCTAAGGTTATTAGTCAATTTAGACAACTCTGACTTAAATTGCTGTGTTTCCTTAGATGCCTCTGCCATATCCTGCATGGCAACGCTCAGGTTGCTGTAGAAAGCATTCATGGCTTTCAGGTGCTTGTTGGTATCTTGTAACTCCAATTCATAAACGGCATTCAAAGCGCCCATATTCTGGGTAATTTTACCAAACTGCGCTCTGTATTCCTGCGCATCTTTGGTGGCATCTGCCATGCTATTCATCGCTACTACGGCTGTTCCGTAGGCGCTGTTCATAGCAGTTATTTGTGTTGAAGCCGCTTTTACATTTTTTGCATATTCGCTGGTGGCTACTGTTGCATCGCTGATGTCTGTCATTTTAGCAACCTGGCCTGTCAGATTCTGAATACCGCTTTTAAGGTTATCAAATACATCAGGCGTAATTTTGGCATTAGCCAGCATATCATCAAATCTGGCAGTAAGACCATTGCCCTGTGCAGGTGCAGCAGCGCTTCTTCTTACAGGCTCGCCCTGATAATCATCTGCCAGTTCAGGATAGGCTCTTTCCCACTGATAATCTACCGGAGGAAACAAAAAAGATTGAATTGCATATAAAACGAAAATAAACGCCTCGGTTGCTAATCCTATGGGGAGCATAAATGCCAGTGACTCATAATGCATAATTTTACCCATCGCACCCAGAATCACAACTGATGCACCCAATGCATAAATAGTAGGTACTAGTTTGTCCCAAAAGAAATTCGTATTCTTTGCTGCCATCTGTTTAAATAAATTAAGAGTTTACTTAAGTATAAATAAGGTTATTCGGTTACGAAATAAAGAATTTGTGCGACTATAAAAAATTAATCACCAATTATTCTGATAAAAAAATATTTATCTAAATAGCACAATTGCGAAACACGAAGATAGCATTCTGTAAGAATACACGTTCTTCATGTTTCGCAATTAATTATTCATATCAGTCTCTTCCTGGAACACCCCCCAGGCGGTTCATCACGCACCGGAAACCGATGTATGAACGACGCACATTGCGGTATTCAAAAGTGTTAGTACCAGTTTCAAGAAAATATGCCACATCTTTCCATGAGCCCCCTTTAATTACTTTTCTGGGTTCGTTTTCGTCGTTGTAGACAGGGTTCAAATCCCAGGTAATAGGCATGTAAGAATCTGCATAGGCGTCTTCACACCACTCGGCTACGTTTCCTGCCATGTTGTACAAGCCGTAGTCGTTGGCATTAAAGGCATTGGCAGGGGCGGTGTATGGGTATCCGTCGGCACGGTAGTTACCACGATAGGGCTTAAAGTTGGCCAAAAAACAACCCTTTCCGTTAGCAATATAAGGGTTACCCCACGGATACTTGGCGCCTTCTTTACCACCACGTGCGGCCCACTCCCACTCTGCCTCAGATGGCAGACGGAAACTGGGCGAGCGGTAAGATTTATGCTCTGCCAGATACGCATTATATAACTTTGAGCGCCATTTACAGAAATAACGGGCGGCATCCCAACTTACACCCACAACGGGGTAGTTGTCAAAAGCCGGTAACCCGTAATAATCTTCCGTCATCTGGTCGCCGTTATGATAAGTAAAGTCTTTGGTCCATACTAAAGTATCAGGATATAACTCCGACATAATAAACTCTTCGCCAATTACAGAAGCTGAATCTTCAATCATACGATTGACAAACTGGCGGTACTCATGATTGGTGATTTCGGTTTCGTCCATGTAGAACGAAACAATGGTTACGCGTTTATTCATTGAAACCCTTGCTGACATCACGTCTTCATCGGCCTGACCCATCAATAATGACCCGGAAGGAATCAATACCATACCGTCGGGTGCAACCTGCTTATATCCTTTACGAGCGTTCGCATTAATTTGCCCATTACGGATGCCATCCATTCCGGAGTTACCGCCTTTTCCTTTCTTTCCTCCAAATAGTCCGCTGAGAGGATTCTTGCCCGAAGAACCACACGCCTGCATCATAACAATTGGGGCAACAATTAACAGACTTCTAAATAAGGTCTTAAGCGTTTGCTTGTTCATACGTGTAAAACAAGTTAATAATCTGATATTTTGGGGTATTTTAATCTACTCGTTGTAAAAACGAGACCAATGAATTTATTATTGTATTAGTATGCAAAGTTATGAAAAAAATTGAATCAATAGGATAATCCACAAGTTTCGGGCCATTATCGCATTAAAAACTGTTTTTTTTGCGGTATCTGAGCTGTTTATCTGCACAGTACAATGGGCCCGGTAAAGAAGCATTAAAACAAAAAAAAGGTAGATTTTGTTTGACAATTGAACGGCAGATTTACCAAAACTATTAATTGACGATTCAGTGCTGAGCAGTGAAATATTCCCTAATGAATCACTAACGTTTCCTCAGGCCTTCTTTTATGTTGCTTAATGATTCAAAACTTTGTCAATATTAATCAAAACAGTTCAAATTTATTATATAAGTTTAGTTTCATAGCTGGTTTTAATATCTATATCGTGGTGTTCTGATAATCGATTTTTTACCAGCTCTTGGTGGTGCCAGCGAATAGCTGAGCAGTATCTCATGCGTGGTTGGGCTTTTTGCCTTTGCTCCGTTCACTATCACATCAATGGCGTAGCCTATTCTCATGCTGCCGTTAAAAATATTGGCTCCTAAAAGCGCTGTTGCGGCATCGCCTATTCTATAGCTGCCACCTACCCAATAGGTGTTGTCATAAGTAGCTATGGCTCCGGCTGAAACCGTTGTAAGGCTCATGTTGCTAAGATTTGAACTAACAATAAACATGGGGCTGATATCAACCATGTAAGAAACCCCAAACAACATACTGCCCGTCAGGTATGCACTCCTTTGCAACGCGTTAGTGGCTGTTTTGGTTGCCAGACCAAACTTGGGTTCGTTGATATGGTTAACCGATAAACCCAGCGAATACCCCGGATTATATAAATAAGCACCGGCACCGAAATCGAACTCTGACTGGCTCACAATACCGGTACCCAGCAAGGGGTCATTATTGTCTCTTGCGCGCAATTTACCGTAATCAATACCTCTGGTATACAGCCCCCCATTAACCCCAATAGCCAGCTGGCTGCCGCCAATGGGTATATGATAAGCATAAGAAAGTTTCAGGTCTCGCTGGATACTCGCCCCTATCTTATCGTTTACGAATGTAAGGCCTATACCGCTTTTGATTAGTTTTAAAGGCAGATTGGCCGAAATAACCTGAGAAACAGGTGCGCCGCCTTCGTCATAGGTACTCTGATAACCTGTATATTGTGTTCTGTAAAGAGCCTGAAAACGTGTAACATTCTCTGACCCTGCAGTGGCCGGGTTAAAGAATAACTGGTTAAAGTAATAATGACTGAATTGTGTGTCTTGTTGAGCAGAAGCTGTAAAATATGCCAAAGACAATATTAAAATGTAAATTTTTTTCATAGTTGGCCCGGGGCTATTTCTGTTTTACTAAAGCAATATAAGCAAAAATACTTTGTGCAAGAGTATAACGTAAAAAATTAGGCTAAACTTGTAGTTTAGCCTAATTAATTGTGTCAGATATGATTCGCCTTTTTTATGTAAAGTTCCAGGGCGCCTGTCATAGAAGGTGCATTAGGAAGCGGCGCTTCAATATCAAGAATATAGCCTGCGTCTCTGATGGCCTTGGCCGTGGTAGGCCCGAATGCCGCCAGACGCGTATGGTTTTGCTGCCAGTTCGGGAAATTATGGTCTAAAGACGTAATACCTGATGGGCTGAAGAAACAGATAATATCATAGAAAACCTCTGTCAGATCTGATAAGTCAGCCGGAACAGTTTCATACATAATGGCTTCTGTAAGGTGAAGGTCATTACGGTTCATAATATTGGGAATATCATTGCTTCTGATGTTTGAACACGGAAACAGGAATTTCTCGTTTTTGTGTTTCAGAATCAATGCTTCCAGGTCAGCAGCTGTTTTCTGCCCTACAAAAATCTTACGTTTTCTAATAACTATGTATTTCTGTAAATAATTGGCAGTCTGCTCTGAAATACAGAAATACTTCATGTCTATCGGTATTTCAATGCGTAGTTCTTTCGCTATCCGGAAGAAGTTATCAACGGCATTACGGCTGGTAAGTATGATAGCCGTATGTGCCAGGATATCCACTTTCTGACGGCGGAAGTCGCGGTGATCCAAGCCTTTTACCTCAATGAAAGGGCGGAAATCTACCTTAAGATTGTATTTTCTGGCTAATTCAAAATACGGAGACTTCTCGTCTGCCGGTCTTGCCTGGGTCACTAAAATGCTCTCAACTTTACGGAGGCGTTCTTGAAGAAGTTTATCTGTCATTACACTCATCCAATTGCGGGTTTCAAGTACAGAATTCTTATTTTAATTCAACAAAAAAGTCAATAAATCGCGTCTATAACACACCCGACCATTAAATAGCGAATCTGATTCCAAGCACAATAGGTAACAGTTCGACAATGCAAAGGTACGAAATTAAATAAAGACTTGGAATGGTTACACTTCTATTTATCGTAAAATACACAATAAAGAACCGTACCAGATAGAACAAAATAACGGGTGTATATAAGTACGCCGACCAGTTAAGGTCAATCGGAAAATACTCTAAAAACATCACCAGCAAAACCAGAACCAAAACGCTGTAGAAAATAATAGACGACTGAATAATTTTAAAATAGTGCAGGTCTACTACTTTTTCGAGATTAAATAACTGGCCAATCAGACTGATGAAAAAATACTTGAAAATAAGCGCGATAAATACAATCAGGCAGATACGGAAATAGTTTGACGCCAACACACCAAAGGTTTCGCCTTCCTGCAGGAATGTCTTCGACCCAAAAACATTAATGCCCTTGCTTTGTAGCAGCATATAAAAAAAGCTGATAAGCATAGCCAGCATTGAAATAAACAAAATGTTCATGCGGTTCAACGGTCGGTTAATCAGAAAAGACTGATCTCTCACCAGGGTTTTGAACAAATCCTGCAGATTATAGTATCTGTCAAACGCTCTTACGTATGAGTTTGACAGGTAGGTAAATATAATCAGTATAAATACCGACACAAGCACAAAATAATTTTTGTAAGGCGTTGGCGCGCGTGGTTGCGCCTTAATGCCCGACTCTGCCAGTATAATAGGTTTCTGATTCAATTGCCGTTTATAGCCCATATACAGTTTTTTATACGCTATATCCGGCGAGCCGTATAAAGTTATGAAAATCTGGGGCTGGCGATAAACCTTGTAGAGGCTGTCTACGTTCAGCACAATCCAGCTGTTTGCCGGTATTTTCTGTCTGAGTGAGCCATTGATAAATAAAAAATTATCTTCTTTCTGTACCTGAATCAACAGGTTATAGCCACGGTTGCTTTCAATATCACAAAAAACAGTATGTGCCGGATAATTGACATGCTGCTCTGAAATATAAGGTACGTAAGCCTTCGCCCGGTCGCTATACACGCGCCAGTCGTCATGGTAATCATGCACCAGGTAATACTCTCCGTTTGGCCCGACAGTTCCAGCGAACAAATTATAGGAAAGCAAAAGGAAGAGTAAATAGAGGCCTTTTTTCAAACTATTATTATGAAATTTTTCGCAAAATTAACAAAAAAAGGTCAGATATCTACATCTGACCTTTACCATCTAATAAAATTTTTATTATGCTCTGCCTAATGCTTTCAACATTGTGGCACCGATATCAGCCGGCGAAGCCACCACGTGGATACCACATTCGGCCATAATTTTCATTTTTGCTGCAGCTGTATCATCAGCTCCGCCAATGATAGCACCCGCATGACCCATACGACGGCCCTTAGGGGCGGTCTGGCCGGCTATAAAACCAACCACAGGTTTGGTACCGTTTTCTTTAATCCAACGAGCCGCTTCTGCTTCCATACCTCCGCCAATCTCACCAATCATCACAATACCTTCTGTTTCAGGGTCGTTCATCAGCAATTCTACAGCCTCTTTGGTAGTAGTACCGATAATCGGGTCGCCACCGATACCGATAGCCGTGGTTTGCCCAAGACCAGCTTTGGTTAGCTGGTCTACTGCTTCATAAGTAAGCGTACCTGACTTAGAAACCACACCGATGGTTCCTTTTTTGAAGATAAAGCCTGGCATAATACCTACTTTACATTCTTCTGCTGTGATAATACCCGGGCAGTTAGGGCCAATTAAACGAACGTCTTTGCCTTGAATATAAGACTTTGCCACAACCATGTCTTTGGTTGGGATACCCTCAGTAATACAAACGATTACCTTGATACCCGCATCGGCCGCTTCCATAATGGCATCAGCTGCAAAAGCAGGTGGCACAAAAATAATTGAAACGTCTGCTCCTGTTGAGATTACGGCCTGCTCAACAGTGTTGAAAACAGGTTTGCCCAGATGCTCCTGGCCACCTTTGCCGGGTGTAACACCACCCACCACGTTAGTACCGTATTCTATCATTTGTCCGGCATGGAAAGTTCCTTCAGAGCCGGTAAATCCCTGAACAATTATCTTTGAATTTTTATTGACTAAAACGCTCATTATATCATTGATTAGATGATTAGTAGATTTTTTTACTCAAAACAGAGACAGCGTTTGCAAGCAAACTGAATGATTCTCAATTTTACGTAAAAGTAGCTTGAAATGAGAAAAGTGCAAAAGTTTTTTTGATGCAAATACCTGCCTGCTTTGGGCGAAAAATATAAGAATCTGATAGTCAACAGATTATAAGACATAAGTGTCTGACTAAAATTTCAAAACCCTTTGATTTTTCACAATTATTTAATGCAAGTGCCGATTGGCAGGCTAAAACGTACCTGAAAATAATTTATAGGCAGGGTGAGTAGTGGTTTAGTAAATCAATTACTAAATAAGAGGTAAGCTTGAATAGATGCTGCAAATATAGAATATTTCGTATAAAAAGTATAAAACAAGGAAGTAAAAAGTGAATTTTGTTTCAAATATCTGCTTTTCTTCGGCTAAGTGTATGATTATCAAATGCATACATAGCTTTACACATCCTTGAAAATTGCACCATCAATTTCTTATAAAAATTTCGCACAGCTTACAGCCCACAAAATAAATTTGCGCTATATTGCCAGTTAACAACCATTATAATACATCTTTGCTTTTAACCGATTTAACTTTTACAGAATTGAACAAAAATCTAACCCTACTAAAAAACTTTTCTTTAATAATAAGTTTGATAGTATATGCAATGTCTTTAACACAGACTGCTTTTACTTTTAAAGACTATGATGGAACCAAAAGCTATAAAGGCTTTGAACTCATAATTTTCGGGGGAATGGCTATTCTTGGTGGTGGCCTCCTTGAATGGTTTATATGGCTTGCTAATCCTATTTACATTATGGGTCTGTTTTTATTTTATAAATCCATTAACCGTAGCCGTAGAAACTTACTTGCGGCAACAATTATTGCTTTTTCTTTTATGAGCTGGAAGGAAATTCTAGCATCTGAAAGTGGCCGAACTGCACCAATCACAAGTTTAAATATTGGCTATTATTTTTGGATTATAAGCATTGTTATTGCAACCATAGGTGCATTTTGTTATTTCTATCTTACAGATAAAAGTGTGGAAAAATGATTGTCATTGCTCAATAATTGTTCTCTGTGTTTCAAAAGCACTATATTTGCAGCATCGTGAACTAATTATTCTCTTATTTCTTCTCCATGACGGTTCAAACCAACGTATCGCTTAAGCCTTATAATACTTTCGGTCTGGAAGCTACTGCTAAATATTTTGTTGAAGTTTCAGGTATTGAGCAATTACATGCCATACTGAATGACCCGGCGTATCAGCAAACCGAAAGACTAATATTAGGCGGAGGAAGCAATTTGTTACTGACTCAGGATTTTGACGGTATAGTAATCAAAATAGCCATTAAAGGCATTGAGAAAATTAAAGAAGATAAGGAATATATCTGGCTGAAAGCAGGTGCCGGAGAAGTATGGCATGACCTCGTGATGTACTGTGTCAATAATAAATATGCTGGTGTAGAAAACCTGTCGCTAATACCCGGTACAGTAGGCGCTGCCCCTATGCAGAACATAGGCGCTTATGGGGTTGAGATTA
Source organism: Emticicia sp. TH156 (assembly GCF_002855535.1). NCBI lineage: Bacteria > Pseudomonadati > Bacteroidota > Cytophagia > Cytophagales > Leadbetterellaceae > Emticicia > Emticicia sp. TH156. The sequence continues at coordinate 267,354 of NZ_PKRS01000006.1, forward strand.
AAGAAGTATTTGAGAGCCTGGAAGCAATTGAAATAAAAACAGGTAACATAAAAACTTTTACAAAAGAAGAATGCCGCTTTGGCTACCGGGAGAGCATTTTTAAGCATGAAGCCAAAGGCAGGTATGTGATTGTGAATGTCAGCTTTAAACTGAATAAAACTCCGGTTTTTCAGGTAGCTTATGGAGCCATTCAGGAAACACTGGCTGCTATGAAAGTGGAGACGCTGAGCATCAAGGCCATCAGTGAGGCGGTTATCAGTATCCGCCAGAGTAAATTACCTAATCCTGCCGAAATAGGGAATGCGGGGAGCTTCTTCAAAAATCCTGAAATACCCAAAGTACAATTTGATTTACTGAAAGAGCGGTTTCCGTCTATACCCTCTTATCCGGTAAATGAAAATACCGTAAAAGTACCGGCAGGGTGGCTGATTGAACAGGCTGGTTGGAAAGGCCAGCGATTTGGTGATGTGGGTGTACACACCAAACAAGCACTTGTGCTGGTGAATTATGGCGGCGGAAAAGGGAACGAGATAAAGGAACTTTCTCAGAAAATACAACAATCTGTTCTTGAGCAATTCGGCATCCAACTGCAAGCCGAGGTGAACTTTGTGTAAATCATACTTTTTACTTTTAAGAATCATCTACCTGCCAAACCGCTGACAGGGCAGTTACTGCCGTTTGTCATTGCCTCAATTTTTTTTTTACTTCTACGCAACCCCGGTGTTTGCTTTCTGCATCTTGTTTATGAAAAGCAACAAAAAAAGTCTTTTTAAAAACTCCGCGGCAGTTTTTTTAAATATATCAAATTACACCATTATTAATTATTACTATTATGAAAACGCTTATAAAAACCATCGCCGCTTTAGCAATTGCCATGACAGCTCACATAAGTGTAATGGCTCAGGATGAAGAAGACCACTTCGACTCTGACAATAAAAACTACCATAGCAGAAGCTATAAAGAAGAACGCACCGAACGCAAAAGCCGGAATATGTTTTCAAGAAGAGATTTTGGTTTATACCTGGGTTTGAACACTTTCGATACTGATAAAACGCCAGAACTTGACAACTGGAACTCACGTTATGTGGCACTTAACTGGAAGAAAAACCATCGGCTTATTACAGGTAACAAAGTTGATGTGGCCATGGGAACCGGATTTGAGTTTGCCTGGAATAACTATATGTTTAAAGACAATATTACATTGAAGAATCAGGCTACCGGAGCAGATTTTGTAGAAGTGAAAGACCAATTAGACAAATCTAAACTTGTAGTTACCAGTTTCAATGTGCCTTTAATGTTGCAATTTGGCTTTAAAGAAAGCAAATGGATACTAGGCCTGGGTGCTTATGGCGGAGCCAGAATAAACAGCTACACCAAAATTAAAGGCGAAAACGGCACCAAACGTGACCACAGCGCGTTTAACATGAACAAGTTTCACTATGGGCTGGCAGCAGAGTTAGGACACAAGAACTTTACTCTTTTTGCCCGCTATCAAATGACCCCGGTGTTCAAAGATAACAACCCTGTAAACGGCAACACCATTATGTTTGGTATTCGTCTGTAATCAAAATGAAAAGTCAAAGCGTGCCACGGTTAAACTCTAACAAGTAAAGCCGTGGCACGCTTAATTTCAGCAGGTCTACCATCAGATTTTAGTAAAATCAAGAGGTTGTATATCCGGCGCTGCATAACCCAGCCGTGCTTCTTTAGAAAAAAGGCGTTCTCTCGAATAAAAAATCAGCGCGTTGTTTCTGTCTGCATATTTACTTTGCAGAAAAGTATTACAAATATCTTCAAATGACCGGCCTCCCTCCGAGTACCTTATCCAGTATTCGTTCAGCAACCAGACCCAGAAAACCGTGATGGTATCATGATACCCGCCTGAATCGGTATTCATTCCACCGCCAGCTTCATTATAAACCGGAATATGAGCGCGCATTTCAGCAAGGGCCTTTTCGTAACCTATTCCGGCTACATGCCAAAGCCCGGTAATAAGATGTGCCTGGTGTGTCCAATCAGCAGAAGGTAACGTTTTGGCCAGAAAGCCACTTACCAGGTAATCAATCTCTTTTTGAGTAACGAAGCCGAAGGAAGCCATTGATTCAAAATTTTATTCTGATTCGCAAACAAAAAAACACTTTTACCGACACTATTCAAAATATTATTCTGCAATATTTTTCGATAAGGTATTTTCAATATATTTGCCAATAAAACTGAAATACCATGAGCCCAATCTTTGACCATACCTTGCTTAAATTGATTCAGGTTGCTGTCTCGCTTTTTGCCGGAGTACTTTTTCTTCAATCCGGTTTCGACAAAGTGATTGATTTCAGCGGCAATAAGTCTTATATTCAGAGCGTATTTGCCAAGACTTTCCTCAGCAGTGTTTCTACTCTTTTGTTTATTGTTATCCTGATTCTGGAGGTTTCGGCAGGGATATTCAGCTTCTTAGGTGGAGTGTACTATTTTGTAGAAGGCCAGGCAGATTTTGCGGTGCTAGGTTTAGAGGTGTCTGCCCTGGCCATCCTTTGCCTGTTTACTGGGCAACGTATTGCCAAAGACTATGCCGGAGCGGCTTCGCTGGTGAGTTATTTTTTATTAATGGTTTTCGGTATATATCTGTTCTCTCTGCATGGCTAACACCTCAGCAGAGAAGCAGTGCTATTATCAGAACCAATCACTTTGCATAGAAATGGTTACCTGGTCTGCACTTAGCAAACGCTTCATCAGTGCGTCGGCTTTTACCAGTTCGTATTCATAAAAATAGCGCGCTGTCATGAGCTTGCCCTGATAAAAAACTCTGTCAGTATCATGTGCACCCGGCATACTTTGCTGCGCTGTAATGGCCTGCCTGAGCCACTGCCAGCCAATGGTAGTAAGGCCGAAAAGCTCGAGGTACAGTGTGGCATCAGACAGATACTTTTCAACCTCTCCTTTGCCTGCCAGGCTCAATAAATGCGCCGTTACCTGTTGAGCCTTGCCCAATGTTTTTTGCAATTGGTCTGCCAACGGTTTCAGCTCATTAATAGCCAGCGCCTGGTTTATTGTTTCGCTTACTTCTTCAAAGAATAGCTGTGCCCCTTTACCTTCATGAATAGTGATTTTTCTGCCCAGTAAGTCAAGCCCGTGAATAGCCGTTGTACCTTCATGTATGGGATGAATGCGGGCCTCACGATAATACTGTTCGACAGCGAAATCGGTGGTGTAACCGGCACCGCCCAGAATCTGAACAGCCGCGCTGGTAGAAAGACAGCACATTTCTGAAGGGTATGACTTGGCAATGGGCGTAAGTAAATCAAGCAATAACTGCGCACGCACTTTAGCCTCTCCTTGTTCAACATGCGCAAGGTCGGCCAGTTGGCTGCAATACATCAAAAGAGAAAACGCCCCTTCGGTTACTGCTTTCTGAAATAACAACTGCCGTTTAATATCTGCATGATTGATGATAGGTGTCTGCGGCTGCAAAGGGTCTTTCTCTGAAATTTTTCTACCCTGTGGTCTTTCTTTTGCATAAGCCAGAGAGGCATAATAAGCCGCCGTACCAATAGCGGCAGCACTAATACCAATGCCTATGCGGGCCTCGTTCATCATCTGAAACATGTAACCAAGACCTTTGTGGGGTTCACCTACCAGATAACCTTCACAATCATCGTTCGAACCCACCATCAAATGCGCAATGGGTGCGCCCTTGTAACCCATTTTATGATATACACCAGCCGTAACAACATCATTTGATACCAGGCTACCACCGGCACCGATGCGTTCTCTGGGTACCACAAATAAAGAAATACCTTTTGTTCCTGCAGGCCCGCCTTTGATTTTGGCCAGCATAAGATGCACTACATTGGTGCAGGCATCGTGGTCTCCGCAAGAGATGAATATTTTCTGCCCTTTCAGGTTATAGACGCCTGCCTGTGCAGTTGGCTCGGCCGAGGTGCTGATGTCAGACAAAGAGCTACCTGCATTGGGTTCGGTAAGAGCCATAGTACCCTGCCATTCGCCAGAATACATGGGCGGAGTAAAAGTATCAATCAGTTGTTGCGAGCCGAAACTGCGGATGAGGTTAGCAGCACCGGAAGTAAGAAACGGAAAAACACTAGCCGAATAATTGGCAGCCTGACAGATAAACCCTGCGGCATTAAGCACAGTTACAGGTAGTTGTTGCCCGCCTTCTTCATAAGAAAACCCGGCGTTTATCCAGCCATCCTGTCCAAACTGCCTTACAATCGGTTTCATTCCGGGGTGTACTTTTATTCTGCCGTTTACCAGTTGCGGTTCTTTCCTGTCCATTTCTGTCAGGAGCGGATACAGCATTTTTTCGGCTATATGCCCTGCAGCATCAAGCACCATATTAAAAGACTCCCGGTCATGATCCTGAAAATAGGCATAACGACTTAGCGATTCAATATTGAGTAGCTGGTATAGATTAAACTGAATGTCTCTTTTTGAAAAAAACATAGATTATCTTCTTCTTCTTTTGCCTTTATCTTTACTACCAGCAGTACCGCCGGCTGACTTTCTGCCTGAACTTCTGTTTGAGCCCCCTCTGCTGCCCCTGTCACGCGAGGCAGCCCTTCTTGACTTGGTATTTACGCCTGAAGAAGCCCTGAAAGCCTTTCCTGAAACGCTCACCAGCTCAAGGTCCATGCTTCGGCGCTCCATGTCTGTTGCTTTTACGCGCACTTTAACGGCTTCGCCAAATGATATTACCCTGCCATTGCGTTTACCAACAACCCGGTAATTTTCTTTATCGAGTTCATAGAAATCATCATTCAAATCAGCCAGACGAACCATTCCTTCACAACTGGTAGAGGTTATTTCTACAAACACACCAAAGTCTGTAACGCCAGTTACCACCCCATCAAAAATGGTGTTGTGGTCTTGCATGCTCATGAACTCTACCTGTTTATACTTGATAGAAGCTCTTTCGGCTTCTGCTGCCAGTCGCTCGCGGTCTGACGAATGCTTCGATTTCTTTTCGTATTCTTCCAGGCTCGGGGCTTTTTTCTTGTCCAGGTAATTCTGTAACAAACGATGCGCCATCATGTCGGGGTACCGCCGAATAGGAGAAGTAAAGTGGCTGTAATGATCAAACGCCAGGCCGAAGTGTCCTAGTGGTTCGGTTGTATACCTTGCTTTAGACATGGTTCTTACAGCCAGTTGTTCAAGTACATTTTGTACAGGCGTACCTTCTACTTCTTCCATCATCTTATTCATGGTGGTCGATAACCCCTTCTCAGAATCTGTTTTGATGGTAAACCCAAAACGCGCTGCAAAATTGGCGAATGTACTCAGCTTTTCAGGGTTTGGCGGTTCGTGTACACGATAAACCATGGTATTACCGGGGTTTTCTTCGTTGGGTTCTTTCTGCTTGCGTTTACCCAGATTAAATACAAATTCGGCCACTTTCTTGTTAGCCAGCAACATAAACTCTTCAATCAGTTTGTGTGCGTCTTTTCTTATTTTTAAGATAACCCCCAGTGGCTTGCCTTTTTCATCGAGCCTGAACTTCACTTCATTAGTCTCAAAATTAATAGCTCCTTTACTGAAACGCTCCTGCTTAAGAATCTTTGCCAGCCTGTTTAGCGTATGCAAGGGCATTCCATACTGGCTGGCTATTGCGTCGGCCAATAGTTGTTCGTCCTCTATTTCCAGAATCTCCTGTGCCTCTTCGTAGGTAAATCTTTTATCGGAATGAATAATGGTTCGCCCAAACCATTCTTTAGTAATGATACCTTCATTGGTCATTTCAAAAACGGCCGAGAAGGTCAGCTTATCTTCGTTGGGGCGTAGCGAACACAGATTGTTAGAGAGCTTTTCAGGCAACATAGGAATGGTTCTGTCTACCAGATAGATAGAGGTAGCTCTGTTCAGGGCTTCTTCTTCAAGTCTGGTGCCGGGCTTCACATAGTGCGTTACGTCGGCAATGTGTACGCCAATCTCGTAGTTTCCGTTTTCCAGTATTCTGAAACTCAGGGCATCGTCAAAGTCTTTGGCATCGTGCGGGTCAATTGTAAAAGTGAGTATTTCTCTGAAATCTCTTCTTTTCTTAATCTCGGCTTCATCAATGGCTTCCGGAATACGCTCAGCTTCTTCTTCAATTTCTTTCGGGAAACGGATAGGCAGACCAAATTCGGCCAGAATGGCGTGCATTTCAGCATTATTATCTCCGGCTTTTCCTAATATTTCAATAATCTCGCCCACTGCCTGCTGGCCATTGGCCGGATAAGAAAGAATCTTCACAATTACCAGGTCGTTCCTGGTTGCTCCGTTTATTTTTTCTTTCGGAACAAATATATCTTCATGCAAACTTTTATGGTCGGGCCTTACCAATGCATAATTGCCAAAAATCTGGGCTTTGCCTACTATTTCGCTCCTGCCGCGTTCCAGTACTTCTACAATTCTGCCTTCCGGATTTTCACCTTTCCGATAAAAGTCGCCGAAAGTAACCACCTTAACGAGGTCGCCGTCTATGGCGCCATTCAGGTTATCTGCTTCAACCCAGATATCAGGCTTGCTGTCGTCATGCCTTACAAACCCAAAACGTGGGTTTACGTGGTCAAGCCGCCCTACTACTGCATTTGTTTCTTCGTCAACGGTATATTTGCCTTTTTCTGTCTGCTGTACCTTGCCTTCTTCCAGCAAATCATCAATAATCATGGCAAACAGTTTTTTTTCCTGCTTGTTATGTATATCATAATGTTGATAAAGGTCTTGTAAGGTATAGGGTTGTGTGGTGTTAATCGACAAAAAGGCCAGAATTTCTGCCTTTTGTCGTTCATAATATGATTGATGTTTGTTTTTTGACATTTTATTATTGACAGACATCGTCCGTCTGTTTTATATTTATTATTAGGTCATGGCTGAGTTTAATGGAATCTGCAAATCTACAATTGCTTACTGCCATTCATACAAAGGATTCAGGGTCGGGTCCCAGTTCGGATAAATTTTGAAGTGTTTCTCCTGTACTTTATCTAACAGAATATCGCGCAGCTCAGCGATATTCTCTTTGTGCTCGGCAGAAATAAACACTACATTCTCGGTATTTTTGGTCAGGTAACTCTTCTTAAGTTTTTCCAGGTTCCGTTGCAGGTCTTCTTCTGTTACGGTTTCCAGATGCTCGTCCAGGTTTTCTTCAGTTTCAGGCTTAAACAAATCCAGCTTATTAAAAACAAGTACCGTTGGTTTTTCGGCAGCGCCAATCTCGGCCAGTGTTGCATTTACCACTTCAATCTGTTCTTCAAAACCCGGGTGAGAAATATCAACCACGTGTATCAGCACATCAGCCTCACGTATCTCATCCAGTGTCGACTTAAAAGACTCAATCAGGGTGGTTGGCAGCTTTCTGATAAACCCGACGGTGTCTGTAAGCAAAAACGGAATATTGCCCAACACAACTTTTCTCACTGTCGAATCGATAGTGGCAAAGAGCTTGTTTTCTGCAAATACATCGGCCTTTGCCAGCCTCCTCATCAGTGTAGACTTGCCTACGTTGGTATAACCCACCAATGCCACGCGCACCAGGCGGCTACGCTCTTTGCGGCGGGTTGTACTTTGTTTGTCTATTTTCTCAAGTTTGTCTTTCAGAAACGCAATCCTGTCCTGCACAATACGCTTATCGGTTTCCAACTCCTTTTCACCGGGTCCGCGCATACCAATACCACCCTTCTGACGGCTCAGGTGGGTCCACATACGGGTTAGCCTTGGGTACAGGTATTGGTATTGTGCCAGCTCTACCTGGCGTTTTGCCTGGTCGGTACGGGCTCGCTGCGAGAAAATATTTAAAATCAACAGACTTCTGTCAAGAATCTTTATATCCTTAAATGCTGCTTCCAGATTACGTACCTGTGAAGGCGTGAGGTCATCATCAAAAATAATGGTGTCAACAGGATTTTCAATAATCCAGGTTTCTATCTCTTCCAGTTTACCTTTACCAACAAAGGTTTTCTGGTCGGCTCTGTCCAGTCTTTGTACAAATGTCTTTTTTGTAATTACTCCGGCTGTTGTAGCCAAAAAATCTAATTCGTTGAGGTAGTCATACGTACGCTCAGCGTTTTGTTTCTGCGTAATCAGACCAACCAAAACGGCCGTTTCCTGATGTTTTGCAGTTGAAAAAATGGGTGAATTAAGCAATTTTTACTAATTTTTGTTTACTAAACGATAACTATTTAACTTCTTGAAAAGTTTCTGCCATCGGCATTGCACTAATGGAAAGAAAGCATTCAAACAAGTATTTTGAAGCCTGATAACCAGCATACCATCATAAAGCAAAAACATTATTGGGTTAATTGTGCTAACAGGTTTTTGCCAGACAGACTTCTGAAGAACGAATGGTTCTAAATAAATATAATGAAAAAAATGGAAACATTATATATTTTTTTGGATAAATTTACAACCCCGATATTTGAACAACAACCAAAAGAGTAAAAAGTCTACCTTACTGAATACCAACAGGTATTAATTTATCTGTTTTCTGACAGGCAAATCAGGAATCTGGCATAGATTTAGATAATTAATTTTGTGGCTAATGCTGTTTATAAAGCCGTAGAACCAGTGGTTTTAACTTACCATAAAATAAGAAAATTAGATTTTTCATTGTGGTTTCATGTTATATATCATAAATTGCACTATTTAATTAATATACCTTCAAAGACTGAATATAGATATACAAGCGAAGCGTTTGAGAAAGTGGCAGGGATGGTTATCTAATAAAATTTTCAGCTTTGTACCGGGAAGTTTCCATTTTTTTTGAAACTTCTCACCTTGGAATCGAATCCAGATAGAGCTTATACATGGATTATTAGGAAAGCACGTAAGTCGGAATCCCTGTCACTATTTTTGAGACAGGGATTTTTTATTCTTAAAAATTGTATGAATCATTAAACATCCGGCACCCCATTACCTGTTCTGGATAATGCTGGCGGAATCAACCATAAGGCAGATAGCCTGTCTTATGACAATTGTAGTATTATGAAAGAGAAAATTGCAAAAAAGATTGATGTATTTAATAAAAAGGCTGGCTTTGAGTATTTTTTCCTGGAAAAATATGATGCAGGAATGGTACTGACAGGCACCGAGATAAAATCGATACGTCTGAATAAATTCAATATGACAGACGCTTATTGCTTTTTTATTAATGGCGAATTGTTTGTGAAAAACCTGAACATATCTAAATATGACCAGGGTACGCATTATAACCATGAACCCCTGCGCGACAGAAAGCTGCTGCTTAAGCGAAAAGAACTGAAACGTTTAGATAATAAACTGACCGACAAAGGATTAACCATAATACCCACCCGCCTGTTTATTAATGACGGTGGCCTGGCCAAACTGGAAATTGCACTGGCCAAAGGTAAAAAGTTGTATGACAAACGCGATACCATTAAAGAAAGAGATGTATCGAGAGAACGCATGCGGGAGGAATAAGTCTACTGAACCATTCAAACCACCCAAAAACCTATGAGACCTAACCGACTAAAACAACTCTGGAAAGAAGACAAGACCGTTGTTAATGCCTGGGTAACGATACCTTCGTCGTGGACAGCAGAAGTAGTAGCGCATTCGGGCTTTGATGCCATGACTATTGATGCCCAGCACGGGTTGGCAAGCGACCACATGACCATACTGACTATGCTTCAGGCTATTTCAACCACAGATACGGTTCCGCTGGTGAGAGTGCAATGGAACGACCCGGCTACGCACATGAAAATGCTCGACATGGGCGCTTATGGTGTAATATGCCCTATGATAAACACCCGCGAGGAATCTGAAAGTTTTGTAGGCGCCTGCAGGTACATACCCAATGGTTACAGAAGTTTTGGGCCGGTGAGGGCTAGTGTGTATGGAGGAGACGGCTATTTTGAGCAATCGACAGAGGAAATAGTAACTATGAGCATGATTGAAACGGCCGAAGGTTTGAAAAACGTGGAAGACATTGCCAAAACACCAACCATGACAGGGCTGTATATAGGCCCCTGGGATTTGAGCATTGCCATGAGACGCCCCAAACAGGGCGACTTTGATGATGCAGAGCTGCTGAAAGCCTTTGAAAAAGTGCTAAATGCCTGCGCAAAAAATAATCTGGTTGCGGGCATTCAGTGTCCTTCACCTGAAGTAGCCGTGCGGATGTCTGAAATGGGTTTCAGATTTGTAACCGCCGCCAACGATACAACCCTGCTGAAAGAAGGCGCGGTAGATACCGTAAGGCATTTTCATCAGAAAGGGACAGGTAAAAATACCCATGTAAATAACCCTTATGCCTGATAAAATAATTTTGGAAAGAGCAAATAAGAGAGGTTGAAGCCTCTCTTATTTGTTTTGAATAAAGGCTATCAAATCTGCCATTTCTTTAATGCTGATAGCATTCTCAAGGCCGTTAGGCATTATAGAAGTTTCTGACTTCACCATTTTGGCTATGTCTTTTTTCTGAATCACACTTTCTTTGCCGCCTACTTCCCGCAGGGTTAGCACATTGGCGTTTTCCTGCAATATCAGGCCGGCCATGGTATTATTATTCTTGAAGGTCAGTGTCCAGAAATCATACTTATCGGCAATGGAGTTATTCGGGTTGATAATTTCTGTAATGATTGAAGTAGCATTACGGCTTCTCAAGGTAGAAAGGTTCGGCCCGAAGTTTACACCGTTTACGCCTTCAATCTGATGGCACGTAGCGCAGTTTTTTTCAAAAACCAGTTTGCCGTTGGTTTTGTCGCCTTTTGTATCCAGCGCCTTCAGGTAGTTCTGTAATACTGCTTTCCGGTCTTCATTTACAGCAAGCACCTTACGGGCAAAGGCGCGTATATTGGTTTCTTCATAATTCATCAGATCAACCATCTGCCGCCAGCCTATGGCAGCCTTGTCGATTCTCTTGGTTTCTAAAGCTGAAAGCAATAACGGAATCCGTTCAGGCTTAGCCATCAGTAATTCAACCACTTTTTGCTGAATAGGCGCCGAGAACGTCTTGAATTCTTTCAGCAGAAAATCAAAAGTAGACTTATCTCCTATTTTGCTTAGGGTATTCAGAACAGTTACCTGCACCAGTTCAGGCTCTTTGCGGTTAAGTAATTGTAGAAACTCATTTTTGTAAGCGCTTGCGTTGGCAATAGACAATAGCTCAACGGCATCGGCTCGCAGTTTTTCATCCTGTTTTTTATCGCTCAGTATTAATCCGGCCTCTTTTATTTTAGCAGTTACCTCTGCTGACCTGGGCAACCCTGTTGCTTCCAGCAAATCGAGGCAGGCTTTTCTGTATTCTGCTGTACTTTGAGCAGAAAAAGCAGTCAGTAACTGTTCTTTCTGTGCATCTGCCAAAGGCACCGTTATGCCCTTATAGTGCCATAATTTAGATATACCGCTAAGGGTTGCAGCTTTCCACCAATCGGCATTGCTATTGCCATTACTTGTGCTTACTCTGGCAAACACCGCCGTAAATACCTCTTTATTACCACTATTGGCAATGGTTGCCCCCAGATTAGAGAAAAACTCGGCTGTTTCATTTGATTTCTCAGCAGCCAGTTCTTTTACTGCAAAGTCAAAAACCTGGTTTTCTTTACCCGCAAAAGATGCTATACACGCCACCCCGACCCATTTATCATGAAAATCGCGTTTCAGAATGGCAAGCCGGGCTTGCTCTGAAACAGGCGTTTTTACAAAACCCAGGGTATTCAATAACTGAAACCTCACTTTATTGTTGCCATCGTTCTGCAAGGCAATCAATTCTTTCTTTAGTTTTTCAGTGTTTGCCCCTGCCGGATTCCGGCTCATGTAGTTTTCAGCTACTCTGATACCATTCTCACGCACGCCTGCTTCATCATCGCGGAAAGTCTGGATAATATCCTGAACGTCTACAGTTTTCAGCCCATCCAACAACCAAAGTGCATGTACTTTGGCTTCGGGCAGTGCGCTTTTGCCTATAATTTCTCTCAGGTTACCGGCTATGCCTTTCGCCTGGCGGTGTAGTAGCAAACGTTGTGCAGTGCGTCGGTCCCAGATGTTGTCGTTCTCAAGCAATTTTACCAGCTCAGCATCTGATTTCTTCGATAGTTTCAGCTTACCCATCCAATCCATTGGCAATCCGTTTTCTGGTACAATTCTGTAAATACGGCCTTTGTCTGTACCATTATATAAGGCACCTGATTTATTGATTTCGTCAGACATCCACTCCGGATGCTCAATAATCTGGCGGTAATAGTCAATTACATATAAAGCGCCATCTGGCCCGATATAGAAATTTACCGGCCTGAACCAGGCATCTTTTGAGGCCAGAAACTCTGATTTTTCATTCAAGCGGCTGGCAATAAAACTGGCTCCCGCCTGCCTGATAACGTCGGCATGCACCATATTATGAACTGGTTCACCTACAAACGTAACATCTTTAAATTTATCTCCGAAAGCGCCGCCAAGGTACCAGGTAACACCGCACGAAGAGGTAATAACCCCTACATCTGTTAGCAACTGGTGATTCGGGTTTTCTGTGATGGGGTATATTTCTGCTGCATTGCCGTGGTCAGAGATATCATGCGTTGCAGTCGGAAGCAACAAATCAGGATTGTTTTTCATGTAGGGTGCAGCCAGCACTTCATGAAACAGGTGGTCGGCATTACTGGTATATAACCTGTGCCCCCAGGCGTCTACGGTATGCCCGAACTGTGTCTCACCCGACAACTCCTCTACCTGGTAGCTATCTAAATTAAACCTTACTGCACGTCCGTTAGCGTTTTTACCCAGATGCTGCCCATCTGGCTTATCGGCAAAATAAATATCTTTCCCTTCATCGCCAAATTCCTTTTTATAGACAAAAGGCGTAACGATGGCTTCGTGCCCCAGGTAAATCCAGTTATCAAGCTCAAAGCGGGGTGTGTTCAGATTATGCTGCGGGTTAGATAACGCAAAGCCCGTCAATACTACTTTGCGGATATCGGCCTTCCCATCGTTATTGGTATCTTCCAGATATATGATATCCGGCGTATCAGTAACCAGAATACCTTTCTTCCAGCGCATAATTCCTGTGGGCAGTTTCAGTTTATCTGCAAAAACAATGCTGGTGTCAGGCAGCCCGTCATTGTCTGTATCTTTCAGTAGCTTTATCTTGCCCGAATTACTCAGATCAAGCGGGTAGCCGTGCATTTCAACCACATACATATTGCCGTCTTCGTCTATTTCCATGGCTACGGGGTCTGCTATCAGTGGCTCGGCAGCTACCATTTCTACCTTAAAACCGTCCATGACAGTAAGGGAAGCCAGCGCTTTCTGATGTTCAGGCGAAAGAGCTTTTTGAGGTTTTTGCTCACATGCAAAAAGCAGCCATACAAGAATAATGGATAAATAGCGCATAGAATAGAATTTTGAAGATATGACTCTGATTGGTAATTTAACAAAAAAACAGATGGTAACAGCTACGGGGCGCGTAAAAAACCATACTGGAGACATTTTACCAGTATATAATAAACAAATTGCCGGTTTGCCATTTTAATCCTGTCAATCAATATATACTAACAGGCACAAAAAAAGGGCTATCAGAAGCCCTTTCAATACCAAAAGAATTACAGAATCTATTTTTTCTGAAAAAGACGCCCTAAACCACCTGCAACAAAACTAAACACCAGCGACATCACCACTGCCACATAAGAGGCAAACATGGCCAGGTCTTCACTAACAGGTTTGATGGGTTTGAGGTAATAAAAACTGATTACTACGGTTGCTTGAACCAGTGCCAGAATCCAACCACGGCGGGGTTCCAGAAAACCAATCAGAAAGCTAGACAACGCGATGGCGCTCATGGCATAATAACCTGTTTCAACATGAAAATTAGTGTAGGCTATTAACGCACCGGTGCCAATGGCTATGAAAATATTACGAACTAAAACCAGATTTGATTTATGTGTATTTGCTGTCATGGGAGCAGAATTTAAAATTTAGAACAAATGTACTAAATATTTAATTGCGGTATCAATTCACTAAAGGAAATTTTTTGAAAACATCATAAAAGTAGTTAAAACGGCACTTTAATTTTCCGATACTCTTTAACTAGTGCTTTAAAACACTACAATTGATCAGCGGTTCTGCTTTATAATTGTACGTTAAAAACAGCTGGTCATCTTTTCACTGGCATAAGTTTTTGACAATTATCAGATTTATCACACACAAACAAAGCACAACAATGAAAAACGAAATTCTGACAATGATGGTATTTGGTCTGATGGGGTTATCTTCATGCAAGAACAATTCTACCGAAGCGCCTGAAACTACTGCCAATGGCGACAGTATCTCAACTGCGGCTTCAGTTGAAACCAAAGACCCCAATACCAATTACAAACCGGCTTTTGCAGGCCAGACACGCGTTGCCGCCGTAAAAACACAGACAGCATACGAAGGTAAAGTACTTACAAACGACCTGAAAAAACCCTGGGGACTTGCGGTTTTGCCCGACGGCAGATTGTTAATAACAGAAAAAGAAGGGACTCTGAGAATAGCTACCAGTAACGGTACCCTTAGTGAGCCTATTACAGGCCTACCCAAAGTAGATGCTGATGGACAGGGTGGCTTATTGGGAATAACGCCTGACCCTGCCTTTGCCAGCAACCGTATGGTGTATTGGGTTTTCTCGGAGCCACAAACGAAGGGTAATCTGACAGCTGTGGGTAAAGGCAAGCTGTCGGCCGATGAAAAAAGAATTGAAGGCGCTACCACAATTTACAGAGCCACACCCGCCTATGACGGTGACAAGCACTATGGCGGTCGTATTCTTTTTGACAAAACCGGCAACCTTTTTGTGAGTACCGGAGAACGTTCTGACCTGGAAACCCGCCCGCAGGCGCAACAATTGAACTCGGCACTGGGTAAAATCTTACATATTACTAAAGACGGAAAACCAGTGAGTGGTAATCCGTTTGCTTCAGATGCCAACAACAAACCTGAGATATACACTTATGGCCACAGAAACGTACAGGGCCTTGCTTTGCACCCAACTACAGGCGAATTATGGGAGAACGAATATGGACCTAAGGGCGGCGATGAGGTAAACCTCATAAAACCCGGTAAAAATTATGGTTGGCCTGTTATTACTTATGGTATTGAATATAACGGCAATAAAATAGGAGACGCCATTCAACAGAAAGAAGGGATGGAGCAACCGGTTTACTACTGGGACCCCGTCGTGTCGGCCAGTGGTATGACTTTCTATAGCGGCGATGCTATGCCCGAATGGAAAAACAACCTTTTTCTGGCTTGCTTGAGTGCCACACACATTGCCAGACTGGTAATTGAAAACAACAAAGTAACGGGTGAAGAACGATTGCTGGAATCAGAAAAACAACGTTTCCGTGACATTGCCCAAGGTACTGACGGCGCCTTATATGCCATTACCGATGAAGGCCGGCTTTACAGGATTTTCAAGAAATAGATTCAGATACAACTCCATCGGGCTAAAGCATTCAGCCCGATGGAGTTGTATCTGGTTCAGGGCCTTGGCTTATTTCTTTGAATATTCTAAACATCCTGCTGAATTAGCACAAACGCACTAATGCTGAAAGGATTTTGTAACTTCGTGAAAAATTGCTTTTCATGACCACCAAAGAACGCATTCTCCATACATCACTTCAGTTATTCAATGAACAGGGCATAGACGCCGTAACGGTGAGGCATATAGCAAAAGAACTGGGCATGAGCCACGGCAATCTGTGCTATCATTTCCCTAATACAGATGCCATTGCTGAAAAACTGTATGAGCAATTGATTAATGAACTGAATGCCGTTCTCAATGAGCCTGCCTCACTAGATGCCGTCAACCTGCAAACCTTGTACAAACTTGCCGCTTTTGTATTTGAGAAACTGTATAAGTATAAATTTCTGATGCAGGATTTCATCAGCCTTATGAGGCGAATCCCCAGTCTGAAACAGAAGCACCGCGATTTAATCAATAATAGAAGAGTTTTTTTTAAGGCTGGGATAGACGCCGGCATTCAGGCCGGATTCTTAAAACCCGAAATAATAGCAGGGCAATATGAAAACTTTTTCAACCAGCTTTTTATCATTGGTGATTTCTGGCTGGTAAGCGCCGAGATTTTGTATGAAGGCAAAGAAGAAGACAAACTGCTTACGTATCTGAATATTGCATTTACACTCATTGTACCCTACCTAACAGAGAAGGGGCTGGCGGAATACCGGGAGTTGCAAAAACAAACGGAGACCCTGCAATAGAGAGCCTCCGTTGATTCAGATTTTTAATTAAGCAAACCGTAAGTTCGCTTCACAAATATCAGTTTTTACTACCTGACACCCCCTGAGCAGGTGCAGGTGTACCATTAGCTGCTTTTTTATCAAAATCACCTGCTTTCACAATCGTGATTTTCTTAGGATCAATGAATTTCTTCATAGCTGCATTTATCTGCTCTGCAGTTAAAGCCTCAACTTTTTTCTCAAAATCGGCATCAAAAGCAAGGGTTCTGTCGTAATAAAGATAGCTGTTCAAACGGCTCGACAGCTCGTTGTCTTGTGCACGAGACACATTACGACTTTGCAACCAGCCTGCTTTGGCGGCCTTCAGCTCTTCTTCAGTAAAACCTTCTGTAACTACTTTATTCATTTCTTCATAAAAGGCCTTTTCAAGTTTTTCGGCGTTTTCTGGCGCATAAATGGCGTAAGTCATAAAATTGCCTGATTTGTCGAACGGCGCACCAGACAACTGAGAACCCACACCATAACTGATACCTTCTTTCTGGCGGATTCTTACAGCCAGACGAGAACTCAGGAAGCCACCACCTAGCATATAATTGCCCAGCAAAAGCGCCGGATAATCAACATCGGTATCCTGTAACGGCAAGTTCAAGCCTGCAAGAAATAGCGCATTGGCTTTATCAGGGGTTTTGATGGCGTTATTTGTAGGAGCGATGTCCTGATACACAGCCTGAATGCGCTTAAACGGCGTAGGGCTTTTCCATGTACCCAATGAGTTGCTGATAAAGTTTTTAATGGCTGGCTCATCGAAATCACCTACCACAGAAACGGTAGCGGCTGAGGCACCGTAGAAATCACTGTAGAATTTCTTCAGGTCTTCCAGTTTTACATTTTTTACATTCTCCAGTTGCTCGTCCAGAGTTCCTACATAGCGCACATCGCTTTTAGGATAAGGATTCATGGTACGCTGAAATGCCACAAATGCCAGACCCTGCGGGTCGCTCTTCTGCGCCTCTATCTGTGCAATGTTTTCCTGCTTCAGTTTGTCAAACTCGTTGGCATCAAATACCGGGTTTTTCAATATATCGTTTACTATGGCCAGCGCCTTAGGAAGATTTTCTTTGTTAGACTCAATATTTAACGACACACTGTTACCACCACCACCAATAAACACCTGCGCTTTCAGCTTATCAAGGGTATCTTTAATTTGCTGGCGGCTCATGGTTTTGGTGCCTTTATTGAGCATTGAGGCCGTAAAAGATGCAATAGTCTGTTTGTTTTGCAGGCTTTGCTCGTCGCCCATTCTTAAAACAATATTTGCTCTTACCGTATTTCCGCGGGTTGATTTCTGCAAAAGCGCATACTCAAGACCATTAGGCTCCTGACCGCGCTTTGTGCGGCTTTCAATATTAGCCGGCGACGGATCAAAAGCTTCTCCTTGGGCTACCACTGCGCGGCCTTTATAGTTTTTCACAAGCTCATCAACGTTTGGTGCTTCCGGCACACGTACCCTGTCAGGGTTTTCTTCAGGTATAAACAAGCCAATGGTGCGGTTAGATGGCTTAAAGTAGAACTTAGCTACTCTTGCTACATCTTCCGGTTTTACTTTTTCAACGGCATCGCGGTAGATAAAGGCGAGTCTCCAGTCACCTGCCCCTATATACTCACTCATTTGCAAGCCTGCTCTTTCGGTGTTGCGCAAGGTCAATTCAAGCGATTTCAGGATTTCGTTCTTCGCACGGTCAACATCTTCTTTCGTGATACTCATGGTTGGTACGGCATCCAACGTTGCCAGCATTGTTTTTTTTGCGTCTTCCAGATCTTTGTCTTTCAGCACAGAAGCACCAAAATACAAGAATGTAGGGTCTTTATTGGTGAATGAGTACGAATACTGCCCTGATGCTTTTTTGCTTTCAACCAATGCTTTATAGATTTTACCGGCTGGTTCGCTGGTCAGTATCCCCTGCAGCACGTCTAGTGCGGGGTAGTCAGGATGCGCGTTGCCACAAATGTGGTATGCTACGCCAATAGCCTGCACATCGCCTACACGGCGTAAAGTAACCGAGCGCTCGCCATCCTGTACAGGCTCAACTGTATAAGTTGGCTGCAGCACACGTGTAGGGCGTGGTATAACACCAAAATATTCGTTTACCATTTTAAGGGTTTTAGCCTCGTCTATTTTTCCGGCAACCAATAGTACGGCATTATCCGGCTGATAATATTTTCTATAAAATGCCTGTAGGTTTTCAATAGGCACTCGCTCAATATCCTCGCGAGACCCAATGGTTGAATTACCATAATTATGCCACAGATAGGCCGTTGCTATAACTCTTTCGCTTAATACGCTTTCCGGGTCGTTTTCTCCCATTTCAAACTCATTTCTAACAACAGAAAACTCTTTTTCAAGATCTTCTTTTTTTATGAACGAGTTAACCATTCTGTCTGACTCCAGGTCCAACGCCCATTTCAGGTTTTCTTCAGTGGCCGAGAAGGTCTCAAAATAGTTGGTGCGGTCAAGCCAGGTGGTACCATTAGGGCGGGCGCCGTGGTCGGTCAGTTCCTGCGGAATATTGGTATGTTTAGTTGAACCCTTAAACACCATGTGTTCAAGCAAGTGCGCCATACCGGTTTCGCCATAGCCTTCATGGCGAGACCCCACCAGATAGGTAATATTAACGGTAATGGTTTGTTTAGATGGATCCGGGAACATCAGTACCCGCATGCCATTTCCAAGAACATACTCTGTGATACCTTCCACCGATGTAACTTTTACGGGGTCCGGAATCACCGGTTTTTCGGTCGCAGCTGCAACTTCACCTTTTTTCTTTCTCTTTCCTTTTTTCTGAGCGAATGCGTCTCCACCCAGCAGGAAAATACCCACAAGCAAAGTAATAGCCAAATGCCTGATTGGGAAGTGCCGGTAGTTTTTTAACATAATTTTGAGAAGTATAAAGTAAATATTTACAAATAAAGAGGCCCCAAAATAAGCATAAGTATTTAACTTTCGCTTAAATTGCCGAGTTAATTTTAACATTAACGACATAACATGATTAAATAATTTATACCAGCCAAAAATGTTGACACTTGTTGAACGTTGATGAATGGTTAACATTGTTTAATTATCAGCCATAAAAACTAACATATTTGAGCTTTGAAAGGAAAGAACCGTGCAGAAATTACTTAAGACATACCTCCGCAGACTGACTAATCTTACATCCCGTAATCGGTCATTATTATTGTTAAGTTTACCTCAGGAACAGTTCATTGATTTGCATATCCTGAATTTTCTTGACAGCAAGCCATCGTTCGACTACATCCATCAATTAATTGCACAAAAAACGCAGATACCTTTGTGCGATGTACACGACAGCCGCTTCGATAAAGTAAATGAAGCCAGCCAACGGCTTCGCAAGCTGGCACGTACGGAGGCATTCATTGAAGAAGAACGGGGTGCTAAAGATTTATACATTGGGTATCCGTTTGTAAAAGGTAAACTTTCAGATGGCACTGTTGTCAGGTGCCCGCTATTGTTTTTTCCGGTTACGCTAAAAAACAACGGCAAAAAGTGGATGCTTGAACAGCGCGATGAACCCGTAAGCCTGAACAGGAGTTTCCTGTTGGCGTATTCGCATTTTAACCAGATAAAGCTACCCGACGAATGGCTGGAGAAATCGTTTGAGGATTTTGATAAAGACAGCCTGGCGTTTCGTACCCAATTGTATGAAATGCTGAAAGACAGCCCGGTTGAGGTTAATTTTAATCAGGAACTGTTCACTAACCAGCTAATTGATTTTGAAAAGTTAAACCGCGCCGACCTCGATAAATCTGAAAGAAATGGCGAGCTGAAACTACAGCCTCAGGCGGTGTTGGGTATTTTTCCGCAGGCGGGGTCTTACCTTGTGCCTGATTACGAAGAGCTGATAAAAAACGCCGAAGAGGGGCATTATGAGCTTGATACCTTTGAAGAATTTTTTGAGCATGCTTCTATGCCTGCCCCGCAGGCCCAGTATAAGGAAGAATCAGCCTTTTTACCTTTTGCCATTGACGCCTCGCAGGAAGAGGCCATCAAACAGGTAAAAGAAGGTGGCTCTGTTGTAGTGCAGGGTCCTCCGGGCACGGGCAAGTCTCAGCTGATTGCCAACCTGATTGCCGATTTTACAGCCCGTGGTAAAAAAGTGTTGGTTGTTTGCCAGAAACGTGTGGCCCTAGACACCGTGTACCAGCGGCTACAAAAAATACTGATGACAGATTTTGTAGCGTTGATTCATGATTTTAAAAATGACAGAAAAACACTTTTTGACAAAATAGCCGGACAAATAGCGCGTGTTGAAGAGTTTCAGAAAAAGAACAAAGGGCTGGATGCCATTTTTCTGGAACGCAACTTTACGCAAATCAGCAGGCGGATAGATAAGATTTCGGAAGAATTGCAGGAACTGAAAGACGCACTTTTTGATGAGTCGATATGTGGAGTATCGGTAAAAGAACTTTATCTGAGCAGCAATATCAACAAGCCTGCCATTGAGATACAAGACCTTTACCGCTCTTTCAGGTTTGATGAGCTGGCCGACTTTGAAGGACGCCTGAACCGCTTTTTGAAATACGAGGCAAAACTTCAGGCGTCAGCAGGTTACGACTTCTGGCAATTAAGGAATTCGTTCCGGAATAAAAATTTTATTGAACTGCCCAGAATATCAGAAACGATTGAAGACATCATAGATTTTCAACAGAAACACGGGCAACTGTTTTCAGTTATTGAACTGAATAATTTTGATGAGCAAATGCTCAATAGATTTATTCAGAACTTTGAAAACAAAGAGGTTGAAGAAATTTTCAGGTCTATCATTCAGCAGGGTAAATTTACAAGTAACCGGCTGTTTGACATAGAAAAAATCTACCAGTCGCTTGAAAAACTGTTTATCAACGATGGTATTGAGCCGAGTATTCCGGCCAGCGATTTAAATTTCAGAAAAGCGCAGATAGAAAAAGCTTATGCTGCCAGCCAGTCTGCTTTAAACTGGTTTATCTGGAAACTGTTTTCTAAAGATAAAAAAGACATAGAAGCGCTTTTGGCTAATAACCGGCTGCCTGTTAGTGAAGATGGACTGAGCAACCTGAGAAAGAAGGTTCATCAGCGTATTACCTTTGAAGATATAAAGGAAAAACTTAGCAAAAAAGAAATTCTGATTGATGAAAAAGACAGCTGGGATACCCTCTCGGCATATCTTCAGAATTTCATTCTGGCTAATAAGGCCTATGCCCAATACCAGCAGGAAGAGACTATTCTAAGACAGACGACGCATATATTCCAGAATCCGAAGACTATATTTTTACGAACTTTTAATGCGCTGGAACAATTAATTGCCGACACCAAGCGGCATTTTGTACAATGGAATGAACATCTTTCTGTACCACAGATAGAAAAACTGGTAGATGTGCCCGACTTAAAGAAAGGGCGACTGGGTTACCTGAAACAGCACTTTGATTTGATGGTTGAGGCCGATGAACTGAAAGAGTCTTTTCTGGCTGCAGAACTGGAAGTTGTGCAACGATTATTGAATTACAAAAGTCAACAGGCAGATATTGCTGAGTTAGGAGCTGTTTTTCAGAACGCTTTACGCCTGGCCTGGAGAAACCACATTGAGAATCTTTATCCGATTCTCCGCGGGGTAAGCTCGCTTAAGGTGGAACAACTGGAAGCAGAGTTACAGGAAAGTGTGTTGAAAAAACAGGAACTGAGCCAGGAAATATTGCTGCTGAAACTGCGAGAGCAGACATATCAGGACCTTGAGGTTAATCGTCTTCAAAATGTGGTTACCTACCGGGATTTACAACATCAGACCACCAAAAAACGGAAGTTATGGTCGGTACGGAAATTACTGGAGAATCATTCGGAAGAAATATTCAAACTCATACCCTGCTGGATGGCTTCGCCGGAATCAGTGTCTGCTATTTTTCCGTTGTCGGCTCAAAATCCAGAGGAATCTTTATTTGACCTCGTAATTTTTGATGAGGCCTCTCAGTGCTTTGCTGAAAACGGTATCCCGGCTATTTACAGGGGTAAGCAGGTGGTAATTGCCGGCGACTCCAAGCAATTGCCACCAACAGACCTGTATCAGGTAAGGTACGATGAAGACGCCGAAGACGAACCTGCACTGGAAATTGACTCTCTGCTAGACCTGGCCGCACAGTATCTGCCTCAGGCCTGGCTCAAAGGCCATTACCGAAGCCAGTCTTTAGACCTGATTGACTTCTCGAATCAGCATTTTTATAAGAACTCGCTTCAACTATTGCCTCATTATTCCGAGATAAGTAAGAATAAACCTGCCATCAGCTTTATTAAACTGGATGGTTTCTGGGAAAACAACACTAACCCGATTGAAGCACAAAGGGTGCTTGAAATGGTAACAGACCTGAAGAAAAAACTACCAACCAAAACTATTGGTGTGGTTACTTTCAACTTCAAACAGGCTGATTTGATTTACCAGACCATTACCCCCGAACTGGGTGAAGACTGGGGTGTGATTAAAAATATTGAGAATATTCAGGGCGATGAGTACGATATTGTCATCTTCTCGGTAGGATATGCCCCTAATCTGAAAGGTAAGCTATTGATGAACTTTGGCAGCCTGAACCAGCAGGGAGGAGAAAACCGACTGAATGTGGCAATTACCCGCGCCAGAGAACAGGTATATATTGTAAGTAGTATTCTGCCTCATCAGTTGCAGGTAGAGCAGGCAACCAACAATGGCCCGAAACTATTGAAGAAATATCTGGAATACGCATTGGAGGTATCGGAGGGTAAATACTCGCCTGAGCCTTTTTCTACCGAAAAGCTGAACACGCGTTGGTTGCTGAAGCATCAGCTGGTTCAGGAGAACCACGGATTTTACCTGGAGCTGCCCTTTGCTGATGTTACAGTAAAAGACGCTGGCAGATATGAATCGTTAATTCTGACAGACGATGATTTGTATTTCGAAAGCATTTCGCCTAAAGAGGCGCATGCTTACTTGCCTATAAGTTTGCGGGCTAAAGGGTGGAAATTTGAAAGAATCTGGAGCCGTAACGTGGAGTGATACTCCGCGTTACAGTTCCTCGGAGTGCCACTCCGAGCTACTACAAGTACCAGCCCTTAACAGCATCTGACAAATAGGTAAACCTCCATGCCTGCCAGTTATTGACCAGCCCTGCCTTAACCGGATTCTGAACAATATAGTCCACAACGCGAACAAACTCTTCATCGTTGCGCACTACGTGGTCATAACTTTCTGGTGCCCAGAAAGCATTGCCGGTCAAATCCAGTAATTCGTTTGATTTGCGTGCTGTATGGCTTTTCAATGATTGCAAAACCCTGAAAAATCCTTCCTGATGAATTGTGGCAGTCAGCAACACATGCACATGGTTGGGCATTATGCAAAAGGCATGCAACTGGTAATATTTGGTGTTTCTGAAATGTAGTGCTTCTGCTAATATTTCTGCTATGGAGTCAACCCCAAGCCATTTTACTCCATTCAGACTTTGATGCAAATAGCTGTCGAACCTGGCAAAGTATCGCTTCTGAATTTTATATAGTTCAACCTTCCTTATTGTTTCATCAGCAACTATTTTTCTAACCTGTGCCTCTGCCAGTTCTCTCTCGGCCATTAGTTTCTTAATTATTTCTTTCGGCAAAGAATTGGCCAGACGGAAAGTTATAAACAACCTTTCGTCTGGAGGAAGAATATGAGGCAAATTTCTTCTATAATGGGTTTTCATTATCACAGCAAACTTTGAGGCAAAACACCTCAGTACGGAACTCCCGGAGTATCACTCCGAGGAACATTCACGCAGAGTATCACTCCGCGCTACTTTTTTTCTCCGGAAACACCACACTGGCCCCAATACTCACCACCAGAATTCCCACAATTACCAACAAAGAATGCACGTTGGTGAATCCTACGGCAGACAGTTGGTGGTGCAACAGCATCTTCACACCAATGAATGTAAGTAGTATACCCAGACCAAATTTTAAGAACCGGAAAAGGCCCATAATACTGGCCAGGAAGAAAAACATAGAGCGGAGCCCCATAATAGCAAACACATTGGAAAAGAATACAATGTACGGGTCTTTAGTTATCGAGAAAATAGCAGGAATAGAGTCAACAGCAAAAACCACGTCGGTACCAGCAATAACCAGCATTACCAGAAATAAAGGCGTAATATACCATTTTTTATAACGGCGGTGATACACCAGAAAATGGTCAATTACATTACGCTTATACACATTAAAATATTTGGAAGCAAACTTCACAATAGGGTGATGCGCCGGGTCTATTTGTTCATCTTCTTCCTTGTTACGCAGAATATTTATACCCGTGTAAATCAGAAAAGCGCCGAAAATAAATAAAATCCACTCAAACTCCTGTATAAGCGCAGCCCCGATAAAAATGAAAATAAAACGCAAAACAATAGAGCCAAGAATACCCCATACCAAAACCTTTTTATAGAACTTTTTATCAACCCCAAACGAGTTGAAAATCAGTATAAAAACAAATATATTATCAACCGAAAGTGAGTACTCTGTCAGATAACCCGTCAGGTAATCAATAGCCATACTATTCTGGAAAGTACGCAGGGCGGCATCAAAATTAGGCGGTAGCTTTAAAGAATCGTAATAAAGCGACTTTACATGCTGTAAATGGCTCTCATCACTGATATCATGAATCAAATACCCGTACTGGCGAAGAAAAAAGAAAAACGCTATGGCCAGAGACACCCAAACGGCGCTCCAGATACCTGCCTCTTTAAAACTCACAACATGGCTTTTAGATTTGCTGAAAGCCCCCAAATCAAGAGCCATCACAAATGCAACAAAAATGGCAAAGCCAATAAAAAATATTGTCTCACTAGATAATGTCATAGTATAAATGTGTAAAACGAAATCTACTTCCGTGTGTTATTCAATAGTTTCTGGCATTCTTATTGCCTGTATTTAATAGGTGCTTCACTAATTTATTCTTGGAAATCAAAAGAATCATGCCCTATTTTGCACCAAAATGTAATAATACGGCAATTTGCCGGAAATCGGATGCAAATTTGCACCGAAAACTCGAATAATTAATATGTATAATAATAAAAAAGTAGTGGTGGTTATGCCCGCTTACCGGGCCTCTCAAACACTTGAACGTACGTACCGGGAAATTCCCTTCGATATTGTCGATGAAGTAATTTTAGTAGACGACTACAGCCCCGATGATACGTCTGAGGTTGCAAGAAAACTAGGCATCAACCACGTAATACGCCATGACATAAACAAAGGCTACGGCGGAAACCAGAAAACCTGCTACACCAAAGCCCTTGAAATAGGGGCTGATATTGTGGTGATGGTTCACCCCGACTACCAATATACCCCCAAGTTAATACGAGCCATGGTAAGTATCATCGGAGAAGAACTCTATCCGGTTGTTTTCGGCTCAAGAATACTGGGCAAAGGCGCATTGAAAGGCGGCATGCCCCTCTATAAATACATTGCCAATAGATTTCTTACCTTTACACAGAATCTGCTGATTAACCAGAAACTATCTGAATACCATACCGGTTACCGGGCATTCTCAAGGCAAGTGCTTGAAACTGTACCTTTCAGAAAATGCGACGATGATTTTATTTTCGACAATGAAATGATTGCGCAGATATTCTGGAAAGATTTTGAAATAGCTGAGGTTACCTGCCCTACCAAATACTTTGAAGAAGCCTCTTCTATCAATTTTGTAAGAAGCTCTAAATATGGCCTGGGTGTTTTGTGGGTATCTCTTCGATATTTATTAAGCAGAGCCGGCCTCTATAAGTGGGACCTACTGATATAACCCATCCGGTATTAAAACGA
This sequence comes from Emticicia sp. TH156, assembly GCF_002855535.1. Classification (NCBI taxonomy): domain Bacteria; kingdom Pseudomonadati; phylum Bacteroidota; class Cytophagia; order Cytophagales; family Leadbetterellaceae; genus Emticicia; species Emticicia sp. TH156. The sequence goes on from NZ_PKRS01000006.1 coordinate 293,386, forward strand.
AGGGCGAATATCTGACTGGATATCCGCCCTTTTGATTTATGCTGATTTCAATTCGAAAATAGTAATTTCAGGATAAATACCCACACGCCCCGGATAACCGATGTAACCAAAACCACGGTTTACATACAGCTTCTGGTCGTTCTCTTCATACAAACCTGCCCATTCTTTGTAGCGCAACTGCACCGGCGACCACTTAAAACTACCCAACTCTACCCCATATTGCATACCATGTGTGTGTCCGGCAAAGGCCACGTCTATATCTTTATATTGAGGCAGCACCTGGCCTCTCCAATGGCTTGGGTCATGCGATAACAATAATTTCACCGGATACTCCTGCGTACCCGCGTGCGCCTTTTCAAGATTACCATACTTAGAGAAACCACCCGCGCCCCAGTTCTGAATACCCAGAACAGCCAGCTTTTCACCATCAACCTTCACTTCTCTGTGTTCGTCAAGTAAAATATCCCAGCCCATAGTTTTATGGGCCTCAATCAGGTCATTCAGGTTCTGGCGTTTTTTCTCTGCCGAAACCCATTGTGTATAATCACCGTAATCATGGTTACCCAGAGTAGAGAATGTTCCGAGTGGAGCCTTTATTTTTGAAAAAATCTCAATATAATCTCTTACCTCCGGCGCAATGTTATTCACCAGGTCGCCGGTGAAAAAAAACATATCCGGCTTTTCTTTAATCAGCATCTCCACCCCGCCTTTTACTGCCGTTTTATTAAAAAAACTGCCAGAGTGAATGTCAGACAACTGCGCTATCCGCATACCGTCAAACTGCTTTGGCAGGTTTTTCAGGTTAAGAGTTACTTTTCTTACATGATAGTCATGCGCTCCTGAAAGAATCCCCCAGGTCATACCTCCCATGTGCAAACCACCCAGAGCCAAGGCCGACTTGGCCAGAAAATCTGAACGACTGATACCCGTTGCCACAGGTTCCAGGTTCTGTGCAACAGTGGCCGGTTGCGGAGGTGAACTTTGAAAAAACGAAACAACCCACTTAAGTAAACGGATGATGTCATCAATAAACAATACCAGCACCGAGAATATCTTAGAAATATAAAAAATGAATATCCCGGCCATCAGAAAAGTGCGGAAACTTGCCCTTACCGGCGCAGTAGCCGGCGTATAGTTAAAAACCACAAACAACCCTGCAATTGAAAAGATGGTTAGACCCCAATATCCGATTCCGATTACCTTCTGGGTCATTTCACTTGTTGACCGCATCAATAACCTGACAGCCTGCCATACGTAGAGGTCAATCAACACAAAAACGACAGCCATGATGACTTGTCCTGCAATTTTATTCATATATATATCTTGATAGTGTTTGTAAAACCAACGAACAAGAAACGGTTTTACAGAAAAGTTGGTTTCAACAGGCTGATTTTTAATGCATTTATATGATGAAAGGCATATTTACCATAATAATGGAAGACAGTAACAAAAAAATATCAAATTTTACCTACCAACCGTTTGGTAAAGTAAAAATTATATTTACTTTTGTAAGGCTGCCTATTAAGCGCTTTAAAAATATGCCTGTTCAGAAAGTTACCAAAGAAGAAATACTGCTTAAGTCGTCAGATGTTTTCCGTTTAAAAGGGTATCACAATACATCCATGCAAGACATTGCCAATAATTGTGGCTTGCTTAAAGGTAGCTTGTATCATTATTTTTCCGGCAAAGAAATGCTGATGAAAGATTTACTGGTATGGATTCATGTTTACCTGAAGGAAAAAGTATTCCCGATTGCGTATGATGCTGCCGTAAGCCCCGAAGAACGCATGGAAAAACTGCTAAAAAAAATGGGCAGGCTGCTGCTGGAAAAAGAAGGAGGCTGCCTGATAGGAAACACCACACTGGAGACAGTTGGCGTTATACCCGGGTTTCATGATATATTAAAGCTCATCATGAATGATTGGACCAACGCCCTGCAAAATATTTTTATGAGCGGAAAAGACCTTGATACCGCATTCAGAATGGCACAGCAAACCATTATGGAGTTTGAAGGAGCCGCAATGTTCGCTAAACTATATGGCAGCAAGGAGTTCTTGCATGATGCTTTTCTGCGGACAATGGAAAAACTGAAGTAATGTTTAAAGACAAAGATTTTAATAGTGCGTTAACAGGTAACAGGTCAGGGGGCGCCTGCTTTGGGCCCCCATGATTTTATCCTGCAATTTCAAATCTACTAATCATGACAAAACCTACTTTAAAAGAAGCAATTACCGCTAGTTTCAGTACCATTGCACAGGAATTAGCATCAGTTGACGAAAAAGAATTCTTTGCACCCATTGGCGATAAATGGTCTATTGCTGAAAACATACTGCATCTTACACAGTCTGCCAAAACCCTGAATGTGGGTTTAGCCCTGCCGCAATCTGTGTTGGCTGAGCAGTTTGGTAAAATTGACCGCCCACAAATGAGTTATGATGAAGTAGTGGCCAGCTATCTGGCCATTCTTGGTACAGGGCTCAAAGCCCGTGGCGCATTTATACCTGAGCTACCAGCAAACCCTTCAAAAGCCGTTTTAATGAGCAGCTTTATTAAACATCATGAGGCACTGGTACATTTCCTGGATACCTTCACTGAAACCGAACTCGACGAGCTTTGCATAAAACATCCGGTTTTAAAACTGCTAACTATTCGTGAAATTTATTATTTTATGTACTACCACATAGGGCATCATCATAAAGCCATTAAAGCAGGTTTTAGCAATGTTTAATACGCCTATGCGGTACTTGAATCTTAACATCTGATAATCGTTAAAATTCCGATTTTATAAACAAAGTGTTTTATCGGCCAAATCTTTCTATATTTGTTTGCCCAATAAAAATTACGCTACCTTATTGAATCAGATTGTATGAAAACGATGCCGGGATTGATGCTGACTCTGCTTACCGGGTTGTACCTATTAATAAGCGCCATACAGACAGTGGCCGGTGCGCATGAATCGCCCAGCCAACCACATAAAGCAGCCCCCGGTTATGGTATTGGCGACAAGGTGACTGATTTCAGACTGAAAAACATTGACGGTAAAATGGTTTCGCTGAAAGATTTTGAGTCGGCCAAAGGCTTTGTCATTATTTTTGTTTCTAATCATTGCCCATTCTCTAAGTCTTACGAAGACCGCATCAACAGTATCGACAGAAAGTTTGCTGCACAGGGCTTCCCCGTTATAGCCATTAACCCTAACGACCCTGAAGCCTATGAAGAAGACTCATTTGCCAATATGCAGGCAAGAGCAAGAGAAAGAGGTTATACGTATCCATACCTGAACGATAACACACAGGCCGTAACCAGGCTCTTTGGCGCTACCCGTACCCCGCAGGCTTTTGTATTGAAAAAAGAAAACGGCCACCTGGTTGTTCAGTACATAGGTGCCATTGACGACAACTCGCAAGAACCCGCCCTGGTAACCAGGCACTACGTAAGCGATGCCGTAAACAATCTGCTGCTGGGCAAACCCGTTGTAACCACAACAACTAAACCTATCGGCTGCGCCATTAAATGGAAGTCTTGATTGAAAGCCAAAATACAACGTTTGATTATGCCCTCTGTTTAATTCAGGTGGCATTTTTGTTTTTTATTACCGACCTTTACAGAAATTTCGAACAATTGAGATATGAGTAATAAACTTCCTTTAGTATTTCCTCAGGAGCGTATAGAAAAACTCATGGCCTTTGACCGCCTGCTGACCATCATGGATGAACTGCGCGAGCAATGCCCCTGGGATAAAAAACAGACGATGGACACCCTGCGCCATCTGACGATTGAAGAAACTTATGAGCTGTCAGACGCCATTCTGGAGAAGGATCTTACAGAGGTAAAAAAAGAACTGGGCGACATCATGCTTCATCTGGTGTTTTACGCCAGAATTGGCTCTGAAACCGGAGATTTTGACATAGCTGATGTACTGAATGGCATCTGCGATAAACTCATAGCCCGGCACCCGCATATTTATGGCGATGTGAAAGTTGAAAACGAAGAGCAGGTAAAACAGAACTGGGAGCAACTAAAGCTAAAAGAAGGCAATAAATCTGTACTGTCCGGAGTTCCGCAATCATTGCCTGCATTGGTGAAAGCCATGCGGATACAGGAAAAAGCCAGAGGTGTGGGCTTTGACTGGGAAGAAAAAAGCCAGGTGTGGGCTAAGGTTGAAGAAGAAATGCAGGAATTCAAAGAGTTGTTTAATGCCGAAAAGCAGGAGGTAATTGATGCCGAAAAGGCTGAGGGCGAGTTTGGCGATTTGTTGTTTTCGCTCGTAAATTATGCCCGGTTCATCAACCTGAATCCGGAAACGGCGTTGGAACGTACCAACAAGAAGTTCATCAAGCGTTTTCAGTACCTTGAACAAAAAGCCAAAGACGCCAGCAAACAACTGAAAGACATGACACTGGCCGAAATGGACGTGTTCTGGGAAGAAGCCAAAAAATTGTAGTTAATTTAAAAACAGAATCCATTGCCAAGAATACTCGCCATCGATTACGGCGCCAAACGCACAGGCCTGGCCGTTACGGACCCGCTGAAGATGATTGCCTCGGCGCTGGAAACAGTACCCAGCGGCACACTGATTGATTATCTGAAAAAATACACCGCTGCAGAAGAAGTGGAAGCATTTGTGGTGGGTATGCCCAAAAATCTGGACGGTAACGATACCCACGGCACCTTTTATGTAAATAAATTGATTGAAGAGTTAAAAATTCAGTTTCCGGCTATGCCCGTGCATCTGGTTGATGAGCGTTTCACGTCTAAAATGGCCGTGCAAACCATGATTGCCGGTGGTATGAAAAAAAAGGACAGACAAATAAAAGGCAATGTGGATAAAATAAGTGCCGTGATTATATTGCAGAGTTTTATGGGCATATAAATATACGTGCCCGTTTATTAATGATCAGTTTACAGCAAAAGTAAAGTAATGGTAAAGCATATTCTCTTAATGGACGGCCCCGATGCCAAAGGGCTTATTTTTCATGTAACCAGTGTCTTATATAAAAACGAGTGCAATATTCTTGCCCAGGACGAATACGTAAGCCCTGACAGGCAGTTTTTTATGCGCACTGAATTTGAAGCGCCTGACGAACTGAACCCCGAAAAAGTACTGAAAGACCTGAGAGACAACATTCTTTCGAATGCCATTAACCTGAGGATAATTCCGAAGAAGAAAAAAGACATAGTGGTACTTTGTACCAAAGAACACCACTGCCTGTCTGACTTACTGATACGTTATAATTTCGATGAGCTTGATGCCAACATTATAGCAGTGGTAAGCAATTATAATCTTCTGCAACCTCTGGCCAGCAAATTTGGTATTCCGTTTCATTTTGTAAGCCACGAGCATAAAACCCGTGAAGAACACGAAGAGGCGCTTTTAAGAACGCTGGAAATCTACAAACCCGAATTTGTGGTGCTGGCCAAATACATGCGTATTTTATCGCCAGAATTTGTTTCGCATTACCCCCATAAGATTGTTAACATTCATCATTCGTTTTTACCTGCCTTTATAGGTGCTAACCCATACCGCCAGGCCTACGAACGCGGTGTAAAAATTATTGGCGCTACGGCTCACTTTGTGAACAATAATCTGGACGAGGGGCCCATCATTGCCCAGAACATCAAAGAAGTAAACCATCGCTACACTTACCAGGACATGGCCCGCGATGGCAAGGAAGTAGAGAAATCGGTACTAACCCAGGCACTGAAACTGGTGTTTAACGACAGGGTATTTATTTATGGCAACAGAACCGTGATATTGTAGTTAGGTCTTGAACTGTGCCGCGACGGCGGACCGTTTGAACTGATTTGATGATTACGCTGATTTGTTTATACATTGAATGAATCACTCTTGAATAAGATTTTCCAGCCGCTACAATTCAACAATAATAAAATCAGTTAAATCAAAGTTCAGAAAAATTTACTTACGCACAATAGCCATTTGCACCCTGCGGTTTAAAGCCTTCCCCTCATCGGTATCATTGGGGGCAATCGGGCGTGTTTCACCGTAGCCAATGCTGCTTACTCTTTCAGGATTGATTTTCTTTGAAACCAGATATTTCCTTACGGCCTCTGCCCTATCCTGCGATAACTTGAGGTTACTCTCGTTCGACCCCACGTTATCTGTATGCCCCTGAATCTCAATCACCAGATTCGGGTTCCGTTGAAGCGTTTCTACCATTCTGTCCAGCTCAGGATACGAATCCGGGCGTAAATTAGCCTTCGCGTATTCAAAGAAGATATTATTAAGTGGAATATCAATGCCTACTTCAATGGCAGCAATACGAAGTGTCTCGTTTTTTAACTCCTTGTATTCCCTGATTTGCGTCAGGTCAATTCCTTTCTCGATACTGATAAAATCTTTGGCTTCGGCCCTGTAGCTATATTTGGCGCCGTAAGGCAATACAATTTTATATTCGCCGGTAACTGGATTAGTAAAGGCCTCTCCGTCTTCTCCATCAGGCAATGCCTGATAAACAATTTTAGCGTCAGGCACTGGTTTGCCTGTTCTGTTATCAACCACTCTGCCACTGATAACCACCACTGGCGAAGGAGCCAGGCTTTTGGCGTCAATCGGTGTTCCGCCATTGTCCAGGTTCTTTTGTTCTTCAGATCGTGACGTTTGCAATGCCGAGGCCGTTACAGGTGCTTCCTTCTTTTCTTCTCTCAGTTTAAACCTCACTATGTCGCCTTTGCCCAAAGAGTTTTTCTTGGTACTCACATAGGCATATTCGCCCGATGCCCCTACAGAAAATGAATACTCGTTGGCATCAGAGTTTATTTTATTACCCATATTTACCGGCTTCGACCAGCGCTTCCAGCTTCTGTCCAATCTTTTCGACACCCAGATGTCGGTTCCGCCAAAGCCATCTTTACGATCGGTGGCAAAGTATAGCGTATAATTGTCTGAAGCCAGAAAAGGCGTAGTTTCTGTGCTGCTTGTGTTGATGTCTCCCCCAATGCTTTCAGGTTTAGACCACTTGCCGTCTCTTGAAAGAAAAGACACGTAGAGGTTATCTTCCTGCGAATTCTTCTTTTCGCTAAAAGCCAGTATCAGTGTTTTTCCGTCGTTTGACAAACAGGCTGCCAGATATTGTCCTTTACATACATCGGCCAGCTTCGGAATAACCACCTCTTCGGGTTCCGACCAGCCGGTTTTGGTTCTTTTGCACATCGATATCCCCACTGCATTATCCCTTCGCCCGTTATGATACACGCCTGAAATCAGAATCTTGTTACCATCAGGTGTAATACTGAACAAGGTGTTGTATTGGTCTTTATTAATAGAATTGGGCATACGGCGCGCCATCGTCCAGTTGCCATCGTCTCGTTTTTCAGAATACCATACATCGTTGCTGCCTTTAGTTCCGAACGTATTAGATGGGTGGCTCACCCGCACAAAATACAGTGTTTTATCATCCGGTGATATGACCGGACTTAGCTCGTTATATTCAGAATTGATAGCTGTTCCCAGTTGTTCAAGTGTTTGTGCTTTGGCGGCAAAAAAAGAAGAAACAGCAAGTAAAAAGGCTAAAGAACGCATAATGTTGTTTGTAGTGGGTATTATATATGTGCGCTTTTGCAAGGGGCAGGTAAATACCGCTTAATCAAAAGCCTGCAATTTTCACTTACAAATAACGCAATCTATTGCCCAAAATGTATGATTTTTTTAAAAATCCTGTTAAATTCCTTAGTTTTGTAACTCCAAAAAAGCGACCTGCATTGTAAACGAGGCATTAGAACACAACAAATACTTTTTTGAATGAATGTAAATCAGATTTTTGATTCTTTTAATAATCTTCGCGTCCTGATTATTGGCGACGTAATGATTGATTCTTATATTTTCGGAAAAGTTGACAGAATTTCGCCCGAAGCGCCCATACCCGTAGTAACCGTAAAGCAAAAGGAAATAAGGCTAGGAGGCGCCGGAAACGTGGCCATGAACATCAAGTCACTTGGCGCTACCCCGGTGTTATGCTCGGTGGTTGGTAAAGATGCCGAAGCCAAAGATTTAATAGAGCTGCTGGCTTCAAACCAGTTGCCTACAGATGGAATCATCCAGAGCAGCAACCGCATAACCACAATTAAGCAAAGGATTCTGGCGGGCTCGCAGCATGTTGTCAGAATTGATTCAGAGATGGACTCCGTTATTAACGCCGAAGAACGCAGCCAGCTGATTGAAAAAGCCAAATCGCTGATACCTACCTGCCAGGTTGTAATATTTGAAGATTATGACAAAGGCGTGCTTGACGAAGAGAGCATTCAGGAAATAGTGGCGTTTGCCAGACAACATAAGGTGCCCACCATTGTAGACCCTAAAAAAAGAAACTTTAAGTACTACAAAGGTGCCGACCTATTTAAACCCAACCTGAAAGAACTAAAAGAAGGCCTGAAGATAGATTTTGATGCCGATAACCTGGATGAAGTGAAAGCAGTAGTAGCCGAAGCCAAAAATGCACTGGGGGTAAATGGTATTTTTCTGACACTCTCTGAAAGGGGCGTTTTCATTGATTTTGAAAACGAAATACACCATTTGCCGGCGCATCGCAGGAGCATCACTGACGTTTCAGGGGCTGGCGATACCGTTGTAAGTATTGCCGCTATTTGCCTGGGCTTAAACCTGCCGCCCCGAACAATTGCCGAGTTATCAAACCTGGGTGGCGGTTTGGTTTGTGAGTACGTAGGTGTTATGCCTATTGAAAAACAAAAACTGCAAAACGAGTATCTGAAACACCATGCATAAAATGGGTACTGCCTGACCAGAAATGAAAAGATTCTCAGCGGTACCCGGTTCTGAGGCCGGACAATCACTGAGAATCTTGAGAAACTGTAAAATGGTTTTGGCTAACGGGCATGCACAAAATTATCTTACATTGGGTCTGTAATACGGTAATGTTGGTTTGGTTTTCTTGGCTAAAGAATAAACTACAACTCCTACGGCTACAGCGGCTAATCCGAATAAAACTCCCTTTTTCATTGGTGGTACCAGATAATTAGTAAATATTAGATGTTCTATAACCTATAAACGAAAAAATTGCACAAAACGTTGCCCGATACTTAAAAAAATCTTAAAAATTTATTTAAAGGCTGCTATGTAGCTGCCAAAGCTGCCTTTCAGGCTTTTGAACAGTACCGGAAGCCTTGGGCCAACAATTGTAAATATTATAGGTTTACCGGTCGTTTAGGGCATAAATGGTTCAGTACCTTTGCTTTAAAAACAGCAGGATTGGCACTTTTTAAGATTAATTTAAGTTTTGATTAGAATAAATTATCATTTTCAGACTTTAAACGAAAAAAAATATTGAGCCGGAATATAGGTTTAGTGATGCGTTCTACTGGCTCTTGGTACGATGTACGTACCGAGCAGGGCAATATTTTGCAATGCCGTCTGAAAGGGAAGTTCAAAATCAAGGATTTAAAAGTAACCAACCCAATTGCAGTTGGCGACAAAGTGGCTTTTGAACTGGAAAGCGAAACTGAAAACACCGGTATTATATACGACATACTCGCCCGCGAAAACTATATTATCAGGCAGTCGGTGCATAAAACCGCTCATGGCCATCTGATTGCCACCAATCTTGACCAGGCTATTCTGATTGCCACGCTTACTTTTCCACGAACATCACTGGGCTTTATTGACCGCTTTCTGGTTACTGCCGAATCGTTCCGTATTCCTACCATTCTGGTATTTAATAAGCTGGACATTCTGGTTGATGAAGCCATTGCTTACCAGGAAGAACTGGCCAATCTATACGAAAGCCTCGGCTACCAATGTGTGTTTACCTCGGCCACCAATAATATTGGCGTTGACACCTTCCGCAATTTACTGAATGGCAAAGTATCTTTGTTATCCGGGCATTCGGGTGTCGGGAAGTCTACCTTAATTAATGCCATTGCCCCCGATTTAGATTTGCGTACTTCAGAAATATCAACCTTTGCCAATAAAGGGGTACACACCACTACATTTGCCGAAATGTTTGAGATTAGCCCGGACACCTTTATTATTGATTCGCCCGGCATCAAAGAACTAGGCCTGGCAGATATGGAGAAAGAAGAAATAAGCCATTACTTTCCTGAAATGCGAGAAAAGCTGGGCAAATGCCGCTTTCATAACTGCCTGCACATTGACGAACCCAAGTGCGCCGTGAAGGATGCAGTTATTGAAGGCACCATTGCCGAAAGCCGCTATAACAGCTACCTGAGCATGGTGCTGGGTGAAGATAACAGAAAATAACAGGTGTCAGCCATTGGCTTTGCTGGCCGGCCATTTCATTTTATCAAACAAGAGCACAAGCCCAACTGGCACGGCAACACCCAGAACACTGCCTGCAAAAACATCTCTCGGGAAATGCTGAAACAAATAGACCCTCGAATATCCTACCAGCATTGCCAGGCCCAACCACAAAAAGCCCCAGAAGTTGTTTCTGGCTACCAGTATAAAATAACAGGCAAAGGCAAAAGCCGTAAAAGTATGGCCCGACGGAAAACTCTGCCAATGGTGTATTTCCAGGCCTTCAACTACATGTATAACCCGGCCGCTATGCTCATAAACCTCCATCGGCCTGGGCAGATTAAACGCATTTTTCATAATAACTGATACCAGGCCCTTGGTAATCCAAATAATTATGAGCATTATTGCCTGGTTTTTTACATTTTCCTTTCTCATTAACCACTGATACAGATAAACAGCCAGCGGTATAAGCCAGAAGCCGTCTTCACCTAACAGGGTGAGGTAACCAAACAGGGTGTCAAGCAGCGAGCTGTTATGCCGGTTTACCCAAAACATCAATTCGGCAGGCGACCAGACAATCTGTAAACTTGCCAGAATAACCAGCCAGATGAAAAATATGATAAAAAACCAGCGGTGATTTCTAAGAATTTTAAGCATTTTGTATAAAAACTTTCTTAATTCCAAAATTAGCAGTAAATTTGCAACCTTTCTGTGAAAACGTGAGCAAGGTATTATCAAAATATGACATTCACATTCAGGGTCTCGAAAATAAACGTTATAATTACGAATTTGAGGGAGCCGATGAATTTTTTGAGTTTTTTGAGCAGGATATTATACAATCAGGGCATTTTAAAGCCCATGTTCTGCTTGATAAAAACTCAACCATGATTCAGCTGTTTTTTAAAATAGAAGGACAGATTGAGCTTGTCTGCGACAGAAGCCTTGAGCTATTTGATGAACCTGTGCAATTAGAAGAAAAGTATATCTTCAAGTTTGGAGACAGACACGAAGAAATAACTGACGAGCTGGAGATGATTCCGATGAATACCGCCACCGTCAACCTTGCACAGCATATTTATGACTTTATTGCGGTTTCGCTTCCTATGAAAAAGCTACATCCGCGGTTCAGAGATGAAGAGGATGATGATGATAAGTTTATCTACTCAACAGGTGAAATTGCTGAGGAAGAAGTAAAAACAGAGGAAGACATTGACCCACGCTGGAAAGCGCTGTTAGCATTAAAAAACACCAAAGACGGACAAAATTAAGACAATTATAAAGTACAAAAATATTAATAGCTGCTTCAAAAAAGCCTGTTAATTAAATTAAATTGAACAATGGCACATCCAAAACGAAGACATTCGACAACCAGAAGAGATAAACGTAGAACTCATGACGCTTTGTCGACCAAAGCATTGTCAGTTGATGCAACTACAGGTGAAATTCACCTGCGCCACCGTGCACACGTATTTGAAGGAAACTTGTATTATAAAGGTAAATTAGTGGTTGAAAGCTACGAAAAAGCGTAATACTTTCGTAATAACACCTGATTCTGTTCTTTAGGAAGGTGGCTTCCGGGTGAAATTCAGGAAAAGGTTACTATTTATTCACTAAAGAAATTCCTTTATGAAAATTGCCGTTGATGCTATGGGAGGAGATTACGCCCCCAAAGCCATTGTCGAAGGTGCCGTAATTGCCGCTAATCATTTACCTGAAGGTACTAAAATTGTATTGGTAGGAAAACAAAGCATAATGCTTGATATTTTAAGAACATTAAAGTATCCTGCACATGCTATTGAAATGGTTAATGCCGATGACATTATCGAAATGAGTGAGCATCCCACCAGGGCATTTTCTCAGAAACCCAATTCCAGCATTGGAGTTGGGTTTAAACTTTTAAAAGAAAAGCAGGTAGATGCCTTTTGTAGCGCCGGTAATACAGGTGCTATGATGGTGGGTTCTTTGTTTACCCTTAAAACGGTAGGCAATATTCAGCGCCCTCCTATCGCTGGTTTTTTTCCGCTTAAAAACGGCGGCTACAGCCTTATGCTAGACATAGGCGCCAATGCCGACTGCAAGCCGGAAGTACTGGCCGAGTTTGCAGAACTTGGCTCTTTATATGCCCGATTCTCTTTCGGTATTGAACGCCCCAAAGTAGCTTTACTGAATATAGGTGAAGAAGAACAAAAAGGTTCTACCGTTGTTCAGGCGGCTTATCAGCTCTTAAAAATCAACAAAAAAGTAAATTTTATCGGAAACATAGAAGGTCGCGACCTCTTGGAAGGCAAGGCTGACGTAATTGTTACCGAGGGTTTTACAGGCAATGTGATTTTTAAAATGGGCGAGTCGTTTTATGACTACGCCGCCGAAAGAGGTATTAAAGACCCGCTCATTGACCGCATGAATTATGAAGTGGGTGGTGGTAGCCCCATTATTGGTATCAAGGGTAACGTAATTGTGGCGCATGGTATCTCAAGCCCTGAGGCTATCAAAAACATGATTCTGCTGGCCAAACGCCAGATTGAATCAAAAGTAACAGACCATATCATAGAAGCATACGAATACTGATAAACCCCGCCAGACAACCTGCGGGGTTTATCTGCATCCTATTTATACAGACACTTTTCCCACTGAAAAACTAATCCCGAAAAAGAAAAGTATCCTTATCGTTTTCTTCTGAATGGGCTTGGAAAAAATTGTACAATGAAACTTAGAGCAGCTATCACGGGTGTTCATGGCTACGTGCCAGAAGATATTTTGACAAACGAGGATTTATCTAAGATTGTGGAAACCAGTGACGAGTGGATTACTACCCGGACAGGTATCAAGCAACGTCATATTCAAAGAGGAGACGGTCTTGCCACCTCTCACATGGCTTCTGAAGCCGTGAAAGGTCTTCTCAAAAAAACCAACACTAAGCCTGAAGAAGTAGAACTGGTAATATGTGCAACGGTAACCCCCGACTACATGTTTCCGTCAACAGCCAATCTGGTATGTACCCAATGCGGTATTCCAACAATTGCCAGCTTCGATATTCTGGCGGCTTGTTCAGGTTTCCTTTACGCATTATCAATTGGCTCACAGTTTATTGAGTCTGGAAAATACAAAAAAGTAATTGTAATTGGGGCCGACAAGATGTCTGCCATTGTTGACTACACCGACCGCACTACTTGCGTACTGTTTGGTGACGGTGCAGGTGCAGTTTTACTTGAACCTACCACCGAAGAATACGGATTGATGGATTTTCTGTTACGCTCTGACGGAACAGGCGAGAATCATCTGATTATGAAGGGTGGCGGAAGCAGGTTCCCGGCCAGCCATGAGACAGTAGACCAACGATTACATTACATCCATCAGGAAGGACCGTCGGTATTTAAATTTGCCGTAACCAACATGGCCGACATCTCTGCTGAAATAATGGAACGCAACCACCTAACCGGCGACGACATTGCCTGGCTGGTGCCGCATCAGGCCAATAAGCGCATTATTGATGCCACTGCCCGCCGTATGGGTATAGGCGATGAAAAGGTAATGCTCAATATACAGAACTATGGTAATACTACTGCCGGAACTATCCCGCTTTGTCTTTTCGACTACGAAAAACAAATCAAAAAAGGAGATAACCTGATTCTGGCAGCATTTGGCGGAGGCTTCACATGGGGCTCGGCTTATATTAAGTGGGCATACTGAGTAAACCAAACAACTGAGGATTTTTCTCTACAACGGCATACCATGAAGAAAATACTGATACTGACTTTATTACTTCTGGGTTTCAGAGGCTCGTTCGCACAACGGATAAGAGTAATTGAAAATTTTAGTGTAACCTACGGCTTTGAGAAGAGCACCTATGTTCCATCAATAATGTACGGGCAATCGTTGGTCTTTGGTAAAAAGTATGCTTTTGCAGCTGGTACTGGCATAAGACTTACATCTTTTTTTACCGCCGGCAATGCCTATAAAGGGCTGGAGTCCAGCAATACACGGGTGAGTTTTACTCCTTACCCCAGAGCCAATGCCAATGCACTTAATGTACCCCTAATGCTGGAGTTCAGAACTCCGAAAATAGTAATAGGCGCTAACTTCGACATCGTGGGGCTGGCGTTCGGAAAAAGAAAAGATTCCCTGACTGTTTACAACAAATCGGGTTTAGTGCTAGACACCCTCAACGCCAAACCTACCCGGTATAATTTGGGCCTGGGGCAAAGAGGAACCACCAATAACGAAATTTATATTGGTTTCAGGCCGCAGGAAGAACTGACCATCAAAGTTGGCCTCAGCATGATTTTCAGCCAGTATGATGCCCGATACAGAAGAAACCGGAAAGATGTTCCGTTCGGGCGGTTTGGTTATGAAAGCCCCCTTCTGCCCTTTATAAGTGTGGTTTTTAATTTTGAACGATAATAACTATTTGATAATTAAGCTTACTGAACAGTAATGGCAACAACAGCAGATTTCAGAAATGGCCTTTGTATGGAGTGGAATAACGACCTCTACACCATTGTGGAGTTCCAACACGTAAAGCCCGGCAAAGGACCAGCTTTTGTTAGAACTAAACTCAGAAACCTTCGTACAGGAAGGGTAATTGACAATACTTTTACTTCAGGTGTAAACATTACAACTGCACGGGTAGAAAAAAGACAATACCAGTTTCTATATAAAGATGAAACAGGATTCAATTTCATGGAAGTTGAAACTTTTGAACAGATAAATATAGAAGAAAAACTGGTGCCACAGGCCGACCTGATGAAAGAAGGCCAGCAGGTTGATATTCTGGTGCATGCAGAAACAGAAACTATTCTGAGCGTAGAGCTACCAACCTATGTTGAACTTCGAGTAACCTACACCGAACCAGGCGTAAGAGGCGATACAGCCAACAGCCCGTCTAAACCGGCTACTGTAGAAACCGGCGCTACTATTAAAGTACCTCTTTTTATTGATACAGACGAGCTTATTCGTGTAAATACAACTACTTATGAGTACGACTCACGCGTGAAAGAGAAATAAGATATTTATAAAAGACGACATCGCATTTTATAGAAACCAAGCGTAGCATGATACTGATTTTAAGTGACTTTTAATGCTTAAATCAAGCCCTGGCGCCTCAGTTTTCTTTGTGGGTGTCGTCTTTATGTTTACTTTTGCAGAAGATTAACCAGTTTTTTATGCGCTCTAACGCCAGACAACCATCCACTGTATCCGGACGTTGTCGGCTGGCAAAAGCCCGAAGCGCCCCAGTTAAAAGCCGGTTTTCTCAAAAACTTCTGGAACCAAACAAACTATACTCATTTACAAAACGACAAATCTTTACCCTTCATGGAAACAAAGGACATTCAAAAACTGATTGATTTTATTGCACAATCAGGACTAGATGAAGTAAATATCGAAACATCAGAGTTAAAGTTGGCCATCAAGCGCTATTCAAACGTGGCTCCGGCTGCTGCTCAGCCGGCTCCGGCAGTAGTAGTACAGGCTCCGGTAGCCGCTCCGGTAGCTGCTGCCCCGGCACCGCAAGCTGCTCCGGCTGCCCAGGCTGCACCAGCCAGCAATCTGATTACCATTAAATCTCCGATGATAGGCACATTTTACCGTTCTGCCGGGCCTGACAAAGCATCATTTGTAGAAGTAGGTGATGAAATCTCAAGCGGCAAGGTAGTCTGCATTATTGAGGCTATGAAGTTGTTTAACGAAATTGAATCAGAGGTATCAGGAAAAATCGTGAAAATATTGGTTGAAAACGCCACTCCGGTGGAATTTGACCAACCGTTGTTCCTGGTTGAGCCTGCATGATTTTTTCAAGAAAAGGCGTTCTAACATTTTTTTATAAAAACTGTTTATAGATTTAATAGCCTAAATAGCATACAATTCCTAATTGACACTATATGTTCAAGAAAATACTTATAGCCAACCGTGGCGAAATAGCCCTGCGAATCATCAGAACCTGCCGGGAGATGGGCATAAAAACGGTGGCTGTTTACTCAACTGCCGACCGCGACAGTCTACACGTACGCTTTGCCGATGAGGCAGTTTGTATAGGGCCTGCTATCAGCAAGCAATCTTACCTCAATATTCCTAATATCATATCCGCCGCCGAAATCACCAATGCCGATGCCATTCATCCGGGTTATGGTTTCTTATCTGAAAACGCCGAGTTTTCAAGAATATGCGCCGAATATGGCATTAAGTTTATTGGCGCTACTGCCGAGCAAATTAACTACATGGGCGACAAAGCTACAGCCAAAGCAACTATGAAAAACTCTGGCGTACCGGTAATTCCGGGTTCAGAGGGCCTGTTAGAGTCGGTAGAAGAAGGAAAAAGACTGGCCAGAGAAATCGGTTATCCGGTTATCATTAAGGCAACTGCCGGAGGCGGCGGCCGCGGTATGCGCATCATTAAAGAAGAAAGTGAATTTGAAAAAGCCTGGGACGACGCCAAGATGGAATCGGGCGCGGCTTTTGGAAATGATGGCTTATACCTGGAAAAATTTGTTGAAGAACCCCGCCACATTGAGATTCAGGTGGTGGGCGACCAATATGGCAAAGTATGCCACCTTTCAGAGCGTGACTGTTCTATTCAGCGCCGCCATCAGAAACTGGTAGAAGAAACGCCTTCGCCAGTTGTATCGCAGGAACTACGCGAGAAAATGGGCGAAGCCGCCATCAAAGGTGCTGCTGCTATTGGGTATGAAGGTGCAGGTACAATTGAGTTTCTGGTTGATAAATATGGCAAATTCTACTTCATGGAAATGAACACCCGTATTCAGGTAGAACACCCCATTACAGAAGAAGTAACCGACTTTGACCTCATAAAAGAGCAAATAAAAGTTGCTGCCGGAGTGCCTATTTCGGGTAAGAACTATTTCCCTAAGTTATTTGCTATGGAATGCCGTATCAATGCTGAAGACCCTGGCAATGGCTTCCGCCCTTCGCCGGGTAAAATTACCAATCTGCACCTGCCAGGTGGGCATGGGGTAAGGGTTGACAGCCACGTGTATGCGGGCTATACCATTCCGCCCAACTACGATTCAATGATTGCCAAGTTGATTGTAACGGGGCAGTCAAGAGAAGAAGTTGTTACAAGAATGAAACGTGCATTACAGGAGTTTGTGATTGAAGGTATAAAAACCACTATTCCGTTCCATATAAAACTGATGGAGGATGAGCAGTTTAAATCTGGTCATTTTACCACCAAATTTCTTGAAACCTTCGATTTCAGCGATTTATAAAAAAAGAAAGCCCTCAGTGTACAGCAAGAGGGCTTTTTTTTTGCCTTAGACCTATTAAATCAGGCTACAAAAAGTGCCTAAAATAAGCCATCATTCCGCAGTAAAAGAATCTCTTAAAAAAATTTTCAAATTAACGTTATGATTTTAATCATATTTTAAGACATTTTTTTTACTTCCATATCTTTTGTAGAATACTTTTGTTGCCAGAATGATGAAGGCATTACAAAAATATCATCTCTTTTTATGGCTTCTTCTGAGTGTGAGTAGCCAGCTTTTCGCAAACCATAGCGAGAAAACACCTGTAGTTATGTTTTCGCCTGGCGGGCAACAGGCACAGCAACAGTTTTCTGCGCACTTAACTAACTTTAAAGCTGCTACTCAATTTTATTACACACCAGGTACCAATAAAGATTCTTTACTCTTTCTGAATGAAATTGAACTGGAGAAAGAAGAATCTACCGGTAATGAACAGCCCGTTTTATATATTGCTGATAATATCAGTTTTTTAAAAGCCAAATGGCTTTCTCTGCTGACAGACAACCGCCCGACTTGCCAGAGGCAGCAACCTGAAAGATGGTCTGTGAGGTTGTTTATTGTTTACTGCGTTTACACAATCTGATTATCTTCTGAAAAGCACATTTCGGTTGCTCTCGTATTACTTGCCCATATACCCATTGTGGCTGTTATTCCAATACCTTTTTTAACCCGCCCGAATCAATTTACACTACCCTGCCGATTATGAATCTGTATGGTCAATGCCGTTTGTATTGACTGAAAATTCTGTACACAATTACTGTATTTCAGGTATTATTAACTTAAAAAGTATGCTCATTATGAAGAAAACGCTCATGCTTGTGAGCCTGTGTGCACTTCTCTACAACGCAGGCTGTAAATCAGAAGAAAAGGAAGAAAAAAAGGAAGAGACCACGTTGCTGGTAACTACCCCGCTTAAAAAAGATACCACTATTACTGCCGACTACGTGTCTCAGATACGCTCCATTCAGCACATTGAGATGCGCGCCCTTGAACGTGGCTACCTGAATAAAATATTTGTTGACGAAGGCCAGCTTGTAAAAAAAGGGCAGTTAATGTTTCAGATTCTGCCGGTTCAGTATCAGGCAGAATTTCAGAAAGCCCAGGCAGAGGCCAACTATGCTGAAATAGAATACAAAAACACAAAGGCGTTGGCCGACAGCAACATAGTGTCGCGCAATGAACTGGCCCTTGCAAAGGCAAAGCTCGACAAAGCCAAAGCAGAATTGCAATTGGCACAGGTACACTTGGGCTTTACCGAAATCCGCGCGCCTTTTGATGGCATAATGGACCATTTCTATGTAAGGCAGGGAAGCCTGGTATCGGAAGGCGATTTACTGACCATACTATCAGACAACAGCAAAATGTGGGTTTATTTCAACGTACCGGAGGCAGAATACCTGAACTTCAAAAGCAATGATAACAGTAAAAACCCTATGAAAGTAAGCCTAAGGATGGCCAATCATGAGATGTTTCCATATCCTGGCATTGTAGAAACCATAGAGGCTGATTTTAACAACGAAACAGGTAATATTGCGTTCAGGGCTACATTCCCGAATCCGAAAAGATTGCTTCGGCATGGTGAAACAGGGAATATTCTGGTTGAAAAACCTTTGAAAAACGCCATGTTGATTCCGCAAAAGGCAACTTTCGAAATCCTCGACAAAAAATATGTTTTTGTGGTCAACGATAAAAACGTAGTACAACAAAGGCAAATAGATATTCTGGCTGAAATGCAGGATATATACGCTATCAGCGGTGGTTTAAAAGAAAATGAGAAAATACTGTTAGAAGGGCTGCACAAGGTGCATAACAATGATAAAATCGCATATCGTTTAGAAAAACCCGAGTCTGTATTTACACATTTAAGAGTTTACGCTGAATAAACCTGAAGAGCTTATGTTTAATAAATTCATACAAAGGCCGGTATTAGCCATTATACTATCGCTGGCCATCGTTTTTATGGGTGCGCTGGTAATCAATACCCTGCCTAAATCTCAATTTCCTGAAATATCTCCGCCGATGGTTATTGTTCGGGCGTCTTATCCGGGTGCCAGTGCGCACGTGCTGGTTACCTCGGTGCTGATACCTATGGAACAAGCCATTAATGGTGTACCGGGCATGAAATACATGACCTCTGACGCTACCAGCGCCGGTGAAGCCAATATACAAATTGTGTTTAACCTGGGTACAGACCCAGACCAGGCCGTTGTAAACGTAAATAACCGTATTGCGCAGGTGCTTAACCGGCTTCCGGTGCTTGTGCAGCGCGAGGGGGTAATCGTAAACCGGCAAATGCCCAACATGCTGATGTACGTAAACCTTTACAGCAAAGACCCCAATGCAGATATGAAGTTTCTCTTCAACTTTGCGGGGGTTAATATGCTGCCTGAGTTACAGCGTATCAATGGAGTTGGGCAGGCTACCATTCTGGGCAGCCGGCAATATGCCATGCGTATCTGGCTGAAACCCGACAGAATGCGTGCCTATAATATAGGTACGGAAGATGTTATGCAGGCGCTTAATGAACAAAGCGTGATAGGCTCGCCGGGGCGTATAGGGCGTGGAGATGGGATGCGGTCGCAATCACTTGAATACGTACTCACTTATCAGGGGCGGTTCAGCAAGCCTGAACAATATGAGGATGTGATAGTAAAAGCTAACCCGAACGGTGAAATCATTCATCTGAAAGATATTGCCGATGTAAAGCTGGGTAGTGAATACTACGATATTTATTCAAACCTGAATAATTATCCGTCGGCTGCCATTGTGTTAAAACAAACCTACGGCAGTAATGCAACAGACGTAATTAAAGACGTAAAAGCCAAGCTGGAACAACTGAAGGCCAGTTCGTTTCCACCCGGTATGGAATATGAAATCAGCTATGACGTTTCCAACTTCCTGGATGCTTCTATTGAAAAGGTTTTACATACCCTTGGCGAAGCCTTTGTGCTGGTGGCGCTGGTGGTGTTTATTTTTCTTGGCGACTGGCGTTCTACGCTTATTCCAACTCTGGCAGTGCCGGTCTCTTTGGTTGGAGCCTTCATTTTTATGCAATTGTTTGGCCTTACGGTTAACCTCATTACCCTTTTTGCACTGGTGCTGGCCATTGGTATAGTGGTTGACAACGCCATTGTGGTAGTAGAAGCCGTACACGCCAAAATGGAAGAAGAGCATCTGTCGCCCTATTTTGCGGTTAAAAAAGTACTGGGCGAAATCAGCGGAGCGGTTATAGCCATCACCCTGTTAATGACAGCCGTGTTTGTACCCGTTGCCTTTATGACAGGCCCTGTTGGGGTCTTTTACCGGCAGTTTTCCATCACCATGGCTACATCAATCGTACTGTCCGGAGTGGTTGCACTTACGCTTACACCAGTTTTGTGTATCCTGATTTTAAAGAATCCGCATGATAACCCTAAAAAGAAAAACCTGTTTACCAAGGGTATAGACGCATTCAACCGGGGCTTTGAAAAAGTAACCGGAAAATATGCTGCCATACTGCGTATGATTGTTAACCGCAGGCTGGTTACTTTTTTATTGTTGATAGGTTTCTGTGCGGGTACTTTCGGCTTAACCAAGCTATTGCCCTCGGGCTTTATTCCTTCTGAAGACCAGGGGATGATTTATGCCATAATTCAGACACCACCCGGCTCTACGCTGGAACGCACCAATGACATTGCCCGTAAACTACAAGAAATTTGTGAGCACGTAGACGGCGTAAAATCGGTATCGGCACTGGCAGGTTATGAGGTTTTAACAGAAGGACGTGGCTCTAATGCCGGTACCTGCCTTATTAACCTGAAAGACTGGTCGGAGAGAAAACACAACGTGCAGGAGATTATTGCGGAGCTGGAAGAGAAAAGCCATGAGATTCCGGGGGCTACCATTGAGTTCTTCGACCCCCCGGCTGTACCCGGCTACGGTGCTGCGGGTGGTTTTTCATTACAATTGCTTGACAAAACCAACTCTGGCGATTACCGCCAGTTACAGACCGTAAACGCCGAGTTTATGAAAGAACTGAGCAAACGCAAAGAGCTCACCGGTTTATTTACCTTCTT
Organism: Emticicia sp. TH156; assembly: GCF_002855535.1. Classification (NCBI taxonomy): domain Bacteria; kingdom Pseudomonadati; phylum Bacteroidota; class Cytophagia; order Cytophagales; family Leadbetterellaceae; genus Emticicia; species Emticicia sp. TH156. The sequence continues at coordinate 314,928 of NZ_PKRS01000006.1, forward strand.
CAGTGCCAATTATCCGCAATATGAGTTGGAGATTGACAACAAGGCTGCCATGCAGAAAGGAGTGTCAATCGGCAAAGCTATGGACAACCTGTCTATACTTATAGGTAGTAGTTATGAGCTGGGCTTTATCCGTTTTGGCCGATTCTTTAAGGTATTTGTACAATCATCGCCCGAATACCGCAAACTGCCCGAAGACATCATGAATCTGTATGTAAAAAATGACCAAGGAGAAATGGTACCCTATTCGGCATTCATGAAGATTGTCAAAACTCAGGGCCCCAACGAAATAAACCGTTATAATATGTACAACACAGCGGCTATCAGAGGGGCGCCAGCCAAGGGTTATAGCAGCGGCGAGGCCATTGAAGCCATTAAAGAAGTAGCAAAGAAAACCCTCCCAAGGGGTTTTGATATCGACTGGGCAGGTTTGTCAAAAGACGAAGTGGTACGTGGCAATGAGGCCATTTACATTTTCATCGTAGTGTTAATATTTGCCTATATGGTACTGGCAGCTCAGTATGAAAGCTTCATTATTCCGCTGGCGGTAATACTGTCGCTTCCGGCCGGGGTGTTCGGCTCTTTCTTACTGCTGAAAATGATGGGCCTTGCCAACGACATTTACGCACAGGTCGGGCTTGTAATGCTGGTTGGTTTGCTGGGCAAAAACGCTGTACTGATTGTAGAATTTGCCGTGCAGAAAAACCAACAGGGCGCCAGCATATTTGAGGCCGCTATTGAAGGGGCGAAGGTGCGTTTCCGACCTATTCTGATGACCTCCTTTGCCTTCATTGCCGGTCTTATACCACTGGCATTTGCTACGGGGCCCGGTGCCATAGGCAACCGTACTATCGGTTCTTCAGCTCTGGGGGGTATGCTTTTAGGAACCCTCTTCGGGGTTATCATAGTGCCCGGCTTATACTACGTTTTCGCCAAGTTGGCTGAAGGCCGTAAGTTAATCAGAGACGAAGATTTTGAACCATTATCAGAAGAAATCAAATAGGATATGTATAAACGATTCATTTATCAATGCCTGGGGGTAGCTTTCCTGACATTGGTGCTTTCTGCTTGTGCTGTTCCGGTAAAGTTAGTTGAAAAAAATGCTAATAAATATACACCTGAGCGCTTCAATAACAGCGCTCAGGATTCTACCAATACGGCAAAAATTAAGTGGAAGGATTATTTTCAGGACCCAAATCTGGCAAACCTGATAGAAACCGCTCTGAAAAATAACCAGGAGCTGAACATAACCCTGAAGGAAATAGAAATAGCCCAGAACGAAATAAGTGCCCGTAAAGGAGAATACCTGCCTTTTGTTCGCCTGGGAGGCGGAGCAGGCGCCGACAAGGTATCCAGATATACCAGCCAGGGTGCAGCTGATGAGATGTCTGAAATAAAGCCGGGTAAAAAAACGCCACCAGTATTGCCAGAAGCCTACTTTGGCGCTACCGCAAGCTGGGAAGTAGACATCTGGCATAAATTACGTAATGCCCGCAAAGTGGCCATTGCCAATTATCTGGCAACAATAGAAGGCCGGAACTTTCAGGTTACGAATCTGGTAGCTGAAATTGCCAACTCTTACTACGAGCTGCTGGCGCTGGATAATCAGTTGGAAACTATCAGGAAAAACATTGAGATTCTGAATAGCGCACTGGGGATTATCAAACAGGAAAAAGAAGCTGCCAAAGTAACGGAACTGGCCGTGCGACGGTTTGAGGCCGAGGTATTTAAAACCCAGAGCCTGCAGTATGAAATTCAGCAGAAAATAACTGAAACCGAAAACAGAATTAATTTTCTGGTGGGGCGTTTTCCGCAGAAAGTTGAACGAAGTTCGCAACAGTTTAATGAGCTAATTCCGGCTGGCATCCAGGCGGGTATTCCCTCACAGTTATTACAGAACCGACCTGACATAAGACAAGCCGAACTGAAACTAGAGGCCGCAAAACTGGACATCAGCGTAGCCAGAGCCAACTTTTATCCATCATTGGGCTTGTCGGCTTTTGTGGGCATCAGCGCTTTTAATCCATTATTGCTGGCCAATATTCCGCAGGCGCTGGTTACCTCTCTTGCCGGAGACCTGGCGGGGCCTCTCATTAACAAAAAAGCCATTATTGCTACCTATAAAAATGCAAGCGCCAAACAGATACAAGCCGTATATGTTTACGAACGAACAGTACTGAATGCCTACATAGAAGTAACCAATCAGCTGGCAAACATCGGTAATCTGGAGAAAAACTATGCTATGAAAAGCAATCAGGTTGATGCCCTGACGAAGTCTACTAACATTTCGCTCAGACTTTTTACATCAGCCCGTGCCGATTACATGGAGGTATTGCTGACCCAGCGAGACGTACTTGAATCGAGAATGGAATTAATTGAAACCCGAATGAAACAACTGAATGCCGTAGTAAATACCTACCGTGCTTTAGGCGGAGGGTGGAATTAATCAACGAAACCATAAAACAGGCCCTTCCAGCAAAGGGCTTGTTTTATTTGTAAAGCTGCCAAACGTCATACCCGAACCGGAGAATGAGGCCAAACACCACAACCAGAAATATTACCCGCACAAAAGAGTTGCCGCGCAGGATAGCTATCCTGCTACCTACATAAGCGCCTGCCATATTGCACAACATCATCGGAAAGGCAATCTGAAAAACCACAAAGCCTTTGCTGACAAAGAAAATGAGAGAGGCTACATCGGCTATTACATTTATAACTTTTGAAATGGCAGAGGCCGACAAAAAACTGTAGCCAATCATGCTCACGAAGCCAAATACCAACAGGCTGCCGGTACCCGGCCCCACAAAACCATTGTAAAAACCAATAGCCATGCCTATCAGTAAGCTATATCGCGGAACCACCGCCAGGCTGAAACGGAGTTTTTCTTCATGGCCCAGATTCTTCTTCCGGTAGGTATAAAGGGCTATCACACTCATCAGCACTAATATGGTTGGCTTTAAGATGCGCGCACTCATGAGGCTGGATATTAACGCCCCTGAATAAGACATTACGGCCGCCCCTAACCCGGCATAAATAACGGTTTTCCACGGAATCTTCACCTTTTTGGCATATTGATACCCGGCCACTGCTGTACCCATAAAAGAAGCAAAACGATTGGTACCAATAACCTGCGGAACAGAATAGCCAGGAAACAATATAAACAAAGCAGGGACCTGCACTAAGCCGCCCCCGCCTACAATAGAATCAATAAAACCTGCAAAAAAAGCAGCTATGCAGGCCAAAACTGTGGTTTCTGACATGAATGTTATGGAGAATGAAAAAAGGAGAAAGGACTTGAATGTCCTGTTCCTTTCTCACTTTTAAAACTATTGCGACCACTCAGTCGGGGTTCTGTCCCATCTGTGGCTTTTGAGTTGTACGCGAAGATTTTCGTCTAGTTTTTTGCCATCACTGGTACCGATATTGGCATTTACGTGGCGAATCTTTCTCATGCCCGGTATTATGGTATGTACATCATCATTACCCAAAATAAAACGCAGGGCCATTTCAGGCATGGTCATTCCTTCAGGTACCAATGGTTTCAGTGCATCGGCGTGTTCTACACTCGGAATCAGGTTTTCAGGCACAAAATAGGTAGACCGCCAGTCATCAGCCGGAAACACCGTGTCTTTGGTTAGCAAACCGGTAAGGGTGCCTTCATCAAATGGTACACGGGCAATCACGGCAATATCCAGTTCGCGACAAAGCGGAAACAATTCATCTTCCGGATTCTGGTCGAAAATATTGTATATTACCTGTACCGAATCTATCAGCCCGGTTTTCAGGGTTTCCAATACATTGGCGGGCTCCCAGCGGTTCACACTTACGCCAAAGTGTTTCACTTTGCCTTCCTGTTTCAACTTGGTAACTGCCTCTTTCCATTCGTCTTTACCTGCCCAGGCGTCTTCCCAGACATGGAATTGCTGCAAGTCTATGCATTCAACAACCATGTTCTTCAGGCTTTTTTCGGTGTATTCAATGATATGGCTTGCCGGGAAACAATCTTCCAACAGGAAATGTGATTTTGACGGCCATGTAAAATTCTTTGGTGGAATTTTGGTGGCGGCATACAAACGTCTGTCGGCATATTTTTTCAATACCCTTCCTAATATTTGCTCACTTTTACCCTCGGCATATCCCCACGCCGTATCAAAAAAGTTACAGCCAAGTTCAACCGACCGGTCAAGCGACTGCCCTACTTCGTCCTGGTCAGAGCCGGTCCATCCCGCAAGGCCCCACATACCATATCCTATTTCGCTGACATTCCAGCCAGTACGTCCAAATCTCCTGTACTCCATAATTGATATTTAATATGATTAAAAATAAATTTTAAATTAATGCCCCCATCAGTTTTTTTTCCTTTTGGCAATGGATGATGCCCAGGCCACCAGGCCTGTTAAAAACAAAGCTATGCTGATACCAAAGGTAGTCCATTTAAATATTCCTGCCGTTGAAGCCAGACTGGCAGCGGCGTTTATTCTTTCCGGATACGCCTTCAGCATAGCAATATTACCAGCATTTTCTAATATATCACTAATGAAAACCAGCATCGGAAAAACGTTGAGATTCTGCATAAAACTATCAGCCTGAAAACCTCTTTTGAACACAAAACTCAACAACAACAAATTGGTAATGGTATAAAAAACAGGGTAAATGATATCTATACAGGCTTCCATCACAAAATAGAGTTTTCTGCCCTCTTCGCCATAGGCCGACAACAGTTGGTAGGCTTCATCAGGCGTAAATCCAAATTTCAAATCTAGCACACCTAATACGCCCTGTGGGTCAAACCTGGTTTGCAGGTAAGGCAAAACCACACCTGAAATGGTTATTTGCAGCACAAAGAATATAATAATATTCCGGCCCGAAGCATTTCGGTGAGCCAAGTTTGAAATCGACGCAATCATAGCGAGGTCAAATCGGGTTAAAGGGATACACAAATATATAGAAAATGATGTATTCTCTTTCATTAACCCGAGTTAACAGAAGTAATTATTAGTTTTTAAATACCAATTGCAGACACTGAAAATAATTTTATATAATATAGCAGCAACAGTCCAAAAAAAATTAAATTTGCAGCGTATGAGACTCCGTAGCTCAGTTGGTAGAGCAACTGAGTGAGCGTCACCCGGCGAACGTCGCCCGGCGAACGTCGCCCGCTCTTAATCTATGGGTTGAGAGTTCAGAAAATAATTAAAAGTAGTACAATGACTCCGTAGCTCAGTTGGTAGAGCAACTGACTCTTAATCAGTGGGTCGAGAGTTCGAGCCTCTCCGGGGTCACAAATACTCGCTCGAATAAACTAAAACAAGTATGCAGGCTCTCTTGCTCAGTTCGTAGAGCAAAGCGTGAGCGTCACCCGCTCTTAATCAGTGGGTCGAGAGTTCGAGCCTCTCCGGGGTCACAAATACTCGCTCGAATAAACTAAAACAAGTATGCAGGCTCTTTTGCTCAGTTAGTAAAGCAACTGAGTGAGCGTCACCCGCTCTTAATCAGTGGGTCGAGAGTTCGAGCCTCTCCGGGGTCACCTGATAATCAAGTACTTAGCAATCTTGTTAAGTACTTTTTTGTTTTGGGGGCTTAACCATTTGCACAAAATTGCCCCTTTTGTCTATTTTAATATCATTTTTGGTATAAATACTTTAATAAGCTCAGAATTCTTCTTTAGATTTGCTTCTAATTAATACAAAGTGCCTAACCTTATGAATTATTCTGCATTGTTGCTTGAAAAAATTAAAATTCAGGCATCTGCTAAAGAGCTGAGTTGGATTGAGTCTAAAAGTAATGGTGGTTTACAATCATTACAGGTAGCATTTGTGGCCGTACCAAGGTTTATCAGCAAAAGCCCTGTACTTGCAGCCGATACCATCAATGGTGTTTCTTTTGATAACTGGACACTGGATAAACTGGTAAGAGTCTATTTACTGGCCAGTCTGGAAAGCACTGATAAGGAAGCTTACACAAAAACACTGGATATCCTTTTTGATACTGCAGAAAACAATGAAGCCAGCGCTTTAATTGCGGCTCTCCCATTCTTGGCATACCCCGATTATTGGCTTTTAAGAGCCACAAACGCCGTGAGGTCAAACATCGGGCCTGTTTTTGATGCTATTGCATTCGGAAACCCGTTCCCTAAAATTCATTTTTCTGAACCGGCCTGGAATCAATTAGTCTTAAAATGCATTTTTAATGATAAGCCCATTCATAATATAGACGGGCTTGATGAAAGAGCCAATCAGGAACTGGCCGATTCAATATCTTATCTGGCGCATGAGCGCTGGGCTGCAGGCAGAACTATTCCGTCGCAGGCCTGGCGTCTGGTAACCAGATTTATGAACGAGGCCATTCTGAAAGATATTGAGCATTTGTTTACAACGGGAACGGCCGCTGACACCATTGCGGCAGCAATTGTATGTGGCCAGTCTGATTTACCTGCCGCTAAAGACCTGCTAACGAAACAAACAGCCTTGTATGAGCAATGGCAGAACGGAATCTTTAGCTGGCAAATGGTAGAAGACCACCAAAGAAGTATTTTAAATTATTAAGTAAGTTATGTGCCAGAAACATTCAGAAATATCGCAGAATCCGTCACATTTTGAAGGAAGCGCCGAAGAGCTAAAAACTTCAAAAGAGATTCAGGCCAATTATACCGATTACATCAAAGGAATGAAGTTCTTTGACCCTCATATTCACATGACCTCAAGAACTACCGATGATTACACTGCGCTGATAGATGCCGGAGTGGTTGCCATCATTGAGCCGGCTTTCTGGCTCGGACAACCCCGCACAGGTGTAGACTCGTTTAAAGATTATTTCAGCAGCCTGGTTGGTTGGGAAAGATTCCGCTCTTCGCAGTTTGGCATCAAACATTATTGCACCATCGGGCTGAACTCACGCGAGGCCAATAACGAAGCACTGGCAGAACAGGTAATGGAAGTATTACCTCTGTTTATTTACAAAGAAGGTGTTGTAGGTGTGGGCGAAATTGGTTTTGACGACCAGACAGCCGCCGAAGAAAAATACTACAGGCTTCAACTGGAACTGGCAAAAGAAGCTAACTTACCCGTTCAGGTACATACGCCTCACCGTGACAAGAAAAAAGGAACCGAACTGAGTATGTCTATTGCCCTGGAGCATGGCATTGACCCCGGCATGGTAATAATTGACCATAACAACGAAGAAACTGTTGAAAGTGTGCTGGAGCAAGGTTTCTGGGCTGCGTTTACTATTTATCCATTCACCAAAATGGGTAACGAACGTATGGTAGAAATTGTAAAAAAATACGGTTCTGAACGAATAATGATTAATTCGGCCGCCGATTGGGGCATCAGCGACCCGCTGGCTGTACCAAAGACAGCCGCCCTGATGAAAATTAAAGGGATATCAGACGAAGACATCCGTCTGGTTACTTATCAGAACGCCATTGACGCTTTTGCGCAAAGCGGCCAGATAAATGTGGCAGATTTTGAAAACCCGGTAGTAATTGACCAGAGCCTGAAATTTAACGGGAACACCATTCTGAGAGGTGGCCAGATTCCGCGGGTAGATAAAAATTCAATTTTTATCTCTTAAACAACCACTTGTATCTTGAATATTAAATCTTACATACAAATAACCCGCCCCGCCAATGTAATCACGGCAGTATCAGATATACTGGCCGGGGTTGCTATTGCTGTATTTTCTTTTTCGTATGAAGAGGTAAATATCACGGGTGTTTTGTTTTTGTGCCTGGCCACTATGGGTCTTTATGGTGGCGGCATTGTGTTTAACGATATTTTTGACCTGGAACTTGACCGCATTGAACGCCCTGAAAGGGTGATTCCAAGCGGAAAGATAAGTAAGACCAATGCCGTTATTTATGGCTCCTTTCTGCTAATTTCCGGAATATCGGCGGCGTGGTTCAATAGCCCGCTTAGTGCAATAATAGCGGCTTTGGTTGCAGCCTGTGCGCTGGTTTATGACAAATATGGCAAACATCATTCCTTTTTCGGCCCTATAAATATGGGATTATGCCGCGGCGGTAATCTGATACTGGGCATGAGTATCATTGAGCGCTCTATTGAGCAATGGTGGTTTATCGGCCTTTTGCCGGTTTGCTACATTGCTGCTATTACAATGATTAGCCGGGGCGAAGTTCATGGAGGTAATAAAAACACCTTATACTTTGCGGCGTTTCTTTATATTATGGTAAGTACAGCCCAATTGTATTTTTCGTACCAATTAAACAATCTTCCGGTAGCAGCAGCATTTGTGGTTTTACATATTTATCTGATATTCAAACCATTGCTTGCAGCCATAGCAAACCCGATTGGCCCCAATATTGGCAAGGCAGTAAAAGCAGGGGTTCTGTCGTTAATAGTCATGAACGCCGCGTGGGTAAGTGTTTCGGGCAATATTTTGCTGGCGCTGGTAGTGCTTTGCCTGTTACCTGTTTCAATATGGCTGGCCAGGTTTTTTGCAGTTACATAGCCCCGGCAGCTACCTTTTTATTAGATTTTATTTATTTTATCTACCAATGAATGTAATTCAGCAGGCCTTTCAGGTGCCTTTTTCTTTTAATATTATTTTCACACAAAACCTTTTTTCTTCTGAAAACAAAGCGTTTATCAATTTTCTTACAAACTTCGGCGAACCCGGTTTTCAGAAAAAAATATTGTTTTTAATAGATGCCGGTGTTGCTGAAAAACATCAGTATTTGCCTGAATCAATCAAACAGTATTTTCAAGGCCAAACCCAGATTGACCTGGCAGACGAAATACTGGTTTTACCGGGCGGAGAATTAGTTAAAAACGACAGCCAGTATCTCGACAAAGTTCTGCTGGCTATCAATCAATACGGTATAGACAGGCACTCTTTTGTGGCAGCCATTGGCGGTGGCGCATTTCTTGACATGGTAGGCTATGCCTCCTGCATTGCGCACCGTGGCGTAAAGCATATCCGGATACCTACCACCGTGCTATCACAAAACGATTCAGGCGTGGGTGTTAAAAACGGTGTCAACTTTCTTGGCAAAAAGAATTTCCTAGGTACTTTTGCGCCTCCTGTGGCGGTATTTAATGATTCTAACTTCTTAACCTCTCTTTCAGACCGCGACTGGCGTTCGGGTATATCAGAAGCCGTGAAGGTGGCTTTAATTAAAGACCTGCCCTTTTTTGAGTGGCTGGAGACCCATGCACAAGCTATGGCAAACCGCGAGATGAATGTGATGAATGAACAGATTTTCCGTTCGGCTGCCCTGCATACCAATCATATTTCAAGTGGTGACCCATTCGAAATGGGTTCGGCCAGACCCCTAGATTTTGGGCACTGGGCAGCTCATAAATTAGAATATCTGAGTAATTTTGAAATAAGACACGGAGAAGCCGTGGCTATTGGTATTGCACTGGATTCTGTTTATTCAGAATTATCAGGGCTAATCTCCAATGAAGATTCAAACCGTATCATCAGATTACTAAAAACTTTAGGGTTTACCTTGTATCACGACTCGCTTGCAGCCAATGACAAGCTGAATTTGTGGGAGGGCCTAAATGAATTCAGAGAACACCTGGGCGGAAGGCTGACCATAACCATATTAGAAAAGCTCGGTAAGGGCAAAGAAATTCATGAGGTGGATTTTGATTTAGTGAAATTGGCTGTTGACCGCCTGAAATTAACCCTCGATTAAAATGAAAACACCGTACGGACACCTGAGTTATTGTAGCAATATTCATCCCGGCGAAGACTGGAAAGAACATTTTGCGGTTCTGCAAAGCAGTATTCCGGAAATCAAGGCAAGGGTTTGTCCCGATGCGCCTATGGGCATAGGCTTAAGACTAGCCAATCAGGCCAGTATTGATTTATCAGCAGAACAAAATTTTGAGACCTTTCAAAACTGGTTGACCGAACAGAATTGTTATGTTTTTACCATGAACGGTTTTCCGTTCGGAAACTTTCATCATACAATTGTAAAAGACCAAGTGCATGCACCTGATTGGACAACACAGGAAAGGCTGGACTATACCATAAGGTTGTTTAATCTGCTTGCCCGATTATTGCCGGATACTTTAGAAGAAGGTGGTATATCTACCTCACCGCTCTCTTATCGGTTCTGGTGGTTAAACGAAGTTGCACTAGAAGAAGCAACCATTAAAGCCACCAAAAACATGATTTTGGTAGTTGAGGAGCTGATAGCATTAAAAGCAAGCACCGGTAAAACGCTTCATCTGGATATTGAACCGGAACCCGACGGGATTCTGGAAAACTCTAGAGAGTTTATTAACTGGTATAACAACTATCTGTTACCGATAGGAATTGAGCAACTGGGCGCCAAAGGTTTCTTGCCCGGGCAAGCCATTGAGGCCATTAAAACGCATATTCAGCTTTGCTATGATATTTGCCATTTTGCGGTTGGTTTTGAGGCGCCAAAGGATGTAATTGTAAAAATGGAGACTGAGCAACTGAAAGTTGGGAAAATACAAATAAGCTCGGCCCTGAAAGTTGACTTTGCTGAACAAGCGCAGGAAAAACTGGACGTAATTGCTCAGTATAACGAACCCGTTTATCTGCATCAGGTTGTTGCTCAAAGATATGACGGCAGCTTTACAAAATACCCCGACCTGAGTGAGGCCATTGCAGGCTTTGATAACAGCATCAGCTCGTGGAGGGTACATTTTCATGTGCCTTTGTTTTTAGAGCAGTATGGTTTGCTGGGTTCTACGCAATCTGATATTGTCAATACCGTTGATGTACATAAGGCAAAGCCATTTACCAACCATCTTGAAGTAGAAACCTATACCTGGGGCGTTTTACCGAAAGAATTTCAGGCTCCGCTTAACGAGTCAATCATCAGAGAATTAAATTGGGTAAAAGGATTATTATAAGAGGCTCTAAAATTCTACTAAAATGCAAAAAACTGTAGTTATTGATATAGTTGGCCTTAGTACCAGTGTCATTGGTGAACACACACCGTTTTTACAGAAATTCATTGCAAAAAATACGCTTACGCACATTAAACCGGCTTTCCCTGCGGTTACTACCACAGCGCAAAGCTGTTATATAACCGGTAAAAACCCGGATGTGCACGGTATTGTAGGGAATGGCTGGTATGACCACGATGCGTGTGAGATGAAGTTCTGGAAACAATCTAACAAACTGGTTCAGTCTGAAAAAATATGGGAGGCTGCCAGAAGACAAAACCCGGATTTTACGGTTTCTAAGATGTTCTGGTGGTATAATATGTACTCATCGGCCGACTTTTCAGCTACGCCTCGCCCGCAATATCATTCAGATGGTGTAAAAGTACCAGATTGTTACACCTATCCGGCCGACTTAAGAGATAAACTCCAGGCCAAGTTGGGTACCTTCCCATTGTTTAAGTTCTGGGGGCCTAATACCAGCATTGAGTGTTCGAAATGGATTGCCGATGCCTCATTAGAGGTTGACAGAACCGAAGACCCTACACTAACGCTCATTTACCTGCCTCATTTAGATTATTGCCTGCAAAAATTCGGTGTTGATTTCGGCAAAATCTCTAAAGATTTACATGAAATTGATAGCCTGGTAGAAGAGCTGGTCAATTACTATGAGCAACGCAATGCTAACGTTATATTGCTTTCTGAGTACGGTATCAACAATGTGAGCCATCCTATACACATCAACAGAATCCTGCGCGAGCATGGATTACTTTCTGTACGGGTAGAAAGCGGGCTGGAACTGCTGGACTGCGGCGCGTCAAAAGCTTTTGCCGCTTCCGACCACCAGATTGCCCATGTTTACATCAATGATGAAAGCCAGAAAGAACGGGTAAAAGAAATTCTATCTAAAATTGATGGCATTGCCCTGATAATGGATGAAGAAGAGAAACAAAAATACCATATCAATCATAAAAGAGCCGGTGATTTTGTGTTAATGGCCAAGGCCGACAGCTGGTTTACCTACTATTATTGGTTTGATGATAAACTGGCCCCTGATTTTGCCCGCAGTGTGGATATTCATAACAAACCGGGCTATGACCCCGTTGAGATGTTTATGAATCCGGCTAATCCTTTCATTAAATTAAGAGCCGCCTACAAGTTGCTTCGTAAACTAACAGGCTTCAGATACAGAATGGATGTTATTCCGCTTGATGCCAGTCTTGTCAAGGGCTCACACGGCACGCTCGATATCGGAAAAGAGTTTTATCCTGTACTGGTTAGTAATCAAAAAATAACAGAAGAGATAGCTGCAACCGATGTTTATGATGTAATCTGGAACAGTTTGTTCGGGAATAACATGAAATAAACATTTTAATCCTTTCGGCCAAACAACAGGCCCTCTATGGTTGTTTAAACTGACAGCGGCCCAATCACGAAATCCGGCCGTGCCGCACTTTGCTTATCCTTTTTTCTAATCAGGCAGGCAAACTGTGCCAGACACTTTTGGTGTAACATTTCCAATACCACATTGGCGGTTTTTACAGCTAATGGGCCAATACAGCACGAATACTTTACTTATACATCTATAAAAAACTTATCCATGGAATCCGTAAAATCAGTAACCGGTGGCGCAACAGATGTTCCGTCAAAAGAAGTAAAAGCATTTGGTACGCTAGCCGCAGATGCACGATTAGACCAACTGCAAATTAAACGCAGAACGCCTAAACCGCACGACGTTGAGATTGAAATATTATATTGTGGCGTTTGTCATTCAGACCTGCACACAGCCAGAAGCGAATGGCCCGGCACGGTTTATCCATGCGTTCCGGGGCATGAAATAGTAGGAAAGGTTGTCAGTGTCGGTAATCATGTAACCAAATTTAAAGTGGGCGACCACGCTGCCGTAGGTTGTATGGTTGATAGTTGCAGAGATTGCGAATATTGCAAGGAAGGGTTGGAGCAATACTGCGAACAGGGCAATACAGGCACCTATAATGCACCTGATGTACATTTAGGCACACACACCTTTGGTGGATATTCTGAAAGCATAGTAGTTGATGAATCTTTTGTGTTGCATGTGCCTGAAAACCTTGATCTGGCCGCTACTGCTCCACTATTATGCGCGGGTATAACCACGTATTCTCCACTAAGACACTGGAACGTCGGGCCGGGCAAGAAAGTAGGCGTGGTGGGTATTGGCGGGCTGGGCCACATGGCAGTAAAACTGGCTAAAGCAATGGGGGCAGAAGTAATTGTTTTTACTACCTCAACATCTAAGATTGAAGATGCCAAACGCCTCGGTGCCGATGACGTGGTGTTGTCAAAAGACAAAGCGCAGATGGCCAGATACAGAAGCAAGCTTCACTTTGTTTTGGATGCGGTTTCTGCCGAACACGATATTAATCAATACCTGGGTTTATTGAAGGTAGACGGGTCTCTTGCTTTGGTAGGTGCGCCTGAGCGTCCGCTGCCTGTGGCTGCATTCAGCCTGATACCTGCCCGCAGAAACTTTGCCGGCTCAATGATTGGAGGGATTGCCGAAACGCAGGAAATGCTTGATTTCTGTGGCCAGCATAACATTGTTGCCGATATTGAGATGATTAAAATGGATGAAATTAATGAAGCTTATGAGCGCCTGTTGAAAGGCGATGTGAAGTATCGGTTTGTAATTGATATGGCTTCGTTGAAGAACTAAAATTCTAAGTCAATTAAGCGAAAACAAAAGCCTTTCAGCAGTTACACATCTACTGCTGAAAGGCTTTTTAAATGAATCAACTCAACAATTCTTTTAGTGCTTTATTCTCTTCTTCAATCATGTCAAAAACTGTTTTCCCACCACTGTTTGGAATGCTCTTGTCTGCCCCTGCTTCAAGCAAGAGCTTAACACATTGCAGGTAACTATCCATATCTTTCTTATCACTGCTATATAAACCATGAACGGCCCAGAAAAGCGGTGTCGACTGAAAATCAACACATCTCCTGTTTATTTCTGCCTGTGCTTGAATCAGCCTTTCTACCACTAAAGGACGGCCGCACCAGGCTGCCCAATGCAGGGCCGTACCGCCATGAGTACCTGCATGGTTTATTACCGCATCGTTTTCAATATAAAGCAAAGCTATTTTATCGGCATGCAGGCTGGAAGCGGCTATTAATGGGCTGTCCTTTTTCTCTATTAATTCTCCTCCGTTTACATCAGCACCATATTCCAGAAAAAGTCTGGCCATTTCCACACCCTCCTGGTCTGAATATTTGCCAATGAAAACGCCATCGCAAATCCGGTGTAGCGGATGTGCCCTGGTTGTATTCAGCTCGTCGTAAGGCAAGCCCTCGTTCGCCAATTGCGGATTAGCAGAAAGCGCGCTTTTTAAACCCTGGTAGTCTGCTCTGTCAATTAATTGTTTTACTGATACCGCCATGGATTAAATGTCTAATCTCTAAAAGGTGAAGTCTGATTTCTGCGATACAATATACCATATATTTTTTTAATTATTGCCAGCACTAATTTATCCGTTTGGTTTCAGGCAAAATGTTGTTTTGCAAACAAAATTCTATTACTTTTCGGAATCCATCGACGTCTCAAAAATGAAAAAGAATTTACTCGCTACGCTTTTGCTATTACTGACTTTCTTCTGCGGTTTTAGTCAGGAACAACCCCCGGCAGTTGAATGGGCCGAACCTTATCGCGGAGGTACAAGAGGGGGCAGCATCTCACCTTTCAAGGGGTCTGGCCATTTATTTGCACTAATCAAATACCAGAATTCAAACAGCGGCTCAGCAAGTATCAGCAAGTTTAATGCTGATGGATTTGTAAAAGACCAGTATATCAGCGCAGAAGGGGGTTCTTCAAATGCTCCGGTAATGACTCAATGTGCATCGCAGGATGGTGGCGTTCTTGTATTTTTGCTGATGGACAGAGAACTGAGAAAATATGATGATAACCTAAATTTAAGTTGGCAAAAAAATGTCAGCTACCAGGTGCAAAATGCCACACCAACACAGTCAAACGGATTCTATTTATTAACCAACCGATTTGTCAGCAACACTACTTTAACCGAGATAAAGAGGATAAAAAGTGACGGCAGCGAAGAATGGACCCTTGAATTAACAGATATTTCAAACATAACTGATCTGGAAACCAGTGCTGATGATGGGTTGATTGTGGCCTATTCAAACGGTGTTCGTAAATATAACGCCAATGGCTCACTGGCCTGGTCAAATACCGGTATCTTTGGCAGCTATCAGATTATGCCCTCTGCCGATGCATCTTTCTATGTTTTAGCCCGCAACATCACCACAAACATCAGCTATGTGGTTCTGGTTAATTCTTCTAATGGCAATGCAACCTGGACAAAGTCCTTAACCGGTGAAACCATTACCGATTTCGAAAAAACAACCGACGCAGGCTGTGTGTTCAGCACCAATACAGGGCTGTATAAGTATAATTCCTCAGGTGTGCTTCAATGGAAAAACGTTGATTATACTTCCGGCAAAATTGCTGTTTCGGGCGATGATAAGATTTTCGTTGTCAGAGATAACGCCATTTTCAAGCTCAATTATAACAATGAGACCCTCTGGACCAAAAACTTCAACCGTAATCACTATATCATTCAGGATATTCAAGAGGCATCAGACTTTGGCTTGTATGTAAATGCAGTAAAAAATGGCACAGCGTTCAATACTTCTCCAAATTTTCTCGTTTTCAAACTCGCAGCTCCGGCTTCGCCCTGCAAAATGTCTTTTGATATTACAGGCAATAACGCCACTTTTTGCCAAAGCGGCAGCATAGACCTTGGCGCTTCGTTTGGCAAAGTTTCGTTTAAGCACATGGCGCTTCTCACAGATATTTCAATTCAGTGGTACAGAGGCAACTTTGCCTTAACATCGGCCACAGACAGTGCCTATACCACTTCTATTAATGGCAATTACCGACTGGAGGTTACGCAAGGTAATTGCGAAGCCTTATCGAGATCGGTAACACTGAAAATAGTAAATGAAACGTCGCCTTTTGTAACAACTGATAAAAGAATTATTTGCCAGGGCACGCAGACCTCATTAAGAGCGCTGGGCTGCGAAGGCAAGGTGGTTTGGTCTACAGGTGATACGGGTGATACGCTTTGGGTTGCCCCAACTGCCACTACCAGTTATAGTGCCGTATGCGAGCAAACCATCAATAATGAGACCTGCCAGAGTGCGCCCAGTTTAAAGATTACCATAACCGTAGTGAGTACATCTAACCTGCAAATAACGGCAATAACGGGCAGTAAAGAGTTTTGCGAACAAGATTCAACCGTGCTGGAGCCTGTCATTACCGGGGGTATTGCCCCATTCAGCTATATGTGGTATATGTGGGCCTCTGCCGACAATACATTATCTTATGAACCAAAGCTGGTAGTAACCCAGGAAAACAAGTATATACTACAAGTTTTTGATAATGCCGGCTGTTCGGCATCAACAGATTTGTTTGAAATCAGGAAAAATGCCAAGCCGCTGGCACCTACCATATTATCGCCTTCCGGCACCCAGATTTGTACCGGTGCAACCGTCAGTTTAACTACTGCGGCCAAAGAAAACAGCTATTTGTGGTTTAAAAATAATACTGGCATTGCAGAGGCAACCAAAGAAGCTTATACCCCCACCTCCGCAGGCATATACAAACTAAAAGTCACCAACACCAAAGGTTGCTCGGCGATGTCGGCCAATGCCATAACCATTACCGAAGTTGTTATTCCGCAGCCTAGTATTAAACAATCGAATGATAGTTTGGTATCAAGTGCAACCAGCGGAAATAAGTGGTATTTTAATGGCAGTGAGTTGTCTCAAACCAGCCCTAAAATCCAATTCACTCAATTGGGCAATTATCAGGTGAAGGTGTTTGACAAAGGGTGTGAGAGCCCAATCTCGGCTGTTTTCCAACCTGTGTTATTGGCTAATGAAGAACATACCCCTTACATCCAACTATACCCCAACCCGACTGCCGATAAGGTATATCTGAAATCAGCAAGGTTGTTTACTTATAAACTGATAGATGCAGCAGGGCGGTTAGTTGGTAAATCTACTGTTAAGCAGGATACGCATACGATTGATTTTACTGGCTTTTCTACTGGCAATTATTTTATTGTTCTGGAAGAAGAAAACGGGAATATTTTGGTGAAACGGGTGAATGTGAGTAGATGAGGGGTTTCCTTGTTAAAAGAATTTCGCTAAGTTAGAAATGAGCTTCTTTCAAGGAGCTTTTATTTATACCCAGAAGGCTATTGTATTGAACAAGACGTGTTCAATACAATAGCCTTTTTGGATTGTTGAGTATTTTTTTTCCCTACCAGTCTGAGACTACTACATTTTCAGGCATTAATTTATCCGGCTATTCCGGCTTTTAAAACCTCACTTTTGCTCATTCCGGGCTGATTTTAATGGTCAATTATCAAACGTTTATACACTTGATGGCATAATTTTTTACGCTTCTTCTGAAAACTCAAGGCATCGGAAGCACAACAACGCAACTCTGAATCCTTCCGGCCGTAAATATGTAATATTAAAACACGCAATCTCATGAAAGTTTTAGTAAAACCCCTGATTATCTTTTTTGCAGCCACTTCGCTGGCTTCGTGCGTAACAAAAAAGAAATATGTTGCCCTGCAAAATGAATATGATCGCTCGCAGTCTAATCTGGTAAAATGTGGCGACGAAGTGCAAGACTATAAAGACCGCCTGGCTGCCGCTACGAGAAATGCCGAAAACCAGAATATGGCTTCGCAAAGTGCTATTCAGCAACGCGACCAACAGCTTAGCTACATGAAAGACCAACTGGAAGACCTGAAAAAACTGCGCGACAGACAACTGGAACAAGTGGGCGACCTGACGGTGTTATCAAAGGCCGCGAATGCTAACATTGACAACACGCTGTCGCAAATGCAACAAAAAGACCTGTACATCAACCGGCTTCACGCTGCCAGAACCAAGACCGACTCAATTAATCTGGCCTTAGCCGTTAACCTGACCAGCGTGCTCAAAGACGGTATTGAAGATAAAGACATTGAAGTAAAGGTTGATAAAACAGTGGTGATGATTAACATCTCTGACAAAATGTTGTTTAACAGCGGAAGCTATAAAATTACCCCAAGAGCAAACGTAGTGCTGGGTAAAATTGCACAGATAGTGCAGTCAAGACCAGAACTTGAAGTAATGGTTGAGGGCTACACAGACAACGTTTCTATTAAAAATGATTGTATTACCGACAACTGGGATCTGAGCGTAAAACGGGCCACTTCTGTAGTAAGAACACTGCAAGGCCAGTTTAAGGTAGACCCAAATAAACTGATTGCAGCCGGCCGTGGCGAATACAATATCCTGACAAGCAATGATACGGCAGAAGGGCGCTCTACCAACCGCAGAACCAGAATAATTCTGATGCCAAAATTAAACCAGTTTTATGAACTGCTTGGTTCAACCAAATAACAGGTAGAAGACACCCAACAAACGGGCAGAATCGCAGGTGTGATTCTGCCCGTTTGTTTTTAAACCTAAGCCAGAAGTGACCCCGTAAATGAACCATCAAAAAAAAATTGTCTTATTTACGCAACTTGCCTTTATTTTTCTGCATCTTAAGATAAACTGTATCAAATTATCATTTTCTAACTATACATAATTATGAAAAAACTACGCTTATTGTTTGTAACAGCATTATCTGCTATCAGCATTTCGTATGCTCAGGACAAAGAATCACCATATTTTGTAAAAACGTATCGCTCGGCCGAAATTCAGAATGTTAATGTTCGAACCTCCGGTGGTAGTATTTCAGTTATCGGCCAGGAAGGCAGCGAAGCCCGTGTTGAAATTTACGTAAAACCTAATAACTGGAACGGGAGCTCGTTAAGTAAATCTGAAATTGAGGAAAGACTAAGAGAATACGAACTAAGTGTAAAAAAAGAAGGCAGCACCATTTACTGCGTAGCCAGAAGAAAAAATGAAAGTGGCTGGAACAACTGGAAAAAATCGTTGAATATATCATTCAAAATTTACTCGCCTGAAAAAATCTCAACAGACCTGCAAACCAGTGGTGGTGGTATAACCCTTAAAGACCTTACCGGCAACCTGAGTTTTTCTACCAGCGGTGGCGGCCTGAAACTATATAATCTGGGTGGTAATATTAAAGGCAGAACATCAGGCGGTGGTATTGATATTACCGACAGCCGCGATAACATTGACGTAAGCACCAGTGGTGGTGGCATTGACGCTACTAATTGTAAAGGCGATATCAGACTTGTTACGTCTGGCGGGGGGCTTCGCCTAAAAAGGCTGAACGGCATGGTAAAAGCTTCTACCAGTGGTGGGGGCATCCGAGCAGAGGAAATAGGCGGAGAGTTCATTACTTCAACTTCAGGTGGCTCTATACATCTTGAAGACATTACTGCCAGTGTAAAAGCCTCTACCAGTGGTGGCGGTATACATGCCGACATCAAATCCCTGGGTAAATACTTGTCGTTATCAACCAGTGCAGGAAGTATTACGGTAAGAATGCCGCTGGACAAAGGCATGAACCTTGATTTGGATGCTAACCGCGTGCGTGTGCCAGAAATAAGAAACTTCAATGGTCGTATCGAAAAAGACCGTGTAAGAGGTTCGGTTAACGGTGGCGGAATACCCGTAACAATGGATGCCAATTCTGGCAGCATCAGTATTAATGACTAAACAAACCCGGAACTAAATCATAAAATTTATTACTTAATACCGATAAAACATGAAAAAACTATTCATCTTTCTTTTATGTGCCGGAATTGGCGGCTCGGCCATTGCACAAAAAGAGGTTTCGGCCAAAACAATTTTCGAAGCCATAGACCAGGGCAAAGCTGTTAATTATGAAGGTGTAACCATAACCGGCAACCTGGATCTGACAGAGCTATCAAACAAAAAGAGAATCAAAAAAAGCAAAGGTTATGAAGAGTATAAAAGCTATGTTGAAGTACCCGTAACTTTCAAAAACTGCGTTTTTAAGGGCGATTTCATTGCTTACAAAAACTCTGAAAATGAAAAAGGTGGTAAATGGGGCAACACCTCATGGAGCATTGGGGAAGGTGCCACCTCTACAACAGACTTTGAACGGAGTGTAACCATAGAAAACTGTACTTTTGAAGCAAAAAGCGAGTTTAAATATTCTGATTTTGCCGACAAAGCCTCTTTTGCCGGAACCAAGTTTCAGAAAGAAGCCAATTTTAAATATGCAG
Source organism: Emticicia sp. TH156 (assembly GCF_002855535.1). NCBI lineage: Bacteria > Pseudomonadati > Bacteroidota > Cytophagia > Cytophagales > Leadbetterellaceae > Emticicia > Emticicia sp. TH156. Next base: position 335,038 of record NZ_PKRS01000006.1, read on the forward strand.
GCTTTAAGAAAGAATCAAACTTTGCTAATTGCAAATTCGGCGAATACGCCAACTTCAAGTATTCTGACTTTAAGTATGATGCCGATTTTTTTAGCGCAGACTTCAGAAACTATGCCGACTTCAAATATGCCAATTTTAACGAACGCGTTACATTTAAAGGTTCAACCTTTAATAACAATGCCGATTTTAAATATGCCGAATTTAAAGACTCTGGTAATTTTGATAACACCAGGTTCCGCTCGGGTATTGATATGAAGTACTCAAACGGGAAGAAATATATCAACTGACCTGAGTAATCAAAGAACCCAACCCCTTGTCCGAAGGCGTACAAATCCTGTCCGTTTTCGGACATTTTTATTTTACAAAAACATCTTAAATAGCTTATTATAAGACATTTAAATTTAATGGCATAAACTTTGGCAAACAGTTGTAGGAGCGTGAAACCTGAAAATCGGCCAGGATACAGTATCTTAACAACCAGAACTAATCAATTCAATCAAAAATGATTCAATTAAAAAACATATCTAAATATTACCCTGCGGGTTTCGGAAAAACTTATGTGCTGAGAAATATTAACCTGACCATCAATCCGGGCGAATTTGTATCTATCATGGGGCCTTCAGGTTCTGGAAAGTCAACCTTGCTGCATATTCTGGGTTTGCTTGAAGAAGCATCAGAAGGCGAGTATTTGTTTGAGGATATGCCGGTACAGAAGCTTTCAGAAAAAAAACGTACCGAATTACACCGTACCAGCATTGGGTTTGTGTTTCAGGCATATCATCTCATTGACGAACTGACAGTTTATGAAAACATAGAAACCCCGCTTTTATACAAAGGGCAGTCTGGCTCGGAACGTAAAAGCAGAGTAGCCGACGTATTAGACCGCTTTAATATGGTAGCTAAAAAAGACCTTTTCCCGACACAGTTATCAGGCGGACAACAACAGTTGGTAGGTATTGCAAGAGCCATTGTGGCCGATCCCAAGATAATCTTTGCCGATGAACCTACCGGAAACCTGCATTCTGAACAAGCCAAACAAATTATGGAGCTGTTTAAAGAACTGAACGAAAAAGACGGCGTAACCATAGTACAGGTAACTCACTCAGAAGAAAACGCTACCTATGGTAATAGAGTTATCAGGCTTAAAGACGGCTGGATTGATTAACACAACCCTTGTTTTGAAATTAGTGATAGAAAAAATACAATGAACAATTTACGCAAATACGTACTGCTTTTTTCGTTTTCGATGTGCCTCTCGTGTGTTAGTGCACAAACCCGGCTAACCCTGAAAGAATGCCTGGACATAGCCATAAAGAACAACCTTACTTATCGCGAAAGCCAGATACAAGCTGAAGCAGCCAATGTGGAACTACAAAGGGTGAGGTCACTGGCGTATCCAAGAATAGGTTTTGGCATAGGCCAGGACGTACGCCTGGGTAGAAGTATTGACCGTTTTACAAACGCCTACATTGAAGAGCTATACAGCACCAATGGCTTTGGGATTGACGCTTCAATAGCTTTGTTTAACGGATTTCAGATAAAGAATCAGATACAACAGAACATATTGCTGAAAGAAGCCGGCCAGAAAGGTATTGAAGCCAGCCGTAATATGATTACTATTAATTTGATGCAGGCATATTTGCAGGTGCTGGCGTCGCAGGAGCTGCTTGAAGTAGCGCTGCAGCAGGTAGAAACATCTAAAGCCCAGCTTGAGCGTATAACCAAGCTTGTTGATGCCGGAGTGTTGGGCCAAACAGAATATTTCCAGATAAAATCTCAGCTGGCTAATGATGAATTTGCACTCGTAACCACTCGCAACACATTAAAAACTAACAGGCTGGCTTTGTTTCAGCTGATGAACCAGACCCCCTCAAACAATGTAAGATTTGAGCCTATTAATGATGAGGTAAACATTTACAAAACAGATGATAACTTTGTTAATCAATTATACGAGCAATCGATTAACAGTTTCCCGTCAGTAAAAAGGGCTGAATTACAGTTGAAAAGCTTCAACAACCTCATAAAAGCAACAAAGGCCAATGTTATACCCAGCTTAACGCTATCGGCCAATTATGGCGCTTTTTATTCTACATCCAATAAAGCCGAAACATATATAAAGCAGATAAACGGTACGCGTAATGGTTCGTTGTCATTAAACCTGAGTGTGCCTATTTTTGGTGGTTTGCAAAACAGACCAAGGGTAGCAGCCGCCAGAGTGCAACAACAACTGACAGAAAATAATTTAAATACGGCTAAACTTCAATTGCGCCAGGCTATTGAGCAATCGTTCCAGTCTTTTGATGCGGCCTCTGAAAGATACAAGGTAGCTACTGAGCAGGTAGCCATTAACGAGCAGAATGTAAAAGCCGCCGAAAGCAGAATCAGTGCCGGAACTGTTAATTCGGTAGAATACGTACTGGCAAAAGTAAATTATGATCGTGCCAGAAGCAACCTGGTTCAGGCGAAATACGAAGTACTGCTACAACAAAAAATTCTGGACTTCTATAAAGACGGAGAATGGAGAATTAATTAGTAAAGGAATAAATAATAAGAAACATAGCTGCAACGGCTTATTGCGGCTATTGTTTTTTCCTGACCTCGCTGGTATCTGCACATACCTCCAACAATTGTGCATTACTTAGCTGAAGTTGAGGATGCAGTAGAGCCCCGGCAATTTCGGCCAGAGGAGCCAGTACAAATCGTCGTTCCTGAATAAACGGATGCGGCACAACCAGCTCAGGCAGCTGTATAATTTCGTTGTTGTAATACAGCACATCAATATCAATTAACCTTGCCCCCCATTTAAGGTCTCTCTTTCTTCCCATCGCCAGCTCAACAGCTAAAACGGCAGCTAGTACCTCAAGGGGTTGTAATTTTGTAGAAACACAAATTACCTGATTCAGAAAATCGTTCTGCTCTTTTAGCCCCCAGGCGGCTGTCTCATAAATGGCAGATTGCGCAATAATAGAACCTACGTTTTGGGAAATTTGCAAACGGGCCATATTAAGATTCTCTTGTCTGTTACCAAGATTTGACCCAAGCCCCAGATAAACCTGATTGATTTTCACTAAGCGGTTATTAAATTGAAAGATAGAATCACCTCTGCTATTTCGGGCAATAAGGCAGGGTTTTTCTCAAATGCATTGCCTATAACGATGATGTCAGCACCGGCTTCTAAGGCATCCTGGGCTTTTTGGGCAGAGTTAATACCACCGCCCACAATAAGTGGCGCAGCAATGTTTTCTCTTACCTTGCGAATCATTTTAGCAGATACAGGATTAATGGCCCCGCTGCCGCCGTCAAGATAAATAAGGCGCAGGCCAAGCATTTCTCCGGCTATGGCCGTGCAGGCGGCAATATCTGCTTTGTCGTGAGGGATGGGCGTTGTATTGCTGATATAAGAAACCGTTGTTTGCCGGCCGCTGTCTACCAGAATATAGCCCGTTGGCAGTATTTCAAGCCCACTGTGTTTCAGTAAGGGTGCCGAAATCACATGCTGGCCAATCAGGTAGTCCGGGTTGCGGCCTGAAATCAACGAAAGGAACAGAATGCCATCGGCAGATGGCTCAATATGCAGGCTATTGCCAGGAAATATTACAACAGGAATATTGGTTTGCTGACGGATGACGGCAATCATTTCAGCCATCATCTGATTCGTAATGAGGCTACCACCCACAAAAAAGAAGTCAACCCGGTTTTCTACGCAGCTGTATAAAAATTGATTAAATGTAGCAATCTCCACCTTGTCAGGATCAAGCAAAACAGCTAAAGCCTTTTTTTTGAGGTGATTAAGATTTAATATTTTATCAAGAAGTTGCTTCGGCATCTTTAGTTGTGAGGTGATCTATCAATTCCAGTAATTTTTCTTTTGCAACAGCTAACAGAATAGAGGTGGCAGCACCTTTCATGGCAGCCCATAACATAGAATCTCCGGCTTTTTCAGGTTCTGGCTCTGGCAGTGGCTCGGGGTCTTCGATAGTCTTTTTCCCGGCAGGTAAAAGAAGCTCAGTAACTGCATATACGGCCACGATGATTCCACCGATAACCAAAGCATTTTTACCTACTTTTTTAAGGTCTCCTATCTGGGTTTCAATGGCACCTAAATATTTATCTATGGATTCCTGCAACTGTTCTTTGCGTTCTTCACGATTGGCCTTTGGCGGTACAACAGGCACTCTGGTTATGGTTTCTCTTAGATTTTTCACTTTCCCACAGATTTTTGTTCAAAATTATTGAAAAATGCTAAAAAAAGAAAGGCTGAAGCCCGTTTATAGCAATTAAAGATTTCAGGTAAATGTAATCCTTCCGGTTTTTAAGCAGTAAGCTGCCAGCCTGCGCCGACAAACACTAAACTGATTAGCCGGCCAAAAAGTTTTGTATTTGGGTGGTAACAACTTCTAATTTGAGTAAACGGTTTTTTAGTGCTGGTACCCAATAAAGAATTTTATTGCCTGTACCGCCATACAGGGTAAAGGTTGCCTTTTTTATAAACTCCTTTACCCATAGGCAGCTGCATAAACGCATCTGCTTCTAACAGACTGGAGAGGTCGCCGGAGCCATTTCCTGCCACTGGTATTGCTTTTACAATGCCGCCGGGTTCTTGTATCAGGCGCACCTGCATAAAAAAAGTGAGTGGAAAATTCACTTCAAAATCTTCCGACAGCTCTGCCAGCTCGGGCTTAAGCGGCATTCCCTGCGACACATCAAGCCAGGGTTTAAAATACCGGTGCAAACACATAAAAGTAGAAACCGGATTACCCGGTAAAGCAAAAACAACCTTTGTGCCTTTTACGCCAAACCAGAATGGCTTGCCCGGCCTTTGCCCCACTTTATGAAAAAGTTTATGCACCCCCTGGTTTTCTAAAGCAGCAGGTACAAAATCAAATTTACCCGCCGATACCCCTCCACTCAGAACCAGCACATCGTAAGTATCCAGAAACGCCTTAATTTTCTGCTCTATAGTTTCCTGGTTGTCAGGCAATAAAACAATGTCGGCATGTACCCCCCAGCTTTTAAGGCAAGCCTGTAAAGCATAACTGTTAGAGGTACGAATCTGGTGTGCTAACGGGGTTTCAGTAACAGGTATAATCTCTTCGCCTGTGGCAATTAAAACTGCTCTTGGCTTTTTCTGCACCAATATTTCATGTTTGCCAATAGTGGCGGCTATTCCAATTTCTGCTGGTGTAATTCTGGTACCTGTTTTTACGAGCTTATCTTGCTTTTTCTTGTCTGCTCCTTGTTTATGTATGCTCAGGCCCTGTTCTTCCGGTATAACATTTATGGTTGCCAGGCTGTCATTAATGGTCACATCCTCGTATCTGATAACCGTATCGGTTCCATCGGGCAATATAGCCCCCGTCATTACTTCTATGCAATTTATTGGGTTTTGCAACATTACCTGTGGCTTACCTGCGGCTGCCGTGCTTTCAATACGAAAACTAACCTGACCGGCAACTATCTGCTTAAAAGCCAGCGCAATGCCGTCCATAGATACTCTGTTAAAAGGAGGAAAATCGCGGTCGGCGTAGAAATCTTCAGCCAGTATTCTTCCTGTGGCGTCTTCAATTGCTACTTTTTCTACCTGTGGTGTTATTGCGTGACTCAATATTATTGATTCAGCCTGTTCAACTGTTATCATATCTGCTAGCTTTTACAGGTTTATCTGTTGTTTAACTGCCCGGTTCAACAGCCTGATTTCTGAAACTATTAATGAATAAATATCTGAATGGTAAACAAAAACGCAGGGCGATGCAAACTTAACTCAATATTTGCTTTTTAAAATGATTTAAGACTCTACAATTGGCCAAAGAAGAAAAAAGCTACCCATCAGCGGGCTGAAGCAAGGCTTTTTTTAGCGGGGAATAAAAACAGGAGCATTTTTTTTAACCATACATTTGCGCATGATACTATCGGCAATCAGCAAAATACCCATTGAGAAAATAATTTTTCCGATAGTGAACGCAAAAGCCGGATAAACTTCAAAAACAAAACGGCTCAGGTATAAATAAATTTTCAAGGTAACAATGGCTATCGTACCAACTGCCAGCCTGTATCGGTTGCGGCTTAAAGGCCCGTTTACATAAAAGCTGATGCCCACAGTAATAATGTTAAGAGCCATCTCAACCATTATTAAGAAAAATATTAGTTTTTCGGACGAAAAATAGATTTTATATGCCTTTGCCAAAGAAAAACTAAAACCTAATGCTACTACAAAGCAAGCCAAAAAAACATAACCCAGCTTTTTGTTGTAAATACCTGATGCCCGTAGACGCAAACGCTGCTGGTTATATAGCACAAACAACACCACAAAGGCCAAAATATCATTGATAAGATTAGCAGCAAACAAAGAACCCGTTGATACAAAATAATAATAGATTTCGACCAGGATTTCAAGAAACAGAAAGGCAATCAACAAAAAATAACTGAGGCTGTCATGAACTCTTTTTCGATGAAATAAAAGGTACCCCAGGCAAAGCAAAGTTGGCGCCTGATTCAAAAATTTAGACAGCAAAAGCTCTTCCCAGGAAAGCATTTCCGGTACGGGCAAGAACAGAAAGAACAGGACAGTTAATAGAACAACTATCCCATGTAATGAAACAAACCTGGGTGACATGAAGACGGTTTTTTCAAAAGCCAAAGCATCTGATCAATCAGCAGTAGCTTATTCTAACTCAATAGCAAAATTATAAAGGGTTAAGGTTAACCGGGTAGGGGTAATCAGGGGACAATAATATTTCAGATTTTACAAAAAAGCAAATTTTATGTCTCGTAAATAGGTTTATTTCTGAATTTCAGCCTTCCGGCGTCTCTTCCGCTGAAATTTGCGCGTATTTCGGCACATACAGCAAGGGCAATCTCTTCTGGCGTGCTGGCGCCTATATCCAGCCCTACGGGACTAAATATGCGTTCTTCGTCTTCAGTAGTAATGGCTTTGCCCTCTTCTGCCATACGTGCATACATTTTTATTGTACGCTTTTTAGGGCCCAGCAAACCTATATAAGAAATACCGGTATTAAGCAGAGTTTGCAGATTAGTGTAGTCGGTCTCGTAATCATGGCACATAGAAATAGCCGCGGTGAATCTATCTACAACCGGCATGTGATTCTTGGGCATTACGGCGTCGGCAGTTGCAAAAAGAGACGGATGCATTCTGGCCGGATTACAGATAACCGTTACTTTCCAGCCCAGCTCTTTGGCTATGCGCACCATTGGATAAACATCGTAGTTACTTCCAAACACATAGAGGTGTACGGGTGGTGGCACCACTTCAATAAATAAACTTATTGTTGCCTCTGATGCTAAAACATAGGTTTTAGAAACTGACTTGGTGTTTAAGAGTGCCGTTTCTATTTCATGAACCAAATCTGCTTTGATGGTGTCCAGAGTGAAGCTGCTGTTGAAATGGTCTGGGTTGTCATACCTGAAAACCTGCCCCAATTCAACTTCCACTTCTTGCAGATTCGGTTTTTTAACATCTGTTACAGTTACAATAACATTGGGCGTGCGTTGGTTGAGGCAACTGCTTAGCTGCAAAACAGCATTTTGCTCATTGTGTGGGTCGAGCGGACTTATCAACACATCAATTATGCCATTACAACCCAACCCGACGCCTATCTGGTAGGGGTCGTCGTCGGTGGTATCATAAGTTATCAGCGTAGCTTTATTCTGCAGCATAACCAGCCGGGCTTTTTTGAGTGCATCCCCTTCAAGACATCCACCGCTGATACCCCCAATCCATTCGCCAGACTCCATCACCAGCATTCTTGCACCGGTTCGCCGGTATGAAGACCCCTCTACCCGCACCACGGTTGCCAAAGCGGCTTTATTCTTACTAAAGTCTATTTTCTGATAGGCCTCAACAATCTGCTTAATCTCTTTCATATATATCCTAAAAAAAGGCATATCCGTAATTTAATAGGCTATTTTATCTTCTTTGTTTGCCCAAAGCTCAAAGGCAACATGCGCTTCGTCTCTGCTCATTGCTTCTATGGGTATCTTCCGTTGTTCTAACGGAAGCGGTATTTCATGGTACAAGAATGCGTCATCGAAACCAATTTCGGCGGCATCATTACGTGTATTACCAAAATAAATTCTACCAAGCCGAGCCCAGTAAATGGCGCTCAGGCACATGGGGCATGGCTCACATGAAGTATAAATTTCGCAATTGCTTAAGTCGAAAGTCTCCAGGTTTTTGCAGGCATCTCTTATGGCCATAACCTCGGCATGTGCGGTAGGGTCGTTCGTGGCAACAACCTGATTATGCCCCTGCCCTATTATCTGGCCATCTTTCACTATTACTGCCCCAAAGGGTCCCTGCCCAACACCCGCCTGGCTGCCAATCAATGATAACTGGATGGCCTTCTGCATAAATTCTCTTTTTTTGTCTTCCATAACTCTATTGTCAATAACCCTGTGGATTCTTTGATTTAAAATCATTACCGGTGTTTTAAGTTCCGGGGCTTAGATACTCATTCAATCATAAACTCCCACGCGCCTCATTCTGCCTACCACCTCACATACATGTCTGATGCCCAATTCAACATCGTCGGCAGTGGTGTTTCTTCCGAGACTAAACCGAACCGAGCCGTAGGCGGTGTCGTCGTCAAGCCCCATGGCTTTCAGCACATAAGAAGGTTCTGTTGAGGCAGAATTACAAGCCGAGCCATTGGAAACAGCAATTTCGTTGAGGCTCATCAGCAATTGCTCGCCGTCAATCCGGCCAAATCTGATGTTAGTGGTGTTAGGCAGGCGATTAGCCCTGTTGCCATTGATTCCGGCCTCCGGCAGCTGGTTTAATATTCCTTCTTCAAGTTTATTTCTTAACCCGGCTAGGCGTTCATTTTCTTCATGTATATCCCGGTGGCAAAGTTCAGCAGCTGCGCCCAAACCCACTATACCTGCTACATTAAGTGTACCCGACCGCAAGCCGCGTTCATGCCTGCCCCCATCTTGCTGGGCAATGATATTCAGGTTCTTTCTGACATATAGCGCACCTACCCCCTTTGGCCCGTAAAACTTATGTGCCGACAGGCTCAGCAAATCAATTTGGTCATCCATTACATTCATTGGCAGTTTACCCACTGCCTGGGTTGCATCGGTATGAAACAACGCCTGATACCGGTGGGCTATCTGAGCTATTGTTTTTAGCGGTTGCAAGACCCCCGTTTCGTTATTGGCGGCCATTACGGAAATCAGAATTGTATCGGGTCTGATACACCTTTCAAGGTTCTCAATATCAATATTGCCTTCTTTATCTACTGGCAGATACGTAATTTCTGCACCAGATTTCTCCAGATGGGCGCAGGTATCCAAAACGGCCTTATGCTCGGTTTCAACAGTTATGATATGCTTCCCCTTTGCGCTAAAAGCCTCATAAACACCTTTAATAGCCAGATTAACCGATTCTGTTGCCCCGCTGGTAAACACCATTTCTTTTTCTGCTGCACCTATTAAGCCAGCTACCTGCCGCCGCGCAGCAGTTACTGCCTCAGCTGCTTTCCAGCCATAAGCATGAAAACGACTGGCGGCATTGCCAAAATGGCTGGTAAGATACGGCAACATGGCGTCTAGCACCTCAGAGGCCAGAGGTGTGGTAGCGTTGTAATCCATGTAAATCGGGTACTCCATGCATTAAAAAAATTAATACCTACGGGTTGTGATGTGTTTATATCTACCTTTGAAAAGTAAAAATACTGAATTTAACGATTATTGCTGCCGAAAAAGAAATGGCTTTCATAAGAATTGATTTATCTTTTGAAATATTTTAACTTTTTCAAGAAAAGCCAAACTTTATTCGGCTAAACAATCAAAATACAGTAGATTTTTACGTAGTTTGCTCATTCAAAACATTAATACTAGTAAAAAAATGCTGGGAAATTCTATTGATTCGATTTTTACACAGGAAATTCATAATAAATACCTTGTATTTAATACACTTTTTTCAAGGTTACCTTATGACAAGATGACTAAAATTGGTCAATTAATGCCTTTTCTGCACGATATGTCAGAGGCCGGTTTTGAAGAAGGCAAAGAACCGAAAGAAATCATCGACACGTTTTTCAGGCAATATACCTCTATCAAAGAAGAAAAGGAAAAAATTGACCTTTTGTTCAGGTTCATAACCTATATAGAACGGCAGGTGGTACTTTTTGACAGCGTAGAAGACTCAGCCTTTGAAAAGCTTTATCCGCTCAATGGCAAAGGTACTTTACAAAGCACCCTTGAACTGGCCGTACAACAAAACAAGCTGGATGAAGTTCAGAAAAAACTACAGAACTTTAAAGTGCGTATAGTTTTTACAGCGCACCCTACACAGTTTTACCCCAGCAGTGTACTGCGTATTATTCAAGACCTTGAACAGCTTATTCCTAAAAATGATATTAACGGCATTGACTCGCTGCTGCAACAGCTGGGCAAAACGCCTTTTATTAACGATAAAAAACCTACCCCGCTTGAAGAAGCACAAAGTATTATATTTTACCTGCGCCATGTGTATTATCAGGTAATAGGTGAAATACACGAAAAACTGAACACCTATTTTCAGAACAATAATAACAGCCAGGGCTTCAAGCCTGTGCTTGAGTTGGGTTTCTGGCCAGGCGGCGACCGCGACGGCAACCCTTTTGTAACGGCAGAAATATCCAAAAAAGTTTCGACAGAACTGAGAACCAGCATCCTGAAATGCTATTATAACGATTTCAAAATTATTTGCCGCCGTTTAACATTTAAAGGGGTAATGCCATTGCTGACAGCCATCAGCAACCGCATTTACACCAATATGAACGGCCTTAAAAATGACCTGACATTGCAGGAGCTGCTTGCGTCATTAGACGAGGTAAGGCAAATACTGATAACCCAACATAAAGGCCTGTTTCTTGATTTACTAGACCGTTTTATACAGCAGGTAAAGTTATTTGGTCTTCACTTTGCCAGCCTGGATATCCGCCAGGACAGCAGCATACATGAAAATGTAATGGAGCAGATAAACCAGAAATATGGTATATCTGCCAAGCCTTATGCCGAATGGAATTATGATGAAAAACTCAGCTTCCTGACCGAGTATAAACTGGACATAAATGAAGACGACTTTGAAGATGCACTTGTGAAAGACACTTTCAAGACCATAAAAGTGATTAAGGAGATACAGACCCTTAACGGCGAAAAAGCCTGCCACCGATACATTATCAGCAACTCCACCTCTGTTTTCTCGGTGTTGGAGGTACTGGCACTCTTCCGTTTCTGCGGCTACAAGTCTGAGGAAATCAATGTGGATGTTTTACCTTTGTTTGAAACCATTGAGGGGCTCGACAGTTCAGAAAACACGATGTCGACGCTTTACCAGTTACCGTTCTACAAAAAACATCTGGAACACCGCAGCAAGCAGCAGTCAATCATGCTTGGGTTTTCTGATGGTACCAAAGACGGTGGTTATGTAAAAGCCAACTGGGAGATATATCAGGCCAAAGAGAAACTAACCGCCATATCGAACAAGAATGAAGTAGAAGTGATATTCTTTGACGGCCGCGGTGGCCCGCCTGCACGTGGCGGTGGTAAAACCCACCAGTTCTATGCCTCGCAAGGCCCGACCATTGCCAATAACGAGATTCAGATTACCATTCAGGGACAAACCATTACCTCCATGTATGGTTCGCGGTCGCAGGCAATGTACAACTTTGAGCAGTTGCTATCGGCAGGTATCATCAATGACGTTTTTCAGGACGACGCCTCAGTCATTAACGACTATGAACGCAGCCTGATTGATGAGCTGGCCGACGTAGGCGTGAAAAAATATTTTGAGCTCAAGGCTCACCCATTGTTTGTACCTTATCTTGAGAACAAAAGTCCGTTGAAATATTACGGCCTTACCAACATAGGCAGCCGCCCGAGTAAAAGAAGTTCGGGCAAGCAACTCACTTTATCAGACCTGCGCGCCATACCGTTTGTTGGGTCATGGAGCCAGTTGAAGCAGAACGTGCCGGGGTATTTCGGTTTTGGTTCAGCCCTGCAGAAAGTGATAGATGAGGGCCGCCTTGAAGACCTGAAGACCTTGTATAAAAACTCTTTGTATTTTAAGACGCTGATTGAAAATAGCATGATGGCACTTACCAAAACTTATTTTCCGTTGACTTATTATATGAAAAATGACCCTGAATATGGCAATTTCTGGCAGATACTTTATGATGAATATAAGCTTACAGTTGCCAATATGCTGCGGGTGTCAGGCGAACAAAGCCTGATGGCCAATGAAAGGCTAAGCAAATTGTCTATCGATTACCGCGAACATATAGTATTGCCCCTGCTCACTATTCAGCAATATGCACTTCAAAAAATAGAAGAAACAACAGACGAACAATTGAGGCTGGTTTACGAAAAAATGGTTACCCGCTCTTTGTTCGGCAACATCAATGCCAGTAGAAATTCGGCGTAAATCTGCCTTTTATATATGAATAGCCGCAGTAAACACTCAACTGTGGCTATTTTTTTTACCTTTTTTTGCTTATTAATTCGGAAAAGAAACTTTGCCCATAGATACACCCGGCACACCTTTTCTTGCGCCGAAATCGGTTGTGCCACCCACAAGCGCTTCATTGGCAAGAGTAGCAAATAGCACCGCCTCTTTGGCATCGCCGGATATTCCTAAATCATCGGTTCTGTAAAATTCAAAGTCAGGTAGCAACTCTTTCAACGATTGCATAATCAGTGGATTATGTACTCCACCTCCACTACCGTAAATCTTAAACGAAGCCGGGTTGGCTTTATATTCAGACAATTGAGCTACTAATTTCTGAATAGCCTCTGCAATGGTTTCGGCAGAAAAACGGCATAAGGTAGCCAGTATGTCTTCATGTGATAAATGCACTACTCCTGCTTTTTGCTGTGCAGTGGCCAGATAACCCAGATTGAATAGTTCCGGCCCTGTGGTTTTCGGGAAGGCTTTATTGAAGAAATCATCCTGCTTTAGCGCTTGCAACAGCGGCGCATTCACGGTGCCTTCGCTCGCCATCTGTGCGTCTTTGTCATAGGCCAGATTGAAGTGTTTCTTCACATAGGCATCAATAATAGTATTACCGGGGCCGGTATCCGTAGCAAATACCTCGTTGGCATCCAGGTTTCCGGCCAGATAGGTAAAATTGGCAATGCCTCCCATATTGAGTAAAATCCGGTTTTCGTCGCGCTTCGAGAAAATCAGGTAGTCGCCATAAACAGCCAGAGGAGCACCTTCACCCCCGGCAGCACAATGTTTCTGGCGGAAGTCTGACAAGGTAATAATACCTGTCTTTACGGCCAGATGGTCACCATCTCCAATCTGCAGGGTAGCGTTCGGGAATTTGTCCAGGCCATGCAGAATTTTAGGTGCATGAAAAACGGTTTGTCCGTGGCTTGCTAAAACATCTACTTCGTTGGGTCTGATGCCCCTGCTGGCCAGAAAATCATTCACCAATTGCCCATGTAAGTTACCAATCCAGGGGTTTAACACACACAATTGCTGGAAATCAATTTCCTTTTTGGCAAATACCTTTCTTATTTCGTCTTTTATATCTTCGTCAAAACTAACGGTATCAAAATCTACCAGTTCAATTTCGGTTTCTCCCCCACTTTTTCTGAATCTGCAAAGCGCAATATCCAGACCGTCCATTGAGGTGCCTGACATCAGACCGATAATGGTTCGTTCCCGCTTTTGGGCAATGTTGTAAAGTGCTTCTATGTTTCGGTTCATGGGGTAATGAGTTTACTGATAACCTTAAATGGTGCGCACAAAAATAGGCTATATGATTGAAAAACCAGCGTTATCTTCCTAGCTTAGTGGCAGACTTTAATCAACGTTTCACCATTTGTTTATGAAAAAAGTAGTTCTATTCAGCCTGATAGCTATTCTTCTTCTTCTGGCCGGCGGCTTTCTTTATTTAAGAGGCCAGTTGCAGGATGATTCTGTTCCATTGACCGATGGTTTTACCGGAGAAAAAGTGATGTTTATATTCCCTCACCCTGACGACGAAATTACCTGTGCCGGAACCCTGAAATTATTGAATAAACAGGGCATAGAAACCAGCCTGATTACTTTTACACATGGCGAAGCAGGCAACAGTAACGGCACGGTGAATGAAACCGACCCCATAAAAAAGAAAATAGCACTGGCTGACATCAGAGAGAAAGAACTGCGGGCTGTAGGAGAGCTATTAGGTGTGGCTCATCAGGAAATACTCAATTACCCTGATGGTGGCATTAAAGATATTCCGGCTGATTCATTAAAAAAGATTATCCGCCAGAAAATAGCCCTTTACCAGCCTACTGTTTTAATTACTTATGATGATGTAATTGGTTTATACGGCCACCCGGACCACCGCCTTATGGCGCAATATACCAAAGAGGTTTTTCTGGCAGATAAAGGCACAAACGGCTTTTCTCCCACAAGGCTTTACCAGGTTACATTGCCCGCACCTATGATAGCAACCGCTAAGAAGATTTCGGCCAGCTTTAAGAAGAATTTCAGCAAAAACAACACCTTGCCAACACCTGCAATGGCTGTCAGGATTAGTACCGCAGGTGAATTTAAAAAGCAAGCCATGTTGTTGCATGCCTCGCAAAGACCTACGTTTAATGACATGCAACCTTACTTTGATAAGGTACCCGCCTGGCTCTATTACAGAATATTTGACAAAGAATATTATGCTGAAGTAAAATAATCAATAGTGTTCATAAACCCATGTAAGTACTTTTTCTGCCTCACGCCGTATTTTAGAAGCCGGCAGGTTGAAATTATTATTCATCAGGCTTACAATCAGGGTTTTGCCCTTTTTAGTAACCAGATACCCACTCAGGTTATAAACGCCACCCAAGGTGCCGGTTTTGGCAAAAATAAAAGGCTTTCCGGTAGATTTAAATACGTTTTTGAGTGTTCCGGTTTGCCCGCCGGCCGGTAAAATAGTATAGAGTTTTTCCTGAGGCATTTCAGCACTTATTTTTTCAAGCAGCTTTACGATTGACCGGGGTGTGAAAAGATTGTACCTGGACAACCCCGAACCATCAACCCACTTTGGCGCATCGGGCAAGTCCTGCAGGTGCTTTTCAGTAACAGATTTTATTGCAAATGCCGTGTTCAGCGAATCCTTCAATACAGCGCCACACAGCAGCAGCAGGTGTTCGGCCAGCATATTATCGCTCTCTTGCATCATCAACCGGTATACATCTTCAGAGGCCATACTGTAAATAGTTCTGGCATCTTTCGGCACCGGAACATGCAGCAGGCTTACATTTTTTCTGAGCGTGTCCATCAGCAATTGCTGGGTAAGTGCCGAAGAGGTTTTAAAGGGTATATCTGTTTTATAGTTGTTTTTTTGCAAAGTAGACTTTGGCAAAACAAATATATTATCGGTCTGGATACGTTTAATGCTGCTACCCTCATCTTTTCTGTAGAAACTATTACTAAAAATAGCAGGTTGCGGGGCAAAGGTGCCTTTATCAATACTCACACGTATCACATTGCCATACATGGGTAACCCATAAATTTCGGCAGAATAATAATCATTGTAGTCGTCCCAGGCCCAACCTTCACCCATCGGCTCGTTAGTAAAATTACCATCTGAAAAAAACAGGTTTTTTGTACCCTTCTGGCTTTTCAAGAAGTTGAAAGCCTTTGTGCTTTTTAAATCATGATGAAAAAAAGTCGGGTCTCCGGTTCCCCAGAAAATCAGTGAGTCTTTATTAATGGTATATCGCAGGGCCGGAATAGAATCGCCCAGCGTTTTAAGGCAGGCATAAAAAGTAAATAACTTGGTATTAGAGGCAGGTGTAAAATACCTGTCGGCATTTCTTTCAAAAATAGCTTTCTTCGCGGTCGGGTCATAAATGGCCATTCCGGTAAAATTATGGGCAAACACTTCTGAGGTGTCTATCATGCGGGCAAAAGGCTGCCGACGGGATAAATTGTGGGAGGTAGTGCATGAAATGCCGATTATGGCCAGAAACACCCAAAGTATTGTTTTTTGCATAAACTATTTTTGACCCAATTTAAGCATTAAAAACAAAATCCGGAAAAACCCGGCAAGCTAAATTCAATTATTCATTCCTTATTTGTTCTGATTACCCAGAAGCAGAAAAAAAAGGAGTCTGTCGCAGATGCAGGAACAGACTCCGTCGGTATAATGTATTAATACTTAATTAATGGCTCACCACAAATCTTTTTACAATAATGCCGTTTTCTGTATGCAAACGCACCAGATAGGTGCCTGCATTCAGGCTTCTTACATCTATTTTCTCGTAAAACATACTAATATCGGTGAGGTACTCGCGGTCCATCATTTTTTTGCCGTTTGCCCCCAATACTTCCATTTTTACGCGGCCAGGTTTGGGCAGGGTGGCTGTAATCTGGATTTCGTCTGGTGATGGATTAGGTGCCAATGTAATTGTTTTCTCAAGACCGGGTTCAACAGCCAGTATCGGGGCGGGTGGTTTCATCTGTATTTTCAGGTTATCAATAGCCCAGCCCCAGCCATGAACCAACTGGTCGCTAAACAATCTGAAGCGCAACAAAATGGTTTCTCCGGCTACAAAAGTACCACTGTTAAGCATCTTGATAGTTCTGGTTCTAAAAAGGCTTTGCTTTCCTACCCCTTTTGAATCATTAACCTTTTCTGTTTCGCCATTCTGATTTATATACGTACTTTCCTCAAAATTATTATAAGTCTTTACCCACTCACTATTGACAGACACATCATACCCATCTTCAAAGGGCTCCCAAGATGCTCCACCGTCATAAGAGCCTTCTACCACCACATAATCAAAGAAATTGGTACTTCCGTATGAGGCACCGGCTTCACCAGGCTCAACCAAAACAATTTCATCAAAAGTAATATTGGCAGAATCTTTCTGATTTTTCAACTCAATAGGCTTTAAGAACAAGGCCATTGTATTTGATTCCAGATACTCGTCTCCACCGTTTTTATAGGGATGCGCCGAGTGTAAACCACCGTCGTCAAATCCGGATGGCTGCCGGATATCCCATCCACCGATTCCGATAAAATCAGCATTAGGGGTATTAAAATCGGTGCTGTATTCTCTCACCGGCACTTGCGTGTTCAGGTCTGTAACCACAAACTCAAAGTAATCAGGTGAAAGCGTTACATTTTTGCCGGGTGTATTAAAGTAAGAAGGAATAATTGTTGTGTTTTTGTTCTTTGAATTATCAATGGCCACAATTCTATACAAAACGCGGTCTCCTTTTTGCAGGTTGCCAAAGAGTTCTTTGCCCAGATAGGCATATACATCATTTCTTCCCTGCGAATAGCGCTTGTCGTCTGTTTCCGGATTATACTTTTTCAAACCAACAGCCGGTTTTGCCTGCCCATTCACCAGATACTCTACGTAAACAGTATCTATACCGTGTTCAAAGTCGTCTTCGGCGTTCAGAAAAACATCCGGCTTTGTTGCGGGTGGCACAAAAGTAAGCGGAACAGCCGTTACAAATGGCGCTGAAATATCTGCTGCGCCTACCTGAAAACCATAAAAGCCTTTTGATGGCGCTTCAGCCGGAGAAGTATTGGTGCGCTTGTAGTTGTCTTGTACTACCAGATAATATCTGATAACCGCACCGGGTTTACTAACCGGAATAGTGGCAGTGTATTCGTCAGTATTGGCTACACGTACCAAATCAAGAACCTTGGCCTTACTGATGGAATCGTCTTCTGAATAATACAACTTGGCACTGCCTGCCACCAGTGTAGTGTCACTCGTTATTCTGGCCGATATCTTTACACTGGAAACAAAGTTTTCAATGCTTTTAACAGGTGTATGCACCAGAGAGGTGCTCTTCCAGCCCATATCAGCAAACATATTGCGTACCAGTGGGCCGGGGTCACGAATTACCTCACGCAAACTGGCTCTGGAGGTCATTAAGGAATTATCATTACCCGATGTATAAGTGTTATCGTCAAGGTGAGAAACGCTGGACCCCGGCTCATACACAATTGGTGCATAAAGCTTGGGTTTTTCGTCCCCTTTCATCTGAGACATCGGGCTGTTAAAAAAAAGATTGTTTCCTATTAACTGCTGACGCAATGCAGAAGACGGATTGGCGAACAAAGTGGTATTAAGTAATTTCTGGCCGGTGCCGTTTTCCATAAACTGGTCAAAAATAATCGGGTATCCGGTGCTATACCCCCACGATGCCGTTGTAGAGGTAGCCGTTGAACTCATGGAAGAGGTAAAGCCCAGGCCATGGCACAGCTCATGTAATACAACGGATGTGAAGTCGAACTGATTACGGGCCGGAGCGCCACTACCTAAATACCAGTTGGCAGAACTGTTAAACTCTGCTCTTATATCATAATCATTAATTGAGTTAAGTTCTTTCCCAGCAATTTTTTCAGCGAGGGCAATCGGATACCAGGTACCTGATTTTTGCTGCCCGGGAAAATTGCGTGTAAAATCGGCCGGGCTTGCCTGCCCCAGAATAGTACTGGTGGCACTGTTACTCTGGATGTCATGCCAGATGGCAAGCACACGGATAGGCACCGGCGAACTAAGTATAGACGCCCAGATATCTACCGCCTGCTGAAATGCCTTTTGCGCTTCTGGTGTAAACCCTTCATAGGTAACTATAAATGTGGTTGAAGTAGCCGCTGTGGTTCTTGAGCTTTTCGCTTTCAGGGCTGCCTGAACATCTTTAGCCGGGGGCACGTAGGTGTTTGCATCAACAAAATCGCCGGGGCACACTATCATATTGCCCTTCATAAACTCTATTTTGCCGGTGTTGGGTTTTGCAAGGTCTTTATCACGTGGGCTATTTGGCTTTTGAGCCAGTGCTGACATGACGGTAAAAGCCAGTAAGCCGGAAAGGTAAAGTTTTCTCATATTTTTATATCAATTCCTGTTTTTCAAAGTCTATTTTAAATTACGTAATCTGCCAGGTTTAGGTTGCTGACAAAATTCTATACAAGGTATAAATTCTAACGCATAAAATCACATTTTGTACAAACTCAAAGCCAGATTTAATGATTGATACACGCTATACCTGGTACGTTAAGTTTATCGGCTGTTCATTTTGGTATTATGTCACCGTTGCTTAATTAAACAAACATCTTTTATACCCCGGCCTGGGTTAATGTATTAACGGCCGAACTCTGTATCTTTGCATGTTAGACGGAAACTGCGTTTTGAACGATGCAAGCATCAAAAGAAATATTACTGAAATACTGGCAGTATGATTCGTTCCGGCCATTACAGGAAAACATCATTAATTCTGTACTGCAAGGAAACGACACCCTGGCTATAATGCCTACAGGTGGTGGCAAATCTGTTTGCTTTCAGGTACCTGCCATGCAAATGGACGGTGTTTGCATTGTTATAACTCCGCTGATTGCTCTGATGAAAGATCAGGTTGAACAGCTGAAAAGACGCGGTATCAAGGCAGCAGCCATTTACTCAGGCATGCACCGGACAGAGATTGACTATACTCTGGATAACTTTGTATATGGCGACTTCAAGTTTTTGTATGTGTCGCCCGAGCGCTTACTGACTGAGATTATGCAAGAGCGCACCAAACGTATGAAAGTGTGCTTACTGGCGGTTGATGAAGCCCACTGTGTTTCTCAATGGGGGTACGATTTCCGCCCGCCGTATCTTAAAATTCCGGAATTCAGGAAATTTGCGCCCAAGGCGCCTATGATAGCCCTTACGGCAACGGCAACAAAAGATGTAAAGCAGGATATTATCCAAAAACTGGGCTTTCAGAACACTCAGATTTTCCAGCAAAGTTTTGCCCGGCCAAATATTTCTTACTCGGCTTTTTGCGAGGAAAGCAAAGAACGTAAACTCTTTGAGATACTCATGAAAGTACAGGGCTGCGCTATTGTGTATGTGCGAAGCCGCAGAAGAACCAAAGAGATTTCTGACTGGCTGAATAGCAACCGCATCAGGTCTGAGTACTACCATGCCGGGCTTTCAATGGCTGAACGCTTCAGAAAACAGGAAGCCTGGATAAAAAATCAGGTAAGGGTTATAGTGGCTACCAACGCATTTGGCATGGGTATAGACAAACCCGACGTGCGGGTGGTTGTGCACCTGGACCTGCCTGAAAACCTGGAGGCATATTATCAGGAATCAGGGCGGGCAGGGCGTGACGGGCTGAAGTCTTACGCCATTCTGTTATATTTTAAAGCTGACCTGAAAGATATTTACAAGCAGGTTGAGCAGAAGTATCCGCCTATTGAAGCGCTTAAACGAACGTATCAGGCATTGGCTAACTACTTCAGGCTGGCAATGGGTGGCGAAAACTTTGAAAGTTATGATTTTGATTTTCAGGAGTTCATCGGCACTTTCGGGTTGATGGCCAACGATACGCACCATGCCCTGAAAAAACTGGAAGACGAAGGGCTCATTCAGCTAAGCGACTCATATTTCAGCCCCTCGAAGTTCCGTTTCAAGGTTGATAATCATGAGTTATATAATTTTCAGATTAAAAACGAGAGTTACGACAGGTTTACTAAATTGCTGCTACGTATGTATGGCGGGCATTTGTTTACCGACTTCACCACTATATCAGAAAGCGCCATAGGCCGGAATTTCTATGCGCAACCCGGCGAAGTTGAAAAAATGCTTACGTACCTGAATCAGGCAGGTATAGCCGATTACCAGAAACAGAAAAGCAGCCCGCAACTGACTTTTCTGACGGCAAGGCAGGATGCCGACTATCTTTCGATTAACCGTGTAGAATTTGAACGACGTAAAAAGAAAGAAATAGAAAAAGTAGAAGCCGTAGTGCAGTTTGCTCAGGAAGAACGTCTTTGCCGTATGCAGTTTTTGCAGGAGTATTTCGATGAATTTACCGAGGCCAGCTGTGGCATTTGTGATAATTGCCTGAAGCGCAAAAAAAGAGATGTACCTTTTGATACTTATGCCCGATACCGCCAGAAAATTCTGGAGATTCTACCGGCAGACATTAACCAGATAATGAGTTATCATTTTTTTGAAAACAAAGACTTTATTGCAGAGGTTATCAGAAGAATGCTGGAAAGCGAAGAGGTGTGGTATAGCGAATTGGGTATTTTACAGAAAAAACAATAATGAATATGGCAGAATTTACACATATAGACGCCAACGGAAACCCCACCATGGTTGACGTAGGAGGAAAGCAAATCAGCAGACGGCTGGCAAAAGCACGTAGCATTGTGGTGGTAGATGATGAGATACTTGCCCAACTGCAACACGACGAAATACACACCAGAAAAGGGCCGGTGTTTCAGACCGCCATTATTGCCGGGGTAATGGCTGCCAAACGTACCGGAGAGCTGATACCTCTTTGCCATCCGCTGGGGCTGGAAAACTGCCAGGTTAGTATTAGTGTTAATGTGCAAAAAGAAATAGTAATAGAATGCACTGCCTCACTGACAGGTAAAACCGGTGTAGAAATGGAAGCGCTTACAGGTGCCAGCGTAGCAGCACTCACTATTTATGATATGTGTAAGGCATTTTCTCATAATATTATCATCAAAGAAACCCGTTTGATTGAAAAAACAGGTGGCAAAAGAGATTTTAAGCTGGAAGCCCGGTAACAGAAGTGCTATCAGGGTGTGGCAGATACCCATATTTCACCATCTTCAAATATTTCTTTTTTCCAGATAGGCACGGTTTCTTTCAGGGTATCAATTACATATTCGCAGGCGTCGAAAGCGGCCTTCCTATGAGCAGCCGACACTGCAATTACCACGGGTACTTCTCCGATTGCAAGCGTACCCACCCTATGATGAACAGCAATTTTCTTTAATGAAAAAGCTACCAGGGCTGCCTCAGCAATTTTCTTCATTTCTGATATTGCCATAGGCTCATAGGCTTCAAAATCAAGCCGCACTACTGCTTTGCCGTGGGTGGCGTTTCGTACTGTACCTACGAAAGTTACAATACCACCAGCATCGGCTGTTTTCACAAAGTCGAGGCAGGCCTGTTCAGATAGTGTTGTATGCAATAGTTGAATGTCAATCATTTTTCAAATTCATTAAAGCCACAATTACCCGCCACTTACCGGGGGAATCAGCACTATTTCATCGTTTTCATTTAATAGCATGGGGTCTTCGGCATAGGCTTCGTTCAGTGCAATACGTAACGATTTCAATTGGCCAAAAGCCGGAAACTGTGCTGCCAAGTGTTTCTTGAGGTCGGCCACAGTGGCATTGGCAGGCATTGAGACCTTATACTCAAACTGCCCGATGATATCGCGGGTTATCCCAAAACACAGTACTTTCAGATTCATATTTAAGCGGCCTTTAAGTCTTTTTCAACTATCAGCTAATTTGCATTGTTTCTCACAAAAAAGAATAAAAATATGTTCAGAAATTGAATCATCCATCTATATTTCCTATCTCTTTTGCGTATTTTTGCAAGAAACCAATCCAAAATTAACCCGCGCTTCTTTAGAATGAAAAAACTACTTGCTTTTATTTTTTCTCTTTGCGTATTATTTGAACTTTCTGCACAGAAAGTTCAGGATTTCAGCTCTTATTTTAAGGAAAAAGACCTTGAAGGCGGTTTTTTTATGTACAACTACCAAAAGAAAGAATATGTTGTAAGCAATAAGGCAGAGTTTTTAAAAGTAACTTCCCCAGCCTCAACTTTTAAAATACTAAATTCGCTGATAGCCCTGGAAACCGGAGCCATTAAAGATGAAAATGAAGTAATTAAATGGGACGGGCAGGAGCGGTCGCAAAGTGCATGGAATGCCGACCACGACCTGAAGAATGCTTATAAGAACTCAACGGTCTGGTTTTATCAGGAGCTTGCCCGACGAATAGGCGAAGACAAATACCGGAGTTACCTGAAAGCCTGTAACTACGGAAACCAAGACATAAGTGGAGGGCTTACAACCTTCTGGCTGGGTTCAAGTATGCTGATTTCGCCCAAGAACCAGCTTGAATTTTTAGTAAAACTTCATGAAGAAAAATTACCTTTCTCTAAAAGGACGTTTGACATCATAAAAAAAATAATGATTCGAGAGCAAACTCCGGAATACCTGCTACGTGCAAAAACCGGATGGTCTAATTTCCCACCTACCGATATAGGCTGGTTTGTTGGTTACATAGAAGCCAAAAGCAACACCTATTTTTTTGTTACCAGAGTGTATAAACCCATAGATAAGAAACTACCATCTTTTGGCGCCGCCCGAGTTGAAATTACCAATAACATTCTAAAAGCACTTCATATACCTTAAGCATCGGGTTTCGACTTAAAGCTCAGGTTAGTATAGCACATGTTAACAAAGCTGCATTTTACTGAGGGCTTTTTGGGGTTAAGGGCTCATTTGCATAACGTCTTAATAGAGGTGCAGTTATTCGTCTAATTTCAAATGCCCCCAGTTTTCTCCAGAGCGTATGCGGTTCAATTGTGTGTGAGTAATACCAAACTGCTTGGCTATCATTTTCAGGCGTGTATTTTCGTTCTGCAACATTTTTTTTATCATGCGCACTTTCGTCTCGGTCAGTTTATAATTTTTGGTATTTCTGGGTACCGGTTTGTTTTTCACTGCGGGATTCTCACGGTTATGCTCAACCATTTCATCTTTGGTTACCCATTTCAGGTTTTCAAAATGGTTGTTCATCTTATCGAAGTCCAGGTGTATTACAAACTTATGGTCGGGACTTTCTCTTTTTACAAAGGTTTCGGCAACAAGCTTGTGGATATAACGGTTAAACGTTTTCCCTTTAGGCAACCTAACATTCAAAGACCTGTAGCCTTGTATAACCGAGCCTTTAATAATTGTTCCTTTTACGTCACTCTGCAGGCTGCGCAGCCTGCCAAAATTTGAGACCTCATAACGCGGAGGGTTCTCAACACCTTCTACATTTATTACAACGGGGGTCCATCGTTCAGCCCACAGGGCATTTTTTTCGCTATTCAGTCCTCGGTTCATCACAAAAAAAATTTAATCTTAACTATATTCAATCAATGCAAAAAAATTATGCCAGCAAAATAGGTAGTACAACCCATCTGACAGGATTATCCTCGCATATTAAACAGCATTTCAGTTGGTAAATTGTTCTTACGGGCTTGCTTAATGTATTATTAAGGAACAAAACCGGCTTCGGGTAATGTTATTTAACTATAACAGATTAAGACAATGTCAAAAAAAACATTAATCATTGGTGCATCAACCGACCCCGCCCGATATGCATTCCTGGCAGCCAACAGATTGCTGAATCACGGTCATGAAATTGAACTGATAGGTAGAGATACAGGGAATATCGGTAATAAAGAAATACAGACAAGCAAACCAAACCTGGATGGCATTGATACCGTAACTATGTATGTAAGCCCGAAACACCAGCCTGAATATTACGATTACATTGTGAGCCTGAAGCCCAAAAGAGTAATATTTAACCCAGGAACCGAAAATACAGAATTTGAAGACCTACTTGCCAAAAACAATATAGAGCCTTTAGAAGCCTGCACACTTGTTATGCTGTCAACAGGGCAATATTAATTCTGAAATTCTGGTTTAAAATAAAATCATGGATTTTTTTGCCAATTATTTTATTGGGCGGAAAAAATTCAGCTTGCCATGCGCCCTTCATAGCCTGCTTCAATTAGTTTTTCATAGGCACTCCATACCTCTTCAGGAATATCCATGGGTATCAGAAACCCTCTTTCGGGGTAAATTTTCAACCGTTGCAGGTCTCCGGTCATGTTGCTGATTACCCTTTCTTTGCTGATACCGTTTTGTGCGCAACGGCTCAGGTAGGTGTCGTACGTATCAGCAAGAGCAGAAACCACAAAATCAAACTCTTTAAACTGAACCATAGCGGTTGCATAGGTTCGCCTGATCATATACGGCTTCTGCACCAGAATAAAGCTGCGGAATTTAAGCTGCTGAGCCTGTATTAGTTTCTTGGTAAATATAAAGTTCTCGCCTGTGTTTGTAGCCTCATTTTCCAGAATAATGGCTTGGGGTGGCACTCCTTTTTTAACTGCAATGTCAAAGAAAGCCTCGGCCTCTGTTTTGGGCACTGTGTTTCGTAATTCGCCGGCAGGCCTCACAACCCCACCCGAAAAAATAATAGATGGAGCCATGCCGTTTTGGTAAAGTTGAGAGGCGTAGTCGGCCACTGAGGGGTCATGGCTACCTAAAACAAAAATGCAGTCGGCCTTTTTAATTGTTTGTTTAAGAAAATGATAATCATATAGTATTCTGGCGTAAGTATCAATCAAGTTATCTGTCATCAAGAGAGCATTTTTAGCTAAGACAAAAATATAGATTATCAGAGCAAGTTTCAGACACTTTTATCAGATAATTTCGTTTTACAATAAAGTATGATTTTAAACTAAAGCATATATTAAGACCATGATTAACGCAAAACATCTGGCCACTTTTGTACTCGGAGCAGTTGCAGGGGTAGCATTACACAAATATTTACAAACCGAAGAGGGTGAAAAGGCCCTTGAAAACCTGAAAGACAAGGCCGGTAAACTAAAGGATGAAGCCGAAGGCGCCATTGACAAAGCACCTGAGTATTTCGAGAAACTGAAAACCGAAGGAGCCGAAGAACTGAAAGAACATTTTCCGGGTATTGAAAAATTTCTGCAGGATTTTTTTGCCAGAAATACCGGTAGCCAGACACCGCCATCACCTGAACCTCAGGCCTGATTAAACAATTAAAGCCGGCTAGGTAGCCGGCTTTAATTGTTTTTACACCTTTTTAATTGTAAAGATGATTCGGTAATTCTCAAGACTGATAGGGTCAGGCGTTGACGGATACGGAGAAACCTCAGTTACTTCAATTGCATACGTAGTTCCATTTAATATAACAGTTGTTTTGGGAGTTTTTGAGTTGTCGGCGTATAACTCTACCGAGGCATCTTTGGAAACGTTGTTTTCAGTAACACTGAAATAAACCTTTACCATACCTGCCCAAACACATACCACATTTTTGGGGCAGCGGCTGTCTTCTATTTTTGTAACCTTCACAGATACGCCTTCCTGAAGCATTACTGCCTGCGCGTAAGACATCTCAATTTTACCACCTAAATTAGCCTGAGGCTCTGCCGTCTCTTTTGAGCACGCGGTTGCCATTGCAACCAGCATAATTACCATTAACTTTTTCATAAATCCTGTAAATTTAATTTGCACAAGCGTTAAGCCTTCCGTTTGCGTTGAAAACTGCCGTTTTGTAGATGTCTATAAAATGTTTTTCTACTATGATACTGAATACCGGCAATTGGTTGGAAAAAAACAATATAAAAAAACAACCACTCCAATGTGGCGCTTGCCCATTTATGTAGTTTTTTTTGAAGTTTTTATTCTTAAACCTATATATTCGCCTCATCATTTTAATCCATTAAAGACATGCGTTCTCACGAAATTGATTACAAAATATTTGGCGAAGATATCCAGATTGTAGAAATAGAACTGGACCCTTACGAAACCGTTATAGCAGAAGCCGGTTCAATGCTTTTTATGGAAGACGGCATACAGTTTGAAACCAAAATGGGTGACGGCTCGCAACCCCAGCAAAGCATTTTCGGCAAATTGCTTCAGGCTGGCTCAAGGGTGTTAATGGGTGAGTCAGTTTTTATGACCCACTTCACCAATACAACTTCAAACATGAAGCGCAAAGTGGCATTTGCCGCTCCGTATCCGGGCACAATCAAGGCTGTTGACCTGGCCAATATTATGGGCAACACGCTTATTGTGCAAAAAGACGCATTCTTGTGCGCAGCTAAGGGAACTAGTATTTCAATACATTTTAATCAACGCCTGGGCTCGGGTTTCTTTGGGGGCGAAGGCTTTATTCTTGAAAAAATACAGGGCGACGGCATGGCCTTTATCCACTCGGGTGGTGTGGTAATTGAGCGCCAGTTAAATAATGAAACCCTTCGTATTGATACAGGTTGTGTGGTTGGCTTTGAGCCTCAGCTACAGTTTGACATTGAGCGTTCGGGAAGCCTTAAATCAATGATTTTTGGTGGTGAGGGTCTTTTTCTGGCAACGCTTCGCGGTACAGGGAAGGTCTGGATACAATCTTTACCGATTTCTAAGCTGATTCAGCGCCTGTCGCCGTATGGTGGCAATGCCAACAAAGAAAGCGGCTCAATTCTGGGCGGGCTGGGCAATATATTTGAAAGCTAAGATTTCAGGCACTTTATATTTATAGGCACAGGCAAATAGCGGCTTGTGCCTTTTTTTATGAGCAAAAGCGGTTTACTCTAGCGTTTTCACAAAAAAAATCATAATCTTAATCTTAAAGGTTTTGTAAAATCAGCTAAATTGCCAAGTGTTATTAAAAAATCAAACCTTCTTTCAAAACTATGAATATTAACCGCAGAAAATTCCTGCAGCAATCTGCTTCTTTGGCTGCTATGGCACTAATAGCAAACAGAGTAGATGCCAAAGAAACCCTTAAACAATTTGGTTGCCAGCTTTACAGTATACGCGATGTGCTGCCTAAAGACCCAAGAGGTTATATGAAACAATTGGCCGATATGGGCTATAAATATTTTGAGAGTTATTCAAAAGACCCACTATGGGGAATGTCGCCCAAAGATGCCAAGGCGTTTTTGTCTGATATAGGCGTAAAAATGGTGAGTACGCACCTGGGACTACAGGAAACCAACGAGGAAATGATTGCCAAATGTGCCGAAGCCGGTTTAAGCTATGTAATTTGCCCGGCTATTGGGATGCAACCCTCGGCAGACGCCTGGAAAAAGAAAGCAGAAACTTTTAACCAACATGGCGAAACCTGCAAAAAATATGGTTTGCGTTATGGCTACCACAATCACTCATACTCGTTTCAGAATGCCAACGGGGTAAAAGGTCAACGTATTTTGTTAGAGAATACCGACCCGTCATTAGTATGTTTTGAATTAGATATGTGCTGGATTGAAGCCTCTGGCGAAGATACACTGGCGCACTTGAAAGAATACGGCAAACGCTATGAACTTTGCCATATTAAACAATTGGAAACCAAAGACCCAAGACCCAAACAAACCGATTTGGAAAAAGGTATTATTGACTACAAACAATTGATTCGTGCCGGTAAAGATGCCGGTATCAGATATTATCTGGTAGAACAGGAGCAATATCCGGTTAGCCCGATTGAAAGTATGAAAAACGATGCCGCTTATCTGAAGACGCTTTCTTTCTAAGCGATGATTTTATAAGTAAAAACCCTTGTAGCGCGTCAGCTTTACAGGGGTTTTATTGTTTTACGCCCCTGAATGTAAGCCGGTGGTAAGGCGACAGCCCATGCTGCAGAATGGCGTTCCGGTGATGAATGGTAGGATACCCGGCATTGATATGCCAGTTATAATGCGGATACTCGGCGCTTAGTTTTTCCATCAGGTCGTCGCGATAGGTTTTAGCCAGAATTGAGGCGGCCGCTATGGATAAAAACCGGGAATCTCCCTTAATAATGCAGGTGTGCGGAATAAGCGGATAAGGCACAAACCGATTACCGTCAATCAGCAGGTGTTCAGGTCTGGTAGCCAAGGCATCAACCGCCCGGTGCATGGCCAGAAAACTGGCTTTCAGAATATTTATTTTATCAATTTCTTTTTCAGATGCCTCCGCTATTTGATAAGCAACGGCCTCTTTCATTATTTCTACGCGCAGGCTGTTTCTCTGGGTTTTGGTTAATTGTTTGGAGTCATTCAGCCAGCTATGTTTATAATCTTTGGGTAAAATAACGGCGGCAGCCACTACCGGGCCTGCCAGACAGCCCCTTCCGGCCTCGTCAAGCCCTGCTTCAATCAGATTTTCGTTATAATATGACCTGAGCAACTCGTGACTTTTAAGCATCTTGTATTTCCAATTGATAATGTTCAGTCTTTTTGAGCTTGCCCACCATATAATAGAACCTTGTAGTGAGCAATCCGGCCGAAATGGTTAAGCCGGCAAAGAGGCCAATCCATATACCGACGGCATCTTGCTTGAGGTTAAAACCCAGAAAATAACCTAGTGGCAAAGCTACAACCCAATAGGCAAACATGGTAATCCAGGTAGGAATATTTACATCGGCAATGCCACGCAGAATACCCAGCGCCACTACCTGTATGCCGTCAGATAACTGAAATACAGCTGCTATGAGCATTAACTTACCGGCCAGCACAATTACTTCGGCATCTGATATATACAGTTCTACCAGAAAACGGTTCAGCACAATAATGAGCAACATCATGATGGTCATGAAAGTACCCACCAGCAGCAATGCCACATTGCCAGACATCTTTATCTTTCTGATGCTCCTCAGCCCCCTGCCCTCACCTACCCTGATAGCCCCGGCTACACCCAACCCAGAGGCCATCATGTACGTGGTTGAGGCTATATTAATGGCAATCTGGTGCGCAGCCAACTGGGTTTCGCCCAACCAGCCCATCATCACCACTGCCAACGAAAAGGCCGCAATCTCAAAGAAAAACTGCAAACCACTGGGTACGCCAATCTTAAAAATCAGTTTCACCAAATCGGCAACCGGCAGCGGGTTATAAATACTTTTCAGGTAATCTTTAAAAGCGCTTGCCCTGTATAAATACAGTAGCATCACCATAAACATCAGAGCCTTTGTCAGAAGGGTAGAAACCGCCGCTCCGTTAAGCCCCATTTTAGGCAAACCCAGATACCCATTGATTAAAAGTACATTTAATACAAAATTGACAATCAGCCCGATGATGGTAATCATCATGGCAACTTTGGTTTTTGAAAGTCCGTCTGATAATTGTTTGGAAGCAATAAACAAAAACGTGAATACATTAGAAATCAGAATGATGCCCATAAAAGCGGGCGATTTTTCATTGATTTCGGCCGATTGCTGAAAAACTTCAAAGAAAGTAATGCACAAAAAACCAATGATACCCATAAAAAGACCGAACCATCCGGCCGCCCAAAGGGCTGCCCGAAATAACCGGTTTACCTCTGCGGCATTCTGCTCTGCTTTTGCTTTTGAGATAAGCGGCGCCACAACAGCCAACCCACCCACACCGATAGACGATATAAGAAAGGCAATTGAATTGGCTATGCCTGCCACACCCAGACCGATTTTACCCAGATAGTGGCCTACCATGATATTATCGGTTACGCCCATCAGTATAGAGCCCAGTTGGGCCACAATAATAGGCAAAGCCAGTAAAACAGTTTTTTTTGCCTCGTCCCGAAAAGCAAGTGATAATAGATTAATACTCATACGATGTTGCGGAAGTTACCCCAAAGAATGGCCACACAACCCAGCTTTATTGCCAGATTAAACCAGTGATTTCAAAAAGACAACACCGCCTCAGTAAAAAAAATTTACTGACTGACAAAAAAAACATTTTGTTAATCTGTTGCAAGGGCTACTTATGCTGGATATAGGAGGCTTGAAAGCATGAACAGGAAAGTTAGTATGCACGAATACTGTTTAAGCGAAATATACAATTTTATTAAAAAAATTTATGCACATAAAATATTAATTATAAGCATTTTATAGATTTTAATGAATTTTTAAATCTTTAAATCTCACAATATTTATATAGCTTTGCAAATCAATATCAAAACTAAAGAAAATTTATGATTGTAATGGGCGTTGTTTTAGCCTATTTGCTGGGATCTATTCCTACTGCTGTTTGGTACGGAAAAATTTTTCATGGCGTTGACGTCCGTCAACATGGCAGTGGTAATGCCGGGGCAACTAACTCTTTACGCACCTTCGGCCGCAAAGCAGGCATAATCGTACTGCTCATCGATTTTCTCAAAGGTTTTCTGGCAGTAGAAGCAGCCCATCTGCTTTTTCCTGATGCTAATAAATATCTCTTTCTGCTCATGGGTATTGCAGCCGTGGCCGGCCACCTGTTCCCGGTGTTTGCCCAATTCAGAGGCGGCAAAGGAGTAGCCACGGCACTGGGTGTTATTGCTGCTTCGTTCCCTTACACAGTTATCATCTGCCTGGCAGTTTTTCTGCTTATTGTTTTTACTACAAGATACGTTTCTTTAGGCTCCATTCTGAGTGCGCTGTTCTTTCCGATACAGATAGCCTTTAATGTGTGGGGAATAAACCCTGATAAAGACCCCTACTATCTGGCATTTGGCTGTGTTTTATTTGTGGTTCTGGTATTTACTCATCGCCACAACATTCAACGCTTAATGAACGGAACCGAAAATAAGTTCGGCACTAAGAAATAAAAGCGGTTAGCCAAATTCCTTGTATTCTCTGCGGCAATTCTTTTACTTTGTGTAAAGACAGCAGGCTTTTTGCTTTCTGTTACCATGCAAATAACTATCTGCCTCGCCTTGCAAGGGCGCTTCAACAAAATATTATGAGTACTTACATCAACCAGAACAAAGACCGTTTTCTGAACGAGTTGTTTGATTTCCTGAGGATTCCGTCTGTCAGTGCCGATTCTAAATTTCAGCCTGATATGATTCGTGCAGCCGAATACATCAAAGAAAAGTTACAGCAGGCAGGCCTTGATAAAGCCGAAATATGCCCCACAGCCGGGCACCCGGTAGTATATGCCGAAAAAATAGTGGATGCCTCTTTACCTACTATTCTGGTTTACGGACACTACGATGTGCAACCTGCTGACCCTTATGAACTGTGGGATTCGCCACCGTTTGAACCTACCATCAAACAAACAAAGATTCACCCAGAAGGGGCTATTTTTGCCCGTGGGTCATGCGACGACAAAGGCCAGATTTACATGCACGTAAAAGCCATTGAAATGATGCTGGCCGAAGGGCATCTGCCTTGCAATGTAAAGATTATGTTTGAAGGAGAAGAAGAGGTAGGATCTGAAAACCTGGGTACGTTTGTAAAAGAGAACAAAGAGAAACTAAAGGCTGATGTGATTCTGATTTCAGATACTTCTATCATCGCTAATGATATACCATCAGTTGAAACAGGTTTACGCGGATTAACCTACATGGAAGTTTCTGTAACCGGACCAAACCGTGATTTGCACTCGGGTGTTTATGGTGGCGCTGTGGCAAACCCTGTAAATGTATTGTGCCAGATGATTGCCTCTATGCACGATGCCGACGGTAAAATAACTGTAAAGGGTTTTTATGATAAAGTAGTTGAATTAACACCCGAAGAACGCGATGCCCTGGAAGCCGCACCGTTCAGCATAGAAGAATATAAAGCTGACCTTGATATTGCCGAAGTAACCGGCGAAAAGGGATACACCACTCGTGAGCGTGCGTCTATCCGCCCGACACTGGATGTAAACGGTATCTGGGGAGGTTATACCGGCGAAGGCTCAAAAACGGTTTTACCATCAAAGGCATTTGCCAAAATATCAATGCGTTTAGTGCCTGACCAGGACTGGGAAGAAATAGCAGACCTGTTTGATGCGCATTTCAGAGCCATTGCACCGCCTACTGTAAAGGTAACAGTTACCCGCCACCACGGAGGGCAACCTTATGTTACCCCTACCGAATCGGCCGGATATAAAGCAGCCATGCTGGCTATGGAAGAAGCCTTTGGCAAAAAGCCTGTGCCTACCCGTGGCGGAGGCAGCATACCGATTGTTTCTCTGTTCGAAAAAGAACTGGGATTAAAATCTATCTTGTTTGGCTTCGGGCTAGACTCTGACGCGCTGCATTCGCCTAATGAGCATTATGGCCTGGTGAACTTCTACAAAGGCATAGAAACTATTCCTTTGTTTTATAAGCATTATGCTGAATTAATGAAATAACTATCTACGCAATCAGAAAGTCCTCTACATCCACGAGGGCTTTCTGCTGTTTATATACCTTCCATTCGCTGCCTGGCACAAAGTTTATTATCTGTTGAATCGTAATCAATTAATTTTATTGTAAACTTTGTAGTATGTTTTACTGATTCCCCTTCAACCTATGAAAACTTTCCTTTTCTGTGTGCTTTCAATACAGCTATGCTTGGCACAAAATCCTAATTTTATACCTCAAACTATAGATAATCAGGTAAGTATCGGCTATGGACTGGCCATTGGTGATGTAGACGGCGACAAACGACCCGATATATTATTGGCTGACCAGAAACAGTTTGTATGGTATAGAAACGGCGACTGGAAACGCTTTGTGATGATTGAAAACCTGACCTTCCGAGATAATGTGTGCATAGCCGCACGAGACATAGACGGTGATGGCAAAGTAGAAGTAGCAGTTGGCGCCAACTGGAATCCGGCCGAGACGAACGACCCCATAAAATCAGGTTCGGTGCATTATCTGATTCGTCCTGCTGACCCTACACAAAAATGGGAGGCTGTGGAGTTGCATCATGAGGTAACCATTCACCGTATGAAATGGGTAAAGGCCAAAAATAAATATCAACTGGTGGTAGTACCGCTGCATGGTTTAGGCAACCGCAATGGTGTAGGTGCGGGTGTAAAAATATGGGCTTATGAAGTACCAAAGAATGTAAAGTCGGAATGGAAGCGCAATCTGATTGACTCAACCATGCACCTGACCCATAATTTTGAAGTAAAAGAAGAGAAGACCACCACATACCTTACCATCGGAGGCAAGGAAGGGCTTCGCACCTATCAGTACACCAGCAAATGGGAGAAAGCGGGTAAAGAACACAAAAACATGATGATAGGTGAACTGAAATATGCAGAAGTAAACAAAAATGGCTATTTTGCAACCGTTCAGCCCATGCATGGCAATAAGCTGGTTTGGGTAAGCGATAACCGTGAGCCGCAAGTGCTGAATGAAAACCTGAATCAGGGGCATGCGCTAGCCTTAGCCGATTTTCTGAAACTGGGCAGGCCACAGATAGCCGTAGGCTGGCGTGAACCAAATAAGGATAAAAAGGTAGGTATTCAATTCTATATACCTGATGCCACTTTTACCCAATGGACTGAACACATTATTGACGACAACACAATGGCCTGCGAGGACATGCAGTGTGCGGATATGGACGGCGACGGCCGTTTGGATATTATTGCCGCAGGGAGAGCGAGTAAGAACCTGATAATATATTGGAATAAATAGGTGCATTGCTGTTCTATAAGCTCTGGCGCATCTAAATTAAAACTTTTAAAAACACTACGAATAGCAGAATATGTCTCTTGGCTTAGAAAAACTGGCAACAGAATCGAGTTCGCATTACGATAATCTTGAAAAGATGTCGGTGCATGAACTGCTCATCAATATTAATAAAGAAGATAAAACGGTACCCGATGCCGTAGAAAAGTGCATTCCGCAGATAGAAGCATTGGTTAGCCAGATAGTACCACGCATGAAAACCGGGGGCAGGATTTTCTACATCGGTGCCGGAACGAGCGGCCGTTTAGGTATTGTAGATGCCTCTGAGTGCCCCCCTACTTTCGGGGTGCCACACGGCATGGTCGTAGGAATTATGGCCGGTGGAGACAAGGCTATCAGAAAAGCCGTTGAAAACGCCGAAGATGATATTGAACAGGCATGGATAGACCTGGCGGAATATAAAATAAACGATAAAGATACCCTCATTGGCATTGCAGCATCAGGTAGAACGCCGTATGTAGTAGGTGGCTTAAAAACTGCCCGCCAGCACGGTATCCTGACAGGCTGTGTGGTTTGTAACGCCGGAAGTGCCGTTGCCGCTGAAGCCGAATACCCGGTTGAAGCCGTAGTAGGCCCTGAATTTGTAACAGGTAGCACGCGCATGAAAGCAGGTACGGCACAGAAGCTAGTGCTGAACATGATTTCAACGGCAGTAATGATTCAGTTAGGCAGGGTACGGGGCAACAAAATGGTAGACATGCAACTCACCAATCTGAAATTGATTGAACGTGCCACACGAATGGTAATGCAAGAGCTGAAAATACCCCACGAAGAAGCCCACGCACTAGTACTAAAACACGGCAGCGTAAGAAATGCAGTAGATTATTACAAGCAATCCTTATAATCACTCAATCACTCATTCACAAATCACTCAATAGCTAATAGGTACTCACTCATTCACTCAATAATTATTCACTAATTACAAATGTGGGATTGGTTCTCGATAGACTGGCTTAAATGGGAAACCCTGCGTTCGTTCGTTTGGGCTGAACGGGTGTATCTGTATTGCATTGCGGGCATCCCATTTTTGTTTTTGTTACGCTGGCTGTTTTATAACCGCGGCCAACAGAAACTGGGCTTATCGTTGAGCAACCCTCAGCTAAAACCCAGCTTAATTAGTTATTTACGGTTCCTGCCGCCACTTTTTTTTGTGCTGGGCATTGCCTTTGTTTTGTTATCACTGGCGCGTCCGCAACGTGTACGAGAAAGCAAAGAACAGTTTTCAGAAGGGATTGATATTATGCTGGCGATGGATATTTCGGAGTCTATGCTTGAAAAAGACCTGAACCCAAACCGCCTTGATGCTGCTAAAAATGTAGCGCGTGAATTTATCAAAGGCCGTTTTCAGGACCGGATCGGGCTGGTTATTTTCGCCGCCGATTCTTATTCTATCTGTCCGCTTACGACCGACTACGATATGCTGAATGAGTATCTGGATGAGATAAACAGTAACATGATAAAAACCTCGGGTACAGCCATTGGCAGTGCTTTGGCGACCTGTATCAACCGCCTGCGTGAGGTACCCGGCAACAGTAAAGTAGCCATCATATTAAGTGATGGTGATAATACCGCAGGAACGCTAGACCCGCTTACGGCTGCCGATTTAGCCAAGTCGTTCGGTATAAAGGTGTACACCATTCTGGTGGGAAAAGACAGCCAGAATGTAAAAGTAGATGAAAGCACCCTTAAGAAAATTGCCCGGCAGGGTAACGGACAGTTTTTTACAGCCACCGACAACCAGACACTACAGAATATTTTTGCACAAATTAACCGACTTGAAAAAGTAAAAATCAAAGACAGCATCTACCGCGATGTAGAAGACTTTTACTACATCTATCTCAACTGGGCAGTAGTTTTTCTACTCACCGCCTTTTTCTTTAAAAATACCTTTGTAGGGAATATATTGGAGGATTGAGGGGAGGGAAGTCAAATTGTGGGAGGCTGTCCCACAATTTGACTTTGTTGCATTGTTCCATTTACACTAGTGCAATGCCAAATTTTACGTTGAAACAGTTTTATTTATAGTTTCTGATATATTGAAAGAAAGCTATTTATTGCCATTAAATAATCCCTTAATTAGGGAAACCTTATGAGAGATAAGTAATTAAATATCAGCGTATTACATAAAAAAACAACCCCGAAAACTGCCAATTTCTTGGAATTTCGGGGTTTT
>NZ_PKRS01000007.1:0-360393 GCF_002855535.1 Emticicia sp. TH156
ATCAGCATCGTAACTACGACGACTCATCAGCTTTTTTGAATCTCCCATGTTTGCAAAATTTATGCAAATAAGTGTGCCGATTTAATGAACCATCTCAGTTGTGGAAAGTCAGCATGAGCGACTTCACAAAAAGCAATGCAAACATGTTTAATGATTTTTCGTTGGGTATCAACTACGAGTTTCTTAGTAGTTGTTTTCATTGAACGCGCAAGCTGATGAGTTTGTTTCGTGCCTTTTTGGGGATGAGTTAACAGGATATTTTTCTTCCATCGAACCAGAAAGTCTTGCTGAAAATGATTCATCCACTCAATGGTCCACGCACAAGCATAACCTCTGTCGAGCACATGCAAAACCCTCACTATTAAGGAATCATTAAGTTTTCTGAGCATTCGGAACATGATATTAGAAGCCCATTCCTTGTATTTACCTCTAGATGTCCACCAACTCATCTGACAGACTGACGGAACTTCTCCTAAAGCACTTACTAATACGGCTGTCCAATGAAAGCCCGGCACACATATCCGATTAGCAGGTGGATGATAGAAGCCTGTCTTGACTTTCATCAATCGCTTACCCTTGCTGCTGTCCACACTACACAATCCTTCTGCAAACCAACTCTCTGGCTTCTCTATCCGACTATCGTCCCACAACAATAGGGGACGTAGACCTCTTGTCTGTAAGTCCTTGATACGTTCCTTGGCTTTAGCAAATAAAAAATTATCAATCAACTTACTTTCCCAATTCTTGCTCCGAAGTAAATTGCTGATACGCTTTGTGCCTGCAGGGGCAT
The DNA here is from genome assembly GCF_002855535.1 of Emticicia sp. TH156. Lineage (NCBI taxonomy): Bacteria > Pseudomonadati > Bacteroidota > Cytophagia > Cytophagales > Leadbetterellaceae > Emticicia > Emticicia sp. TH156. The sequence continues at coordinate 791 of NZ_PKRS01000007.1, forward strand.
GAGCAAAACCACAGATATACCCGCCTAATTCACTCAGCAATAAGCCCATTTTCTGGTTACGGAATAGAAGAATTGCCGTGAATAAATCAAAAAAGGTACGACTTAAGCGCTTATCTATCTGCAAATCAAGTTGCGTAAGAATACCTTTTAGGTATTGATTAGATTGACAAAGAAGAAAAATACCTGACTTATTGGGAGTAGTCTTAATTTTTGATAATATTGTAAACATAAAAAGACCTTCTGGTAAAAATTTGCGTTTGTAGTGATTCACAAATTTAACCAGAAGGTTCTTTTTTTATCTACTATCCTAAAATTCGGGATGACTCATGTTTTTTAATGTGGCCAGCACATCATCTAATTGGTTGAATCTGTTCTCCCATATCTTACGGTATTGCTCCAGCCATTTATCTATTTCTTTCATTTTTTCAATTTCAAGTGAATAGAAAATCTCCCTGCCCTGAAACTCCTGTTTTACAAGCTCGCATTCTGTCAGTATCTGCAAATGCTTAGACACCGCCTGCCGTGTAGTATTAAAGTTTTCAGCAATGGCATTGGGGGTCATGGCTTGCAAGGCTATCAGGGCAATAATGGCCCTTCTGGTGGGGTCTGCAATGGCCTGAAAAACATCTCGCCTCATAATTACATATTGTTTAAGAAACTAATTGGTTGCGAATTTAAGTGCAGCAAATGTGGTTTGCAATGGTTTTTTGATTAAATTTTTATGTATAAAATTGCAACCCAGCCTTTAGATAGGCAGGGTTAATAGTTATTGAAGAAATTTTAGTAAAAGAAGAAACATAAAACCAGGATATTCAATTGAATAAAAGTCTTATCAAGAAGTCACTAATCTTTACTTCTTCCCCCAATTTCGTATCAACACATAAACGGCAAACAAAAAGGTAATTCCGTAAACCGCAGCCAAAGCGGGTTTCTGAAATTGAAGTGTTTTAAAGTCGAACTGTTTATACAACGCTACCCCAACTATAATGGCCACAATGCTTAAAGTAAAAACTGGAGCTTTTCGTTTTTCCATAGTAGTAGATTTTAGAAAAATTATAAAAATCAAAAAGCCTCTCTGGTTGAAAAGAGAGGCTTTTTCTGTGATCCCGCTGGGACTCGAACCCAGGACCCATACATTAAAAGTGTATTGCTCTACCAGCTGAGCTACGGAATCTTATACTGGTTTATCTACTCGAAAAAAGGTTGTAACGTTTGTGATCCCGCTGGGACTCGAACCCAGGACCCATACATTAAAAGTGTATTGCTCTACCAGCTGAGCTACGGAATCTTATTTTGGTTATTCAGAAATCTGAAAAGAAGAAATTGAAAGAAGAACTAAAATTCATTACTTTTGCTTTCTTAATTCATTGGAGGTGTTACCCCTTTTCCTGAATCGCGGTGCAAAATTACATTTTTTGATATTATGATGCAAACATACTTTTTGAAATTTCAGAAAAAACTTTTTATAATATTCATATTTTCTTTACAATTCGTTGATAGTCAAGCTCAAAAAAAGTTATACACAACTGCAGATTCTTTGTTTAAACAGAAAAAATTTGACGAAGCGGCCTCTCTTTATGAAAAAATAATTACCGAAACCCCCAACTTTAATCCGAAGGTTTATCTGAAGCTGGCAAATATTTATGAAAACCGTGGCGACTTCGTCATGGAGCTTTACTACCTTAATCTGTACTCTTTCAGGTATGCTGATGAGCGCGTCTTTGAGAAAATTTATACCATCGCCACCGAAAACGGCTACAAGGGGTATGAAAAAAACGACCTCAATTATTTTCTGTATTATTTCAGGCAATATTCCATATACGTTTGGGCGGGATTTTTAATTATTGGCATCTATGTATTTGCAGTTTTTCTAATCAAAAGGCTCAATAATCAATATAGCCCTATCCCGCACAAAATACTATTTCTGGTATATCTGGTTTTCTTGTCGGTGCTTATCAATCTTCCTAATAATTACCGCACCGCCATTATAAAAAACGAGCAGGTGTACCTGCGCGACTACCCCTCGGCGGCCTCGCATATCGTTGGCATCATCAGCGAAGGCCACAGGCTTAATGTAATCAATTCTGAAGACATCTGGTATCAGGTTCTATGGGACGGCAAGTTCTGTTACATTAAACAAAGCGATATTCTCCTGATTCATTAATTCTTAGAGCCGTTGGCTGGTTAAAGTCTTTTATATAACTTTTGCATACCTTTAGAATTTAACCTGTGCCTTGGGCATTAATGTGTAGCAGTGGGTTTCTGACTCTCTTCAGCTTCAATTTTGATGTTAATTCTAAGTTCGGTAATTTTGCACAATTATAAACAGAATTGACCCAAGCAATGGCCAAAAACAAAACATTCGTAATTGACAGTATAGAGGTTGAAAATTTTGCAGCAGAGGGTAAATGTTTTGCAAGGCACAACGGACAAGTAATTTTTATTGAAGGCAGTAACGTATCGCCTGGCGATAAAGTGAAACTTTGGGTGAATAACCGCAAAAAAAACTATGCTGAGGCCAACGTCTTAGAAATACTGGAGGCCTCTCCGCTGCGCATTGCTCCTTTCTGCCAGCATTTCGGGGTTTGTGGGGGTTGCAAATGGCAACACGTGCCTTATGAAAAACAATTAGAACTAAAAAGCCAGCAGGTGCAAGACCAACTGAGCCGCATTGGCCGGCTTGAGCTCCCCGTTATAAATGATATTCTTGGTTCGGCCAATACTACTTTTTACAGAAATAAGCTGGAGTTTACTTTCTCTAACAGCCGTTGGTTTACCAGAGAAGAAGCCAGCCTTGGAGAAGATACCGACAAAAACGCCCTGGGTTTTCATGTGCCCAAGCGTTTCGAAAAAGTATTACCCATTGAAAAATGCTATCTGCAAAAAGACCCTTCTAATCAGATAAGACTTGCCCTGCGCGACCTGGCCAATGAGCAGGGATATACCTATTATGACCACATTGCGCACCAGGGTTTCTTACGTAATATCATGATTAGAACCACCTCTATCGGCCATCTGATGGTGATGATTCAATTTGCACAAAACAATGAATCTGATATTGAGCTGGTACTGAGTCACCTCATAGAAAAGTTTCCTGAAATCACGTCTTTGAATTACGTTTTGAATCAAAAGCGAAACGATACCTTCCATGACCTTGATGTACATACTTTTGCTGGTAAGCCGTATATAGAAGAAAAAATGGAGGATCTGATTTTCAGAATCGGTGCCAAATCGTTCTATCAGACCAACTCTGAGCAAGCGTATGAGCTTTACAAACTTACCCGCGAATACGCAGGCCTGACAGGCAACGAACTGGTATATGACCTTTATACCGGCACTGGCACCATTGCCAATTTTGTAGCTAAACAAGCCAGCAGGGTTATAGGTATTGAATACGTAGAAGCCGCAGTTGAAGATGCAAAAATCAATTCTGAGGTAAATAACATACATAATACCGAGTTTTTTGCCGGTGATATGCGCAAATTTCTGACCCGTGAGTTTATTGAACTGAAAGGTAAACCGGATGTAATTATTACTGACCCGCCACGCGCCGGAATGGACGAGCCGGTTACCCGCACAATTCTGGATGTAGCCCCGCAAAGAATAGTTTATGTAAGTTGCAACCCCGCCACACAAGCCCGTGATTTGGCTATTTTGAGCGAAAAATATCGTATTCTAAAGGTTCAGCCTGTTGATATGTTCCCACATACACACCATGTTGAAAACATAGCTTTGCTTGAACTAAAGCAGTAAAAATAAAAATGGCAGATAGAGAGGTTAATCCTTATCTGCCATAATATCATTCGGGCTCCGGGTTTTAATTATCAGAACGGAAATTCTTCCTCGTCAGGGTTACGCGGCTTATTTGCTTTGCTTCCAAACGTAACAGGCGCCCCGCCTGCATTTCCACCTCCTTGTTCAAAGCTATCCAGTGCATTAGTAGTCGGGAACGATTTCGGGCCGTTAAAATCAGTAAAACTGTCGTGCACAGGTGTGTAGAAGCCGTCCAGGTCGGCAAATTTGGTATATTTACCAATAAACCTCAGCCTTACGGTATCAACGGTACCACTACGGTTTTTGGCTATGATCACTTCACCCACACCGGCTGTGGGGTTCCCGTTTTCATCCTGAGTTATTTTATAGTATTCCGGTCTGTACAAAAACATAACCATATCGGCATCCTGCTCAATAGACCCCGACTCACGCAAGTCAGACAACTGCGGGCGTTTGTCTCCGCCTCTGGTCTCCACGGCACGGCTCAATTGCGAAAGTGCAATTACAGGCACATCAATTTCTTTGGCCAGGTTTTTCAACGAGCGCGATATGGTTGCAATCTCCTGTTCACGGTTACCGCTTTTCTGCCCTCCCGTATCTCCGGTCATCAACTGAAGATAATCAATAATAATCATCCCGATATTGAACTGAGCTTTCAAGCGGCGGCATTTGGCTCTTAATTCAAGCACCGACAAGGCCGGGGTATCGTCAATATAAATAGGCGCTTTAGACAACCGGTCAATCCTGTGGTGCAATTGCTGCCATTCGTGGCTTTCAAGGGTTCCTTTTCTTAGCTTTTCGCTATCAATTTCTGCTTCTGCAGAAATCATCCGCAACATCAGCTGGGTTGATGACATCTCCAATGAAAAAATGGCCACCGGAACATTCCATTCAACGGCTGCGTTTCTCATCGCCGACACCACGAAGGCGGTTTTACCCATCGCAGGCCTGGCGGCTATAATAATCAGCTCGGTTTTCTGCCAGCCACTCGTTATGCGGTCAAGCTCAGTAAAACCACTGGCAACACCCGTAAGGCCGTCTTTATTATTTTTCTTTTTTTCAAGTTCGTCAATTGTCGCACGCATAATAGAGCTGGCATCGGCATAGCTCTTTCTGATGTTACGTTCCGAAATCTCAAAGAAAGTCTGCTCTGTTCTGTCAAGCAGATTAAATACATCGGTAGTGTCTTCAAAAGCATCGCGCAAAATATCCCCTGCCACACGTATCATATCGCGTTTAATTGCCGATTGAGAGATAATACGAGCATGCCATTCAATATTAGCGGCCGAGTTTACCTTGCTTGTAAGACGGGCCAGATACTGCGCACCACCTACAAACTCCAATTCGCCCAGGCTACGCAGCTGAGAAGTAACGGTTAATAAATCGATTGGTTCAGATTTACCGAATAGTATCAGAATGGCATTGTAAATACGCTGATGAGATTCTTTATAGAAACTGCCGGGTTGAAGAATATCCACAACCGTAGTCAGTGCATCTTTTTCAATCATTAAGGCACCCAATACTGCTTCCTCCAGCTCTATTGCCTGTGGAGGGAGTTTGCCGGACTCAGGACGAAGCACCTCGTAAGTTGGGTTCTTGCCTATACCTCTTTGTCCCTGATTTCTGCCCGTTGTAGTATTTGGATTCATATATTCCATAATGTTAATACAATGTTAAGAAAAAATACACTTCTTAAAAAACACGTACTATGTGCCTGTTATTATATAAACAATTGATAGTCAATATTTAACTCATAAACGTGAATTTTTTTGTGGAAAAAACTTAAGATATTGTGAATAATTTTTGATTTTTGACAAATCATTTCAAAGCAGTAAGAAAAACTAATTTTGTTTTCCTGCGTTTTATAGACAGAAACGGTAATTGAACTTAAAAAACAAACACAAAAGTATTTTGACAGAAAAAGTATTCACATTAGACGAGGTTTCCCTGATAGATTTTCTCGGAGTAGAAAATAGTAATATCAAAATGGTAGCGGCTGCTTTCCCGGAAAGCAAGATAATTTCAAGAGGGAATCAGATTCTGGTAAAAGGGAACGACAAAGAAATCAACAAAATTTCAGATATACTTGAGTCGCTGCTTGAGCATTATCATAAATACGGAAGAATAAGCAACGACCAGGTAAAAAATTATATTCAGCAAGACATAGAGTCGGCCAATCATGAAGCTACTGACGATGACGTAATCGTTTACGGAACAAGAGGTATAATAGTACGCGCCAAAACTGCCAATCAGAAAAAAATGATTGAGGCCGCCAATAAATATGATATAGTTTTTGCCACAGGCCCTGCCGGTACGGGTAAAACATATACCGCCGTGGCATTGGCTGTAAAAGCATTAAAAGATAAACAAGTAAAGAAGATTATCATTACCCGCCCGGCCGTTGAAGCCGGAGAGAACCTGGGCTTTTTGCCGGGTGATTTAAAGGAAAAAATTGACCCTTACCTGCGGCCTATTTATGATGCGCTGGACGATATGATTCAGGCAGAAAAACTGAAATTTTATATCGAAAACCGCACCATAGAGATTGCACCCCTGGCCTATATGCGCGGGCGTACACTGAACAATGCCTTTATTTTGTTAGATGAAGCACAGAACACCACACCCATGCAGATAAAGATGTTTCTGACACGGATGGGGCCACTTTCTAAAACCATTATTACCGGCGACAGAACACAGGTGGATTTACCGAAAAATCAGCGGTCGGGTCTGGTTGATGCCTTAGAAATTTTGAAGAATATAACCGGTATAGGATTTGTTGAACTGGATGGCAGAGACGTGGTAAGACACCGATTGGTTAAAGACATATTAAATGCTTATGAAAAAGCCGAGAGTAAATAATAATAACCGGCGGGTTCCGTTGCAACCATAGGCTACTTTTCTCTCGTCATAAAAGCATGAAAAAAACTTTATACTTTACGCCGCTATTTATGCTGCTTACATGGCAAACATGGGCACAAAGAACTTTAATTTGTGCCCATGCTGCTATTGATTCTATCCGCTCCGTTAACAATGCAGGCCGGGCCATCAAAAAACTCAGGTTTGAACAGGCATTAGCCAACGTTATAAGTGCCGAAAATCAAAAAAGCCGTATCGGTATAGCCAATGAAGACGTTATCCGTATTCCGGTGGTGGTACATATTGTCCATAATCAGTCAGATGGCTCAATCCGAAATAATAATATTCCCGATGAGCAGGTATTCTCACAGATAAAAGTACTTAATGAAGATTACCGGCGCAAACAAGGTACATTGGGTTTTAATAGCAATCCGGTAGGTGCCGATATAAAAATTGAATTTTTTCTGGCTTCAAAAGACCCAAACGGTAATCCAACTTCGGGTATTACCCGTCATTATACAAATACAACAAGTTTTAGCCTGATAAGCGATGCAGACCGCACGCGCCTTTCTAACCTCGGGTATTGGGATAGCAACAAGTACCTGAATATCTGGGTAACTACTTTCCGCAGCCCATATATAGGTTATGCCGAGTTTCCCTATGCTGAAACCGTAGACGGGCTGAGCGAACAAGCCAGCGAAAACATCGACGGAGTTTTTATTGATTACCGGGTGTTCGGGAAAAAATCAGGCACTAATACATCAGGTCTTTACAGTATGGGCAGAACCACCACTCATGAAATTGGCCACTGGCTGGGTCTAATTCATACCTGGGGAGATGAATATTGCGGCACTGATTACGTAGCAGATACTCCGCCAACTTCTGAATCAAATAATTCGGCCTTTTGCACCGATAAATTCTCTAATTGCAATGGAACCCTTACCAGAAATATGATTGAGAATTATATGGACTACTCGCCAGACTCTTGCATGAATATTTTTACTTTAGGGCAAAAAGACAGAATGCGCGCGGTATTAGACCTGAGCCAGAGACGTAAAAGGGTTGTTAACTACGCCAGATTTGAGCTGCCTCCTTCAACCACGCTTGCCGTTAACCTCATACCCAACCCAACCACTAAAGAGAATATTCAGGTGCAGGTGTTATTGCCAGACTTTCAGGATTTCACTATTTCGCTGATAGACATAAAAGGCAGAAACCTTTACACTGCCACATTTAAAGATTACCCAAGTACAGTGGTAAGTATTAATGCTTCAGACCTGGTGCCGGGTAATTATTTTATGCGGGTAACATCTAAGGAACAGCAAGCTACAAGGCGGCTGGTAATATTATAGCGCATAAAATTTAATGATAGTTTATAAAACGAACGTTGAGCAACCTTTACTTTTGCTCAACGTTTTGTTTTTTTGTATGTATCGTTTTTTATTTTTTTAATCAATGCCGTCCGGCATTTTTATTAGCAGGTTTTATTAGCTTTGCGGTTCTATGTACCAGTAGAAACCTAAGCATACGCATGAACCCACAATGGAGATAGTAAAAAAAGATAAACCCGATTTTGATGATATTTTTATGAACCTGGCTAAAAGCCTGGCCTTGCGTTCGCATTGTGTAAAGGCTCAGGTCGGGGCTGTATTAGCCAAAGACACCCGTATTATTTCTATTGGGTACAATGGCCCGCCGTCTGGCACGCATAATTGTGATGAGGAGTATCCTGAAACGGGATGCCCGCGCGACTCTAAAGGTAGTTGTTCTTTGGCTTTGCACGCCGAGCAAAATGCCATACTCTATGCTTCAAAAAACGGAGCTAATCTGGAAGGCAGCACGCTCTACGTAACGTTGTCGCCATGTATAGCGTGTGCCAGGGTTATTTTCAGTATGAAAATAAAACGTGTAATTTTTCTGGAATCTTATGCGAAATACAAAGGGATTCCTACTGACGAAGGAGTTGATTTTCTACGTAAGTTCGGAATTGATGTAGAGCAGTATGGGGGTAATCAGTGATGTACTCCCCCATCGCCATGCACGTGTCCGTGTGCTATTTCATCCGGATTGGCATTTCTTACGCCCAGCACTTTGCCTTTAAAATGCAATGTTTCACCAGCCAAAGGATGGTTGAAGTCGAGCATCACAACCTCAGGTTGTACTTCCACTACTCTGCCGTTCATGCGTTGTCCTTCTTCGTTCGAAAACGGAATATAATTGCCTATTTCAAGCATTCCCTCCGGTACTTCTCCGTTATCAATCTTGAAATTCTCAATCGGAAAATCAATTAATGCTTCGGTGTCTACTTCGCCATACCCTTCTTCCGCGCTGATAGAGAAATCAAAGGTATCGCCTGCACCAAGCCCAATCAGATTTTTTTCAAATGCCTCTGGCAAGCCACTCAGGCCATGTATAAACACAATAGGATCGTTCTCATCCGACACCTCGATAATTTCCCTCTCGTCATTCTCGCCCACATAGAGCTCGTAGATGGCAGTGACAACTTTTTGGGCTTCAACTTTCATATTTTTTGATTTAATGTATTACAATTCAATTTTAAAAATGAGGTATTTTATTACCCCGATATTTCATAACTTTGCCACAAACGTACAAATTCTACCCTTATAAATGAATTTTTTAGCGCATTTATTTCTATCCGGCGACAACCAGGAAATACTCGTTGGCAATATGCTGGAAGACTACGTGGTTGGTAGAATTGAGCATCCGAGAAACAGCCATTTTTCAGAAAACATTAAAAAAGGCATTTTATTGCATCGCCTCATTGATTCATTTACCGATACCCATCTGCTAATTAGCGCCTCAAAGTCTGTTCTTTATGATAAATACCATAAGTATGCTTCGGTGGTAATTGATATTTTTTTCGATCACTTTCTGGCACGCCATTGGGAGCTGTATTCTACTGAACCATTTGATGTATTCAGAAAAAGAGTGCATCAGGCATTTATAGACCACTGGCACCTTTTGCCGGATAAAATGAGGCCGGTTATTGAATCGATGATTAAGTACGACTGGCTGAAAAACTATGCCGAGTTCTGGGGCATTGAACGCGCCCTTACGGGTGTAGCCAAAAGAGCAGTTTTTGAGTCGAATATGGAGCAGGCAGTAAACGACCTGCAGGCACATTATGTATTTTTTGATGAAAACTTCAAAATTTTTTTCCCGCAACTGGTGCAGCAGTGTACAAGCTTTTTACAGGAAAACCATTTTTCACATAACAGTATCGTAATACAATAAGAACATGTCAGAAATACTGAAATCAATAAAAAAAGACACTATTAAAGCCCTGTATTTTTTACACGGTGAAGAGCCTTTTCATATTGAGCAAATAGTAGAGAAAATTCAGAGCCTGGCCATTCCCGAACACGAGAAGGGCTTTAATGAATTTGTGCTTTTTGGTAAAGACCTGAATGTGGGTGCCCTGCTGAATTATGCGAGGCGTTTCCCGATGATGGCCGAGCGGCAATTAATAATAGTGAAAGATGCACAGCAGATTCAGGGAATTGACCAGAAAGAAAACCAGAAACTGATAGAAGAATATGCGCTGCTACCCTTGGGTACTACAATATTGGTACTGGCTTTTGGTAATGCGCAAGACGAACGCAAAGCGTGGGTAAAAGCATTTGGCAAAAGTGGCGTGCTGTTTAACTCAAAGAAATTATATGACAACCAGTTGCCCGATTTTGTGGCCAATTACTGCCATGGCAAGGGCGTTAAGATAAGCCCGAAGGCTATTCAGTTACTTGTTGAACACATAGGCAATGATTTAAAACGACTGACCAGTGAAATTGAGAAAGTAATACTGAATATAAAAGCCGGCGATGGTATTGATGCAGACCTGATTCAAAAGTATGTTGGTATCAGTAAAGAATACAATGTTTTTGAGCTTCAGAAAGCGCTTATTCAGCGAGACATAGTAAAGGCTAACCAGATAATTATTTACTTTGGCAATAACCCAAAAGACAACCCCATACAACCTGTTATCATTATCCTTTATAATTTTTTCAGCAAGGTATTATTGGTGCATGCTTCCGGCGAAAAGTCTGATAGCGGCATTGCAGCCTTATTAAAGGTAAACAGCTTCTTTGCCAAAGATTATATTAACGCTGCAAGAAACTATTCGTTTACCAAATTGAGGTCGGTAATTCACTCGTTGAAAATAGCTGATTTGAAGTCAAAAGGTGTGGAAACCGGCGAAGAAACGGAGGGCGATATTCTTAAAAGACTGGTTTTTGAAATACTGCATTAGTATTAAAAGTATTTCGCTTTTTAATTAAATATAGTAAGTAATTGGTAGTGATAAGGATTTTAAATCTGATTTTCAGCGGCAACTAAACTGGCCAATTTGTTGCTAAGGTTTTGGTAAAATGCACTGAATCTGAGAAATCCCATCCCAGTTCTTTTTGCTTCAATAATTACCCGCAACCAACACTTTTTTTTGCTCTTGGCGCAGCTTTCAAAAGGCTTTTGGGTTTAATAAATTGCGTATTTTTTATTATTTCCCATCAACTGCCTCATTTTTAAAGTACGATTCTTCTCTCCTGTTTTATGGCATTTTAGCCATTATATACAAACTACTTTTTTAGTGTTTGTTAATCAGTATTCCGGTTTTTATCGGTTGGTACAATTATAAATAGCCGTAAATTGAATTGGTAGTTTATGGCGCAGCATCTATGCTCGGATACTATGAATTAAGTCACTTCATTTTTTTTATTTGGCCTTCCCTGACCCATAGTCGGGATTTTATATATAAATTCGTATCCTCTAAATCGCTCTGTACTAAGCAGAGAAAAAATCTAAATAATTAGTGGAACAGAAGAAAAGAAAACTGACCTTCTCCAATAACCCGGTGCATATTGAATCGCTGCCTAATTATAGCTGGATAGAGAGAGATACTTTATTATTGCACATTGCGTTTCAGATATTTATGGATGCCCTGGAGAAAGACAAAGTGCTTGAGGTAATAGACTGGGATAGCAGCGATGAATATAAAAAGGTAAAAAAGTATATTGTAGAGCTGCGCGATTGGTGGATGATTAGAAAAGACAAAGACCGCCTTAAAGAAATAGATTACTCAGACGAATCACAATATGAAGAAGACAGCACTTATCTGCACATGCTGATGCTGATAAGAAAGTATCTGGTGGTTTAGGCTTTTGGTGTGTTTGAAGGGTTGTCTTTGGTATTTGCTGTTTTTTTTATAATTTCATAAATATCAACTGATTGCAAAACTGAAAAAGAATGGAAAAACTCAGTAAATTAACCAATGCGCTCAACTGGTTCGAAATTCCTGTGACTGATTTCGACCGGGCCAAAAAATTTTATGAAGCCATTTTTGACCTTACATTGACACCCCTTGACATGCCGGGCTTCCAGATGGCCATGTTTCCTTCAGAACCACCTTATGTTGGCGGTGCGCTTGTAAAAGGCCAAAGTCATGAACCCGGCACAACCGGAATAGTGGTGTACCTGAATGCTAATCCTGACCTGCAATTGGTCGTCGACAGAATAGTGCCTGCAGGCGGGCAGGTTATTATGCCCAAAACCCTCATTGATGAACAAACCGGTTTTATGGCCTTCTTTATTGACTCTGAGGGTAATTCTTTAGGCCTTCATTCAAACAAATAAACTTTTCTTCAATAAAAAGCGTGGCCGTATTCTTAAAAGAACACAGCCGCGCTTTCTATTTTTCATTTCAGCTGCGATTTATTATTAATTGTTTTATTGTGTCAATGCTCTTATTTGTAGTGTATTTATAGTGTCAGTTGTTTTTTACGCTATAAATAACTGCATTTTTAAATGATTCATGGCACCTGCACCTCTTTTTGAACCTATATTTCTTGCTTAAAAATCTTCAATGGTTTGTATTTATATTCAGCCTTTTAATCTGGCCATCAATGCCCATGCTACTTCTATTCTTATTGAACCCATATAATTTAGCCCGTTGGTAAGTACTTCATATCTAATGCCTTGTAAGCCGTTGCAACTCTTTTCAGCTTTGGCAGACTCATATATCATTTCAGTACCAGACACAAACTAAATATGGGAAATTATTGCCTGAAACGTAATACTATATTATTTGAAGGGAATAATTGTCAACGATAAGCCAATCGGTATTCAAAATAATAAGTTGGTCATTTATTTTTTGGTTTTTATGCGATGCTCTATTAAATGGGTTCGGGCTTTATCTATAAGCCATTAATGCTGGTTTGAATGAGAAACTCAAGTGCCATACATCGGGTCTTTAATTATACCGGTTTTATGTTATGCCCATATAAAAACATTGAAAACAAAATATTAAATTAATTATGGCCTAAAATAGACCTATTATTACCCAAACCAATTTTAAGCCATTGCTCAAACTATTGATTATCAGACTTCTTTAGTATTTATCTTGAAGTTGTTTTTTGTGCCATCAGGCTTTAATTTTTCGTTTTTCCTACCCTTTTCTTGTGTTTTTATTGTGTCAACGCCTAATTGGCATTATAAAAATTTGCTACCTGCTGCTGCTTTTGCTACATTTACATAAGTGATAGACATGAAAAACGAATCTGACGCCAGGTCTTATCTGTGCAGAGGTATTTTTTTACTTCATCAATGCCATCGTAAAAATTTCATTTTCAATCACTTGCAGTAAGTTTATTTGCAAATCCTATTTCGTGCTTATCCTCTAATGCAATTATTATTAACAGGTAAATTCTTCCATGAACGAACAGACTTCGTAACGTGGTTAAGAAAAAATCACTCAACCCACGTTGAGCTGGATCATGCTGTTATCTTCGATTTGTTAGATAACCCGAAGTATTCATTTGATGCCATCATCATTGACGAGCATTTCTTCTCTTCTACCAAGCAGAGTATTGAATTTGCCTGGGGGCTGCACCGTAACTTCCCTGAGGTGCCTACGATTATGATTATCTCTCCCAGAGACAGCTATGAAGATATTTTCGAGATTTATCGTAAGGGCGGTTTGTTTGATGTCATTGAGCGTTACCAGATAGATTCAAAAAGTCAGTTTACGGCTTTTAAGGCAATTCTATTTCGGGTTGAACAGTCATTGAAAAGAAACAATCTGATTAAGCGAAAGCTGGAAGACCAAATCAATTTACTGAGCGAGGAAGTACAAAAAGCAAAGTCGGAAGTTTCAAGAGAGGCAGAAAGTAAAAAATTAGAGTCTGGCAGCTTTTTGTTTAAGTACCTGAAATCAGAAAGAGAGATATTTTTACAAGAGCGAGAGATTTTCCGTTCTATGTTTTTTAAAGACATAGATATACATGATGAAGACATTCTGAAACGCATACCTTTCTTTGAAAAATCGTTTCTTGGCAACAGCAAGAAAACAAAGACATTTTTTGAAGAAACCAGCCAGGCAATTGCCGCCGGCAGCAATATGCTAATTTATGGTAAATCTGGTGCCGAAATAAAAGACCTGGTTACGTTTATATATCTGTTTAAGAATCTGCCTTATGAAGTACCTCTTATTGAGCTTGATTGCGCCTTAATCAGCAACGAAGATTTCGAAGCTGAGGCGTTCGGGCATTTTAAGCGGATAATGAATAACCGATATGTAACCAACCAGGGTAAAGAAAAACTAGGCAAGCTGGAACAGGCCAATCAGGGCTTTTTGTTTATTAACAATATAGACCAGCTAAGTATCAGTAATCAGGAAACCCTTTTTGCAGCACTTAAAAACGGTTATATAACACCGCTTGGCGGTTCTCTAAAAGAACACAGAGTAGATATTGACTTTACGCTTATTGCCGGAGCAGCCAGAAATTTACACACCATGATCAACAAAGGTGAGTTTAAGTGGCATCTGCTTAATTATCTTTTGCAAGGCAGTGTAATTAAAATTCCGATGTTCCATGAGCGCGAGCAAGACTTTAAGTATATTTTCCATTACTTGCTGGTAAATGCCGGAGCCGAATTTATTGTAGATGAAACGGCCATTGAATTTTTGTCGAAACAAAACTGGCCGGACGGCATTGTGTCTGTCGAGCATTTCGTGAATGTTTATCTGATGAATCTGGCCAAACCGGAGTTCTCGGTCATTCGCGGCTTTGAAATGGAAAAAATATTTGGCACCTACAAAAAAGGTTTTGAAGTTAAACAAGATACCCCTCAGTTGGCGCTGTATCGTTTGCATCTGAATACAAAAACCATCAGTACTGTCAGCAAAAATCTTGATTTTCTTGAAAAAACCGCCGAAGAGTTCTTTACTGATTTTGAGGTAATAAAAGTAGTAGAACTTGACAAGATGGCGCATCGAGAGTTTCATGATTCTATAGCCGGGAAGAAGTCAACCCGAGGCAGAAAACGGCAAAACGAATGTATGACCGTGAGCCGATATAAAGACACCAAAAACGGCAAGGTAAATCAGCAAAGACTGGCTGCCAGATATTTATTGAATCTGCACCCTGAGAAGTGGCCGCTCTTAAGAAAAGTAACCTTTTTTAACGAAATACTGAGCGAAAACACCGAATTATTTGAAAACAATGTACAGGAATCCGGTGATGAGGTATCGGCACTTCAGAAATCAAACGGGAGTTTATTTTGAATTAAACCGGTTTTGAGCCAAAAAATCAGCAATGTTATTCCCCCGGTCAGTTAATAAATAGTAGCCGTTTTTTAAGGCTCCTTTAAATTCAATAAGCCTGAGTTCGCGAAGAATCTTGACTTCTCTGGCTATTGTTTCTCTCGATACCCCCAGTTGTTTTGTTAAAACCTGCGTGTTGGTATGCTTCGTTTGCGACAAAAGCTGTATGATATCAAACAATCTTTCCTTTTTTGTATCACTCAAGTCATCAAATATATGAAGAGGCCCGTTTCCAGACGGGCTTTCTTTTTGTTTTTCTGTGAGGGTACTACCCGGCTGACTGGCGCTAACTGGTTGAATATCAGTTCTTTTAAGAGCCTTCTCTCCTGTTTTGTTATCTTTTTCTTCTTGCTTGTCTGCCTCTGGTGCAGCTTTTTTGGTTAAAGGCGGTATAGAGGCCAGAAAAGTAGGGCCATCATGAAACTGCGCGGTTTCTGATGAGAACTGGCTAACAAACGAAGCAATTTTTTTAAGCCCAAACCCTAGCTCTTCTGCCAGGCCCAGTTCACGCAAAAAACGGCCTATGATAGGGTTTTTTGGCATTGGCTGGTAATCGTTGGGGTCTATGTCGGTATTACGGTTCATGCGGTTGCTGTTGGCCGTAAAAGTGCTGTCTGTATGGGTAATGGCAAATTTGGCAGGCAGCCCCGAGCTGTAGTCCTGATGTGTCAGAAAATTGATAAATATCTCTCTGTACATCAGGTCTCTGATACCCACTCGCGTGGCATTATTCATTACAAAGAAGTCTGGCAGATGCTTTCGCACAAAATCCATTAACTGGTAATAAGTGTCTATCAGGTTAGTGGTAAAGGTTTCGCGGTCATAATAGCCTTCAAAACCATCTTTTTCTCTGATGGCATCAATCCTGAAACTCGGAAAAATCCCCCTTATTACCTCATCTTTACCCAGAAGCAGTACTGCAGCCACTGTAAAACCGCTTTCTCTGGTTTCAAGGTCCATTCTCCACAAGCCCGAACTCTTCGTAACCTGCTCAAAATCCATATTCAGCCACGGGTGCGAAGGCCTGGTTTGTGCCAGAAAATTCATCGCCTTTTTGTAGACATCCATATTAAAATGGCTGGTATCTACATATTTAATAATTTTATTGTCGGGGTAATAAAACCTTTTTCTTTCCTGAATCCGTATCTGGTCTGATAAACTATCTATTTGTATATTTTTAGGCCCGCGGCGTTCATAAACCCAGGTACCATCTAATGTATGCACAGAATAGCTATTGGGTATTTTTATATATAGGAGCTTTTCGTTATCATAGCTGATAGGCTTTATTACCAGTCTGGGTTTTGGGTGTATCTTGTCAGCATCATTTATGCCGTCAAGAATACTTTTTTCCAGTATTTTAATTTCAGTATCAGTAAGCCCAATCACACCTTTATCAAAAGAATAGGCCATCAGCACTTCTCCGCCGCTGGTGTTCAAAAAAGCGCATAACGTATAAAAAAAAGCGTCTGATAACTTCCTGTCTGTATTAATTAATTGGGTTTGCTCATCGTTTCCTCTTTCTATCAGATAATGAATATAGTCTCTGGAGAACATTAGTATTTAGATTTATATCGATATTAGGTTTCAGGATTCTGTTATTTTACTTGTATTCGGGTGAATATCAGCATTTTATGTTCTAAATCAGCACTTAAACAGGTTAGTTTTAGTTTTCATAAGGCTGGCATTATTTGAAAGGCAATTATTTAAAATACCTGGCTTTTATCAAAAAAATCAGCAATCATCTACATTTTAAAAATGTTGTATCTAAAAGCTGGTTTTATGCCCAATTGTATATCGGGTAAAAAATTACGCAAAATATTTGTTACCTGTGCTAATAAATTAAACATTTGGCTTGTGTGTTGCGCTTTGTATTTTATATTTAATTAAAATGCGTTATTTTAATTAAGCATTGTATGGTTCAAAATGCCATTCACAGTAAGTGGCCGGAATGATGTTCCCCTTACTTTGATAATAAAATGGAGCACATTCAGAATATAAAATCTAAAAAATAACCACATTTTAATTCGTAAGGATGGCTTTAGGTATTCTAAAAACGGGCGAAAAACATCCTGATTTTAAAAAGGATATTAATTCAGACATCAAGAGAACTCATTATGCCATATTTCTTACGTATATTCACCTGAAACATTTATTTATTACAAAAATGAAACTTAATTAACTGATAATCAGTATTCTAATTAGTAGGTTGAAAGATTCATTACTTTTGCATAAAATTTATTCAGACCATGTTTTTCATTATAACACGAAGAGTCAATATTTACGGCAGTTTTAATGTTCTATCTTATAAAAAAAACAATTGAAGCCCAACCAGACACTGTTGTAATATAAAGCAAAAAAAAGAGGCATCACAAGGTTTTAACCTGAAATGCCTCAATTGCAATCTAGTAGCGGGGAGCAGGATCGAACTGCCGACCTTAGGGTTATGAATCCTACGCTCTAACCATCTGAGCTACCCCGCCAAATAATAATTATTAAAAAAAAATGCTCTTGCGAGCCCCTGTTTTAATATTATGTTGCAATATTAGGGAAAGTTTTCATACATTGCAAAAAATAAAATTCACCAACCTTAATTTTAAGGAAAAATTATACAAATTCTTTAAATAATGATTCATTCACGCTGGGTTTCTATATAGCCTGGGTGATTAACCAACAAACTACTTGATATGGGAAAATTTAAGTTTACACGGGAGTATGAATTTAAGGCTTCGCCTAAAGTCTTGTATCAATACATCAGCACGCCTTCAGGTTTGCAACAGTGGTTCGCTTCTAAAGTCAAGTACGTGAACGATGGCAACTTTGATTTTGTGTGGGATAACGAAAGCCACCCGGCCAGGCTTAGTTCGCAAAGAATGAATAAAGCCACCAAATTTGATTTTCTGAATGAAGAACAGCGCGGTAATTTCGTGGAGTTTAAATTAGAGCAAAGCGAACTAACCAATGCTACTTTCTTTAAGGTTATTGACTGCTCAGACAACACCGACGAAGAAGAGCTAAGCGATTTGTGGGATGGCATGATTGATAAACTGAGAGAGATAGTAGGCGGATAATTTTGTTAAATATGCTTAAACAGCTTGTGTAAACAAAATTCAATGACGAATTTTGCGCAGGCAATTGTTTATTTCTTTAATGAAGAAAATAGATTCTTTAGTAATAAAGTCTTTTATCGGACCATTTATATTAACTACCTGCGTGGTAGTTTTTATTTTTTTAATGCGTTTCCTGATGCTTTACTTCAACGATTTTGTGGGTAAAGACCTCGGTTATGACGTTTTCCTGAAACTTTTTGTTTATTTCTCTCTCATAACTGTTCCTATATCATTACCATTGGCAACATTGCTTGCCTCTTTAATGTGTTTTGGTAATCTGGGCGAGCACTCAGAGCTTACAGCCATTAAGGCATCGGGTATTCCTATCTGGCGGGTGCTTTTTCCAACGCTTGTATTTGCCTTTGGTGTGAGTATATTTTCGTTCTGGTTCAATAATACGGTGGCTCCGTGGGCCAATCTTAAGGGCTATAGTTTATTGTATGACGTTAAAACCACCAAAGTAACCTTAAATATTAAAGAAGGTATTTTTTATGGCGAGCTACCAGGTTATAAAATAAAAGTGCAGGAGAAGTTTCCGGATGGCAAAACCCTGAAGGGCATAACCATCTATAACCATACCAGCAACGAGGGCAACATTAATGTTACCATTGCAGATTCTGGCAAAATGTACACCATGCTCAATAACAATTATCTGGTTTTTGAGCTCTTTAATGGTACCAATTACATGGACTATAAGAATGCCCAGAGTGGTAGCAATAACGAAACGCAGTTTGTAAAAAACTCATTCAAGAAAAACCGGCTGGTTTTTCCACTGGAGTCTTTTGGTATGAAAAGAACAGACGAATCTCAGTTCAAATACCACGAGTTCATGAAAGATGTGAAGGGCCTTGCGCAACAGGTAGATTCAATTCATAAAGAAATAGAAACCACCAACAGGGTTCAACTGGCTACGATGGACCAATACTACAACCATCATTTAAAACGTATATATAAAGACACTACGCATAAAAAGGTGATACTGGCCGGTAAATGGATTGATGAAAGAATGAAACCCCAGAATGACTCAACCAAGGTGCTTGAAGTGTTTGAGTCGGCTTTTAACCAGGCCAAAAGCGTACAGGACCACTACAAAACCAATCTGGATATCTGGAAAAGTAAAACAAAAGACGCCAATAAGGCCGATGTTGAGCGTTGGCACAAGTTTACAATGGCATTTGCCTGCTTTGTAATGTTCCTGATTGGCTCGTCGCTTGGTTCAATTATCAAAAAAGGTGGCTTCGGAATGCCAGTGCTGATATCCATCACTTTCTTTATATTAATGTATGTATTGATGCAGCTCGGAGACAAATATGCAAAAGAAAGCATTGTTTACGTAATTATCGGGGTCTGGATGCCCGACTTAATATTACTTCTCTTTGGTATCTACTTTTTATACAAGGCCACCAACGATGCCCGTTTGTTTGACAGCGACATCTATGATATTTACATTGATAAAGCAAAAACTTATTTCAAAACCAGATTCAGACGGAAGGCATCCATCCATTCTGCTTGATTCAGGCTTTTTTTATCATAAAGGTTTGATTTCCAACTGAGTACCCAGATTAATGTTTTTATCTATCTGGTCAATTATGCCCATAAAATCGCTCTCGTTTTCGGCAAAATCAAGGTTATTCACATCTATTATCAAAAGCTTTCCGTGAGTGTACAGATTTACAAAATCTTCATAGAGTTTGTTAAGGCTTATCAGGTATTCCGGGTCTATGTTTCTTTCAAAATCACGGTTACGTTTCAAAATCTGCCTTTGTAGTTTTGGTAAATCGGCACGTAAATAAATCATCAGATCTGGGTGAGAAATCGCCTGAGTAATAGTATTAAATAAACCAGTGTATGTTTGATAATCCGTTTCGTTAAACTTGCCGGATTCGTATAAATTGCGAGCAAAAATATAGGCATCTTCATAAATGGACCTATCTTGCACAATGGTTTTATCTTCGGTTAGCTTCTTGATTTTCAATACCTGCTCAAACCGGCTGTTCAGAAAATATATCTGCAAATGAAACGACCACTTCTCCATATCTTCATAAAAAGGCGGCAGGTATGGGTTGCCCTCAACAGCTTCAAATAATACATCCCATCCGTAGTGTTCGGCCAGCTTAGTGGCCAGCGTTGTTTTTCCTGCCCCGATATTCCCGGTAATCGCAATATGCATTTATATAATAATTAAAATTCAGATAATTTTTCAAAATAAACGCTAAAATGACTAAAATCATAGAACATCAAAAATAACTTTTGTAATTTTGCAGCATTCAAATCAAGTCTACGCCTTGAAATATTGAATTACTTATGAACACAAAAGAATTAAACGATCAAACTATTCCGGCGAATCATACGCCAAAGGGTAAATATTCAGTTTTACTCTATTATATATACGCTCCCATTGAAAACGTGGTTGAGTATCGTGATATACACCACCAGTTCTGTATCGAAAACAATATTCTGGGTAGAATTGTGATTGCCCCGGAAGGATTAAACGGAACGGTTTCAGGCCTGGTTGAAGATTGTAACAAATACATGAGCTGGGTAAAAGCAGACCCAAGATTTGCAAAGGTTGATTTTAAGGTAGAAAACCACGAAACACATGCCTTTACTAAATTATATGTAAGAATAAAAAAAGAAATTGTACACTCTGAACTTCCGGTTAACCCATTAGAGCAAACAGGTAAACACCTTGAACCTGATGAGTTTAAGGAAATTATCAAGAATGACCCGGATGTGGTGCTTGTAGATATGCGTTCAAACTACGAGCATTCTGTGGGTAAATTTAAAGGTGCAATAACCTTTGATATGGAGAACCTGCGTGAATTACCCGACCACGTGCATGAAATTGAACACCTCAAAAATAAAAAGGTAATAACCTACTGCACAGGAGGCATTAAATGCGAAAAGGCCAGTGCTTATCTGTTATCTCAGGGTTTTACTGATGTTTATCAGCTGCATGGCGGCATTATCAAATATGGGCTGGAAGAAGGCGGAGAAAATTTTGATGGCAAATGTTATGTATTTGATAACCGCCTTACTACGGATGTCAATAAGGTGAATCCGGTTGTGATATCTAAATGCCATATTTGTGGCACTGAGTGCGACCGCATGGTTAACTGTGCTAATCCCGATTGCAACGAGCACGTGGCAATTTGTGAAAAATGTGGCTGGGAAATGGAAGGTGCCTGCTCAGTGGCCTGCAAGGAGAATCCAAGAAAACGCATCTATAACGGTACCGGTTACTATGCCAAAACAGTAGAGGGCTATAAACCCGAAATAGCACTCAGAACCCGGAAAAACACCAAAAATTTACATATTGTAGAAGAACTGGGCTTGTAAGCCTTCTTAAATATCTGCAGCCCCGAAAAAAACAAAGAATTTTCCATTAAATTCTGTCTGGTTTCGGGGCTGTTTTTTTATATTTAGTACTTACTAAGCATCTGCATTACAATTATGGATATTAAATTTTTCGCCCATCAGTTAGATTTCAAGGATTGGCTGGAAGTAAACCACGAGAAAGAAAGCGAACTGATTGTTGGCTTTTATAAAGTTAATTCAGGCAAGCCAAGCCTCACGTGGTCTGAATCTGTAGATCAGGCTCTTTGTTTTGGCTGGATTGATGGTGTGCGCCGTTCGGTAGACCATGAAAGCTATTGCATCAGATTTACGCCTCGTAAGCCGGGTAGTAACTGGAGTACAGTGAATATAAATAAAATGGAAGAAATGATTCCGAAAGGCCTGGTGAAATCGGCCGGCCTAAAGGCCTACCACAAAAGAAAAGAACACAAGTCTCATGTCTACACGTATGAACAAGTTGAAGAAGCTTTTTTTACTGCTGAAATGGAGGTGATTTTTAAGCAAAACCCACCAGCCTGGGCGTTTTTTCAGAGCCAGCCACCCTATTACAAAAAGCTAATGACACGTTGGGTAGTAAGCGCCAAGCAAAAAACAACGCAAGGCTCCAGACTTGAAAAACTAATAAATGCCTGCGCAAAAAATGAACGATTATAGCTTTTTGCGCATTACATAATCGTTCATAAAATAATTGCCAATAGGAATATCTTCTTCTGCAATAATTTCAAAGCCCATTTTCTCGTAAAAAAATCTGGCTTTGTTGAAACGGTTTACATTCAAATCGAGCCAAACCCCTCCTATTCTTTTTACCTCATTCTCAACTTGTGCCAGTAGCTTTTTACCAAGGCCGCCTCCCTGGTAATCAGGGTTCAGGTATATTTTGTTTAGCTTATAAATTTTTAAAGAAATATCTTTTATAGAATAAGAAGCAAAGGCAACTGGTATTTGCTGCCCGGTATCACCAGCCAATAACTGTAAAATAAAAACCTGGCCATCTTTTAGTTGTTCTGTAAGACCTTCAATGCTGTAAATTAAATCAAACATGTATTGGGGTTGCTCCTTGCCCAAAATAGGTACATAAGTTTCAAACCAGGTTTTTTCAGCAATTTCACGAATCAGGGCAACATCTGCAGTATCGGCAAATCGGTAGGTAAGGTTCATACTTTGGATAATTTTCTTTGCAAATATAAACTCTGCTTACATAACATTTTGTTAATTTGCATAAAAATTGCATTCAACTAAAGGCACCTTTATTTGGGGTACCCGTGAGCGTGATATTAACAAGACTATATGAAACCACTTATTTTAGTAACCAATGATGACGGTATAACATCAAAAGGGATTTCTGTTTTAATTGATATAGTAAAGAAAATCGGCGATGTGTTTGTGGTAGCGCCAGACAGCCCCAATTCAGGAATGGGCCATGCAATAACAGTTGACAGTACTATACATATAAAAAAATCAAAGATTTTTGAAGGAGTTGAAGCCTACGAGTGTTCTGGTACTCCGGCCGATTGCGTTAAACTGGCCAAGCATCATTTTCTGAAAGGAAAAAAAATAGACCTGGTAGTGAGCGGCATTAACCATGGCATGAACGCCTCCGTTTCTGTGCTTTATTCAGGCACCATGTCGGCTGCGGTGGAAGCGTCAATTGAGGGTATTCCGGCCATTGGCTTTTCTTTAAATGATTTCCGCTATGATGCAGATTTTAGCCACACGAAACGTTTATTGAAAAAAATTGTTGAAAAATCTTTAAAAAATGGCGTTCCTCCACATACCGCACTCAATGTAAATTTTCCGGCAAAATCTGATGAGCCAATTAAAGGCGTTAAAATTTGCAGACAAACCAACGGCTACTGGCGCGAAGAATTTGATGCCCGCACCGACTTATATGGCAGACCTTACTTCTGGATGGGTGGCGATTTTGTGAATAGAGAACCAGACAGCCAGGATACGGATATCTGGGCTATGGAGAATAATTATGCAGCCATTGTGCCGGTACAATATGACCGCACAGCGTACCCGGAAATCAAAACATTGAAAAAGTGGAAGCTTTAGATAAAATGATTGGGTGATTTAGGGTTTGTTAACCTGTTTTAAAAAAAATCTTTCTGAAATAGATAATAATTGCCTCTGTTTACACTTCAACTACTAACTTTATTATTATGGCAGTCTTAGGAAGTTTATTAAAAGGAAGTATAAAGTTTACAAGTACAATACAAAAAATAAGAAAGGTAAAACCTCAGAAATGGCAAAAAAAGGCCTTTACAAAGTTAATTGCCAAAGCCAGATATACTCAGTTCGGCGAGAAATACAATTTTGAAGAGATTCTGAGCACCGCTATTTTTGAAAAAGGTAATGAGTTTTACGCCAAGTTTCAGGAATCTGTTCCGATCTACGACTACAATAAAATTTATGCCGAATGGTGGCACAAAGCCCGTAATGGTGAAAAAAATGTGTGCTGGCCGGGTAGAGTAAAATATTTTGCTTTAAGTTCGGGTACTTCAGACGCGGCCTCTAAAGCCATACCCGTAACCAAAGAAATGATAAAGGCTATTCAGCGCACTAGTATCAATCAGATTATTGCCTTGGGCCATTATAATGAGCTTCCTTCAAACATTTACGAAAAAGGTTACCTAATGTTGGGTGGCAGCACGGCTCTTAATGAAGTAGATTCTCATTATGAAGGCGACCTGAGCGGAATAACCACTGGTACGCTCCCATTCTGGTTTCAGAATTTCTATAAGCCGGGCCAGAAAATTGCCGCCGAAAAAAACTGGGCCAACAAACTGGAAGAAATTACCGAAAATGCAAAGTATTGGGATATTGGTTTTCTGGCCGGGGTACCCGCCTGGCATACGATATTGCTCGAAAAAATCATCAAGCGTTATAATCTTAAAAATATTCATGAGCTTTGGCCCAACCTTACAGCTTTTGCCTGGGGTGGTGTTTCTCTTGAACCCTACAAGCAAGGTCTTGAAAAATTGTTT
This sequence comes from Emticicia sp. TH156, assembly GCF_002855535.1. NCBI lineage: Bacteria > Pseudomonadati > Bacteroidota > Cytophagia > Cytophagales > Leadbetterellaceae > Emticicia > Emticicia sp. TH156. Next base: position 25,486 of record NZ_PKRS01000007.1, read on the forward strand.
GGTAAACCTGTAATTTATATAGAAACCTATATGGCCTCTGAAGGGTTTCTGGCTTACCAGGACAGACCCGACGGCCACCTGCGCCTTGTTTTGAACCAGGGTATATTTTTTGAGTTTATTCCGTTTAACGAAAATAATTTTGATGAAGACGGCAACGTGGTTGATAAACCCGAAACGTTAATGGTACATCAGGTACAAGAAGATGTTGATTATGCCCTTCTGATTTCAACCTGCGCCGGTGCCTGGCGATACCTGATTGGCGACACCGTTAAGTTTACCAACAAAGCCAGAGCCGAAATTAAAATTACGGGCCGAACAAAGCATTTTCTCAGTTTGTGTGGTGAGCACCTTTCTGTTGATAACATGAACAACGCCATAGAGTTGGTGTCAAAAGAAATGGACATTGATGTACGTGAGTTTACAGTAATTGGTGTGAAGCACCCACCTTTGTTTGCCCATCAATGGTATGTTGCAACCGATAGCAAAGTTGACGAAATTTTACTTTGCGAACTGATAGATAAAAAACTTTGCGAGTTGAACGACGACTACGCCGTTGAACGAGGCCATGCATTAAAGAATGTATTTTTACGTGTATTACCTACCAGTGCATTTTATGAATGGATGAAACAAAAAGGAAAAGAAGGTGGGCAGCACAAATTTCCTAGAGTATTGAAAGGCAAGCAGTTAGAAGATTGGGAAGAGTTTGTGAACAAGAATTATCCGAAGGTTGGAGTTTAACTCCAACCTTTATTTTTTCTTATATAAATCGTCACTTACTTCATTTGGTTTTGCTTTCAAAAAATCAGCAATTTGCGCTTCTGTCATACCCAACTCAATTTGCAGTTTTGGCAGGCTTTTTCTTAGTTCTTCAGCACCTTTTGGGGTAACTTCTGTTTTCCAAAGGTATAGCTTCTTCAGATTTATAAGGGTTTTAAGATTTTTTAGTCCCGAATCGCTTATTTTATTGCCCGTGAGATTTAAATATTCCAGACTTGTCAAGGGGTTGAGCTGATACAGCCCATTGTCAGTCACTTTGGTGTTTTCAAGATGTAGTCTTGTAAGTTTAGTCAGCTTCGCAACTTCGGCAAGGGCTATGTCTGTTATCTGGGTGTTACTCAGTTTTAGCCACAGGGTCTGGTCTTTTGCTTTTGTAATTACAGATACTTCATTATCAGTCAGTTTTGGTTTGTTGATAAAACTTATCTCTAGGTAATTGTTATTCTGGGCAAAAGGCAGAATCAAAGCCCCGGTCTTTTTTATCGCTTGTGCAGAGCCCTCATCTAATTTATCAACGCTCTCGTTAAGAAGTTTATCTTCTACCTCAAATTTATCCTGAGGCACTTTATCTGCCGATGAAGCACCACCCGCGCCAGAGCCTAGCTTAGCCAGAATAGGTTTTATGGTTTCAGGGGTCTGCACTTCCCGCACCCTCTTATCAAAAGTCGCTCCCTGTTCTATCCACCATTTTAGTAGCGCCAGCTCATCTTCTGTAATCTGGGTTTTACCTTTGGGAGGCATGTGGTCATCATCCGACTCCGGCAAGATTATTCTCTTTATAAACTCACTCTTATCTGTATTACCTTCCACAAAAATATTACCGTGCTTTCCTCCTTTTTTAAGCAGCTCAATTTCATCCATTCTCAAGTCTCCTTTCATTTTATTGGCATTATGGCAAGACTCACACTTTTGCTTAAAAATAGGTTTGATGATATCCTGATACACCAGTGCCTCCTGGATGTTTTTGATTTTTGATTTCTTCTCCTCATTTTCTTGCACACGTTCTTTTTTGTCTGGCATACCCAACCAGCCTCTCATGGGTTGTGGTGTGTTTTCAGTCAGATACGTTTCGCCATGTGTCAGGTTACCGCCATGATGCCCGGCAGCAATCATAAGTAATAATGATAATACCAAAGCCGGAAGATACAAAATGCTGCTAAGCCCCACCCTTTCATTTACCCATCTGTTTTTTGCCAGCCAGGCCAGCCAGCAAAATACAGCCAGCCATATTCCCTGCATTTTATGTTCTTCAAGCATATCTGCTTCATAGCCTCCTTCCAGCGAAAGAAAGTATCCGGCCACACAAGCCATTGTTGCCCCTATGGCCGACAGCAATAGAATGCTTTGCATTACTTCTAGGCTTATACTTAACCGGCCGGTAATCTTAAGTAACTCAAAGACACCCGCAATAAGCAGAAAGCCAATAGGCAAATGTACAAGTAATGGATGAAACCGGCCAAAAAAAGCAGCCCAATCAGAAACGGTAAGGAGTGCCATTAACTAATAATGATAAGGTTGAAACAACTGTTCGTGGTAACAGCATAACCCAAAGTTAATAAATTAAACCAATAAAAAATAGCCAAAGCACGCGGCTTTGGCTATTTTAAAAAATCTATATTTCAGGAGATTAATATCCCGGATTCTGAACTAATACAGCTTTTCCGTCTTTCTGGCTGTTAAGGATTTCATCCTGTGGCAGCGGGAAGTAGTTATTTTTAGGAGCAGTAAATACTTTGCCTGCCATATAACCACGTTTGGTGAAAGTTCTTCCTGATGGCTCTTTACCTGGAAGCGCTTCTTCCTGTGCATATTTGTTCAACACTTTATCTGCAATTCCCCAACGAACAAGGTCAAAGAAACGGTGGCCTTCCATGGCAAACTCAAGACGAGTTTCCATACGAACTGCATTTCTTGCAAAGTCTGCACCTTTGCTGGCAAATGTACCGGCAGCATAAGGCTCAACTTTGTAATTTACGGTTGCATCTTGTACTGAACCATTTTTTGCACGGTTACGAATCTGATTAACATAACCTTCAGCAGCACCAAGGTTGCCTAGTTCAACTTCGCATTCAGCAAGCCACAAAATTACCGAAGACAATTTAACAACTCTGAAGTTATTGTTAACTGCACGTTTGTTGGTTGAGTGCGTCGAGCTGTTTTCATCAGCCAGGTAATACATCCATTTTTTACCAATGAACGGCCCCGCATAAGTCTGGTCACGCACCCAGGTAGAACCTGGCATCGGGCCCCAGTCAAGGAAGTTAACACCTCTGCGACCAACTGTCCAGTCAAGTCTTGGGTCAACCGGAATCGATTTATCAAGCGTGAAAGCAGTACTTGCACTGATACCCTGGTCGTTTGGTAGGTCAACCTGGTTGTAAGTATCCTGCGTACCATCAGCAGAGTTGCCAATTAATGGCAAGCCATTCGCGTCAGTTTTAAAAGCATTTACCAGGTTATGTGAAGGCTGATAAAATCCGCAGCAACCTCTACCCGGTGCAGTTGAAGAGTATGGCCAGTTCAGGTTGTCACCCACGTTACCGTTATCACCGTTAGTACCATCATTTACAGAGAACTGAACCTCAAAGATTGATTCAGCGTTATTATTGTAAATGTTTCTGTAATTATCATGATAGTTAGTCATTAATTTTTTACCAGAGTTTTTCAGGATATCCTCCAACAATGCTTTAGCAGGCGCCCATTTTTTCTGGAACAAATACGCTTTGGCCAACATTGCTTTTGCAGCCCATTGGCTTGCTCTACCTTTTTGAGATTGAACAGTAGGAAGGTTTTGCGCAGCAAATGCGAAGTCAGCTTCAATTTTTGGCCAGATATCTTCCGTATTAGGTATTTTTGTTGAGTTTGGATCCGCAGCATTGTAGATTTTCTCATCAATGTACGGAACGTTATTCCACATTTTTTTACATTCAAAATGGTAGAAACCTCTCAGGAAACGAGCCTCTGCCACCACCTGCGTTTTTTCAGCGTCAGTCATATCCCTGATATCCGGGCTGGCAACTACCTGTATTACATCATTTGCTCTGGCAACACCATCATACATACCCCACCATTTTCCAAGAAAATAAGTGTTATCTGCCAACCAGTTGTATTGCTCAATAAACGATTGCTCAGGTTGGTCACCGGCATCAGTACCTTTTACGGCATCATCAGAAGCTACCCCACCATACACGTAGTTTGATACAGTTGATGTACGTCCGGTATTACCAGAACCTACACCGTCAAGCAAAGAATAAACCCCAATTAAAAGAGCGTTTACTCCATTTTTGGTCTTCAACTGACTTTGAGAAGCACGTCCTTGCGGCTTCAGGTCGAAGAACGAGTCAGAACAAGCAAAGTTTGTTACGACTAATAATGCTATAATTAATGTTTTTTTCATTCTTTTTTGTCAATGTAATTAATGATAATTAGAATCCTAAACGAAGACCAACCAGGTATGATTTCGCAACAGGGTAAGCACCTTCGTCAATACCCATGTGGATATCCTGGTTGTCATTACCAGATCTTCTTAGGTTAATATCTGGGTCAAGACCAGTGTACTTGGTAATTGTAAAGAGGTTTTGTCCTTGTACATAAACCTGAGCACTGCCTAAACCAGCTTTTTTAATCAGGCTGGTAGGTAACGTGTAGGTTAACTGAATGTTTTTCAGACGTAGGTAAGAACCATCTTCAAGGAAGTAAGAAGATACCTGCTGGCTGGTTGCATCACTCGAGTTCAAACGAGGAAGTTTAGCATCATCACCTGGTTTTTGCCATGATTTGTACAACATATCTTTAGATCTGTTTCCCTGGAAAGTGTTGAAGTCTGTCCAGTATCTAACGTAGTTGAAAATCTGGTTACCTTGACTTCCTTGTCCGAATAAGGTCAGATCCCAGTTTTTATAACCCAGGTTTACATTGATACCATAAGTAAAGTCAGGATGCGGGTTACCTATGATGGTTCTGTCGGCTGCGGTAATTACACCGTCACCGTTTACATCTCTGAACTTGAATGTTCCGGCTCTTGTATACGAACCAAATTTAGGTGCAGCAGCTGCTTCAGCATCATCTTTAATTACACCATCAACAATATAACCATAATAGCTGGCAATTGGTAAACCCGCTTTGGTGGCAGAAATTGCCGGAAGACGCGTAGTAAAACCAAATATGGTAGCGTTCGGGTCATTATTCAGCTTAATAACTTCGTTTTTGTAGTGCGAGAAATTCACACCTACTGTGTAACGGAAGTCGCCGATTTTATCACGGTAGTTTAAGCCAAGGTCAATACCTTTGTTTTGCACCTCACCAATGTTGGTATAAGGTATAGTACCAGTACCTGCAGTTCTTGGAATAGCAATCTGCGTTAACATATCAGAAGTTACACGCTTGTAAAGGTCTAATACAAACTCAAGTTTGCTATTAAACAACACCGCATCGATACCAATGTTTGTAGAAGTTGTTGTTTCCCACTTACCGTTAGGGTTACCAAACTGAACAAGGTCAAAACCACCAACAATTGATGAACCCGTACCATTGATGTCATAAGCATTTCTGATAGGGTCTGCTGCATAAAGTGTATAGGCATTGTAAACGTTAGGTATCAACTGGTTACCAGTTTTACCCCAGCCCAGGCGCACTTTCATATCGTTAAGGAATTTCAACTCTTTCATGAATGCGTATTCAGACAAACGTACGCCTACTGAAAACGCCGGGAAGATACCATACCTGTTAGCTGCCGAGAAACGTGATGAACCATCGCGACGAAGTGTGAAGTCAGCCAGGTAAATATCTTTGTAAGCATAGTTTACTTTGCCGAATTGAGAGAACAAAGCACTTACAGTAGCACCACCGCCTGAGTTATTTAAACCGGCTGCAGCACCTGCGTCAAGATAACGATACTCCAAATCGTCAAATGCAAAACCACTTCTGTTGGCCTGGAAACCAAACGCATAAGTTGTAACGGCCTCAGTACCAACCAGAACATTGAAGCTATGAGAGCCAATTTCTTTGTTATAGTTTAAGGTGTTGAACCAGGTAACCGAGCGGTCATAGTTATTGATAACGTTTAAGCTGTTTGCGGCTCTTGCCTCAGCAGCTTCAATATCGCGGTGAAAATACTCTGAACGGTTGTATTGGTTATATTCCAAACCTAAACTTGTTCTTGCTTTTAAACCCGGGATAAGGTCTAACTCAGCAAATACGTTACCGAAAATGTGCGTTCCTTTGGTGATGTTGTCTTTTTCACGATACAATCTGGCCAATGGGTTAGGCGCGTTACCAAGGTTTACACCTTTACTACCTGCAAAACCATTGTAAGGCGAGCTGTTAGTACCACCCAAAGCAGCCGGGCCACCGGTAATATCAAACACAGGGATAATAGGGTGAACGCGGATAGCAAACATAATCGGGTTAGACTCGTCGTTGTTCGTAATACCTTGTCTTTCATCATAAGACACCGTAAGGTTTTCACCCAAAGTAAATCTTCCTTTTTTCAATTCAGTGTTTGCTCTAACCGAGTATCTGTCATATTTGGTATATCTCAAAATACCATCTTGTTTGAAGTAATTGGCCGAAACCGCATATTTAGCATTGTTAGTACCACCCGTTGCACCAACCTGGTAATTTGAGATCGGAGCCGGATCAAAGATTACATCCTGCCAGTTAGTACCTTCTTTGTTGGCTTTAGTAATATTGAAAGCCGTTTTACCCAGGTTAGGGTCTGCAATGTCATTGGTATAAGTAATACCTGCAGGCAAAGAACCATAAACGTTAGGGTAAATATAATCGGCCACAGTTTGCGTACCATCCTGTGCAAATTTGTATTGTACTGATGGTGAGGTGATCCAAGGTGTTTTACCTGCTCCAACATCAGCACGGTACAAGTATTCGCCTAATTCTTTGGTATTCAATAAATCAAGCATTTTACCAGGCCTTTGTGTACCTGTATAAAAATCAAATGAGATACTTGGCTCGCCTGGTTTACCTTTTTTGGTAGTGATAATCACAACCCCGTTGGCTGCACGAGCACCGTAGATTGATGCAGCAGATGCATCTTTCAATACCTGCATTGACTCAATATCGTTCGGGTTAATCTGGTTCAGGGTACCTTGAGTAGGCACACCGTCAATTACATAAAGAGGGCTGTTGTTGTTAACTGAACCAAAACCACGGATACGAACCATGGTACCACCACCCGGAGAGTTGTCGTTACCAACGGTTACACCAGAGGCTCTACCTTGTAACATTTGTGTTACGCTGGCGGTAGGTGTGGCGGTTAGTTCTTTTGCTCCTACCACAGTTACGGCACCGGTAATGTCTTTCTTGCGCTGAGAAGCATAACCCGTTACAACAACTTCGTTAAGTGTCTTGGTGTCAGACATTAACGAAACGTTTACCTCAGAGCGGTTACCGATTACTTCTTCTTTGGTTTCATACCCTATAGAAGAGAAAACAAGCGTTCCGCCATTTTGCGGAACATCCAACGTAAAATTACCGTTGGCGTCAGTTGATGTACCTTTCGTAGCGCCCTTCAAGAGAACCGTTACACCCGGCAAACCCATTTGGGCTTCAGCATCAAGAACCTTTCCTGTGATTTTTCTTTGGGCGAATGCAGAGGTCCCGAGGACAAAAAACAGCATAATCAGAGCTCTCGCTCTGATAGAAACAGAGTAGGATTGTTTCATGAAAAAATATAAAATTAGGTTAATAAAAAAGCGTAATAATATTACGATTCAGTCTAAAGTTTAGCAAACTTTATTTTCAAGGTTTAAGGGATAATTGGTTTTTAGACGCCCGTTTAGTCTGGAAAAAGAAGGATGAAATCTGTTAGGGTTGAATGCAATACTAAAAACATTACAATAGTATTATATTAAGAGTTAATATAAAAATAGTTGTAGCAAGAAATTTTTATTTTTTCTATGCAAACGTTTTAAATTGTTGTTTTAAGCCAGATTTACAAATATTTGTCGTTTACTTATCGGTATCAATAAAGTGTCAATTTGACAATTACTTGTCTAGACAATTAGACCGAAAAGTAATGGCTAAATGCCTTGTCATTGTTGCTTTTTAAAGCTGTAAATGGGCTGCAGTTTTATATAATTAATATAAAAAGTATAATATGGTAATGAAAGACAAATTACGTGGCTGATTGAATGCTGGCGTGCAGGTTAATCAGAACCAAAAGCAGGTTGCATCAACCCGAATGTAGTACAATTGTTTTTTAGTTAGGGCTTTTTATATCCTGACTTTTTCGCTATCATAAAAAGTCTTAATTTCGCTGCATGAATGAAAAACAAAATCCCTGGACAATCCTCGACACCGAGGTAAAATATGATAATAACTGGATTCAGGTGGTACATCAGAATGTGCTAAACCCTAACGGTGGTAAAGGCATTTACGGAACAGTACACTTTAAAAATATTGCTATCGGAATTGTACCGGTAGATAGCGAAGGAAATACCTGGCTGGTTGGCCAGTACCGTTTCCCGCTTGAAGAATATTCATGGGAAATACCGGAAGGTGGAAGCCCGGAAGGAGAAGATATGCTGGAGTCGGCCAAACGTGAACTTCTGGAAGAGACAGGTCTGGTGGCCGAACAGTGGACCATGATATCAAAACTACATACCTCTAACTCTGTTTGCAAAGAAGTGGCTTATATTTATCTGGCCGAAGGGCTGACACAGGGAAACAGCCAGCCTGAAGAAACCGAGCAACTGCAAATCAGAAAAATTCCGTTACGTCAGGCTTACGAAATGGTTATGAAAGATGAAATAACTGATTCAATCAGCGTGGCAGGTATCCTAAAAACCATGTTGCTGAAGTTTCCGCAGCAATTATAAACCTAACAAATTAACACCAATATGCTTGAAGCGATTTCTTTAGGCTTTGCAACAGGAGTAGTATTAAGTTTCGGTTTTGGCAGTGTTTTCTTTGCACTTATTCAGACAAGCCTTGATTACGGCTACATGGCCGGCGTTAAAATATCTCTGGGAGTAATATTTGGCGATATCATCATGATAACTATTGCCTATCTGGGTACTTCTTTTTTGCCAGACATACCCCATTTTGCCACTATTTCAAGGGTTTTTGGGTCGCTGTTGCTGGTTGGGCTGGGCATTGCGCAGTTCAGAAACACAAAACCACCTGCCGGTGTTCAGGATTTTAAACTGGCAAGGTTCTTTTATTTTTTTGGGAAGGGCTTTTTGCTAAACGTAATCAATCCGGTCAACTTTATATCTTGGATGGTAGTTTCGGCAACGCTAAAAGGCTATAAGTATGATATTTATGACGAAACTGCCTTTTTTACAACCTGTGTAGTGATGATATTCGTTATGGAGTCGGCCTTTGCTATTTTTGCCGATAAAATCAAAAACAAAATGAATAATAATACCATTCAGCGTATCAAATATTTTTCGGGTGTTATTTTCATAGGTATCGGAATGAAGCTCATTTACGATATTTTCTGAGTTATCCGGGGATATGCCCTATCCCCGGATACACCTCTCCTATTTTTTTATACCTTTATCATTGCTTTCTTTCTGCTGCATGGCCATCATTTGTTTCATGGTGCGTTCCATTCCATCAACCGAGCCATCAAGGAAAATTACATTGCCTTTACCTTGTTCGGCAAAATGTTTCAGCGACTCCGTCCAAAGCGAAAACAGAATCAACGAAGAGTCAAGGTTTGCTTTTTCCATTTCTTTGGCGGCCACAGCCATACCTTTGGCCACCTCTTCCCTAAACTGCGCCAACCCCTGGCCTCTTAAACGGCTTGCCTCTCTTTCTGCCTCAGCCTGAATCCTGATGTAGTTGCCTTCTGCCTCTGCCGCTTTGGTTTTGGTAATTAACAAAGCCTGGCCTTCGTTTTCGGCAGCGGCCTTTGAGTTATTAGATGCCACCACTTTAGCCATAGAGCGCACAATTTCATCGTCAAATGTAATATCGTTTATCTGCAGGTCAATCAGATGATACCCCCAGCCAAGCAGAATGTGGTCGAGGTTTTCTTTTACGTCAGATACAATCTCGGTTCTCAGGCTCAGAATCTCCGCCTGTTTTTTTGTAGCTACAAAACTGCGTATAGAGCCTTCAATTGAACGTACCAGCGCTTGCATAAAGTTGGCCTGGTCAATAAACTTAAAAGCAACATTTTTAATTGATTCTTCCTGCTGGTCGGTTACTGTATACAAAAGCATGGCTTTAAAGTAAACATTGGCCTGGTCATTAGTAATGGCCTGAAACTGCAACTCAACCGAGCGGTTCTGAATAGAAATGGTACGAAAAACGTATTCAATAAACGGAATCTTAAAGTTAAGACCCGGTGTCATGATGCGCTGATACTTACCAAAAACAGTAATAACAGCCACATTGCCCTGTTGTACAATTACTACCGAAAGGTACAGCACAACTACAAGCAAAACGACAAAAATGATGAAACCCATGATTTAAAATGTTTAGTTAAGAATGTTGTCTCAAAGGTATAATACTTACACAAACCAAAAAATATTTGTTGATAAATGGTAATTTAAGCCTTTTTTTATGTGCATCAGGTACACAGATTTTTAAAGTAAATTTTCTGTATGATGAAACAAAAAAATTGAATAAGCGGAAAAATCACTCGACTTAAACCATTTAGAGGCAATATCAGGGTTTATACACAAATTTTTCGACCTTATTACTGACTGGTTTTACGGTTTTCAAGTATTCATAAATTGCTGCAAGATCCTGGGTTTTCATGCCTGCGTACATGGTCCAGGGCATTAAGGTATTAAACGCTCCTTTACCAATTTTTGGCGCTTTATAGCCTGAGTCGGCATAGGCCTTGAATCGGGCAATAAATGCTTCTTTGGTATAATTGCCCAGCCCGGTTTGTTTGTCGGGTGTCAGGTTAGAAGACGTTACCACACTGCCATCACCCAGATTAAACGACCAGCCCCCGGCAAAATCCATCCCCTCTAATTTTTTTCCTTTGTCGTCGGGTTTTGTATGACACTCAAAACATCCGGCACTAAAAGCCAGATATTTACCGTATTCTACCACATGTGTGGTGTCCGGAATTTTCTTGTGCTCAGGCACAGCCGGAATCGTATGGAGAATAAAATTCATCGGGAAATCGGCCTTTGGTTCGGGTGTAGTGCTTTCTATCGGCTTTAAGGTTCTTAAAAAAGCGATAATAGAATAAACATCTTCTTTGTCCATTTGGCCATAGTAAACATAAGGCATAACCGGAAAAATCGGGCTTCCATCTTTTTTTACACCAGAGGTAATGGCACGGTAAATTTCACCGTCTGTCCAGTCTTTCAGATTAAATGGTGTAATATTTCTGGCATAAAATGTTCCGGGGAAACCAAATCGATGGTCAAATACATCGCCGCCTTTGCCGTCTGTACCAGGGGTTAATGGCCCGGAAAACAAGCTGAAGTCACGCGAGCTATGGCAATCCATACAAACTGTTACATTATAGGCAAGGTATTTGCCGCGTTCTATTCTTTGAGGGGTGGCTTCAACTTTCAGATCCTGTGGAGCCTCAATGTCTGGCAGTGCCAGTTTTACATAAGCAAGAAGAGCGCCAACTACTATGGCAGCAAAAAGCACAAAGTAGCCAACAAAACGGAGTGTTTTTTTCATAATTTAAAGTGAGGATAACCGTGAATAGTATGTAAGGATAAAACAGTTTCGCAAGCTAGGAAATGTTTTTTACTACTACAATACTGGTTATCAACAATTTATCTTATGGTAAAAGATTTTATACACCCAAAGACAGTTATAAAACCAGCCACTTTTGGCTGCTTATTTCCCTTATCGGTTTATTTCATCAAAATCACCCAGGCCTTCTCTGATAACCTCAAAGTCGTCATCAATGGCCAGCACAACGGTTGATGCTTCAATACCACACCAGCCACCATCAATAATAATATCGGCCTTTTCTTTGTTCTGGTCGTAAATTACCTCTATTTCATTGGGATACTCAATGATGTCGTCAATATCATCTTTTACTGAGGTAGTAATGATTGGATTACCCAGCATTTCAATTATTTTCTGCGGAATTTCATGGTCAGGCACCCTGACTCCTATGGTTTTACGCTTGGTTTGCATTATTTTAGGCAAATCGCCGGTGGCTGGCAGAATAAACGTAAACGGCCCGGGGAAAGCCCTCTTCATTAATCTGAACGCCGTGTTAGAAACCCGCGCATACGTGGCAATGTTGCTCAGGTCATGGCAAACTATAGAAAAATTATTCTGCTGTGGCTTAATTCCTTTTATCTTACAGAGGCGTTCAACGGCACGCGTATTAAAAATATCACAGCCCATTGCGTAAACGGTATCTGTCGGGTATATCACAATGGCACCTTCTTTAAGGGCATCTACTACCTGACGTATTTTACGCATATCCGGGTTATCAGGAAATATTTCAATGATTTCAGCAGGCATAATCTTAATTTATTGTGGTCAGGTTTGCGTACTTGGGTATAAAACAAAAAGGTTCGAAGTAAAGTTTTCCTCGAACCTTTTTACAAATATGATTGATATCATTTACTTTTTTTCCTGCCTTTGCCTGGCTTTGTTTCTTCGGTTTTAGGCGCATTCATTTCAAAGTAATCGACAGTTAAACCAGCCAGCGATTTGATGCCCAGCGTAAAGCCTGATTCGTCAATATAAAAATCTGGGGTGTGGTGTGGCGCCGGGTTGGTTTGTCCTTTGGGCATACCACCCAGAAAAAAGAAAAGGCCTGGTACTTTTTGCTGAAAGAAACTGAAATCTTCTGCGCCGGTTTGTACAGCCTGCACAACTACGTTTTCCTTACCTGCAATTCCTTCAAGGGTACCAATCATTTTTTCAGTAAGCACAGGGTCATTATAAGTAACCGGATACCCCGTATCAATTTTTACCTCAGCTACGGCTCCGGCACTGGTTGCAATGTGGGTTGCAATTTCATTGATTCTTTTATGAACCAATTGGCGCTGGTCTGGTGCAAAGGTGCGGATGGTACCTATCATCTCCAGCGATTCCGGAATGATATTCTGGCGGATACCTCCATGAATAGCCCCAACTGTAACAATGGCCGGGTTTTCGGTAATATTTACATTACGGCTTACAATGGTTTGCAGCCCCAGCACAATCTGCGATGCCGTTACAATAGGGTCTATACCCAGCCAGGGGTTTGCACCATGAGTTTGCTTGCCTTTTATTTTTATACCCAGCTGGTCTACCGCCGCCATAGTTGCTCCGGGGCGGTACCCGATTTTCCCGACTTCTGTTACCGAGCTGATATGCAGACCAAAAATGGCATCAACCTTCGGGTTTTCCATAACCCCTTCCATAACCATCAATTCTGCCCCCGATTTTCCGTTCTTTAGCAATTTAGGGTCATAAACACCTTCTTCAGCCGGTTGAAAAATAAATTTTACAGTACCGGAAAGCTCACTTTTGATTGACGACAGAATCTCTGCCACACCCATCAGAATAGCCACGTGCGAATCATGCCCACAGGCATGCATAACCCCGGTTTTCTGACCGTTATACTCGGTCATTACTTTAGATTTAAACGGCACATCTACTCTTTCTGTAACAGGCAGGCCATCCATATCGGCACGCAAGGCAACAACCGGACCAGGTTTACCACCTTTCAGAATGCCAACAACACCTGTAACACCTACTTTTTCCTGTACTTCAATACCCAGTGAACGCAGATGACCGGCCACAATTTTTGATGTTCTGTATTCAAGGTTACCAAGCTCAGGGTTTTCATGAAAATCTCTTCGCCAGCTTACCACTTTCTTTTCAATGGCATCGGCACCAGCGCTTATTTTGGGTTTCAGTGAAGATTGCCCAACCGCCACACTGCAAGTAGCCGTAAGGAGTGTAATCAGTAGATTTCGCATTGATGAAATATAGTTTAGGTACTTGTTTATAGATTTCTGTTACAGTTTAGTTGCATTTGAAAACAATTACTAATCAAAGGTTTATAAAACGTCGGGAATGAAGGTTTTTTTAGCTTTTAGAAATTTACTGGCAATTGTTACTGAATGGCATGGTATGCCTCAATCATTCTGTCGGTAGAGAGAATATCAGCCCCTTTATTTACAAATTCTTTATAGAGGTTATCACCTTTGGCAGCAGCCATTTTATCAAGGTTACCTAAGGTACCCAGAATGGTAACAATACCTTTCTGGTGCAGAAAATCGTTAAATTCTTTGTTGGGTTCCCGGGTTCCTATAAAAGCTATCATATTTTTATCTGGAATACCCGCCTCATGATGTCTTTCGTATTCCTTCATGTCGCGGATAGTTACCGAAATCATCAGGTTTGGGTCAAGTTTATAAACTTTTCTGGCCTGATTAACATCATACGTAATAATAACGCAATAGTTTTCGGCATGTAGCTGCTTCACCATAGCTATTACTTTTTCATAAGGCGTATTTCTTTTCACATCAAGCGTAAATATCACCTTATTTTTACCCCATTTGAGTACCTGCTCTAATGTCGGAATTTTAAAGCTGGTCAGCTTGCCTGTATTGTCTTTCAGGTTCAGGTCTTTCATATCGGCCCAGTTCTGATTGATAATTTTGCCTTTTCCGGTGGTGGTTCTGTCAAGCGAATTATCGTGCATCATCATCAGCACGCTATCTTTCGTAATTTCAATATCACATTCAATGATATTAGGAATTTTACCTGCCAGATAAGCGAAAGACTCCAGGCAGTTTTCAGGATACCCCGGGATATCCCCCCCACCCCTATGCGATGAAACCATCGGTTTGAATCCGGGTTTATACTTCAAATACTCAACCAACCCCTGCTTCGGAACAGGAATAAATGTTTTTTGCGGAACACTCCTGCAACTAAAAACAAAAAGTATAATGGACAGATATAGGTATCTCATAAGTAATTTTAGCTTTGAAAAAACGCAAGTCCTTCCTGATTGGTCTCTTTCTGGTAAATATTAAGAATTTCTTTGGCTGTTAATAGACCTTTAACCCCATATACCATCAGGCAAACGGTTCCGCCATTGCCGCCACCGGTTATTTTGGCTCCATATACACCAGACTTTGCTCCTTTGGCATGGGCAATTTCAACCAGTATGTCGGTGTGTTCATCACCAAGGCCACACTTATTGTAACTCTCATGCGACTGATACATCAATTCGCCCATCAGCGGCAGCAGGTCTACATAATTATGGTTATTAAGTACTTTGGTCATTTCTGTAAAAAGCCTTACCCTTAAGTTTTCATAAATCGGGTGTTCGGTGCTTGCCTTAATATTATAGTAGGTATCTGCCTTTACGTGTGCCAGAGGATCAGTAACCACCACGAAGTCGTTCATGAATTCTTTGCCATACATAGAGTTAAGCAAACGAGAAAAATTAGTTTCGTATTGCGAAGGCGAAATATTGCTGAGAAAACCCGAATAAGGCAAAAGGTTGCTTTCTGCCACTTTCAGGTCTTGCTTTGATACCCCCAGATTTTGTGCAATAATTGAGTAACCCATTGATGCGGCCGTGCGTACATCGCCATAAGATGCCGCACCCACTTTGTGACGTATCCCGCTGTCAATACCCACAAAATACAAATTATCGGGTATTTTTATGCTCGGGTAAACTTTATCTGGCTGGCATAAAATAGGTAGCAGATAATTGGGCTTGCCCAGGTAAGAGGTAAGCTGGTCCATCAGGCCGCAAGGAGCGCCTACTACCAGGTTTTCTGCCTTTTGTGCCAGAAGCGGCAGTTCGGTTCCAGAAAAATCAATCGAATACAATTCTCCGAGAGCTTTAAACATAGCTACCTCAATAGCTGCTGAAGAAGACACCCCCTTACCAAACGGAACTTCAGATTGTATCAGAATATCCAGACCGCCCAGCCGGGCATTTTTTTCTTTCAATATAACCAGGTAGCAGCCAACCAGATAAGATGCCCAGTCGCCGCCTTCTATTTCAAATAAATACTTGTGGGCTTCTTCGTAGTCTCTTGGCAGTTCTTCGAGGTCAATAAAAACTTCGTTGTTTTCTGTCAGGTCAAGACTTTTAATATGAAGCTGATTATAATTTCTGTGACCAATAGTAACAGTGGCTTTTTCTTTTATTGGCATCTGTAATACCATTGAGCCGGAGTAATCGGCTACACCCCCCATAATATCAAGGCGGCCGGTAGAAGTGGCCCTGACCAGACTCTGAGCCGAGCCGAAAAAATTACGTAAATCAGTAGAACTGTTAGAACTTATTTCCATAGTTAATCATAATAAAGATGCCATGGCCACATCTTTCCGAAAAATTTAGCGTTATTTATAAATTCTCAATAACAATAGCACTTGCACCACCCCCACCGTTGCAGATAGCAGCAAGACCATATTTGCCATTTTTTTGCTGCAGTACGTTTATAAGAGTAGCAATAATTCTGGCCCCTGAACAACCAAGAGGATGCCCCAACGAAACTGCACCTCCAAAGATATTCAATTTATCGTAGCTAATGCCAAGTTCGCGGCAAAATACGATAGGAACTACAGAAAATGCTTCGTTAACTTCAAAAAAGTCAATATCGCCTACGCTTAGTCCGGCTCTATTCAAGGCTTTCTGAGCTGCATAAACCGGCGAAGTGGTAAACCATTCCGGTTCCTGCTCTGCATCTGCATAGGCAATTATTCTGGCTACCGGCTTTAGACCATCACGCTCAACCGTTTCAGCCGAGCATAAAACCAATGCCGCCGCTCCATCATTAATGGTTGAAGCATTGGCCGCTGTAACGGTGCCATCTTTGGTAAAAACTGGCTTTAGGGTTGGTATTTTATCAAAGTTTACGTTCTTAAACTCTTCATCTTCTGCCACTACTTTCACGTTACCTTTTCTGTCGGTTACTTCAACAGGCACAACTTCATTGTTAAAAACTCCGCTTTGCCAGGCAGCTGCCGCTCGCTTGTACGACTCTATCGCAAAGTTGTCTTGTTCTTCACGGCTTATGTTATATCTGGCAGCGGTGGCATCACCAAAACAGCCCATAGCCAAAGGCTGATAGGCATCTGTAAGGCCATCTTTAGCAAGGCCGTCTATTAAAACACCGTTTCCGTAACCATATCCATAACGTGCTTTTTCAAGATAGAACGGAATCATCGACATGTTTTCCATTCCCCCTGCCACTACTATACTGTTTTCGTTCAATTCAATCGACTGGCTGCCTAAAATAACCGATTTCATACCTGAGGCACACACTTTATTAATAGTTGTGGTATTGGTTTTGGCCGATAACCCACCATATAAAGCAGCCTGACGCGCAGGTGCCTGCCCTACATTTGCCTGGCACACATTACCAAAAAACAGTTCATCAACATCGTCAGCAGAAACTCCGGCCTTTTCAATGGATTTTTTAACAGCAATTGCTCCTAATTTCGGAGCCGGAATTGATGAAAGCGCACCACCGAAACTTCCGATTGGCGTGCGCACGGCAGATAAGATATAGGCCTTTTTCATAGGTATTTATTAAAAAATAAAACTGTTGCAGCGTTGTATCTGCAACAGTTAAACAAATTTTATGACAAAAAATTTCACCAGCTTTTTTTCTTATAGCCGGCAATTGCATAGTACAAAATAAAAATATAACAAACTGCCATAATCCAGAATCCTCTCTGCGGATTGGCCTCGCCACCTATGGCCGTATATGCCAACGGAATAATTCCACCACCGGGTCCGATACCCATAATCAACAAGGCAGAACCAATTTTTGTAAATTTGCCCAATCCTTTAATGGCCAGCGGAAAAATAGACGGCCACATTAAAGCATTAGATAAACCCATAAAAGCAATACAAAAAACAGACACGTAGCCTTCAGTAAAAATGGCGGCAACCGTAAGGCCTATACCAAGAATAGCCGAGTATTTAAGGGCATTCTCTTGCTTTATATATTTTGGTATAGCCACTATGCCTATCAGATAACCCACAAGCATGGCCCCTAATGTATAAGACGTAAAGTTTTTGGCTTCGTCAAGGCTGATGCCTATGTTTTTACCGTACTGGCCGATACCGTCGCCGGCAATTACTTCTGCACCAACATAAAAGATAATGGCCATAACACCCAGTATCAGATTCGGAAAAGCAAAAACTGAGTCTTTTTTCTGAGCGCCTGCAGTTTGTTCTTCTTCTTCTTTTACCTCAGGTAATTTAGAAAACCAGAACAAGACAGCAACCAGAACAAGCACAACTGCCAGCGCCAAATACGGCGTGTTAATTCTTTGCACCAATTCGTTCAGAAGCGCTTCTTTTTCAGTTGCACTTTCAGAAACCTCCAGCTTATGTTCAATGTCGCCTATTCCTTTTAGTACAATGGCACCCAAAATAATTGGTGCCAGAATACCCGCCAGTTTGTTAGCCATACCCATAATGCTGATTCTTTTGGCAGCGCTTTCAATTGGCCCTAATATACTCACATAAGGGTTTACAGCGGTTTGCAAAAGTGCCAGACCTGTGCCCTGCATAAACAAACCGGCAAGGAAGAGTTCAAATTTACGTGAATTGGCGGCAGGAATAAAAACCAGCGAACCAACAGCAACAATTATTAGCCCTATTACCATGCCATTTTTAAAACCTACCTTATTTAGTATTATAGAAGATGGTATAGATAAAAAGAAATAAGACATATAAAAAGCCGTAGTAACCAAAAATGCCTGTGTGTCTGTTTTTAGCTCACATGCAATTTTAAGAAAAGGTATGAGGGTGCCGTTGGTCCAGGTAATGTAACCAAAGGTAAAAAACAAAACACCAATCATTACTAATGGCATCAGGTAGCTTTTATTGTTTTGCTCCATAATAATAGGGTTAAAATCAGTTTGCTGATAAGTAAAATATTTGTTTAGGTAATTGATTACTCTTAATACTCGTCGTTAAGGCCAAACGTGCGTTTGCGCGTACGCCATTTACCGCGGGTAAAATCAGGAATTTCAACCGGAGAGCTGCCTCTGGCAATAGATAGTTCAGATAGCGGGCTGATGGCACTCCAGGCGGCGGCATCGTAAACGTCAATTGGCGGAGCCACTTTCTTTTTAATAGATTCAATAAATGCGCGTATTACAAAAAAGTCCATTCCGCCATGTCCGGCATTGGCCGCATCCTGTTCAAAGCGCTTCCATAACGGATGGTCATATTCTTTCTGATAATCAGCAAATGGCTCCCAGGTATCATGCTTTTTAGACACCCCATCCAGATAAATCTGGTTGCCGTCATTCATCCAAATACCTTTTGTTCCCTGCGCCCTGAAACCCAGTGAATACGGGCGTGGACTGCTGGTGTCATGTATAATTACAATGTTTTCACCGTTAGCACATTGTATAGTGGTAGTTACAATATCGCCTAGTTTAAAGTTTACCTTTGCATTAGGGTGGTTGGGGCCGCCGTTCTCAACTATATAATTATGCAAACCGCGTGTTTTGGTAGCCATTGAGGTAAGGTATAAAAACTGGTTACCATAGTTAATGTCCATCCAGTGTGCTACAGGGCCAAGGCCATGCGTTGGGTAAAGATCTCCGTTTCTGTCAACTGAGTGCTGGGTTCTCCAACGGGCTTCGCTAAATCCTTTTTCTCCAAATTCAACACCTTTGCCATGCGCGGTTTTGCCATCGTTCAGTTTTACAAATCGCAAATCATGCTGATACCCGCAATGGCCATACAATAACTCGCCAAACATACCTTTACGAACCATGTTCAGCACAGCCATAATGTCACGTCGGTAACATACGTTTTCAAGAATCATACAGTGCGAGCCTGTTTTTTCGTAGGTATCAACCAGATCCCACGATTCCTGCAATGTAACCGTTGCCGACACCTCTACGCCTGCATATTTGCCTGCTTTCATGGCTGCAATGGCCATGGGTACGTGCCATTCCCACGGGGTGGCAATCACAATACCATCCAGGTCATCACGCTTTACCATGTTCTCAAAATCCCTTTCACCTTTTGAGTAGGCAACCGGCAAGCCTTTGTTAAATTTCTGAAATATTTTATTGGCCTCTGCAATTGAGTTTTTATCAATGTCGCAAATAGCCGGAACCTCCACATCGGGGCGATACATCACCTGCTGCAGGTGAGTGCGGCCCCTGAGGCCAACGCCAATAAAACCAAGTCTTACTTTTTTGTCTTCGGTGGGGTTCTTTTTTACAATAAATGGTATACTTGAGGAGGCAAGGGTTGTACCGATAAAGTCGCGTCTATTCATAGTTTATGTTAGGAGATTAGTTTTGCAAAAAAATAGACTAATTATTCAATTTCAAAAGTTTAGGTTATAAATATTATTTTTTGCGGCCTTTTACAGCCTTATTTTAATATTACCGCCGATTATTAATGTTGACTATTGGACACACCGGTCTAGTTAAAAAAAATGGCTGAAAGATATTCAGGAAGCGGCACATTAACCCGGCTAACCCCACTAATGATATTATAAAAATCATTACACCGGATAAAATCATCAAAAAAGAAATCTTTAAAACAGATGGGGCTTTACTCAGGGAAGTAACAGATGATTCTGATACGATTGACATAGCTGACTTACCGACCGGGCTTTATATCCTGAGAGTTTCAACGCCAAGGTCTATTGTATCTTACAAAGTAATCAGGCAGTAATAGTCTTAAAAACCACAAAAGGATTTAACAGATTATTCACGCATAAAAATAGCCTGAATACATTTTAATCCAGTATTTTAGCGGGTATAAACCGGAGGAATATCCATTCGGTTTATACCCTGTTTTTTGTCCGATAACCTGAAACTCATTCCATCTATGAAATCTCTACTGCGGCAGGCATTGGCCTTTGCTATATTATTGGTAAACTGTTTTACTGCCCCGGCACAGCAAACCAAAGAACTACGAACCCTGATTATATTTTTTGATGGCTTGCGGCCGGATTACATTACTCCTGAGGCCATGCCCAATTTATACGCTTTCAGTAAGAAAGCGGCTTATGGTAAACAACATCATAGCGTATTCCCAACTGTTACCAGAGTAAATGCCTCTTCGTTTGCAACAGGCGGCTATTCTAAAGCGCATGGTTTAATGGGTAATACGGTGTTTTTCCCTGCTGTGAATAAAACACAGGGCCTGAACACCGGTGATGCCGAAAATCTGGATAAAATTAATGATTCTGAAAACGGAAATTTGCTTACAGCTATATCTTTAGGAGAGATTCTGACCAAGGCAGGAAAAAGAATGATGGTTTTTAGCTCAGGTTCAACCGGTTCGGCTCTTTTACAAAATCATAAAATAGGTAATGGCGCGGTTATCTCAACAAGCATGATCAGACCAGAATCATTAAAAGCTAAAGTTTTGAGCGAAGTGGGCCCTATTCCGGCTAGTGTAAAACCAAAGCCCAATACTCAGCTTAATAAATGGATTGCCGATGCTGTTATGAGATATGCCATTACCCTGGATGGCCCCCTGGTAAGTTCTGTGTGGTTTACAGACCCCGACGGCACTGCCCATACTTTTGGCATTGGCTCAGACTATGCCATGGAATCAATCAAAGTGGTAGATGAGCAGTTCGGGCGTATTCTGGCTGATATTGAACAAAAAGGGCTAACGAATAATTTCAATATTCTGATTTCAGCTGACCACGGTTTTGCAACCTTCATCGGCAAAACCAATGTGGTTGATTTCCTGATTAAAGAAGGCCTGAAACAAAATAAAGATAGTGAAGACGTAATCGTAACTGAAGGTGCCATTTATGTGCAAGACAAAAGTAAAATCAAAACAATTGTTAATCGCCTGCAATCGCAGCAATGGGTTGGAGGTATTTATACCAAAGCAGCAAAAGCCGGTAACAAACAAGGCATTGTTGAAGGCACCTTATCTTTTGAGACCATTCATTGGAATCACCCAAGCCGCACTGCCGACATATTGGTTGACTACAACTGGAATGATGATAAGAATGACAAAGGCTATGCAGGCACAAGCTACGCCAAAGGCGTGGCCGGGCATGGCAGCATGAGCCCTTATGAAGTGCATATAGCGCTTCTGGCCTATGGCCCAGGTTTTAAAAAAGCGTATGAAAGCAGCCTGCCCACCTCAAATGTTGACCTGGCGCCTACTATATTACATTTGCATCAACTGCCTATTCCGGCATCTATGAACGGCCGCGTTTTTTATGAATTACTGAATAGTAAAAATGCGCCCAAACAGCCCGCCTTAAAAGTAGAAACCATAAAAACCAAAGCAGATTACGATGGTGGTTCTTATGAACTAACCTTGCAGCAAACAATTCTGGGTAAATATCGCTACCTTGATTTCTCTAAAGTAACGCGTACATCAAAATAATGCTGATTTAATCTTTTCAACCTTAAATAACACCATGAAAAAAAACTTGCTGGGCATTTTGTTAATTGGCTTGTCTGTAGGTCAGGCTGAGGCGCAAAATTCTTTTTACATCGGCAATAAAGCGCCTCTTGCGCCACTAAAATACATAGAGTTGCCCTTGGGTGCGGTAAAACCAAAAGGCTGGCTGCATAAGCAACTGACCATAATGCGAGACGGTACCACCGGGCATCTGGATGAATACTACCCCAAACTGATGAAAGATAACGGCTGGCTGGGCGGTAAGGGTGATGCCTGGGAAGAAACCCCCTATTGGCTGGATGGCGCCGTACCCCTGGCTTTTTTGCTTGATGATGCAAAGCTGAAAACCAAAGTACAACAATACATTGATTGGGTAATAACTAACCAGCGACCAAATGGATACATTGGCGGTATCACCAAAGCTGAAAGAGCCGGTAAACCCATGACCGATTGTAGCCAGGGAGAAGACTGGTGGCCTAAAATGGTGATGATAAAGGTATTGCAGCAATATTATACGGCTACAAACGACAAGCGGGTGATAAACTGCTTGAGCAGGTACTTTAAATATCAATATAATAGCCTTAAAAGCTGTCCGCTTGCAAAATGGACTGAATGGGCAGAGGCGCGCGGTGGAGACAACCTGATGTCGGTCTATTGGTTGTATAACCTGACTGGCGAGAAATTTCTGTTAGAGCTTGGCGATACCATTTACAAGCAAACTACCCCCTGGTCAGACCTGCTGGGTAAGCGTAACTGGGTAATGCAGGCTGCTGCCAACCAGACCGACGAAAAATGGATGACCAGGCACGCAGTTAACGTGGGCATGGGCATTAAGCTGCCAGCTATTTATTATCAGGCTACAAAGAATCCTGATTTACTTAAAAGTCTGAAAACCGGCTGGACAGACATCATGACGCTGCACGGCTTGCCACATGGTATGTACTCGGGCGATGAAGATTTACATGGCAACGACCCCACCCAGGGCATTGAACTTTGCTCTATTGTTGAAACCATGTTTTCAATGGAACAATTGATTTCAGTAACCGGCGACCCACAGTACATGGATGCCCTTGAACGTATGACCTACAACGCCTTGCCTACCCAAACTACCGACGACTTTAACTCGCGCCAATACTTTCAGATAGCCAATCAGGTACAGGTAAGCCGTGGGGTTTTTGATTTCTCCTTGCCTTTCTGGCGTGGTATGTGTAATGTATTTGGTCCTTATGCCGGCTACACCTGTTGCACAGCCAATATGCACCAGGGTTGGACAAAATTTACGTCACATCTTTGGTATGCCACCCCAGACAAAGGGCTGGCAGCCTTGCTTTTTGCTCCTAACACCATAACAGCCAAAGTAGGCGACGGCACACCAATAAGCATAGCTGAAGAAACCGGTTATCCGTTTGAAGACCAGATCAATTTTACAATCAGTACAACCAAAGCGGTTGATTTTCCATTAGAGATTCGCATTCCTGTTTGGTGCATAGAAGCCGAATTGATACTCAATGGTGAAAAACTGAAGACCGAACAAGGTGGAAAAATAGCAAGAATTAAACGTGTATGGAAAAACGGAGACAAACTTACCCTGCAATTACCAATGGAAGTTAAAACATCCAGTTGGGCAAAAAACTCAAAAGCCATTGAACGGGGTCCGCTGGTTTATGCTCTTAAAATTGAAGAGAGTTGGTCGCAGAAAGAAATAAAAGAAGAAGGTACTTATTATGAAATTCAGCCCGGAAGCGACTGGAATTATGGTTTGCCCCGGTCTCTGATTCAAAAACCTTTAGAAAATACAACCGTTGTAATAAAGCCGCTAACAGATGCGTTTGTCTGGAACAGCGCCAATGCCCCAGTTGAAATAAAAGCAAAAGGTAAAAAGATACCAGCATGGCAATTAGTAGAAGGCGTTGCCAGGCAACCTGTTACCCCGCGCGACGGCATTTATCTGGGTGAAGTAGATAAAAACGAAGAAACCATTACGCTTATTCCTTATGGTTGTAGTAAGTTAAGGATTGTGGCTTTCCCGGTTGTTAAATAAGGCATTAACTGACAGATTCATCACCTTTACAGACCTGAAAAGTTTGTAAAGGTGATTTTTTTTAATTCCAGACGCAACGAAAACACACTTTCTATCGTAAAGCATTTTAATTTAAATATTTTTTAATAAAATTGTATTTGTAAAAGTTTCTTTCACTTTCAAGCGGAGAACTTTTACTGATTAATTGTATTGAGATGAATAAAACTTCTAACCTGCCTGGAAAGAACCTATAGCCAACTTACTGAAAATGCGAAGAATTAATTCTATTGACTTCACGCGGGGTCTTGTAATGATTGTTATGGCATTAGACCATACCCGAGACCTGCTTCACATAGGGACAGACCCTACCGACTTATCTGTTACTACTCCTCTTTTATTTTTAACCCGCTGGATAACCCATCTTTGCGCGCCAACCTTTGTGTTTTTATCTGGCGTGTCTGCTTATTTGTCATTTCAAAACACTGAATTGAAAGAAAATCAGAAGTTTCTTGTTAGCAGAGGCCTTTGGCTGGTGTTGCTTGAATTTACGATAGTCGGGTTAGGTATATGGTTTGACCTGAAGTTCAGAACCCTTTTCTTTCAGGTTATCGGCGCAATTGGCATTGGCTTTATTCTTCTGGCACCCCTGATTCGGTTAAGTTCAAAAACCATACTGATTATTGGTTTGGCCATTATCTTCCTGCATAACCTATTAGGGCTATTGCCATTTAACCAGCCACCCTATTCTTACCTGGCACCTTTATTTACGTTTTCTGTTTTTCAGTTGTCAGATACCCACGTATTTGCAATCAGTTATCCTCCAATACCGTGGTTTGGTATAATGCTGCTGGGTTATGGCTTTGGTGGAACCGTTTTCAGTTTATCGCCCCGTAAACGGAAAACCCTGCTGTACAAGTTGGGCTGGCTATCGCTGCTTTTGTTTGTTGTGTTAAGATACATTAATATATATGGAGACCCTATACCCTGGAAAATTGACCGTGACCCGGTTTTAGTGATTATGTCGTTCCTCAATGTAACCAAATATCCGCCTTCTCTTTTATATACTTTAGTAACACTGGGTATTTGTTTCATTATCTTATCAGTGAGTGCCAATAAACATGGCAAATTCATTAAGGTTGTGTCAACCTATGGTAAAGTGCCACTGTTTTATTACTTAATCCACTGGTACATTATTCATACAGCAATGTTTGTGATGCTGTTTTTTCAGGGTTTTGAGTTAAAAGACCTTGTTTTCGGGTCGTTTCAGTTTGGAAGACCCAAAGCCCCTTCAGGTCTTGAAATCTGGTACATATACCCTATCTGGCTTGGTATTGTTGCGTTGCTGTATCCGATGTGCAAGTGGTATGCCAGTTACAAGGCAGCACATAAAGACAACAAATGGTTAAGATATCTCTGATTTTTTAATACAGGCCCGGTTTTCGGGCCTTTTTTAATTCAATACCCTGATACCGTAGCTTTCATAACGCTTCATTAGTTCTGCATCTGCCTCTTTATCGGTTATCAGATACTGTGCCATAGTTAATGGTGCAAACGGCAGGTACTTATCTTTTTCTAATTTGGTAGAATCGCACAAAAGAAAAGTTTCACGGCTGTATCTGGCCAGGGTGGTTGATATTTCTGCTTCTTTCTCGCTTGAAGCGCTCAGCCCCGTGGCTATAGAAATACCGTCTACACCTATAAATGCCTTATCGGCGCGGTATCTTGCAAAATGCCCGGTTACAATAGTTCCGTGGCTTGCCTGTCGTTCCATGTCAATTTCACCACCCGCAAAATTCAGACTTACTGCCGAATTGAGCAGTGCATTTACAACAGGTATAGAATTAGTAACAACCTTTATATTCATGTTTCTGATAAACGGACATAACCTGTAAACCGTACTGCCGCAGTCAAGAAACACCACGTCTCCTTCTTGTATGAATGAAGCTGCTATCTGGCATATATGGTCTTTCTGTTCACTTCTCGTAGCCGATTTATTAATAAAGCTTACCGGGTCTTTGGCCAGACTAATTTTCATAGCCCCACCGTGTGTACGGTAGATTAACCCTTTTTCGGCAAGTGCGGCCAAATCACGTCGAACGGTTATTTCTGAGGTATTCAAAAGAACAGCCAGCTCTTTTACATCAGCAGAGCCAGATTCTTCTACTTTTTCTAAAATAATATGTTTTCGTTCTTGAAAATTCATACTTAATTTTTACATTTGTTCAAAAATAATCAAAATAAATCAAAAACAATCAGAATGAATCCGAAAGTTAGAAATCTGAGTACCGAGGTCTTGTCAGATAACTGGTATATTCTTCGCAAAGTAACATTTGAATGGCAAAAGAAAAACGGAGAATGGCAAAAACAAAGCCGCGAAGCCTACGACAGAGGTAATGGCGCAACAATTTTGCTTTATAACAACACCAGCAAAACGGTGATACTTACGCGGCAGTTCAGGATACCTACCTATGTAAACGGAAACGAGAGCGGTATGCTAATTGAAGCATGTGCAGGCTTATTAGACAAAGATAATCCGGAAGATTGCATTAAACGCGAAACAGAAGAAGAAACAGGATACCACATTAACCAGGTACATAAAGTATTTGAGGCCTATATGTCGCCGGGTTCTGTAACCGAAATCCTTTACTTTTTTGTAGCCGAATACACCAAAGACCAGAAAGTAACCGAAGGTGGCGGGGTAACCGATGAAGAAGACATTGACGTACTGGAACTAGACTTTAGCAAGGCAATGAAAATGGCGCAGAACGGTGAAATTAAGGACGGCAAAACTATTATGCTTCTGCAATATGCGCAAATCAATCAGTTAATAAAGTATAATTGATAATCGCTAAAACTCAATTTTGTTTATTTCGAGGTTATTCATGCACTTAAAGTGGCCTTCAGGGCATTTATTATACCCTATTTTTGAGCAGGGTCTGCATGGCAGGCCCTTGTTTTCAATAATACTGAATTGTGTCTGATACGGATACATACCAAATTCAGGTACTGTATTGCCCCAGATAGAAACTATTCTTTTCTTTAAGGCCGATGCTATATGCATCAGGCCGGTATCATGGCTTATTACGTATTCAGCCTGTTGAAGTATGGAGGCCGACTGGTTGAGATTATATTTACCGCAGGCGTTATAAACCTTGCTACCCAGTGCATTGGCTATTATGTCGCCGTTGGGTTCATCTTCCTTACCACCCAGCAGCACAATTTTTTTATCAATTGTACTGCACAATTCAATAATTTTTTCGGTAGGTAGTTTTTTTGTAAAATGCTGCCCGCCAATGGCATAGGCCACAAATGAAGGTGCATCACCAATAGCCTGAGATAGATTTACTGTGTGCTGCTCAGGTATAAAGTAATCAAGCCCTTTGTTGTCGTTTATTACACCCAGGTTTTCAACGGTTTTCAGGTTTCGGTCTACAATATGCAAATCCGGCATACGGTTGATTTTTAGATTAACCAGCAGCCATTTTTCAAAATTCAGCTTATTATAGCTAAACGAAGGTTTCCCTAACCGAAACTTGATAACCGATGTGCGCAGGTTATTATGCAGGTCTATCACATAATGATAATTCTCTGCTTTCAGGGTTTTTACAAAATTATTCAGCGGGCCATCAAGCAGAAAATACTTATCTATATAAGGATTATTCTCAACCAGCACCTTAAATTGGTTTTTGGTAGCAAAATGTACCTCAGCATTAGGGTATTGCAGTTTCAGGCACCGCACAACGGGGGTGGTTAGTATAATGTCTCCGATGGAAGAAAACCTTAAGATTAAAAACTTAGTTTTCACTCTTTATAATTTAAATCAATGTATTGGCCGTTTACCTTTTTGTATTTCCAGCGTTTGTGAGACCACATCCAGGGCGATGGGTCCATCTTTATGTCCCGCTCCAGCTTTTGCGCGTGTGCTGCAATAATATCACCTTTGGGCAATGTATTGGGGGCATCGCTGATCATATCAAAAACAGCCTTGTATTGGCCTCTGCCTACTCTTTTTATACAGCCATAAACCACAGGAATGTTGAATCGACGTGCAAATATTTCTGTACCAATAAAAAATGAAGTTTCCTGATTCAGAAACATCGTCCAGAATGCTCTGTCTGGCGGTGCAGACTGGTCATTAGCAAGCAGCAGAAGAAACGGGTCTTTTTCTGCTTTTGTGATTTTTTTTGATGCTTCTTCCATCGAAATCATTTCAACCCCGTATTTCGACCTGAAATCAAGAAACATCCGGTCAAAATAAGTGTTGTGCTGTACTCGGTAAACCGTTTTTATTTTAAACGGAAGCAGAAATGGCAACACCTGGTTTACCCACTCATGGTTGCCGTAATGACCCGTTGACACGATGCAATTTTGCCCGTTTTTGTAAAGTTCCAATACTACTTCCGGGTTTTCAATACTTACTCTTTTCAGCAGTGCCTCTTTTGATATGGTAAGGCACTTGAACATCTCCAGAAAAAAATCAACAATATACTTATAGAAGTCTTTTTCAATTGCCCGCAATTCAGCTTCACTTTTTTCAGGAAAACTGTTTCTCAGGTTTGTTCTTACTACTTTTTTCCGGTAACCAATTACATAATAGATTATCAGGTAGCAAAAATCAGAAAGCAGATACAACAGCGGAAAAGGTAAAACTGAAATAAAGTATAGAAAAGGTAACGAAATATAATAACCAACTGCCTGCATTAGTTCTGATTAAAATTTGACAAAAAATTCCTGTATTCTTCAATTGTGTCGAGGTCAAATTTACCTTGCGGAAAATCTATGGTAGCGGTTTTATCCTGATGCGCCATTATCACTTTTTTGGCTCCGGTGTCTCCTTTCAGCTCAAGTAAATCGTTAAATATATTTCTTTTAAAAAGAACAGGTATCCCCAGCTGCCCATCATAACGGCAAGCCACTATGTCTGGGGTTTCGTTTGTGGTGCTCATGTTTTCCTGTGCTTTCTTAATTAGGTGTTCTATCAGCTCAACAGATACATAAGGCATATCTACTGTAAGAAAAATAACGGCTTCCAGGTCTTTAAATGTCATGTAGGCACCAACCAGCCCCATCTTTAACGAACTGGCCATGCCATCCTGCCAGTTTGGGTTATCAATCAGGGTAACAGGCATACGCTCCAGTTCTTTGCGCACCAACGCTTTATTAGCCCCCAGCACTACCACAATCGGATAACAGGGTGTATCCATGGCCATTTCTGCCACACGCTTTAGAAGCGATTGCCCCTCTACATGCAACAGTTGTTTGGGGGCGCCCATGCGGGTAGAACCCCCTGCTGCTAAAATAACTATACTTACGTTCATTTAAACTACTTAAAGTGCTTTACAAGCACTGTTTTATACCACATAACCACAGAAATTCTGCACGGTTAGCAAGCCCAATCAACAGGTCTTGTACCTGATGCAAGCAATAATCATTGTGGCTATAAAACTTACTTAAATTAAAAATTATGAATATCAATGAGCTTCCAGCCAGTTGCTACCTACGCCCATACCTGTTTCCATCTTTACAGGTAACGGAATTGCAGTACACATGAGTTCATTTACTTTCTGTTTCAGGTAATCTACCTCACTTTTAAGGGCATCAAAAACCAACTCATCGTGCACCTGTAATATCATTTTCGACTGCAAATTTTCTTTCTTCAGAAAGTCATGAATATTAATCATGGCAACCTTTATCATGTCTGCTGCAGAACCCTGTATGGGGGCATTAATGGCGTTTCGCTCAGCAAAGCCCCTGTCTACCTGATTCTGAGAATTAATATCTCTCAGATACCTGCGGCGACCCATAATGGTTTCAACATATTTGGTCTCGCGGGCTTTATTGATGGCATTATCCATAAAGGTTTTAATCTTCGGAAACTCAACCCAGTAGGCATCAATTATGTCTTTGGCTTCACCTCTCGGAATCCCCAGGCGCTGCGCTAATCCAAAGGCAGAAATACCATAAATAATACCGAAGTTTACCATTTTGGCTTTCCGGCGCATATCAGAGGTTACCTGATCTAAAGCTACCTTAAACACTTTTGAAGCCGTAGTTGAGTGAATATCAATACCCTGGTTGAAGGCATTGAGCATACTTTCGTCTTCACTGAATGCAGCCATGATACGCAATTCAATCTGCGAGTAATCGGCAGAAAGTATCACATGGTTTTCGTCTCTTGGTATAAACGCCTTTCTGATTTCACGGCCACGCACCGTGCGAATCGGTATATTCTGCAAGTTCGGGTTAGTTGAACTCAAACGACCCGTAGCAGCTACAGCCTGATTATAGGAAGTATGTATTCTTCCCGTTTTCTTCGATATCAACGCAGGCAGGGCATCTACATAAGTACTTTTCAGCTTGACCAGCTCACGGAAATCCAATATCTTTCTTACAATTTCATGTTCGCTTTCCAGCTTAGACAGCACGTCTTCACCGGTTGCATATTGCCCTGTTTTGGTTTTCTTGGCGTTTTTGTCCAGTTTCAGTTTTTCAAACAGAATCTCGCCTAATTGTTTCGGCGACGCCACATTAAATTCTCCACCGGCCAGCTTAAAAATATTCCCCTGAATTTCCTGAATATCAGTATCAAGCACGCGCGACATTTCGTGCAGTGTCTCCATGCTTACCCTTACGCCTGCCATTTCCATATCGGCCAGAACCGTTACCAGAGGCATCTCAACATTGGCCATTAGTTTTTCCTGTTGTTGGCTCGTATTCAGCCTTGGCGCTAATACCTGTTTCAGTTGCAAGGTTACATCTGCATCTTCCGCGGCATATTCTTTTATTTTCTCCAAATCTGCCTGGCGCATAGATAGCTGCGTTTTACCTTTTTTACCAATCAGGGTTTCAATAGAAACCGGTTCATAGTTCAGGTAAACATTGGCCAGGTAATCCATACCATGCCTTTGCTCCGGCTCAATTATATAATGGGCCAGCATGGTATCATACAGTTTGCCTTTTACTTCAATGCCATAATTTTGCAGAATCATCAAATCATACTTAATGTTCTGGCCAATTTTCATAATGGCTTCGTTCTCAAAAACCTCTTTAAATTCCTGCACAATGGCTAATGCCTCTTCCTGGTTTTCAGGCATAGGTATATAATAGGCCTCTCCTTTTCTGTAGGCAAAAGACATACCTACAATTTCAGCATCAATGGCATCTACCGAGGTAGTTTCAGTATCAAAACAGAATTCATCCTGCTGCGATAAATAATAAATGAGGCTTTTACGGAGTTCTGGCGTATCAATCAGATGATAATCATGTACAACTGTTTCAATGGTATCTTTATTAGAGGCGTAATGCGCCGCAAAGCCTTCTTCATGCTCTTCCGGAAAAAGATTTCCAGCCGGTGCCGCCTCAAACAATGATATCTGCTCACCTGACCTGGCGCCTATGGCCGATTTCTTGCCGGCATCTGCACTGCTTGTGGCTTTTGGGGCTGGTGTTGCTCCGGGTTCGTCTGGCAAAAGCCGCTTTCTTAAGGTTCTGAACTCAAGCTCATCAAGCAACGGAGAAAGTAACTCTACGTGAGGCGGCATAATTTTCAGCCTGTCGGCCTCAAATTCTATAGGTACGTTCAGTTCTATTTTAGCCAGTTCTTTAGAAAGCAAGGCTATTTCTTTATTATTCCTTACCGACTCACCCAGTTTTCCTGTCAGCCTGTCGCTATTAGCAAGCAGGTTTTCAATACTGCCGTATTCTGCTACCAGTTTGGCGGCAGTTTTTTCGCCAACTCCCGGCACGCCGGGTATGTTATCAACGGCATCGCCCATCAGACCAAGAATATCAACCACCTGGTCTACATTTTTTATGTTCCAGCGGGTGCATACCTCATTAGGCCCCATTATCTCAACATCTTTACCCAGAATGGCAGGCTTATACAAGTAAATATGCTCTTCTACCAACTGCCCGTAGTCTTTGTCGGGCGTCATCATGTAAACCTCAAAACCATCTCTTGCTGCTTTTTTGGCTAACGTACCAATTATATCGTCAGCTTCGTAGCCTGGCAACATCAGGGTGGGTATATCCATCGCTTCTACCAGTTTTTTTACATAAGGTATGGCTACGGTAATATCTTCGGGTTGTTCCTGCCGGTTAGCTTTGTATTCCGGGTACATTGTATTTCTGAAAGTGCCACCGGGCAAATCAAACGCCACACCTATATGTGTAGGTTTTTCTTTCTGAATCACCTCCAGCAACGAATTGGCAAAGCCAAAAACACAGCTGGTGTTCAATCCCCTTGAGGTAATTCTTGGTGCTTTCAGAAATGCAAAATGAGCCCTGTAAATAAGGGCCATCGCATCAAGAAGAAATAGTTTTTTGTCCGGCATTACTTAAATTGTCTAAAAAATTGTTGCAAAAACCTTTTCTAAGTCAGATTTTTGTCGAAAATAGAAATAAGGTTCAAATATTCGTCTTTTTTATAAATATGTCTCAACTATGAAGAAATCTTTTTTGACTGGAATTTTAATCATAGTTTATTTAGGAGTATTTGGGCAACAAAAACCAACTGCCAAATCCACAACAACTGGCAAGCAAGTACCGGCCGCTAAAAAAGCTAATCCTCCTAAAACAACTGCAAATGTAAAGCCTGCAACTGTAAATACACAACAGGAAGAAGAAATTGAAGAAATTGACGACGCATCGGCCGCAGATTCGGCAAATGCAGGTTCAACTTTCAGAAAAAAGGAGCCGCAACGTAAATACAACTACGAAACCTCTGACCTGATGGTGCACTGGCATGAGCTAATCTTTGATTTAATTGAACAAACCCAGGGCTACAGCCCCAATGTAGCCGCACGAAACACCGCTTACATTAATATTGCGGCTTACGAGGCAATTCTACCAGCCTACACCGACAATTTTTCGTTATCGGGTCAGTTACAGGATTTCAAAAAGCCCGACAGCCTCTTTATTGACAGCACCTATTTCAACGCCCCTCTGGCTGCCTCAACAGCCATGTTTACCATGGTCGACAAAATGTTTGTGTCGTCTCCGTTTATCTGGATGGAAAAAGTCTATGCCCTTAAAGATTCAATCAATAGTTATTTTTCAAAAAAATTACCAACCGAAACTGTTGAGAAATCGCAAAAATATGGTGTAAAAATAGCCAACTGGGTTTATAATTATTCCATGACAGACGGTGGGCATAATACCTTTATGCGCACTTATGACATGAACTATAAATTGCCTGTTTGTACCTCTTGTTTTGAAATAAACCGCGTGGCCGACCTCGAAAACACAGGGCCGCTGCATCCGTATTGGGGGAAAAACCGCACTTTTCTGCTTGAAAACCAGAATGGCGTAGATATAAAGCCAAAGGTTGAGTTTTCTATTTACCCCAGCTCTCAGTTCTATAAGATGGCTATGGAAGTCTACAATATTTCAAAAGAAGTAAAACCCAACAGTAAGAAACTGCAGATTGCCAATTTCTGGGACGACGCCGCCGCTTTTACCTACTCTGCGCCCGGGCACTCCATTTCTATTCTTACACAGGTATTGAAACAAAATCCGAAAAGCCTTGATGTAGCCGCCGAGCTTTACAGTAACCTGACAATTGGCCTGAACGATACTTTTATTGCCTGCTGGAAAACCAAATACGAGCAGAATTTTATCAGGCCTATTGCGTATATTAAACGCTATATTGACAGCAAGTGGGAACCAGCCCTGCTTACCCCGCCATTCCCGGAGTTTCCATCTGGTCACTCGGCACAATCGGCAACAATGGCCACTATCCTTACCGAAAAAATGGGAGACAACCTGAGTTTTATTGATTACTCAAAATATTTTGTAGGTGCGCCCCGCAAATTCAATTCTTTCTGGGAAGCAGCCAACGAATGCAGTATATCAAGGGTTTATGGGGGTATCCATTTCAGAGATGGTATAGAACAGGGTGCCGCAATGGGGAAAATGATTGGTAAAAACACATTACGCCTGCAATATAAAAAGTAGCTGTAAGGTTTTATGAGTCTACAGCTTCAAATTATTGATAAACTAAAAACCAAATTGATATGAAAAAAACAGGTGTATATTTACTATTCGTGATGCTACTTGGCAATGTGGCATTGGCGCAGAACTTTACGTTAAAAAGCAATGACCTTGGTGGGCAAGCCACCATCAAAGAGTTTTACAATAATTTTGGTTGTGGCGGTAAGAACAGCTCACCTCAATTATCCTGGTCTGATGCTCCAAAAGGTACGAAAAGTTTTGCCGTAACAATATATGATAAAGATGCCCCTACTGGCAGTGGATTCTGGCATTGGGTAATTTTTAATATTCCGGCCGATGTAACAGAATTAAAGGCCAATGCAGGTGATGTACGAAAAGCTATTGCACCTAAGGGGGCAATTCAGTGTATTAATGATTATGGCGAAGTCGGTTACGCCGGACCCTGCCCTCCTCCCGGTGGTCCACATCAATACCTGATAACAGTTTATGCCTTAAAAACAAAGCTGGATCTAGGTAAAGACGCAAGACCGCCTTTAGTAGGTTTTAACCTGAATGCCAATGCCTTAGCTATTGCTTCTATTGTGATGTATGGGCAACGTTTTAATTTTGGGCAATAGTTGAACTTTAAAAGAGATTTTCTTTAGCCCCATCACCTTAGTTGGGAAGGGGCATGTTTAGGTATCATGGAATATCCATATACTTATGGGTTTGCAAACTTACCCTCCATTTCGGGTTTGCTTTCACGTAGTCAATAATCAGCGGTAACATTTCCTGGTGCCTGCTCCATTCAGGTTGTAGTAGCAAAATACAGTTTTCATTCACCGATGCCGCGTATTTTTCTGCAAAGGCAAAATCACTCTTGTTATAAACGATTACTTTCAGTTCATTGGCCTGCTTATAGATGCTTTCATGTGGTGTTTTAAATTTCTTGGGCGAGAAACACACCCAGTCCCAATGCCCGCTCATTTCATATACGCCAGACGTTTCAATATTGGTTTTAAAACCGGCTTTCTGAAGAGAAGCCGTTAATTCATCAAGGTTATACATCAAAGGTTCGCCACCTGTAATTACTGCCATTCTGCCTGTATATGCCAAAGCGCCATCAACAATTTCATCCACAGTAAATTGCGGATGAATGGAGGCATCCCACGACTCCTTCACATCGCACCATACACAGCCAACATCGCAACCTCCTAACCGTATAAAATAGGCAGCTTTTCCAGCATGGTATCCTTCTCCCTGAAGGGTGTAAAAAGATTCCATCACCGGCAGTTTAATTAATTCTGAAACCATTCAAGTATTTTTTTTGCAAAATTATCAATAATCCGGCATTAAAGCGCAATCATGGCCGCAGCTTGCTTACAATCTTGATTTTTTAGAACAAAGCATCATTAAATCACAATTTAAGGGTTTGTTTTTGGTATTTAACAGTCTATATCAGCGATTTTTCAATTTCTGATAAATTTTTCAACCTTTCTTGCATAAAACTCGTTATATTCATGGTTAGATTTGCGTCAAAAAACAGAACATAAATAGATGTCTGAGTCTGAAAAAAAATATTGTGATTCGTTAACCGAATACACCCGTAGAAAAACCGTACAGGTAAAAATAGGTGATTTATGGCTGGGTTCTGACTACCCGATCAGGGTGCAGTCAATGACCACCATTGACACCATGGATACGACAGGGTCGGTAGAACAGTCAATCAGAATGATTGAAAGCGGTTGTGAACTGATTAGAATTACTGCACCCAGCGTAAAAGAAGCACAGAATCTTGAAAATATTAAAAATGAGCTGCGCCGCAGGGGTTATACTACTCCTTTGGTAGCTGATATTCATTTTACACCCAATGCAGCCGAACTGGCCGCAAGAATTGTTGAAAAAGTAAGAATAAACCCGGGCAACTACGCAGATAAAAAGCGTTTCGAGTTTATTGAGTATACCGAAGAAAATTATCAGGCCGAACTGGAGCGAATCAGAGACCGTTTTCTGCCTCTGATAAGAATTTGTAAAGAGTACGGCACTGCCATGCGTATTGGCACCAATCATGGTTCACTATCTGACAGGATTTTGAGCCGCTATGGTGATACCCCACTCGGAATGGTTGAATCTGCTCTGGAGTTTCTCAGAATCTGCGAAGACGAAAATTATTTCAATATCGTTATTTCGATGAAATCGTCTAACCCGCAGGTAATGGTTGAAGCCTACCGGTTGCTGGTGCAAAGACTTGCCGCCGAAAACCTGAAACCTTATCCGTTGCACCTGGGTGTTACAGAAGCCGGTGAAGGCGAAGACGGCCGAATCAAGTCGGCCATGGGTATTGGTACCTT
This sequence comes from Emticicia sp. TH156, assembly GCF_002855535.1. Classification (NCBI taxonomy): domain Bacteria; kingdom Pseudomonadati; phylum Bacteroidota; class Cytophagia; order Cytophagales; family Leadbetterellaceae; genus Emticicia; species Emticicia sp. TH156. The sequence goes on from NZ_PKRS01000007.1 coordinate 61,853, forward strand.
GTTGGAAGACGGCCTCGGCGACACCGTGCGCGTAAGTTTAACAGAAGACCCTGAGTTTGAAGCGCCGGTAGCACGTGCATTGGTAGACCGCTATGCCCATAGAAATGAAAAAGCCCAGCCCATAGCCCCAATTAATACCATACCTGTTAATCCTTACCAGTACCAAAGACGCGAAACGCTCGAGGTTGGCAATTTCGGAGGGTTGAATGTGCCTAGAGTAATTGCTGATTTTTCTGATACGATTGTTGAAAAGCACGAAGATTTAAAGCCAATAGGGCATTTTTATTTACCCCTACCTGATAAATGGCGCATGAATGATATAGGTGCCGACTATATTTTTAGCGGCAAAACGCCTATTCCGTTTATGTTACCCAATGGCCTGAAAGAGATTCTGGATGCCGAAGCATGGAAATTGCATGAAGACAAAGTCAATAAGTTCCCTTATTTTGATAGTAAAAGTTTTGCCGATGCCATTGCAACAAACCAAATGCACCAGGCTATCAATTTTGTAAAAGTAACGCTGGCCGATTTAACACCGGCTTTTGCAGAAATAATAAAACAGCACCCTAATCTGGTGTTGGTGGTTGAAACAGCCAATGAGGCGGCCATGCCAGAACTACGTAAGTTATACTTTGAATTACTGAATGCCGGAATCAAAAACCCGGCTGTTTTGAAACGCAATTACAAAGGCCTGGCAGAAGTAGATGCCCAGTTATATGCCGCTACCGATTGCGGCGGGCTTTTGGTTGACGGCTTCGGTGATGGTATTCTTTTATCGTTCGACAATTCCACTGTTGCCAATAGCACATCGTTTGGTATTCTGCAGGCGGCGCGTACAAGGATGAGCAAAACTGAGTATATCAGTTGCCCGTCGTGTGGTCGTACCCTGTTTGATTTGCAGGAAACCACCGCCTTAATACGCAAACATACAGACCACCTGAAAGGCGTTAAAATTGGTATTATGGGTTGTATTGTAAACGGGCCCGGCGAAATGGCCGACGCCGATTATGGCTACGTAGGCATAGGCAAAGACAAAATTGCGCTGTATCGCGGGCAGAATGTAGTGAAGAAGTCGGTACATGCCGACAACGCAGTCAATGAATTAATAGAACTAATTAAAGAAGATGGTCGCTGGTTAGAGCCAGAAGTATTAGAAATGGAACTGATGAACGACTGACAATTATAGAACCATGATGAATAAAATCAAACATTATCTGGCTATCGGGCCTGTATTTGCTTACTTTCTAAGGGTTTTCCGTAAAGACAAAGAAGGCAAATATCCGCATAGTTTCAACTTGAAAATGATGCACGGAATCAACAGAATTTCTATCATCATCTTTCTTTTCTGTCTGGTGGTAATGGTTACCCGTTGCGCAACACGTTAAACAGTGTGTTATGAATCTTGATTCGTTCAGAGAATTTTGTCTGGCTAAAAAAGGAGTTACCGAAGAAACCCCCTTCGGGCCTGATGCGCTGGTTTATAAAGTAAAGGGCAAAATGTTTGCATTGGTTGGTATTGACAACCATCCGCTGGTTATCAGCCTCAAAAATACACCCGAAAAGAATGAAGAACTCAGGGCAGAATATGACGGCATAACAGGCGCGTTTCACATGAATAAAAGACATTGGAACAGCGTAATTGCAGATGCACGTATAAAAGACCCGGTTGTGAAAGAACTGATAACGGAGTCTTACGACCTGGTTGTTAAAAGTTTACCCAAAAAAACGCAGGAAGAACTCAAAAAAGAATAATCTCATGGAGGCTTTGCTGATTGGCATACCGTTTATGATATTTATCTATCTGAGAATCAGACTAGGTCAGGATGTTACACCCCAGGAGTATGACGAAATCCTGTTCAAAGAAGGCGTAGGGTATTACAATAATGCCGATTTTCTGGCGGCTTTCAGGTACTTCAACCTAGCGGTGCTCAACTATCCCAAATCTTCAACTGCTTATTTATACAGAGGCAAATGTCATTATTATTTTGAGAACTGGGAAGCAGCTCTGGCCGACTTTGAAAAATCTATACGAATAGATAATGCACTGGCCGAAACTTTCCGTTGGAAAGCCCTGTGCCATTATCATCTTGAAGATTATAAAATGTCGCTTTTTGAACTTAAACGCGCTTCAAGAATGTACCTGGATAAAAACCCGGAAGTAATGAGAATGATTGGCGAGCTGGAGTTCAGAACGGCAGATTTTGAAAGTGCAGAAAAAAGTTTTAAAATAGCTGCCCGGTTGGGTGATAACCAATCTACTCAATTGTTAAAAACGCTTTTTTTTGGATATAGTAAAAAAGCATCAAGTTGAATCAAAGAAATGAATGAAAACCAGTATCTGTTTGTGTATGGTACTCTGTTGAGCGAGTACGGAAACATTGAATCGCACGATTGGATAAATCAGTATGCCGAACCTTTGGGTAAGGCAGCTATGGAGGGCAAAATGTATATGGTAGACTACTACCCGGGTATAATACCTTGCCCCAGCGGAGAAAAATACTTTGTAAAAGGAGAACTCTACCAATTGAAAGAACCTGACAAGCTTTTTTCTCTCTTAGACAAATACGAAGAGTACTACCCGATGGACCCTGACCACTCTGAATACGTAAGAAAAAAAGCCAGGGTAATACTGAAAAGCAATCAGCAGGAATACGAAGCCTGGGTGTATTATTTCAATCAGTCGGTTGAAGATCTTGAATTTATGCCCAAAGGAGATTTCATAAACGAATACCATAAATAGCGGCTGAATTACCGGCTCACAAAAACACAAAGTTGGCAGAGAAAAACTGCCAACTTTTTTTGTATTTTTTCAACAATAACTATTATAAAAACACTTATTTTGCTAAATAAGGCAACCTTTGGCAGAGCGGCTGCGTTTTATCTTATAGATTAGTGAATTCACCAAGATATGAAATGAAAAGACTTTACTTGTTGGTCTTATACCTTGCATCCACCATTGCTGCTGCTCAAAATTCTTACACAATTAAAGGCAAAGTAACAGACTTTGTTACGCATGACCCTGTACCGTTTGCCTCTATCAGCTTAAAAAATACCACCATCGGCAAAAACACCGATTTTGAAGGTAATTTTGTTCTCATACTTCCGGCCCTCAATTCAGACTCCCTGCTTATCAGCTGTATGGGCTATGCCAGCAAAACAGTTTTTATTCGGCGCGACTCCCTGACCCAAACAGTCAATATCCAATTAAAACCAACCGAGATTCTGCTGCATGAAATCACTGTTCATGCCGGAGAAAACCCCGCCTGGGCTATTATCAGGAAGGCAGTTGCTGCCAAATCAGAAAACAATTTCAAGAAATTAAGCGCCTTTGATTACAAAAGCTATAATAAAATTGAGGTAGATATCAATAACATTACAGATAAGCTCAGAAAACGAAAACTGGCGCAAAAAGTAAACAAAGCCATTGAAGAACTGGGTACACTAACTGACGACGAAGGTAAGGCACTGGTGCCTACGTTTATATCTGAATCGGTATCGCATTATTATTTCAGAAACGACCCTCGGTTATCGAAAGAAATAATAGAAAAGACCAACATTAAAGGCATTGGCGTTACAGATGGCAGCCTTACGTCGCAGTTGATAGGGTCTACATTTCAGCAATATAATTTTTATGTCAATCAGGTTGATATCCTGAACAAAACTTTTGCCTCTCCTATTGCAGACGACTGGCGCCTGGTATATGATTATTACCTGGCAGACAGCACCTACCTGGGCGATGATTTCTGCTACCGCATTGAGTTTACACCCAAAAGAAAGCAGGACTTAGCCTTTGCTGGCACCATGTGGATACATAAAGGCACCTGGGGAATTGTGCAGATAGACGCGGCCATCTCAAAAGATGCCAACCTTAATTTTGTAGAAAGAATTAAAATCCAGCAGGAACTGGAACCGGTGGATAATATCTGGATGCCCGTTAAAAACCGTATTCTGGTTGATGTCTCCGAAGTTACCAAAGGTTCGGCCGGGCTTTTGCTCAAGTTTACTAACTATAATGAAGATATTGTTATAAATCGCCCCAAAGATGTAAAGTTTTATGCAAGCGGTATTGAGATATCGCCAGACTACCGCGAGACCGACAATAAATACTGGCAGTCGGTACGGCCGGAACCATTTACAAAAGACGAACAACTGGCCTATACCATGATAGATACCATCAAGACTATACCGGCCATTAAAAACTATACAGAAATAGCCAAGATTCTTACCAGTGGCTATACCCGCTTGTTTACAGGCATTGAGTTGGGTTCGTTGGTTTACACTGGCGCCATAAACGATGTTGAAGGCGTGCGCCTCAGGCTGGGCTTAAGAACCAATTATGAGTTCAGCAGAAAATGGGTGCTGGAAGGTTACCTTGCTTATGGCACAAAAGATGAAGAATGGAAAATGAGCGGAGAAGTAACCCGTATATTTTCAAGAAAGCCCTGGACAACCATGAGTATGAAGGTTTCTCATGATATTGAGCAGGTAGGCTTGCGCAAGGAAGACCTGGGGCTGGGGCCTATTTTTTCGGCCTATATGCGTTTCTTCACTTTGAACAGACCGTATTATGAAAACGAAAACAGAATACAGTTTCAGAGAGAAGTATCAAAGGGCGTGTTTACGTCGTTTGGAGTAAGAACCCGGAGTTTCGACCCCCTTTATAATTTTCAGTACAGAAGTTTACCACACATGGGCGACACCTCGCCACTTACCACACGCTTTAACACATCAGAGCTGTTGTCTGAAATAACTTTTGCGCGCGACGAACTGGCTGTTATTAACGATAACGAAAGGCTCAGCTTTGGCACGGTTAAGTCTCCTACCATTACCTTCAAATATACACTTGGCGCCAAGAATATTCTGAACAGCGATTTTAACTACCATAACCTGATGGCCAAGTTCAGCCATACGCTTAATCTCGGGTATTTTGGTAAGACCTACTACAGAGCAGAAGCAGGGGCTATATTTGGTACCGTTCCTTACCCATTGCTGAAAAGCCATCTCGGTAACGAATCCATTTTTATTGTCAGCAACTCTTTCAATCTCATGAATATCTTTGAGTTTGTTAGTGACCGCTACGCCACCGTTCGATACAATCATGATTTTGAGGGCTTGCTTTTTAACCGTTTTCCGCTCATTAAAAAATGGAAATGGAGAACCTTTACCACCGGAAAATTTTTATGGGGTACACTTAGCGATAAAAACTATTCAATTACGCCGCCCAATTCTGATGCCGGCTTCAGGAATTTCTCAGGGCTGGGCAAATCACCTTACATTGAATTAGGGTATGGCGTAAGCAATATTTTTAAGTTTTTCAGGGTTGAAGCCATGCACCGCCTTACTTACCTAAACAAGCCGGATGTACAGCGTTTTGGGGTTAAAGTATCTGCCGAAATAACACTTTAAGCTTTGTATTCTATTTTAAGGAAATAACCCAAAAGAAAAAGGTTTGTTCAATCAATTGCTGAACAAACCTTTTCTTTGATTGCTTATTAATCCAGGTATTATCTGATATACAACAGCTCTCTGTATTTTACCAGTGGCCAGTCTTCATCGTCTATCAGTAATTCCAGTTTATCAACATGATATCTGATTTCTTCAAAGAAATTCTTAATGTCGTTTCCGTAAAGTTTTGCTCTTTCTTCAATGTCGTCTACTGCATTGGCGTGCTTGCGTGCTTCTGTCATCTCTTCTACTTTTTTAGATATTTCAGAAACCCGGAGCGATATTTCTTTAATGATATTCAATACTGGCTCGGCCTCTTTGTTTAATTCCATATCGCGCAGTGCCTTGGCGGTTTGCACCATCTTGCCCTGATAATTAACGGCCGTAGAAACTACGTGATTCATTGCCAGGTCGCCGATAAGGCGAGATTCAATCTGAATTTTCTTGATATAATTCTCCAGTTCTATTTCATAGCGGGCATGAATTTCTCGCTCTGTCAGCACGCCGAGTTTTTCAAATACTGCAATAAATTCAGGTTTCAGATAAGCTTTCAGCGCCTCAGGAGCACTGGCAACATTAGACAAGCCTCTTCTGGCCGCTTCATCTTTCCACTCGTCAGAATAACCGTTTCCTTCAAACAATATCTTCTTTGACTCCTTAATATAGCCTTTCAGAATCTTTACAATTACCTCTTCTTTTTTACCTTCATGCTCGGTCATTTCCGCATCAAAATCCTGGCGGAATTTTATTAGCTGATTAGCCACAATGGTATTCAGCACCATCATAGGCTGAGCTGAGTTGGCAGAACTACCCACAGCGCGGTATTCGAACTTATTACCGGTAAATGCAAACGGCGATGTGCGGTTTCTATCGGTATTATCAAGCAAAATAGACGGAATACGATTCAAACCCAGTTTAATATACGCGTTCTCACCTTTCTCAATAGAAACTATTTCTTTGTTTTCTATGTCTTCCAGTACCTTAATCATTTCTGAACCCAGGAAGATAGAAACAATGGCCGGAGGCGCCTCATTAGCGCCCAGGCGGTGTTCGTTGCCTGCGGTGGCGATACTGGCTCTCAGCAAATCGGCATTGTCGTGCACAGCTTTTATTACATTTATCAGAAACGTTACAAAACGTAAGCTCTCTTTAGGTTTGGTACTTGGGCCTAAAAGGTTTACGCCGGTATCTGTACCCATCGACCAGTTGTTGTGCTTACCGCTACCGTTAATACCAGCAAATGGTTTTTCATGAAACAAAACTTCAAAGTGGTGTTTTTTAGCTACTTTACGCATTACGTCCATTAACAGAATGTTGTGGTCGCAGGCAAGATTTACTTCTTCAAAAGTAGGGGCTACTTCAAACTGAGCCGGGGCTACCTCGTTATGACGCGTTCTAACCGGAATACCCAGTTTAAGGCACTCAAATTCAAAGTCAACCATAAAGGCATTAACTCTTGGGGCAATACTGCCAAAGTAGTGGTCTTCCAGCTGTTGGCCTTTTGCCGGGGCATGGCCAAAAACAGTTCTACCGGCCATCATCAGGTCAGGTCTGGCATTGAATAAGGCCTTATCCACGAGAAAATACTCCTGTTCTGCACCTAATGTAGCTGATACTTTCTCAACATGGCGGTCAAAAATAGTTGCTACTTCGGTAGCAGCTTTGTCGAGCACCGATAGAGACTTTAACAACGGCGATTTGGAATCAAGCAACTCACCTGTGTACGACACAAAAATAGAAGGTACACAAAGCGTACCTGTGCCGGCGTCGTTGTAAATAATAAACGCCGGAGAAGTAGGGTCCCAGGCGGTATAACCACGCGCCTCAAAAGTGGCCCTGATACCCCCGCTCGGAAACGAAGAGGCATCTGGTTCTTGCTGCACCAATGAGCTGCCTTTGAATTTCTCCAGAGCTTTGCCGTCAAAATTAATGTCAAAAAAAGCATCATGTTTTTCGGCAGAGCCACCCGTTAAAGGTTGAAACCAGTGCGTATAGTGTGTGGCACCTTTTGAAACCGCCCACGATTTCATGGCAGACGCCACCTCGTCAGCTATCTCACGATCAATTCTTTCACCACTCTTAATGGCTGTTGTTACTTTGGTATATGCCTCCGGCGACAACATGGCGCGCATCACGTCATCATTAAAGATATTTGCGCCATAGTATTCTGTTACTTTGCCAGCAGGTATGTCTACTTTAATAGTTTGGCGGGTTTGGGCTTCATCTACCGCCTTAAATCTTAATCTTGCCATTTTTTATTAGTAGTTTTGTTGAGATGTCCTATATTTGGGGTTAAAAATAGAGAAAGAACATCGATTAAAAAAGCATTTATAACTTTTGCACAAAAAGTGATATTTCTTTATTAAAAACAAATCTGCCAGCCTCAATTATTGGCTGCGCAAACTTTGTATAAAGCTTGAGCTAATTTTACTAAACCGATTCAATGAAAGAAAGATTACAATTTTTACTGATTTACTATGGGTTTTGGGTTATCTTCTTTCTGGTTGCAAGACTAATTTTTTTGGGTTATCATATTGAAGACACCAAACTGCTTACCTTGCAAACCGTATGGGGGATTTTCTGGAACGGTATAAGAATGGATTTTTCAATGGCAGGTTACCTGTCTGTTATTCCTTTTTTGCTGGTGGCATTCTCTAACTTCATTAAAAAAAGCAGGCTCGAAAACTGGATTTTCAGCTATACTTTTATAATGGTTCTTTTTGCCAATCTCATTGTTGTAATTGACCTTCAGGTTTTTAATACCTGGGGATACCACCTGGATGCCACCCCTTTGCGGTATCTGAAAACACCGCGCGAAGCTTGGGCATCGGTTAGTTCTTCTCCGCTGTTACAGTTGTTTCTCAGCTTTCTGATACTGCTAACCGTTGCGTCATTAATTGTTTACAGAATCATAACGCGAAATATTGACAACTGGAATTACATTGACAATCTGCCATTTATACCGGTTGCAATACTTGTTACCGGCTCGCTGATAATACCCATACGCGGCAGCCTGGGGGTATCGCCCATGAACCAGAGTACCGTTTATTTTTCTACCAATAATTTTGCCAATATTGCTGCGGTTAACCCCACCTGGAACTTCTTCAGCTCGCTGGTTAATGGTTCTATAGATAAGGTAAATCCTTATACCTACCTGCCTAAAGAAGAATTGAGCGACAAAATCAAGGAATTATATGTGAGCTCAAAAAAAGGGCAGAAAATTTTAAAACAGGGTATCAAAAAACCGAATGTACTGATTGTAATCTGGGAGAGTTTTACAAAAAAGGCAACCGGACATCAGATTAACGGTGTTGAAGTTACACCCCGTTTCAATGCACTGAAAAAAGAAGGCGTTTATTTTTCGAATATTTATGCCAGCGGCGACAGAACAGACAAAGGTATACCGGCTATTTTGAGTGGGTATCCGGCACAGCCAATTGCATCTATCATTACAGAACCCAACAAATCGGCCAAGTTGCCGGTTTTAAGTAAAGATTTTGAGCAGAACGCCTACGCAACCGATTTTTATTATGGCGGAGAAATTGAATTTGCCAATATTAAGTCTTATCTCTATTCTTCTGATTTTCAGAAGATTGTGAGCAAGCAGGATTTTGATTCAAAATACTGGAACTCTAAATGGGGTGCGCATGATGACATCGTTTTTAACAAGTTTCTGGCCGACCATGCTACTATGAATCAGCCCTTTTTCTCGACCATATTAACGCTGAGCAGCCATGAACCATTTGAAATTCCGATTGCCAACGCATTTGAGGGTGATGATGAGCAAACAAAATTCATGAATGCCATGTATTATGCTGATCATTCGCTCGGAGACTTTATTGAAACGGCTAAAAAACAGCCCTGGTGGAATAACACCCTGGTTATTATTATAGCCGACCACGGCCACCGGATACCGCCAACTGGCAAAAAAGTTGATGATTTTAAAATACCGATGCTTTGGCTGGGTGGCGCTTTGGCTAAAACAGGCATTGAGATTTCGTCGGTGGCATCGCAGATAGACATTTCAGCTACTTTGTTGCATCAGGTGGGTTTTAATGCCTATGCCTATAACTGGAGTAAAAATATTTTTGACCCCAAAGTAAGACCTTGGGCGTTTTTCTCGTTTAATAATGGGTTTGGGTTTGTGCAACCAAAGAAAAACCTAATTTTCGACAACATCGGTAAGAAAATGATTGAGTCTGACGGAGACATTACCCCTCATGACCTTGAATTAGGCAAAGCGCTCATCCAGCGTACTTTTCAGGATTACCTAGATAAATAGCCATGAGCAAGATAGAAATTCCTGACCATACCATATTTGTGTGCGACGGTAGTAAATGCGGTAAATACAGCAAAGAAATAAGGAAGGTTTTTAAAGAGAAAATCAAAGAAAACCATCTGAAAGCAGAAGTATTGCTTGTAAAGATGGACTGCTCTGATAATTGCGATTACGCTCCTGTGGTTTGTTTTCAGCCCGAAAACGCCTGGCATGGAGAAGTAACAGAGAAAAAAGCAGAGAAATTTTTTGGTAAATATATACTGGGTGAATAAAACCTGATAGGCTTCATTTCTCTCCGCCTCGGCAGTATGACCCCACATGAGGGAGCAAACACCGTGCGGAGAGATTTTTGTTTTACTACTTCTCTACTGTGGAGGAAGGTTGGGATGAAGCCTTACGAATTAATCTGCACCACCCTACGCATACGTTTGGCAGCCTCTATCATGTTTTTAAGGGCTTCTTCGGTTTCTTGCCAGCCTCTGGTTTTAAGGCCGCAGTCGGGGTTCACCCACAAGTTGCGGGCAGGTATTACCTCCAGGGCCTTATCGAGCAAGGAAACCATTTCTTCAACAGTCGGAATCCTCGGAGAATGTATGTCATAAACCCCCGGCCCTATTTCGTTCGGATATTTAAAGTCTGCAAAGGCCTTTAGTAATTCCATCTGAGAGCGCGACGTCTCAATGGTTATCACATCTGCATCCATAGCTGCAATAGATGAAATGATGTCGTTAAACTCAGAATAACACATGTGCGTATGTATCTGCGTTTCGTCTTTCACCCCGGCTGCGCTCAACCTGAAAGCATTCACGGCCCATTTCAGGTATTCGTCCCATTTCGATTTTCTGAGTGGCAAGCCTTCTCTGATAGCCGGCTCATCTATCTGTATCACCTTAATGCCTGCTTTTTCTAAGTCAACTACCTCATCTCTGATGGCCAGCGCAATCTGGAAAGCCGTTTGCGAGCGGGGTTGGTCGTCTCTCACAAATGACCATTGCAATAGGGTAACCGGCCCGGTAAGCATGCCTTTCATTAAACGTTTTGTTTTTGACTGCGCAAAGGCAGACCAGCGGACTGTCATGGCTTGTGGGCGTTCTATGTCGCCGTAGATGACGGGTGGTTTTACACAACGGCTACCATAGCTTTGTACCCATCCGTTTTGTGTAAATACGTAGCCCGTCAGTTGCTCGCCGAAATATTCAACCATGTCGTTTCTTTCAAACTCTCCGTGTACCAGCACATCAATGCCCAGGTCTTCCTGCCAGCAGATTGCTTTTTGAATCTCTTCTTCAATAAGTTTTTCGTAGGTTTCGGGCGATATTTCTCCTTTTTTCAGGCTTACACGTAATTTTCGTATTTCTAAGGTCTGTGGAAACGACCCAATGGTGGTTGTAGGAAAAACCGGCAGATTCAGAGCCTTCCACTGCAGCTTTTGTCTGATCTCAAAATTGCTTGCACGGTTAAAATCATGCGCATTTAATTTCCCCAATCGTTCTTTTACGATAAATTTGTGAATTTTTGCCGATTCCCTGCGTTGCCTGATTGCCTGCTGGTTTTCTGTCAGTGTGTCCAAAAACGTATTTGTTGTGTCTGGCTCAGCCAGTTTGGCAAGGGTACACACTTCCCAGAGCTTTTGTCTCGCAAAGGCAAGCCAGTTTTTGATTTCAGTCGGGAGCGACTCCTCATCTTTTTCAAATGCAAGGTCGCAAGGCACATGCAATAATGAGCATGACGGGGCAACCGCCACCCTGCCTGCACCAAGCGTTTTCAAAGCTGTTTTTATAAGCACTAAGGAAGCTGTAAAATTGTTTTTCCAGATATTCCGGCCATCCACTATTCCTAATGAAAGAATTTTTTCTGAAGCCTTGAAACCTTCATTGCTTAAAATAGCCTCTAACTGCTGTGGCGCTCTGGCCAAATCAATATGCAGGGCATCAACAGGTAAAGAAAGCGCCAGCTCGAAATTATTCCCCAGGTCTTCAAAATAAGTGGCAAGTAAAATTTTTTGTTCAGGCAGGGCCTTCCTGATTACCTGATAAGCCTTGGCAAAGGCTGTCTTTTCTTCTTCGCTCAGGTCCATTACCAGATAAGGTTCATCTATCTGAATCCATTCTGCACCTTTAGAAGATAGTTCCTGCAATATTTCAAGGTAAACTGGTAAAAGTGTTTCCAGCAGGTCTATTTTATTAAAACCCGCTTCTTTTTCTTTACCTAGTAACAAATAAGACACCGGCCCAATCAATACCGGCTTTGTTAAAAATCCCTGCTCTCTGGCTTCTTCAAACTCTTCTATGGCTTTCTTCGAGAAATTGCTGAACTGCTGATTTTTTATAAATTCTGGCACAATGTAATGGTAGTTGGTGTCAAACCACTTGGTCATTTCCATAGCGCTTATGTCCATACCGTCTTTTTGTACACCCCTTGCCATAGCGAAATAGAGCTCCAGTTCATGTGCCTGCAAAGAATGGTATCGCGTAGGTATCGCCCCCAACATGAGCGACATATCCAGCACCTGGTCGTACAATGAAAAATCGTTAGACGGTACAAGCTCAATACCTGCTTCTGTTTGAATCTGCCAGTTTTTGAGCCTGATTTGTCGGCCGGTGTCCAACAATTCTTCTTTTGTGATTTTACCTGCCCAGAATGCCTCGCAGGCTTTTTTTAATTCGCGTTTGTTACCGATGCGCGGGTAACCCAGATTGTGAGTAAACATTTGATTGATTTGTTAAAGGTTATCATTACCCCGAACCCACCAATTCCCGTTTCAAGGCCGGGATTTTACAGAAAAAACAAAGCAATGCCAGCCCAACCATTTATTAATGGCCGGAACATCCTTTTTTTTGATTCCATAAAAACAATGCTTGACTAAAACCTTAATCGTGAAGGCGTAGTCATTTAGGTTAACGGCAAGTATCTGACTTTTAAACTGTTCTCTAAAGAACATTTAATTACAGTAGCACGTCTGTTCGTGATTCTCACACGATTCCTTCTTGGTTTTATTAAAGCAAGCCTCAATAAAAACCGTTAACCCGATTGAAAGGTATTGCGAAGACACTGCAAAAGTAAAATAAAACATCTATTATTAAAACAAAAACAAGATAAAATATCCAATTGTAATTACAATTATAGATACTTATACTACACTATTACGATTTAACGGATAAAACAATTTTTTGCAGCACGCATAAAAACAAAAAAAGCACAGGCCATACCTGTGCTTTATCTTACAGAAAACAAAACTCTATTCTTCTGTGCCTATTTTTCCTATTTCTTTATCAACTACAAACAATCCTGTTCCGTCAGTACCAATCACATCAAACAGTTCAAGGGCACGGCGTGCGTTGGCTTCTTCTTCAATTTGTTCTTTTACAAACCATTGTAAGAAATTCTCAGTGGCGTAATCTTCAGCATTACGGCATTTGGTAACCAGTTTATTGATAGCATGCGTTACGTTAATCTCGCTTTGTAAGGCGGCTTCAAATACACTCTGGAAAGTCCCCCACTCTAATTGCGGCGTTTCAACGGCAGGGCTGATGGCTGTTCCGCCTACAGATGCTACGTAATGGAAAATTTTCAGCATGTGCTCGCGCTCTTCGTTCGACTGGCGATACAGGTATTCGGCGCTTTTTATGTAGCCATTGCGCTCACACCATGAACCCATCGACAAATATTTGGCAGAAGCCTCAGCTTCCATTTTTATCTGCGCATTTAATGCGGTTTCAATTTCTTCTTTAAGAGACGTACGAAGTCTAACCAGGTCTTTCATAATATAAATAATATTGTTTGTTCAAATGTATGACAATATTACAATCAGAAAACCGTAATTGTTCAAATAATAGCCCGAAAAGATAAAATTTAGAGATAATCTAAATATAGAGAAGATTAAACAACTTCATAATCACCCAGCAATTCAATCAGAAATGAATTAACATATAAGGCAAATTTGGCACCAGACAATAACTCTCTCAGGTGGATAAGGTCACAAAGGTGTAGCGTAAATGTATGATTTGTATTAGGTGCCTCAATGATGTCGAAGTCGGCCTCGTCAGATAAATCGTATAATTTATCTATAATATTAATGCTGTCAACCAGCCGTTTAAAATTTATAAAATTATGAATTTTAAATGCTGTGGTCATTCCTCCAAACTCAACAAAAATCCTGTTAGTCAGGTCACATTGCCAAACAATCCCTTTATTTGTTTTATGCAGCTCCGCTTTCATCCTATCCGGCACGTTTAGTTTTTCCATTTCTTCAAAACTCTGATTGACTGTAAAAATATTGCACTACAAAATTAGATGCTGTTTAGAATAAATCCAAATAAAATTAAAACTATTTGGAACTGGTCTAAATAATTATTATCTGTTTGTGCATACCTCTTAAAGTATTCCTTTTTTCTGGCGTCGAAACCTAATAAAGTTGCGTTTCACCTGTGAGTATTTATACTTATAGTAGCCAGATTACCTTTGCGGCTATTTCTTAGAAAAATGAAATCCGATAAAAATGCAATTTTGAAAAATATCAGTGCAATTTCAGGCCAATATTTATATTTTTTTTGTTAATTCGTCAAAAATAGGTTTCAAAAATAGTTGATGTATCATTAAAATTAGTAGATTTACAACATAATCACACTCAAAGAATTATTACAAACCAAGGCAATCTTAATATTTCTATAATTAATTGCATTTTTTAAAGAAAATAAAATTTTTCACTAAAATAATTGCTGTTTAAAGAATCTTATATTGTTTTTTGCATTTATATTTGTAACATATTCTTTGATCAATAACCGATACATCTTAAAAAATTACAACAATGTCAGTAGCTAAATTAGAGTACATCTGGCTTGACGGTTACAAACCAACTCAAAGCCTTCGCAGCAAAACCAAAATAGAAAAGAATTTCAGTGGCAAATTGGAAGATTGTGATATGTGGTCTTTCGATGGCTCTTCTACTGAACAAGCTCCTGGTGGTTCGTCTGACTGTTTATTGAAACCCGTTTTCATTTGTCCTGACCCTGCTCGTCTGGGAACCGGTTATTTAGTAATGTGCGAAGTATTGAACGCCGATGGTACTCCTCATGAGTCAAACGGTCGTGCTACTATTGAAGATGACGATAACGATTTTTGGTTCGGTTTTGAACAGGAGTATTTCTTGTGGAATCCGGAAACAAACAAACCGTTAGGCTTCCCGGCAAACGGCTACCCTGCTCCACAAGGCCAGTATTATTGCTCGGTTGGCGCTAACAACGCTTTCGGTCGTGATATCATTGAAGAACACCTGGAACTTTGTCTGCAAGCTGGTTTGAACGTTGAAGGTATCAACGCTGAGGTAGCTGCCGGACAATGGGAGTTTCAGGTATTTGCAAAAGGTGCAAAACAAGCAGGTGACGAAACCTGGATTGCACGTTATATGTTAGAAAGATTAGGTGAAAAATATAATGTTGCAATTAACTGGCATTGTAAGCCACTAGGCGCAACAGACTGGAATGGTTCTGGTATGCACGCAAACTTCTCAAACACTATTTTGAGAACTGCAGGCAAAAAAGAAACTTACGATATTATATGTCAGGCGTTCGCTCCATTTGTGAAAGAACACATTGCTGTTTACGGTGCCGATAACCACCTTCGTTTAACTGGTAAGCACGAAACACAATCAATTGACAAATTCTCTTACGGTGTGTCTGACCGCGGTGCGTCTATCCGTATCCCGATTGCAGCGGTTCAGAAAGGTTGGAAAGGCTGGTTGGAAGACCGTCGTCCAAACTCAGCGGCAGATCCATACAAAGTGGCTGCGCGTATTATCAAAACCGTTAAGACTGCAGAAGTATAAGACTTTTTCGAATAATATTTTGTTTACAAAGCCCCATTATCTTTTGATGGGGTTTTTGTTTTTTAATAGGTTATGGTTTTTGAAAACAACCAGACATTTCCACCCTGCCGCTCTTTAACTTCGCTTTCTAAAGTTAATCCCACTTTTTCTAATATTCTCACCGATGCCCTGTTCCGGCTATCTACGAAACCAATTATTTTTACGGGTTTCAGGGTTTCAAGTGCATAATCCATTAATGCCTGCGCCATTTCATAGGCTAATCCCCTGCCCCAGTAATCTTCAAAAAGACTGTAGCCAATTTCTACCACACCCGGCGATTCGACCGCCAGCTTGGCTAGACCGATTGTCTGGCCACTGGCAGCATCCAGTACAAAATAGTTACCGGCAATGGGCTCATCTGTAAATTTCAGATATCTTTCAATGGCTTCCTCTTTGGTTAAAGCGTGGCCGGTTATATATTTCATAACCGGGTAAGTAAACTGTGCATCTGTAAATAGGTCAACGCACGATTCGTTAATTTTCAGAAAGTTGAGTCTTGAACTTTTTAGCATAAAAAAGCATTGATTTTTTGGGTCGGTAGTATTGATACCATTGGTTTTCAATGATATATAAACAAATCTATTAATTTTAATTAAATTTGCACAGAAATTTGAATATATGAAGAAAGTAGCGTTTTATACGTTAGGCTGTAAACTTAATTATTCTGAAACCTCAACCATCGGGCGGATGTTTGAAGAGCGGGGGTATCAGAAAGTTGAGTTTAACCAACAACCTGATATTTTTATAATTAATACCTGCTCGGTTACCGAAAACGCAGACAAGAAGTGCAAAAAGATAGTTAAGGAAGCCAATAAAATAAACCCGGATGGCTACGTAGCTATTATAGGTTGTTATGCCCAGCTTAAACCAAAGGAAATTTCTGAAATTGAAGGCGTAGATGCGGTGCTGGGCGCTGCTGAAAAATTCAGGCTTATTGATATCATCGGCGATTTTGTAAAAGTGCCAAAACAGGCAAGCGCAAAAGTATATAATTCTAATATTGAAGAAGCCATTGATTACCATACTTCTTATTCATTGAATGACCGTACCCGTACTTTTCTGAAAGTTCAGGATGGCTGCGATTATCCTTGCGCTTATTGCACTATTCCACTGGCCAGAGGCAAAAGCCGCTCAGATACTATTCAGAATGTATTGAAAGCGGCCTCTGAAATTGCCCATAGAGGTGTAAAAGAAATTGTGCTTACGGGTGTAAACATCGGTGATTTCGGCCTGCAGCATGATGAAAGAAAAGAAACTTTTCTGGAACTGATAAAAGCGTTAGACGAAGTAGAAGGCATTGAAAGATTCAGGATTTCCAGCATCGAACCAAATTTGCTTACTGATGAAATCATTGAGTTTGTGGCGCAATCAAAACGTTTTGTACCGCATTTTCATATTCCTTTGCAGTCTGGCTCCAACAAAGTATTAGGGTTGATGCGCCGCAGGTACAAAAGAGAATTATATGCCGACAGGGTAACGAAAATTAAAGAGTTGATGCCTGACTGTTGTATTGGAGTTGATGTAATTGTAGGCCACCCGGGCGAAACTGACGAGGAGTTTCTGACTACCTACCAGTTCTTAAACGATTTAGATATTAGTTACCTGCACGTTTTTACTTACTCAGAGCGCCCTAATACAACCGCCTTGAGCATTAAACCCGTTGTACCTGCCAGCAAAAGAGCTGAACGCTCCAAAATGCTTCATATCCTTTCTGATAAGAAAAGACGCTTTTTCTACGAGCAGCAATTAAGCAAGTCTTTTTCGGTATTGTTTGAAGAAGATGTTGAAAACGGCTTGATGCAGGGCTTTACTGAAAACTATGTTCGTGTAGTTGCCAGGTACGACCCATTGCTAATCAACGAAACCAAGAAGGTTCAACTGGTTTCAATCAATGAAGAAATGCTGGTTGAAGTAGAAGAAGCCTACGAAGAACTGTTGCATGCTTAAATCTATTTATTAGTTATATTAAAGGATGTTTCTTAACCGAAGCATCCTTTTTTGTTTAATTCGTAACTATACAGCCAACTTTAGTCGGTGTAATGAATGATAGCCTTCTACAATCCATAATTCCTCTACTTACTCCACAAACCGTCAGTTTGTGACTAAAACTTTTTGCATGGTTGTTTTCATCTGCCAATTGTTTAGTATTTTTGTTTAGAGACATCTAATCAAAACATATCTATGAAAAAAGTACTCCTGGCAATCAACTTCATCATCATCTCTTCTCAACTGTCAGCACAGAAAATCATTAACCGCGACCCACAAATTGAGACAATCGTCAATCAGGTTTCAAGCGATAGCCTGAAAGCATATATAGACAAACTGGTAAGTTTTGGTACCAGAAGCACGCTATCAACCACTACAGACAACAAACGGGGTATTGGGGCCGCCCGTAAGTGGGTTTTAAGTAAGTTTCAGGAATTTGCCAGGCAATCAGATGGCCGTATGACCGCTTATATTGATACCTGGACGCTCCAGCCGGATGGTAAACGTGTAGATAAAACCATTGAGATTGGCAATGTAATGGCCACCTTAAAAGGCACCGACCCCACCGACAACCGGATTTTTATTGTAAGTGGCCATATAGACAGCCGTGTTACGGATGTAATGAACCGCGAAGCTGACGCACCCGGCGCTAATGATGATGGTAGTGGAACCGTTGCCGTTATTGAACTGGCACGTGTAATGGCAAAGTCTAAGTTTCCGGCAACTATTATTTTTGTAACCGTGAGCGGCGAAGAACAAGGGCTTTTGGGTGCGAATCATCTCGCAGAAAGAGCGGTTGCCGAAAACTGGAATATTGAAGGCGTGCTCAATAACGACATCATGGGTTCAAACCACAGCAATGAAACCAATATAATAGACAACACCCGTCTGCGGGTTTTCAGCGAGGGATTACCTGCCTTTGAGTTGGATAAAAAGGTGGGGGCAATCAGACAGTATGGCGTAGAGAATGACGGTAAAGCCCGCCAGCTGGCGCGTTATGTAAAAGAAACAGGTGAACGATACGTTGATAACCTGGAGGTGGTTATGATATACAGAAACGATCGTTTCTTACGTGGCGGCGACCACACCCCGTTTGTGAACAAAGGCTTTGCTGCTGTGCGTCTTTCTGAAATGAACGAGAATTTTTTGCGTCAGCATCAGGATTTACGCATTGAAAAAGGCATTGAAATTGGCGATCATGCCCGATACATGGATTTTGAATACCTCCGTAAAAACACGGCCATTAATGCTGCAACTCTGGCCAATCTGGCAAAGTCACCATCCATGCCGGAAGACGTAATTCTTGATGTGCGAGGCCTGGGTAATTCAACCAGTCTGCGCTGGAAAGCTTCAAAAACCGGCAAGGTAAAAGGATATTACGTTTTAATGCGTGAAACCGCCATGCCCTACTGGCAGAAGAAGTTCTTTACCACAGATGTAAAAATTACGCTGCCGTACTCTAAAGACAACTACTTTTTTGCAGTGCAGGCCGTTAGCGAAGACGGCAATGAGAGTTTACCGGTGCTGCCAAGAGTTGGTTTAAGAAATGCCGGTGAATAGCATTTACAAAACAAGGCACCCTCAATCAACCGGGTGCCTTGTTTTAATATAAACCGCTGGCTATAAAAATTTTACTTCTATTCCAACGTTTTTTGCCGCTAAAGCATCATTCAGGTAAACAACCTAATTAAATGAAAACATTTATAAAAATTTTCATGTTCGCCTTTGCTTTTGCGGCTTGTCAAAAAGATGCTGTTGTGCCTGAAAAACTGGTTGGCAAATGGAACCATACCTACCAGATTCAGACCAAAACCACCGATGGCTCCTGGAGCCAGTGGCAATATATCTCAACCTTTGCCGCTTTGGCGCCCATAGAATTTACAGCCAATGGCCGTTTCCTGCGCGACGGCAAAGATGGCGCAGAATGCTGCTCTGCCGGAAATAAATTTACTGTAGTAAACGAAAAGATAATTTTTTCAGACCTGAAAAGCTGCCCTTACGCAAGCTGTATGCCTTGCTCAGAATGGGGTATTCCACGCCTGGATACCGATACACTGGTTGCTGAAAGTTGCGGTACCAGGGTAAAGTACTCAAGAGCAAAATAATTTAGCCCCTTTCCCTAATTTTACTTAAAATGAAAAAACTGGTTGTTGCTCTGGGCATTACCATTGGCTTATTATCTTGTCAGTCAGACATTTCACCTAAGAAGTTAATCGGCGAATGGTCGCCCACTTATGAAATGCAACAAAAAGAAAATGGTAAATGGGGTAAATGGGTAACCATTAATACTTTAATGGCTTTACCCAACATAGAATTTAAAACCAGTGGTGCGTTTTTACGTGATGGTAAACCCGGAGCAGAATGTTGTAGCGCAGGTAACAAATACACTGTTAAAGATAAAACCATTTTCTTCTCTGACCTTAAAGATTGTCCGAATGTAAGTTGTGTAACCGGTCCGCAATGGACAATTTATCAGTTAGATTCAAAAGTAATGGTTATTGGAAGTGCAGAGAGCAGAAGCAAATACCTAAGGGTAAAATAAAAAAGGAACTACTCTTTTATAAAGGAATCTCAACTTGCAGATGTGATGCTGAGATTCCTTTTCTTATGTCATTTCTCTACCAACCGGTAATTAGATTAGCCACGAGAACCTATATAAAAGAAAATGCCCACTAATATAGCGGGCATTTTAACTTATGGAGTACAACAAAACCACAATAAAAGTACGGTTTAACCCGCAATTGTGATTTTGTTACATATTGGGTATATCTTCTGCGTTTAATTGCTTACGCACCAGCGGCCTCAAGAAGAGACTCATCGTGTTGGCTGATGTCAAGACCTTCTTTTTCGTCAGACTCGCTCACACGTAGTGGAAGAATTAAATCAGTAATTTTCAAAAGAACAAAAGACATGGCAAATGCAAACACCGAAACTACTACTAGCGCAATCATGTGATTAACAAATAGTTTTGATGTACCAAAGAACAATCCTTCGTCAGCTACGGCGCTGTTAACACCTTTGCTGGCAAAAATACCTGTCATAACCATACCAACCATACCACCAACACCATGGCAAGGGAACACGTCAAGCGTATCGTCCAGAGCTGTTTTGGTTTTAAGGTGCGCCAGGTAATTAGAGATAAGAGAGGCAATAGCTCCGATAAAGATTGAGTGAGGAATGGTAACAAATCCAGCCGCCGGAGTAATGGCAACTAAACCTACAACAACACCAATGCTAAAACCAAGTGCCGATACTTTTTTACCACGTGCGGCATCAAACAACACCCACGCCAAACCTGCAGCAGCAGCGGCAGTATTAGTAGTAGCAAAAGCAGAAGCAGCCAATGTACCTGCACTTAATGCTGAACCCGCATTGAAACCAAACCAACCGAACCAAAGTAAACCAGTACCTAACAATACATAAGGAATATTGGCAGGAGGCAAGAAACTGCTTTCAACGTGTGCACGACGACGTTTCAGGTAGATAGCGCCAGCCAATGCAGCCCAACCGGCCGACATGTGTACAACGGTACCACCGGCGAAGTCAAGCACACCCAGTTTGAAAAGGAAACCTTCAGGATGCCATGTCCAGTGCGCCAAAGGAGCATAGATAAACAAACTGAAAAGAATCATGAACAATACGTATGATTTGAAATTGATACGTTCTGCTAATGAACCCGTAACAAGGGCGGGTGTGATAACGGCAAATTTCAATTGGAAAAACGCAAAAACAACTAAAGGAATGGTTGGGGCAAGCGACCACGGTTTGCTTTCAAGCACACCTTTAAACATAAAGAAAGTAGTAGGGTCGCCAACAAAGCCACCAATTGAATCACCAAATGCAAGGCTAAAGCCAATTGTAACCCAAAGAATAGAAATAACACCCATAGCAATGAAGCTCTGAAGCATGGTTGAAATAACGTTTTTGGCGTTTACCATACCACCGTAAAAATATGCAAGACCTGGTGTCATGATAAGCACTAAGGCAGTACTTACAAGCATCCATGCTACGTCGGCGCCAACAATACCCTCTGTTACGATAGTAGAAGGTACAGCAGGCATAAATACCCCGGCAATTGCTATGGCAAGCAAAATAATGAGAGGGAGAGGATTTTTACGCATAATGTGTTTGGGTTTAAGTGTTGTACAAAAAGTAAAGGTTTATGTTTAGTTTAGGTTATTGAAAAAGTGTAATTGATTAAAACTTAAAGATTAGCGCACCACCAAAAGTAGACTGTGAGTCTTTAGTGAAGTTGCCATCTTTGTCCTGGAATTGCTGACCATCAGCCAATGAAGACTTGGCGTAGCTGTCAAGACGGAACTCAGGTTTGAACAACAGATTTTCAGAGATGGTAACATTTCCAGTTAATGTAAATGAATTAACCGAAGTACCGCCGCCTAGTCTTTTTGAGTTTTGCAAACCACGGATAGCGCTCAGGTTGTCAAAGTATTCATAACGACCACCCAAAGCAAATTTATCGGTAATTGCATATTGCGCATAGAAAGCTGCACCTCCCCAGGTCTTTTTGTTCTGGCTACCTGTAGCGGCATTTAAGCCTAACAATAATTTTTCAGTAATTTGATAAGAAGTAGTAACATCAAATAATGAATAGTAAGACTTCTCGGTAGTTCCTTCATCAGAACCAATCCAGTTCAGATACAAATTCCAGCCTTCAGCAGGGGAAATGTAGAATTGACCAATGATACCCAATTTGTCGTTGTTATCATCTTTAGAATCAACTCCGTTTACTAAACCTACCATTAATGATGATTTTTCAGAAGTAGCAAAGGTTGCTTTTAAACCTGTGTGGTAAAATGGACCATTACCAAAAAGGTTTGAAAGTGAGTAGTTAAAGTTAACCGGGGCATCAATAACTTCATAACCAATATGTGTACCAAACTGGCCAGCCGTTAAAGAGAATTTATCTGTGGCTTTCCAGGTAATGTAAGCCTGTTTGATAGCAAGCGCTGTACTGGTTGCGCCAGAAACCGGGCTGATAACGTTGGCGTAGTTGCCAAGGTCAGCATGGTTACCAAATACAAGGTCAATCACTGCGTCTACTTTTTCGGTTGAGTAAGACAATTTTGTTTGAGCAAGACCAACCTGAAACTGACCGGCTTTTTGGTCGAAAACGCGTTCGTAGCCTGAGGTACCTAAATTTGATCTTGATTTTGGATTATTAAAATTGGCGAAGAAGTAGGTATCAACGTAACCTGAGAATGTTAGTGGGTTTGTTTTTTCTGTGGTTGTTGTACTTTCTTGTGCTTGGGTCGCCGCTACTGTAAGCAACGATAATACTGTAAAAACTAATTTTTTCATAATAATCTTTGGTTTAAGTGGCGATTGTTTGAAACTGAATTTCAATGCAAATGTTTGGCAAAAATCTTTTATATCCAAATTTTATGTTCAAAAAAAATTAAAATATTACAACAAAATTGTTTTTTGCCAATTTCTGTGTGTAAAAAAATATAAAATATAAAAAAAGTGCAAGAATTTAACAAAACAAATATTCTATTGATTTTTATCTAATATTCAGTAGATTGTTTTGGAGTGCAATTATTTCTTAAATATGTACAATTGTAAGAATAAGCCACAAAAAAAGCCTGACGGTAATACCCGTCAGGCTTTAATAAGTGCGTCAGCTAGGCGCCTCTTTTATTTTTCAGGCTTCAGCATGAAGCCAAGCTTTTTTCGCTTCCAGCGTTTCGTCGTCTTCTACATTGTCCGGGTCTGGCACGCAACAATCAACCGGGCAAACGGCTGCACATTGCGGTTCTTCATGAAAACCATGGCATTCAGTACACTTATCAGACACTATATAATAAAACTCATCGGAAACGGGCGACATTGGATCTTTGCCTCCGATAATCGTTCCATCACCTAACTCTACCTCTGTCAATTTTGTTCCTCCACCCCATGTCCATTCCACTCCTCCTTCATAGATTGCCGTATTAGGGCATTCAGGTTCGCATGCACCACAATTGATACACTCGTCTGTAATCATAATTGCCATACTCTCTCTATATTTTTAGTAGTTATTTCAAATAATCAACAAATATACACCTTCAAAGTTTCAAATTAGTCGTATTTTTGTATGATTTTAAATAACAGGGTACTTTTTCCAAAAATAATGCAATTAAAAGATTTTATTGTTACATTTTCTCAATTAGGAGACTTCCTGCTCGATGAAAAGAATGCCGATGTGTTGAAGCAGTGGTCGGTGGCGGCGCGCAACGAAAATGCCTGGTTTACAGAAGATAATGTATTGTTATCGCTTCAAAATATAGCTCGTTATTACCTTACTAAAACTGAACTTGAAGATTTTGTTACAGCCAACAACTTAGCTGTTGCCAACCCATCTAAAAAAGTAGGTATTGTAATGGCTGGCAACATACCTTTGGTTGGGTTTCATGATTTGCTGTGCGTATTGCTGAGCGGTAATATTGCGCTGATTAAGCTCAGCTCTAGCGATTCGGTTCTGATGCGTATGCTCATTGCCAGATTGATTGCTATTAACTCTGCCATTGAGCCATACTTACAAATGGCTGATAAACTGAATACTGCCGATGCCGTAATTGCAACCGGAAGTGATAACACAGCAAAACACTTTGAATATTATTTTTCTAAGATTCCGCATATAATCCGTAAAAACCGGACTTCGGTAGCTGTACTGACAGGCAATGAAACAAGAACAGAGCTGGCGAATCTGGGTAATGATATTTTTCAGTATTTCGGGTTGGGGTGTAGAAACGTTTCAAAATTATATGTGCCGGCAGGCTATACATTTGATAAGTTCTATGAGTCAATAGAATACTGGAGCACCATCAGTATTCATCATAAATACAATAATAACTACGACTACAACAAGTCTGTATTACTAGTAAACAAAATTGCACATTTCGATAACGGTTTTTTACTGCTCCGCGAAGAGCCATCGCTTGTTTCGCCAATATCTGTCTGCTATTTTGAATATTACGAAAATGAAGCGCATCTGAAACAATTACTGGCTGAGCAGCAAGACAAAATACAATGTATTGTATCTGGCCAAAGACAAATTGAAAACAGTTTTGATTTTGGAGAGGCACAATGCCCTAAACTGAACGATTTTGCAGATGGCGTAAATACATTATCGTTTCTGAAAGGAATTTAACTGAATTTCAGCTTATTGTTTTTAAGGCATTTCATCGCTTTTTCGATTCCGTTTATGGTAAGCGGAAACATTCGGTCGTCAGACCAGTCTCTTATCAGTTTAATGCTGTGTGTATATTGCCAGTAGCCGTCGTTAATCGGGTTTAGCCAAACCAGATTCGGGAATTTATCTTTGAATCTTGACAACCAGGTTAAACCCGATTCTTCGTTATAATGCTCAACACTACCGCGTGGCTCTGACAACTCCCACTGAGACATGGAGGCATCGCCAACGAAGATAACTTTATAGTCTTTGTTATATTTATTCAGTATATCCCAGGTAGCTATTTTGTCTTCATATCTACGGGCATTATCTTTCCACATGGTTTCATAAATGCAATTATGAAAATAAAAGTACTCCAGATGCTTGAACTGATACTTAGCCGATGAAAACAAAGTTGAACATTCTTCAATAAAATCATCCATTGACCCACCTACATCCAACAACAGCAATACTTTTACCCTGTTTTGCCTGGAAGCCTGCATTTTAATATCAAGCAATCCGGCGTTCTGTGATGTCCGGTCAATTGTTTCTTCAATATTCAACTCATCTTCTACCCCGTCTCTGGTCAATATCCTGAGCCTTCTTAAGGCCATTTTGGTATTGCGGGTGTTCAGTTCAAGGTCATTATCATAGTTCTTAAAATCGCGTTTGTCCCAAACCTTTACTGCAGTTTTACCGCCGCCTTTCCCTCCTACCCGTACTCCGGCCGGGTTATACCCCGAGTTACCAAAAGGCGAAGTGCCTCCGGTACCTATCCATTTGCTTCCGCCTTCATGCCTTTCCTTTTGCTCATTTAACAAATCTCTGAGTCGTTCCAGCAATTGTTCAAGCCCTCCCGCTGCCTCAATGGCCTGTTTATCCGCTTCGCTCAACTCTTTCAAGAAATGGGCCTTCAACCAGTCTTCATTGATATTGGCCATCAGGCTTTCAACCGGCACACTTTCCATTTCTCCGAAAAACTCACCAAATAGTTTATCGTACAAATCAAGGTTTTGCTCGTGCTTTACAAAAATGGCTCTGCTTAAAAAATAAAACTCTTCTACATTGTATGCAATTACCTCTTTATTGAGCGCTTCCAACAGGGTCAGATGCTCTCTCAACGAAACAGGCAGATGATTGGCCTTTAAATGATAGAAGAAATCTAAAAGCAAAGCCTTAATAGTTTAAATTATTTGATTCCCTTTTCTCTTAATGCCTTGTACAAATCATAGTCAGATTCATTTTTCAGCAGCGCACCCAGATATGGCGGAATTTCATTCAATTTGCTTAAATCGTTCAGGTCGTCTGCCGACACCTTACCTGCCAGCAATAATTTAAGCCAGTCGATCAGCTCACTGGTAGAAGGCCTTTTTTTTAGATTTTTGATTTCTCTGATACCAAAGAAAGTCTTTAAAGCATTGGCAAGCAGGTTTTCTTCCAGACCCGGATAATGCACATCTACTATTTGTTGCATGGTTTCTTTATCCGGAAAACGAATGAAATGAAAAAAACAACGTCGCAAAAAGGCATCAGGCAGTTCTTTTTCATTGTTTGACGTAATGATAATAATCGGCCTGTGCCTGGCCCGAATGGTTTCTTTCAGTTCGTAGCAATAAAACTCCATCCGGTCAAGCTCCTGCAACAAATCATTCGGAAACTCAATATCCGCTTTATCAATTTCATCTATCAACAATACGCTGGGTTCATCAGTATCAAATGCTTCCCATATTTTACCCTTTTTGATATAATTTGCCACCTCATTTACCCGAGCATCACCCAGCTGGGAATCACGCAAGCGAGAAACGGCATCATATTCATAAAGCCCTTGCTGTGCAGTAGTGGTAGACTTTACATGCCACGTAAACAGCGGTCTGTTTAAAGCTCGTGCTACCTCAAACGCCAGCAGGGTTTTACCGGTGCCTGGTTCACCTTTAATTAACAATGGCCTTTGCAACGCCACCGCAGCATTCACTGCAGTTTGCAGTTCGCGGGTGGCTATATAATTATCGGTTCCTGTAAAACTTCCTGCCATGCTTTTATTTGCGGTTTATTCTTCTTCGCTGGTAAAGCTGTAAAGCGTATTATCTAGTTTAAGTGTACCTGCGTTGAAATCATTCACAAATTTAGTAACCACCTCATCGGTTATTTCTTCAACATTGAGCGAAACATCAAGCCCTATGCCGTATTCAAAGTCTTCGTCGATATCCAGAAACTCCGACACCTTAATTACCTCTTCTTCTTCCAGCTCTTCAATGATTTCTTCCAGCATCAGCTCCATATCTTCGGTCATTTTATAGTTGGCTTTGCGTCTGTCAACCTCTACATAGTTCGGGTAGGCCTTTTTCATTCTTTCTTCGGCTTCTTCAAAAACCAGACTGCTGTGGTTCAGACGCAAGGTGCTGATAACGGCATCATAGATTACCTCTGCGCCATCATGCTTACCAACAAACTGAATATGGGCAAACTCGCCGGAGTCACTCATGCCATCTTCGTCTTCTACTACTATATAGTTCTGCCCTTCTGCTTTGCATTCAGCTTTCAGTTCGGCTATTTCTGCGGGGTCAAATCCTTCGTTTTTCATACAATTAGATTTTAAATGTGAGATTATATGCTTTAACGCAAATTAATGTCTTTTACAATAATCAGGGTGATTCAATGAATATAACAAAGGTCTGACCACTGCCAGACCTCCGTGTATCGTTTAAAACAACTTTCTATCTAAATCAAAGT
The DNA here is from genome assembly GCF_002855535.1 of Emticicia sp. TH156. Lineage (NCBI taxonomy): Bacteria > Pseudomonadati > Bacteroidota > Cytophagia > Cytophagales > Leadbetterellaceae > Emticicia > Emticicia sp. TH156. The sequence continues at coordinate 89,327 of NZ_PKRS01000007.1, forward strand.
TTTCCAGGTAATCAGATACCCGCTTCACAAACTGGCCGCCAAGCGAGCCATCAACCACGCGGTGATCATAAGAATGCGAAATAATCATTTTCTGTCTGATGCCAATCGTATCGCCATGTGCGGTTTCAATTACCGATACTTTCTTTTGAATAACACCAAACGCCAGTATAGAAACCTGTGGCTGCATAATAATTGGTGTACCGGCAATGTTACCAAATGAACCTATGTTAGAGATTGACAAGGTGCCGTCAGACAAATCGTCGGCCTTTAGCTTATTGCCTCTGGCTCTTTGTGCCAGCTCATTTACTTTTTTTGTTAGGCCAATCAGGCTGTAAGAGTCTGCCTCATGTATAACCGGAACAATAAGGTTACCGCTTGGTAATGCTACCGCCATACCGATATTGATTTTACCTTTGCGGATAATCCTGTCTCCGTCTATCTGAATATTAATCATCGGAAAATCCTTGATGGCTTTCACAACCGCCTCAATCAGCAATGGCGTAAAGGTGATATTCTCTCCGGTTTCCTGCTGAAATTTGGTCTTTATTTTGTCTCTCCATAAGGCCACGTTGGTCATGTCGGTTTCTACAAATGAAGTAACATGCGCCGAAATCCGCTTCGATTCAATCATCCGCTCGGCAATCATTTTCCGCATACGGTCCATTTCAATAATCTGGTCGGTGGCCTGTGGTGTATAGTTACTCGTGGTTGCAACCGGTTGCGCTACAGATGCTACACTTTTTTTATCATTTTTCAGTTGCACATAAGCCAGAATATCATCTTTGGTAACACGGTTTTCAATGCCTGTACCTTTCAGGCTTTCCAGCTCTTCAATAGATATATTCTCTTCCCTGGCTATGTTCTGCACCAGTGGCGAATAAAACCTGCCGCTCAGCGAGTTTACCTTTGGTTCGGCGTTTTCAAGAATTACATTCGTTAGTTTCGCCTGTTGCTCCAGCTCTGCCGCCAGTATCTCCGGTTCTTTTTCTTCTATGACAACCACTGCATCAGCAGTTTTTTCTTTGGCTGCAGCAGCCTGAACAGCATCTGTTTCAATAATACATATAGGTTTGCCTATGGTGGCTATTTCTCCTTGTTTTACCAGTATTTCTTTAATAACGCCATCGTATTGTGAGCCTATCTCGGTATCAATCTTGTCTGTAGCCACTTCCAGAATCATTTCATCTTGTTCTATTGTGTCGCCCACATTCTTCAACCAGTTCAGGACAGTACATTCAAATATACTTTCGCCCATTTTTGGCATTATCATTTCTACAAGAGCCATATTCTTTTTCGATTTTGTTGATGTCAGATTAAGATTCGTAGTCGCCAATCAGCATTTTTCTTAACAGATTGAGCGCAACTACACTGCCATAGTTTATATTAGTATCTCGTTGGTTCGACATTTGTATTTTTCGTGCCACCGTTTTGCCATCCATAGCGCAGGCAATCCAGAGCGTGCCAACCGGCTTTTCAGGTGTGCCGCCGTCTGGCCCTGCTACTCCGCTGGTAGCAATGGCATAGTCTGTTTTCATCAATGCCCTTGCGCCTTCGGCCATTTGGGTAACTGTTTCTTCGCTCACTGCCCCATGTGCCTCCAGTGTTTCCGGCTTTACGCCCAGCACATTCATTTTTACCGAGTTATCGTAGCTCACCACGCTTCCCATAAAATAGGCAGAGCTACCCGGCACCTTGGTAAACATGTGCGAAACAAAGCCACCTGTGCAACTTTCGGCAGCAGATACGGTCTGCCCTTTGCTTTTAAGTATCTTGCCTATGGCTACTTCCAGGTCTTCATCGTCAAAACCAAAAACATAAGAATTAATAAGGGGTAATACCTTATCAACTTCTGCCTGCACCTGTTGTTTCAGTATTTCCTCGTTTTCACCTACACCTGTCAGGCGTAAACGCACCTGTCCGAAGCTGGGCAGGTAGGCCAGTTTGATATGCGCAGGCAGGCTGTCTTCCCAATGCTCAATTTTTTCTGCCAGTAAAGACTCTCCGATACCTATTGTACGAATCATCTTATGATATATTACCGGAGTGTCAAAGTATTTCTTCAATCTCGGAATCACCTCGTTTGTCATGAGGTATTTCATTTCTGACGGCACACCCGGCATTGAAACGTATATCCTGCCTTTTTGGTCTCCTTCTTTTTTCTCAAACCACATACCCGGGGCCGTGCCGGTTTTATTGGGCAGATACGTACATCGGCTTGGTATTAATGCCTGCTGACGGTTGATTTCTGTTAATGGTCTGCCTCTTTTATTAAAGAAATCAGTTACAAAGGCCAAGGCATCTTCATTCATGATTAACTCATCGCCAAAATACTTACAAAGCGTTTTTTTGGTAATATCGTCTTTGGTAGGGCCAAGGCCACCTGTTATCAAAACAATATCGGCCCGGCTTCCTGCCTCTTCAAGTATCTGTAAAATTTTATCTTCCTGGTCACCCACCGACGATTTCCGAACTGTCTTGATACCAATCTTATCAAGTTCAGTACTCATCCATTGTGTATTGGTATCTGTAATTTGTCCGTATAAAATTTCGTCTCCAATCGTGACAACCTCTGCTAAAATTAGTTTCATATTTACAATATTGCGTTTTGTTATACCTGTATGTGCCGATAAAACTAAATCTGCACAAAAATACAATTTTCGGGGTTCATTCGTTAGTAAGACAATTATTAATTATAAAAATTCACATTTAAAATTAGTCGAAAATGAGAAGAGTACTTATTCTGGTGTTGATAACTGGTCTTTTAGGCTTGCAAAGTTGCGCCGGACAAAAATTAAATCTGGGTAAAGTATTAAATGAAGTCAATAAACATGTACAGGGCACCGGCTCATTAAGCACTCAGGAAGTAGTGGCGGGTTTGAAGCAGGCGCTTCAGGTGGGTATCAATAAAGGAGCCGACAGCGCATCAAGGCTTAATGGGTATTACCTAAACCCTACTATAAAAATTCCGTTCCCGCCTGAAATTGAGAGAGTTGAAACTGCCTTGCGCAGAGCCGGGCTTGGTAGCGAAGTAGATAAGTTTGTAGTAGCTTTAAACCGAGGCGCCGAAGAAGCTGCCAAAGAGGCCAAACCTATATTTGTAAGCGCCATTACCGGTATGACCATTACTGATGCCTGGGGAATATTGAAAGGAGAAAAAAATGCCGCAACCGAATACCTGAAAAGGACGACATCTGACCAACTGATTGCCAAATTTTCGCCCGTTGTGCAAAATGCCCTTCAAAAAACTCAGGCCACCAAATACTACACCGATTTGGCAACGGCTTATAACCGATTACCATTTGTTAAAAAAGTAAATACAGATTTGAACGCCTACGCCACACAAAAAGCCATAGACGGTCTGTTTATATTAGTTGCAAACGAAGAATTGAAAATAAGAGAAAATCCCTGGGCAAGAACTACAGAATTGTTGAAGAAGGTTTTTGGTGCGATATGACAGAGGAAAACCCACCAAAACCCTCTCTGCGCGGGTCGCCCCAACAATGGGGAAGGAATAAGAATTTTGAGAATATGAGTACAGTAAAAATTCTTAAGAATAGTTTAATTATTTTATGTAAATAATATTCATATAACTCCTCTCCCCATTGTTGGGGAGAGGCAGGGAGTGGGGTTCACACCCCAAACTGTGTTAAGTGGTAGTCTATGTGTTTATAAAATAGATTATTCCATTCTTCTGTAGTCAATACTCCAAACGAATCAGACACTTTATTGTCAAAGTGCATTTATCCGAGTTCTTGTGTTTTAGTGATGTATGCTATCAATTGGCTTTTTTCCGCTTCAAAATCTTTTCGGTCTTTAATTATAAAAGCAGGTGCTGTTGGGGAATTACGTTTATATGGCTTCAATCCCGTAGTGGCTGGTTTTACAAACAGCTTCAACATAATTTTCATGAAGAATCCGGGTTTAGGGTGAATATCTTCATAAACCATTTCATAAGCCACACTACAATGTGCCAGCATCTGGTCTACTGTCATTTTACCCCACTGTGGAGTAGTTACAGGTTGCAGTTGATTGATGCAGTTAACAACTTGTGTTGAAACCGGCTCTGTAAAAATGTTAGGTAGTGTCATCTGATTATTTGTTTAAAATTTTACTCTAAGACGAATAATATTCAGTTAATAGGACAGCTTTTTATAATAAATGTTGGAAGATTTAAGTATGAGAGGTGGTGGATAAGGAAATTTCTACGTTTCATATTCCAGTAAATTTAAGTTATTTTACCTTAATTTACTGCACAGTTATTGGGGGAATAATCATTTTAACATAATACCTTAAATTTAGTCTAATGAATAAAATATGGAATGAACATTTAAGCGATTTAGTAGCTTTTGGATTTACTGTGCATATTCCAGTAAATTATGAAAATTATGTAAAAAAAATTTTAAAGTTTGATAGTAATTTTCTTGAATTAGCTGATTTCTATGGTTTACATAAAATACATTCTCTTACTGGTGAAAATTTTACAGTCAGCGAATTTATTAAAAATTATCAGCAAAATAGAATTGTGCAATTACTTAATGGAAGTGAAGATGTGGCTCTAATTCGTATTTATGATTGGGATTTATTAGTAGAAAATGTTTATGCCAAGAGGCTTTGGGACGTTTCTATATTATTACCAATAAAAGTAGGAGACGTGTGGGAGTATAAGCATTTTAGTATTTCTGGAGAATATAATAATTCGCCTTTGCACTATTATAGCCTTGGAATTAATCGAGAAGACTTGAAGGACGGGCAGGGTCAAGATTTAACCTTTAGTCTTTATTCAAAATCCAATGTTTGGCTAGATACAATAGAATTGGGGTTGATTCCTACTGGAAACGAACAAGAAAAATTTGAGTACACACTTTTTGACCCTCCATTTAATAATCGACCAACAGCTTACCGAATTACGCCCAAATATAATAGCTTTTTACGAGATTTAAAAAAACTGATTGGCGAATTAGATGGGAGATTAGAAATAGGAGAAGTTATAATTCCAGGCTCAATTCCTTACGATGAAAATCCAGATGGCTACATCCTTCTAGATGGTCAAGTAATCTTCCAAGAAGATGTAGATAATGGTAAAATAAAAATACCTGATTGATAAAGAAGATGATTTGCCAATTAGATTAGCGAGACGAGCAATTGTAATAGAGTATTTATAAACATATAAACATGCATTTTCCCCATCATACAATGTGGTTCTAACCTGTGTTGAATTTGGAGGCGCTGAATGCGTCTCCATTTTGCAGGAAAACAATATTGCGTCTTAACTTATATCTCACTTCCCAAACATCACCGCACTATCATTCAAAGCAAAATTCTTATTTTTCAATAATTTAATCATTTCTGAGCCTGCCAAAAGTACCGGGCCATAGCCGTGTGCTGCATATACATTTACGGGTCTGTAATAGTAAAACGCAGGATCAAAACCCATGCCGGTGCCAACGCAGGTACCTTCTACCTGTCCTTTTTCATTTACTTTGGTGGCAACGGCGTTCCAACCCAATAAGGCCATCGGGCCGTATGTGGTAGCATCAAGCCAGCCTCTGTTAATGGCTTTGGCAATACTATGCGTATAAATAGCAGTGGATGATGTTTCCAGAAATGAATCATGTTTGTCAAGCAATTGATGCCAGAAACCACTACCCGATTGCTGTGCGGCCAGCCCTTTGGCATGTGCTTTTAGTTGGTTTAGTATGGCCGTTCTGCCCGGGTGAGTTTCAGGTAGTACTTCCAGCAGCTCAACCATTGTTAAAATAGCCCAGCCGTTTGCCCTTGCCCAATGAAACTCAGGGTGGGTTTCCATTTCCTGCACCCAGCCGTGCATGTATAAATTTAAATCCTTATTGAACATGCGTTTAGAAAACTGTAGCACCTGCTTCACGGCTTCATCATAATACTTTTTGTCGCCTGTCAGGCTGCCCATCTGGGCAATGGCAGGTACACCCATAAACATATCATCGAGCCACAAAGTATTTGGCAATGGGCGATTACGAGCCAATGTACCATCTTTCAGACGGAACTCTTTATTGACAATGTAATTGATGTAATTATCAATGATGGGTCTCAGATTGGCTTTCACTACACCGCTTTTGGTGGCTCTTATCATAGCCGCACACATGGCACCGCAATCATCAAGTGCATGTGGGTCAATCATCTGTTTTAGTGATGTCTGCTTATTTGTTTTATATACTTCTCTGAAATAAGGTACAACATCTGCCAGAAATTTGAATCGACGCGCGGTATAATTAGTAAAAGCAGTGTCGCCGGTTACCTCACCTGCCAGCAACATGGCCTCGTAGGTTACTCCCCACTCATAACTGGTCAGGCTGAAATCCCCTTTAAAAACAATAGCGTTATTATCAATTTTTGAAAAGTCATTTATAACCTCATTTGTATTTTTATCTACCACCCTTGTAGGTGTAACCCTCTCAAGATTATTCCTGACACGGTTCATCACAGCAATAATATCTTCCGGTTTGGTAGTGCCGTATAAAGTTGGGTAATCTGGCTTGGCCGTATGCAGGGCATCTGAGTGTAATGCAGATGCTGGTGCCTGTTGCTGAGCAAAACAAGTAAATCCGATTGCCACAAGCAGGGCAACCGTCTTAAAAATCTTAAGCATAATAAATAATAGATTTAATGAACAAAATAGCTTCCCATACCAATAAAAGCAGAAGAAAGTATAATGATGAATAAGCCCAGATACAGCACCCGCATGGTTGCGCTGCTGGCGCCTTTCCATTCTTTATAGAAAAGCCCCCACAAGGTGCCTACCAATATTATAAATGCCATGTGGAGTGTCCATGAAGCAAAGTCTAACGATTTACCCAGTTTTGACTGCCCCATGCCGTAGAAGAAGAACTGGAAATACCAGGTTACACCGGCCAGCATAGCCCACAGGTAATTGCTTTTTAGGGGTGTTTTGGTGTCGGTGTAATCACCAAAAGATTTATTTCTGAAATTCAGAATCATACACCACACAAAATTAGTGGCAAAACCGCCTATCAGCAGCACCGGTAATATGGCGTTATTTTTAAACAGAGGGTCGGTTCCGTTGGCTTCTGCCTGAGCCGCAATGGGTGCCCCGGCAGCAAGCCCGAAAGCAAAGCAGGCACTCATAATACCACAGAAGGTACCCACGAACAAACCTTTTTTAAGGTTAAATTCTTTTACGGTTTCCTGTTTGGCTGCGTTGTCAAGTTCTTTTTCTTTCATCATTCCGGCCTTACCGCATACAAATATACCGGCCACGCAAAGTACGACCCCTGCCAGGGTTATCTGCCCTGAACTGGTAGAGAGCAATTCTCCAAAACGACCTTCATAAATTGGTGGAATAAGCGTACCAAATGCAGCACAAAAACCCAACGCAACTGCCACACCCAACGACACACCCAGGTAACGCATGGTTAACCCGTAAGTAAGCCCTCCGAAACCCCACAACACACCAAATAGCACTGTGTAGAAAATAGTTTTGCTATCGGCCGACTGAATACTCGGTAATAAGTCGTGCACGGTTATGAATCCGAAAAGCCAGGGAGCTATAATCCATGAGGCCACCCCGCCTATTATCCAGCCACTTTCCCAGGCCCATTGCTTTATATTTTTATAAGGAATGTAAAAACTACCAGAGGCAAAACCGCCTATGAAATGAAAAATGATACCAAGAATTGCATTCATAAGTTTTTAGTTAGGGCAAGTAAAATACTTCTTTTAAGGGTATTGAAACAGGCGAATTGTCAGCATTGGCATCCATAATATCAGCCATGTATTTCCACCAGCTTTGAATAACAGGGTGGCCGGGTAATGTATCTAAAAGCGATGGGTCTTCTATTTTTAGCGAGGCAAACAAAATATTGGTTTCTTCATCCAGAAAAATGGCATAATCTTCCACACCAATGCTTTTCAGTAGCGCTTTCATCTCCGGCCACAATTCGTCGTGGCGTTGCTTGTATTCTTCGGCCTGCCCGGGGTGGAGCTTCATTTTTAGTGCCACTCTATGCTTCATATTCTTGTTTTCAAAAAGGCTTTTGAAGTTTCAAATCTGTAATCAATAAAATTGCCAGCTTGTAAATGCAAGTTCAGGTAAGTAATTAACGCTAACACATTATTTACATACAGGCCAATACCCAAAAGTGTCGGCCTTAAAAAAATCGTATTGTCGTAATGGAAAAACCAGCATTGCTATGCAACACAGGCGTGTAAAGTTTAATTAATATAGACCTACAACTTTATCCAAAGATACTCAATAACCGCTGTTATCCTCTCCTGTACTCTCATGTTAATTAAATTTTTTCATTGAAAAGTTACATTTGCACCATAACGGCTCTGAATTGTCAAAAATGTCTGTGTAGTTTTTTGTTCAGATTTTGAACTTTCTGCCCGGAATTTTAATTTTTAATCTATTATCTTATTTACTCTTAAATTGAATGAAGAAATCAGAAATTAATTTTACTATCGAGCTTGACGCAGCCAGAGTCCCTGAAAAAATATTCTGGGATGCTACTGAAAACCCGAATGAGGGTATCAATGAATCAAAGGCTATTTCAATAAGTGTCTGGGACCACTACCATAAAGGTCTGCTGGGAATTAATCTCTGGACAAAAGAGATGGCAACCGACGAAATGAAGCACTTTGCTATTGATATTGTAGGAAATGTAGCACAAATGATAAGCGATGCAACAGGCGACAAGAAAATGATTGAGATCTTAGAGAGTACCTGCAGAAGCCTGAAACGCCATTTAGATGAAGAGCTGAAGAACGAAAACCAACAATAATTGAGGTGAAAAACATAAAAAAAGATTTGACAATCTAAGCCATTGGCTATGAATGTCAAATCTTTTTCATTTGAAAGCTATTATTTTGCCCGTTTAGGCTTGATTATCTTGGTCCAGGTTAGAAATTTAATAACCGGATAGGTCGGGTCAATCTCATACCACTTTTTACCGAAATTGATTGACATCGGGTGTTTATGGTGGTTATTCTGAAACAATTCGCCCAGCATCAGAAAATCAAAAAACAATGAGTTTTTAGATTCGTCTTTATTGTCAAAGTTCTGATAGCCATATTTATGGCCGCTCCAGTTTACAATAGCACCATGAATTGGGCCCATCAGGAAGTGTATCGGCAACAGGAAGAAGAAACCCCAGTGGATATCGAAATACAAAAAGCCAAGCACATAAAACACTACATAGCTTGAACCCCAGGCAATTCTTGAAAACCACGTATCTCCTATTTTATCAATGATTCTCCACTCTGGTAAGTCTTTTTCGAAGCGCTCTTCAATTTTATACTTATAGTTAAGTAAAGAATTATAAATTTCTTTGGTTTTCCACATCATGGTAAAAACGTTTTCTGTATGATGCGGCGAATGCGGGTCGCGCTCGGTGTCGCTGTAAGCGTGGTGCATGCGGTGCAAAATGGCGTACGAACGAGGATTAAGATAGGAAGACCCCTGCGATACATAAGTAAGGAAATAGAAAAACCTTTCCCAGAACTTATTCATCGTAAACATTTTGTGAGCTGAATATCGGTGTAAGAAGAATGTCTGACTAAATAAGGATAAGTACCAATGACCAATAAAAAAAGAAATTGCGGCAACCATTTGAACGTAATAAGGATTAGATTAAAATACAAATATAAACCTAAAACAATAACTGCAAGCATAATGTTACGCTGTTGCAAAAGAAAGCGAAAAGTTCTTCAAAATGTCCAAAACCAGCACTTTGAAATGTACAATTCATTATTTTAATAACTTGTAAAGGCATATTGCACAAGATTTGCCCCCATTTGAAGCGCTTTCTGGCGTAGTTCTTCCGGGTCATGGTGTACGCTCTGGTCTTCCCAGCCGTTGCCGAGGTCGCATTCGTAACTAAAAAAAGAAACCAGCCTTCCCTGCCAGATTAGCCCATAACCTTGCGGAGGCAGGTTGTCATGCTCATGCACTTTAGGCAGGCCGTTCGGAAACTTGTATTTCTGCTGATAGATTGGATGTGAAAAAGGCAGTTCAATGAACTCAAGTTCAGGAAAAACTTTTTTCATTTCTCGTCTGATAAACTTATTCAGACCGTAGTTATCGTCGATATGCAAAAAACCACCTGATATTAAGTATTTACGTAGGTTTTGCACCTCGGCATCTGTAAAAACCACATTTCCGTGGCCTGTCATGTGTATAAAAGGATATTGAAAAATATCACCGCTTCCAACCTCCACAATGTCTTCTTCCGGATACAGGTTCATTTTCAGATGCTGGTTACAAAACTTAATCAGATTCGGCAATGAGGTCTTATTGGCATACCAGTCGCCACCACCGCCATACCTCAGTTTAGCAATTTTAAGCGTAGGCTGCTGAGCCATAATTTTGGTCATGCTAATGAATGAACAAAAAATACCCAGCATTAAATATGTAATGATTTGCTTCATAAAGACTAACTTCGTTAAAACATGTTGTTGCTTAGCGTGCATGCCACCAGGCCTGCTGTTTCTGTTCTGAGGCGGGCGTTTCCGAGTGTAACCCATTCAAAACCATTATCACGAGCCAATTGTATTTCTTCAGCAGCAAAATCGCCTTCGGGGCCAACCATAATACAATGTGCTGTGCCGGGCTTAAGTTTACTAACCAGCGGCTTTGATTCCTCAGTTAAATGCGCCAGAAATTTCTGTTCCTGCAATACACTCTTCAAAAATTTCTCAAACGGCACTAGTTCGTTAATTCTTGGCAAATAGGCCTTCAAAGATTGTTTCATGGCCGAAACCGCAATTTTCTCCAGCCGCTCTGTTTTTTGCTGCCTGCGTTCTGAGTGCTTCGTAAGGATTAACGAAATTTCATCTATGCCTATTTCAACAGCCTTCTCAATAAACCATTCAAGCCTATCGGCGTTCTTGGTTGGGGCAATGGCAATATGAAGGTACGTGTTTCTTTTCTGAAAATCTGTCTGCCACGAAACTATCTTTACTTCACATTTTTTTTCGTTGGCTTTTGTTATTTCGCATTCATAAAGCCCGCCTGTGCCATCAACCACATGAATTATGTCTTTAGGTGTTTTTCTAAGCACCTTTACGCAATGACGTGAGTCGTCTGTATCAAGAAAATGACTGGTGGCTATAGCTGGCTGATAAAATAAAAGCATGCAGGTAATGTAATAGATTGGCCGGTTATTTAACCGGCAGGATTAATTTTATAGAATGCCAAATATAATTCATTTACCTCAATCAGGGAAATTTAGTCTGCCAGATAATAATGGCCTTTCTGGTCTGTTTTTATTGATTTCAACGCATTTGTTTGCTCAAAATCATCAAATATTGCTTTTAGCTTGTGCCAGAAGTTAATCAGGTGTATATTATTTTTATGGCCAGTAATAAGTGAGTTAAAAGCCGCGCCAGCCATAATGGTAGGGTAAATATGTACGTCTGGCAAATGGCCTGCATCAGCAGCATAAACCGAAAGCAGATAGAGTTCTTCAATACAATCATCACCTACCGGAATACACCCTGTACTTGTGTTACCGCCATGCAGGTAAATATCTCCACCCGGGTTTTCGCTATCAGCCCAGTGTGTATCTGCAATATTTGGGTAATTTACTCTGAGCGACAAATGAAAGGCACTTAAAGGATTAAAATTAGTAATTTGATAGATTCCTTCCGGAATCTGCCCGTCGCCTGATTTCCGCTTAGGACCTGCATTACCTGAGCTACCCGTAAAGTTATACTTGCTTAGCAATTCATACCTTGCTTTTTCAGGGTGTTTTATCCAAGCTTCAAGTATTTGCTCCTTTTTAAACACCCTGATAAAGAACCTGAAATTTCTGTTTTTAATTGATTTTTCAACTAAAATACTGTCAAGCATGGCACTTTTTGCCTTATAGGCATTGGCCACACGTTCGTAAAGCAATTGTTTTTGAAGCAAATTGTCTAAACCCATATTTTAAAAACTAAGCAAGCCTGATTTTACATAGTTACACCTAATTTAATACCAGCCCTCTTGTATATGCCGTTTTCAAAACTGCTTACGGCTTCAATTCTTAATGCCCTCATGATGCCATCAATACCATAACCAACTTCTATATAGTTTTTTACAGCGGGAGTGTTCAGATAATTGGCAAAGAGGTCTTCTTTTAGCCCCCATCTCTTTACAAAAGGCAGACGGGTAAAAATAAGCTGCTTAAATTCATTAATTACATGGGCCTGCAAATATGCGCCTTTGGTACTAAAACGGTAAAGGTTTATAGATTTGGCTCCGCTATCTTCAGGCAGGGGCATACGGGTTTCTAACAACCGGTATCTGGCAAAAAGACCAATCCGCAGGGCATTCAGGTAGCTATTATTAATATGCTTCATATCCATCAGGTAAACGCTGCGGTCGTTAACGAAATCACCTACTTCAACCATATAATCCAGTTTGCCCAATACCCCGGTATTTACGTGTTGCTTTACATTCAGGCTCAGGTAGTCAAAATTGGCATCAAGCATTCCTTTCTTATAAATAAAAGTAATAATGGGTGCTCCGCCTGTCAGATACTTGCGCACCCCGTTTCTGATTATCACTTTAGAAGACGGTGTCCATTTTATCATATTCTGCCATAAAAGCGCATTGTGTGTAGTAAAAGCGGTTTCGCCTAGCTCAAGATTGGATGGATTATTAGGCGAAAACCCGTTTTTTTCAAAATCTTTTATGCGGTATATTTTCTGAAGGTTTTCCAGCGGAGACCTCCTTGCCAGTTCCATGTTGGTTGAAAAAGTCAACCGGGCATCTTCGTTATAGCTGTAGCCAATGTTAACGAATTTCTTGCCGTAAATCTTCATCAGGTTTTGCTCATTAAACAAAGTGGTTACGGTGTTCATCCATTCAAAAATTAGGCTGTTGGGGTCAAATTGTTCAATATAATTTCCCGCACCAATTGTTAGTTTTGATGTGCCAACCTCGTATTCTCCGCCTACTTTACCACGCAATGCCCTTTCCTGAAAAGCATAACGCATATTTGCCGACACATTGTATCTTACTCTGGGTTTTGCGCCAAGAGATGTATAGTTTTTAAAGCCGATACCCATATCAGACACAATGCCCTCAACCGAATTATAGTTTAAACCTACAAACGGAGTGTAGGGTGGTTCAAAATGCAGATATCTGCCATTTTTGAGTTTAAAATCATAATTTAACAAAAAATACCGCCATGCTTTTTTCAGCGAATCTCTTTGCAAGCTGTCTCTTTTTTCAATTTTTGCAATTTTTACACTGTCGCTGTATTGGTAGCTTTCGCTTTCTTCTTTGGTAAGCGGTATTTTACGCATAGAATTCCAGAAAGTAGAATCTTTGCTTTTGGCAGATGGCTCTACTACCATCAATTCTCTGCTTACAACCGCTGCTTCTTCTTTGTTCGCTCTGGCCCGGGTTCTTTCTTCTTTCTCATAATCTTTCATTATTTTCATGAGATTCTTCACCGAAAACTCTTTGTTGTCTTTCAGCAGTTCTTCAGTTTTCGAATTTTTCAGAGAATTTTTCGAAATCCCTTCCATCGTTTTCCCCTCTTTTTTCTCGTCAATAATTTTTATGTCTTCCACAAAAGCCGGATTCGTTTTTACGGCAGTATAACCGGCATTTAACTGTGCCTTAATAACAAAGTCAAATCCTAACAATTTTCCGTAAAAGTCTATCCGCTGGTTAATCGGCATCCAGACTTTCTCAACCGGGCTATAATACTGGTTTATTTTAAGATTAAGGCCGTTTTCAATAGTTTCAGCATCAATGCTATGGATATTCCAGTAATCGTCTATAATATAAATGGTTCCCTGCCAAACGCCTTCCCCGAACGACTTCGGAATGATTTTTATTTTATTGATAATCAGGCCGCGGTCTTCAAAAAAACCATCGTATTCAAAGCGGTAGTATCTGAAAGCCTGTGGCGAAAGCGGAGAAACACGGTAATGACCCGGGTCGTAGAAATCGAAAAGATAAAAACCGTCAGAAATAGAAATATTGTTGAAAGAACTCTTCTGCCCCAGCACCTTGGTAAATTTAGAGTTGGGCTCGTTGAAAACTATTTCCATTACCGACTCAGACAAAAACGGTATCCCCTCTTTAATGTTTTGTCGGTAAAGATCCTTTTTGAGTACCAGCGGAATTTTGTTGAGTAATATTGAATTACGTACATACGCATTTGCCTGGTAGCTCACCACCTGTTTCTGATGAATTTTGCTTTTGGCTATTGCCTTGCGCATAATGGTATAGGCGGCGTCTTCTTCTTTGGCACTTATACTGGTCTCCTGCAGCATAATGGTTTGCTCGTGCATACGCACATTTAGTTCTATGAACTCATTAGCCACAACTACACGGCGGGTAACAGTTTTAAAGCCTATAAACTGAAAGTTAATCTCATAACTGCCCGGTTTCAGATTTATCCTATACTCACCTTCTGCATTGGTCATGGTTCCGGCGTTCTGGCCTTTTACTATAACAGACGTAAACGCCATACGCTCTCCGGTAGCGTCAGTTACTATGCCTTTTATGCCTCCGGCACGCACTAAAGTGCTGATAAAAACAAGAACAGAAATAAGTGTCAGTCTAAGCATAAGATTGTTGCCCCGGCAACAGTTAAAAAGTTTATTTACCTACCAGCCATTTCAGAAAAACGGGCATGGCCTGGCTCCAGGTCTGGTAGTTGTGTTCTCCGCCATTTATTTCATAATAAACAATGTCTTCCTGCGGTTTATAACCCAGTTTTTCTAATTCTGTTATTAAATCAAGCGTATCTTCAATAGAATCTATAATTCCGTTGCCGTTTCGGTCGTCTTTTTCGTCGTTTGTGCCGCATTCAAACCAGAATTTTTGTTTGGCATGGTAACGCCCGTTTCTCACCAGCACATGCATAATGCGGTCGTTTTCGTCATCATAACCCTCCTCATAGGCTTTTTTGCGCCACCAGAACGAACCACTAAAAACCCCGACTTTAGAAAAAACATGCGGGTTGTTGCGGGTGATATCCATAGCCGACAGACCACCGAGCGAAAAACCGCAAAAGTAGTTGTCTTCTATTTTTAATGAGGTTTGGTAAGTCTGTCTTAATAACGGTAAAAACTCCTCAATTATAAACTGTTCATATTTACCGGCCATATTACCCCTGTTTTTGTAATCTGGCATGGCAGATGTACCATATTCTTTCAGGCGGTTTTCGTTGGTATGTATGGCGGCTAAAACAAAAGGCACAATTTCGTTGTTCGCATAAAGGCTTTGCAGTATGCGCTCTATTTGCAGCGCGGCCAGGTCCTGCCCGTCGTTCATCAATAAAACTTTATGCGAAGACTGTTGAGTTGAGTGCTGATGCGGCAAAATGATGTCGTAAACAACTTCTCTTTTTAGGTGTTCAGAGTAAATTTTTAGGTTTTTCTTAACTGAAATGAAATGCACTTTTGATTAGTTTTAAGATGACAAAAAAACAGAAACATTAGTTTTTGGCTACAGCGTATCAATAAATTTTCCTGAAATCATTTGTAACATTGAGCAAAATCGACTAATATTTCAAAGATTTGTTTTGTTCTGGCAAAATTACAAATTCAATACGCTAAAACACCAGAATGCTATAAAACAATATTTTATTTTACATGACCGACCATTGTCAGAATTTTAGTCTCAAATCAATAATTCAGTTTACTCTTTGCCAGTATTTTATTTGGTTTAATCTTTTATCGTTTGCATTTAATAAGCCAATTTTGTGACAGATTTTCTAAAATAAACATCAGTAAATCATCAAAAACCAAAACATAAAAGCCTGCAAAACTGTATGGACGAACGACACATTAAATTCTATTCTCATATTCTGGGCAGAGACATTGATTTACTGGTAAGCGGCCACTGGGGCTACCCTATTCTTATGTTTCCTACCTCAATGGGTAATTATCTTCAGAATCGTGACTTCGGCCTTAACCATTCCATAGCTCAGTTTGTTAACGATGGCAGAGTGAAGTTATATAACGTAGACAGCATCGATTTTCAGAGTTTTTATGGCCGCGACCTTCCACCCGACGTAAAGATTCATAACTATAACCTGTACACCAGGTTTATAAAAGAAGAGCTGGTGCCGGCCATTCAGCGCGAATGCAGCGTACACCGCATTGCGGTAGCCGGGTGTAGTTTCGGAGGATTTCATTGTACCAATTTTGCCCTGAAATATCCCGACTTAGTTGAGTATTGTTTCAGTATGAGTGGTGCGTTTGACATCAAAAGCTTTATGAAAGGCCATTTTGATGATAACGTTTATTTTAACAACCCGGTTGACTACATGCAAAGCCAGGATGGCTGGAAATACAACCACATGAAAATTGTATTGGGCACATCAGACTGGGACATCTGCAAGGCAGACAACGTCAATATGTCGCACATTTTACGTTCAAGAGGTATCCATCATTGGTATGACGAGAAACAGTGGGCGTCGCACGACTGGCCTCTCTGGCGCATGATGTTCCCTGAGTATGTAGGCAAAATGCTGGCAGGCGAACTCTAAACAAGAATTTAATCAAAGAAAAATAAATACTAAAGCATTCATAACAAAGCATAGCATCATGAAAAAAATAGGAATTCTTTTTGGAATGGAAGATACATTTCCGTGGGCATTTATTGAAGAAGTAAACAGAACAGCCCCGGCCGGTATCATTGCCGAACCCGTGTTGATTGACAAGGTAGAACAGGGCGTAGCAACAGATTACGCAGTAATTATAGACAGGATATCGCAGGATGTACCTTTTTATCGGGCGTATCTTAAAAACGCGGCGTTGTGCGGCACGGCTGTTATCAATAACCCATTCTGGTGGAGCGCCGACGAAAAGTTTTTCAATAACTGCCTGGCTGTAAAGCTGGGTGTTCCTGTGCCAAAAACGGTTTTACTTCCGTCGAAAGAGAGACCAACCGACACCACCGACCGTTCATTCCGCAACCTGAAGTTTCCGATGGATTGGGAATATATGTTCGGTCAGATTGGTTTTCCGGCCTATATGAAACCCCACGCCGGTGGCGGCTGGAAAAGCGTATATAAAGTTTATGACCCGAACGACCTATGGCAGAAACACGAAGAAACAGGCCAGCTGGTTATGTTGCTGCAGGAAGAAATAGAGTTTACCGATTATTACCGTTGCTACTGCCTCAATGGAAAATATGTGCACATTATGCCTTACGAGCCCCGTAATCCGCATCATTTGCGTTATGCTACTCAGCCTAAAACACAGGGTGAAGAGCACAAAAAACTGATGGAAACCATTACAGACTATGTGTTGAAACTCAACCACGCATTAGGCTATGATTTCAACACGGTAGAGTTTGCCGTTCGCAATGGTATTCCGTATGCCATTGACTTCTGCAACCCGGCCCCTGATGCCGACATCAATTCGGTAGGTAACGAAAATTTTGATTGGATTGTAAAAAATGCAGCCAAAATGGCCATTGAAAGAGCCATAGAGCAACAAGATGGCAAAAACAACTGTACATGGGGTACCTTCACGCGGGCATCAATTACAGGTAATGATTTACTGACTACGACCTTCCAGCCGGCTGCGCCCGAGAAAAAGGCTCCTGCCGTAAAAAAAGCTGAAACCGCACCAAAAGTTGCAAAAAATAAAAAAGCCCCGGCCAAAAAAGAAGAACCTGCCGCTAAAACAGTTGCAAAGAAAAAATAATTTTTATCTTGGTGGGTAATAAGGGTTTATTACCCACCCAAGCTAAACTGTTTCTCTCTTATACATCCTGAACTAAGAAAATTATGGCGCAATTTACACTAGGTATTGAGGAAGAATTTCAGACTATTGACCCCAAAACCCGTGAGCTTCGTTCGCACATGTCTAAAATTGTAGAGGGTGGCCAGGTGATTCTGCAGGAGAGAATCAAGCAGGAAATGCACCAGGCAGTGGTAGAGATGATATCAAGTGTGTGCGAGAACATTCAGCAGGCGCGTGAAGAAGTTACTTACCTGCGCCGAATGCTGTTTGACCTGGCAGCCAAACAAAACCTACACATTGCCGCTGCGGGTACTCACCCTTTTTCAGACTGGCAACGGCAACTCATTACCCCCAACGAAAGATATGAAAAACTGATTGACGACATGCGCGATGTGGCTCGTTCAAATCTTATTTTTGGCTTACACGTGCATGTGGGTATTCCTAATCGTGAAGAAGGTATGCAGATTCTGAACACCGCCCGCTATTTTCTGCCGCACATATACGCCTTATCAACCAATTCGCCGTTCTGGTGCGGGCGAAATACTGGCTTTAAGTCGTATCGCTCAAAGGTTTTCGATAAATTTCCTAGAACTGGTATACCAGATTATTTTTCAAGCGTGGCAGAGTACGACAACTACGTAAACCTGCTCATTAAAACCAACTGTATTGATAACGGCAAGAAAATCTGGTGGGATATCCGCCTGCATCCGGTCTATCCTACGGTTGAGTTCCGTATCTGCGATATCCCTATGCGTGCCGACGAAACCATCTGTCTGGCTGCTTTAATGCAGGCAATAGTGGCTAAAATACATAAGCTGCACCAACAGAACCTGAGTTTCAGACCCTACCACCGGATGCTCATCAGCGAAAACAAATGGCGTGCAGCCAGGTACGGTATTGCCGGAAACCTGATTGATTTTGGTAAAGAAATAGAAGTTCCATACAGCCACCTGGCAGAAGAACTTATGGAGTTTGTTGATGATGTACTTGATGAACTGGGCAGCCGTAAAGAAGTGGAATACATTCATGAAATTTTAAAGATGGGTACAGGTGCCGACAGACAGCTGCGGGTGTTTGAACAAACCCAAAACATGAAGTCGGTGGTTGATTACATAGTTTCTGAAACCAGAGTTGGTTTGTAGTAAGGAACAATCAGACCTGAAATAGATGTTTTTATTGAATTGTAAAGGCCAAATCCTGTAGGTTAGCACGTTAACTTGCAGGATTTGGCTTCTTTTAAGGGTATTTATGCCCTGTATTTCCACAGATTTTGTTAAATTTGTGTTATTTTTTACTAAAATAAGCCTTATGTTGCTACGCATAAGCCCCTTATAATGATGAAGATTGCAATTTTAGACCTATATGACGGCCGACCCAACGAAGGTATGCGTTGTATAAAAATGTTGTGCGACCAGTTTCTGGCACAGGAAGGTACTGGTGGTCAGTACGATATTTTTGATGTACGTCAGAAAAACGAAATACCCGATATATACAATTATCAGATTTTTATATCTACCGGCGGCCCCGGTAACCCTTTGCCTGAAGGGCACCCTTGGGAGAAAAAATTTACCGGCTTTATTGACAGCATCTTTGCCTACAATGCAACGCATGATGTAAAGAAATACCTGTTTCTGATTTGTCATTCTTTTCAGATAGCCAGTCATCATCTGGGTTTTGGTAGCGTTTGCAAGCGTAGGTCTACCTCATTTGGTGTAATGCCAATACACCGCACGCACGAAGGTGAAAGCGAGCCATTATTTGATAAACTACCTGAGCTATTTTATGCAGTTGACTCAAGAGACTATCAGCTAATTCAGCCTGATTGGGAGAAAATAAACGCGTTTGGCGCCAAAGTACTATGCCTCGAGAAAATCAGACCTTATGTTCCTTTAGAGCGGGCTATTATGGCCATCAGGTTCTCTGATGAAGTTTTCGGTACGCAGTTTCACCCGGAAGCTGATTCTGAAGGTATGAAGAGATACTTTAAGCAGGAAGAAAAAATGCTGGCCGTTATTAAAGAATACGGGGCCGACAAATACGAAGAAATGATTGACAGGCTGGATGACCCCGACAAGATAATGCTTACCGAGGCGGTAATTATTCCGACGTTCCTGAGAAATGCGGCTGAGCATCTGTTAGAGCTGGCGTAAAATCAGCAAAATTTATTTTTACATTTATTAAAAGCGTTATTTATGATTCCTGAAATACGCCGCCAGTTTAACGAAAGTTTTTCAACAGAAAGATATGAAGCCTTTTTGGCTGAAATTGAAAGAGACTTCCCCGGCCAACTGGACTTCCGCATTGCTGAAACACCCGTTTTTGTACCGCAGGCATTGAAAATAAAGCTATTGCAGGCTTGTAATGATATTATTGATACCATAAAAAAAGATGATTTTAAGGCAAAGACAGATAGGGCTATTCCGGCTAATCAGTATGTACCCAATGAAGATAAACATCCTAATTTTCTGGCTATTGATTTTGCGGTTTGTAAAGACGCCAATGGTGAATTAACACCCCAACTGATAGAATTACAAGGTTTTCCGTCTTTGTTTGCTTACCAATGGTATCTGGGCCAGAAATACAGAAAGTTTTTTGCCGTACCTAAAAACTTTAACCAGTTTTTTAACCGGCTAAATATGGCTACTTATGTAGAAGCCATGAGAAAAGTATTGTTAGGCAATGAAAAAGCCGAAAATGTAATTCTGCTTGAGATTTACCCTGAAAAGCAAAAAACAAGGCTTGACTTTGAAATAAGCAAACAACTTTGGGGTATTGAGCCGGTTTGTTATACAAAAATAAAGAAAAACGGACGGAAACTCTATTATGAAAAAGAAGGCCGCCAGATTGAAATCAAACGGATTTACAACCGGCTGATTTTTGATGACCTGCTGCAGAATTATCCTGATTTAGAGACAGAATTTAAACTGACTGACGACGTAGATGTAAAATGGGTAACACACCCCAACTGGTTTTTCAGAATCAGTAAGTTTACATTGCCGCTGCTCAGGAGCCCTTATGTGCCTGAGAGTTATTATTTGTCTGATTTAAAAGAATATCCGGCCGACCTAGAAAATTATGTGCTTAAGCCCTTGTTTTCCTTCGCAGGAAGTGGTGTAAAACTTGATTTTACGAAGTCTGACCTGGATGCTATCAGCGACAAAGAAAATTATCTGATTCAGAAAAAAGTAAAATATGAGCCAATTATTGAAGATACAGAGGGCAAGCTCATAAAAACTGAAATACGGATGCTATTTGTGTGGGACGATGCTGCACAGCGACCTTCACTTGTAACCAATCTGGCAAGGCTCAGCCGCGGAGAAATGATAGGTGTCAATTTTAATAAAAATTTCGACTGGGTCGGCGGCAGTTGCGCCTTCTTTGAAGATTGAAAAGATAAAACTCAAGTTATAAAAAGCCGGCGCAGTTAATTAGCCCACTGGCTTTTGTTATATAGATGTACTATTTAAAGTATAATCACATTTTCATTGTTTTATTTAATTTTTTCTTTATATTGTTTAATATTAAAACGAGAAATTATCTAAAACAATGAAATCAAACTTTGCTCTGATTACCCTTTTGCTTCTTCTTTCAGGTTTTTTTGCATCAGCACAAACATTTACAGTAAGCGACAACAAACGATTCATTCTGAAAAATGGTGCGCCCTTTTTCTGGTTGGGCGACACCGCTTGGGAGCTTTTTCATAGACTAGACCGTGAAGAGGCCGATTATTACCTTAAAAAACGGGCTGATCAACAATTTACGGTGATTCAGGCCGTTGCCTTGGCCGAGTTGGATGGCCTGAATACTCCTAATGCTTATGGTTACCGGCCTCTGATTGATAATGACCCTGCCAGACCAATTGAGGGCTACTTCAGTCATGTAGATTATATAATTGATAAAGCTGCAGAATATGGTCTTGTTATAGGTTTTTTACCTACCTGGGGCGATAAGCTGTTTAAAGCAAGTTGGGGAAAGGGGCCAGAGGTATTCAATCCTGAAAATGCACGGGTTTATGGCAAGTGGCTTGGGAATCGTTACAAAAATCGCAAAAATATTATCTGGATTCTGGGTGGAGACCGCAACCCCCGCCCCAATACCAACGATGTAGAAGTGTGGCGAGCCATAGCAGCCGGAATAATAGAAGGTGTAGGTGGGAAGGATAAGGCATTAATTACCTTTCACCCTCAGCCCAATAAAGAAGGTGCCAGTGAGTGGTTTCATGACGATTCCTGGTTCGACTTCAATATGTTTCAGAACGGGCATTGCCGCGACACCCCCGTTTATGACCGCATCAAAGACGCCTACAACCGCACCAGAATCAAACCCGTAATAGACGGAGAACCCATTTATGAAGACCACCCCGTTTGTTTCAATGCAACAGATTTAGGAACCTCTAATGCCTATGATGTGCGTAAATATGCCTATCAGGAGGTTTTTGCGGGAGCCTTTGGGCATACATATGGCTGTCATGGTATATGGCAGATGTATTCGCCGAATCGGGAAGCCGTTAATAACCCGCATATATACTGGCAGCAGGCTATAGAACTGCCGGGTGCTAAACAAATGCAGTGGTTAAAAAGACTGATAGAGTCTCATCCTATTCTTGGCAGGGTGCCAGATCAATCAATTATTGAAGAAAACAATCTTGCTGCTGCCGAGCGTATTCAGGCCACCAGGGGTAAAGACTTCGCCTATATTTATTCAACTGCAGGAAAAGCCTTTACCGTAAATATGGGTAAAATATCAGGCAAAGAGTTAAACGCATACTGGTATGACCCCCGCAATGGCAGAACTCAATACATCGGTCAATTTGATAACAGTGGAAAATACAGATTTACCCCACCAGGTGAAGGATACGGACAAGACTGGGTGCTAGTGCTGGACGATGTATCAAAAAACTACCAGATGCGCTAAACAAGTACTATATCTCAAAAAAATATCCCGCATTACTGCGGGATATTTTCATATTTCCAATTTATTACGAATCTTATCAGGCAACTTCTGATGCAATCAGATTCAGCGCCGAACCAGCCTTGAACCATTCAATCTGGCTCGCGTTGTAGGTATGGTTCAACTTGATTTCATCTTTCGAACCATTGGCATGGTGTGCCACCAGTGTTAAAGGTACTCCTTCAGCAAAAGTGGTCAGGCCAAGAATATCAAAAGTATCATCTTCCTGAATCTTATCGTAGTCTTCAGGGTTGGCAAAAGTCAATGCCAGCATCCCTTGCTTTTTCAGGTTGGTTTCGTGGATACGTGCAAATGAACGTACAACAATGGCTCGCACACCCAGGTGGCGTGGTTCCATAGCAGCATGCTCACGAGACGAACCCTCACCGTAATTTTCGTCGCCCACTACAATAGTGCCAATTCCGGCAGCTTTGTAGGCACGTTGTACGGTTGGTACTTCACCGTATTGGCCGGTTATCTGATTCTTAACCGTATTGGCTGAGCCGTTAGCAAAGTTAATGGCACCAATCAACAGGTTATTAGAAATATTATCCAGATGTCCACGGTATTTCAACCATGGGCCAGCCATAGAAATATGGTCAGTTGTACATTTACCTTTGGCTTTTATCAACAATTTCAGGCCGGTAAGGTCTGTACCTTCCCAGGCTTTGAAAGGCTCTAACAATTGCAGACGGTCAGATGTCGGGCTTACTGCAACTTTTACTTTGCTACCGTCTTTTTTAGGTTTCTGGTATCCGGCATCTTTTACGTCAAAGCCCATTGGAGGCAATTCAACACCCTGTGGTGCATCCAGTTTTACCTGCTCACCTTTTTCGTTAAGTAAGGTATCTTTCAAAGGATTGAAAGTCAGGCTACCTGCAATGGCAAATGCGGTAACGATTTCCGGTGATGCCACAAACGCGTGTGTGTTTGGGTTACCATCGGCACGTTTCGCAAAGTTTCTGTTAAATGAGGTAATGATAGAGTTACGCTCGCCTTTTTCAGCGCCATGACGCGCCCATTGGCCAATACAAGGCCCACAGGCATTAGCCAGTACTACCCCGCCAATAGAATTAAAAGTATCAAGAATACCGTCTCTTTCGGCAGTGTAACGCACCAGCTCAGAACCCGGAGTGATGGTAAACTCAGATTTTGCCAAAATATGTTTTGAGGCCGCCTGCGCTGCAACAGATGCCGCGCGGGTCATGTCTTCATAAGATGAGTTGGTGCATGAGCCAATCAGGCCTACATCCAGTTTCTCAGGCCATTTGTTTTTCTTAACGGCTTTGGCAAATTTAGAAAGAGGCCAGGCAAGGTCTGGTGTGAACGGACCATTGATACGCGGCTCTAATCTTGAAAGATTAATTTCAATTACCTGGTCGTAGTAGGCTTCAGGATTATCGATACACTCCTGGTCAGGGCGTAACAAATCTTTAATGCCATTGGCCAGAGAAGCTACTTTGGCACGGCCTGTGGCTTTCAGATAAGCCGCCATTTTGCGGTCATAACCAAATAAAGAGGTAGTTGCACCAATTTCGGCACCCATGTTACAGATAGTACCTTTACCGGTTGCCGAAAGGCTGTCTGCGCCTTTACCAATATATTCAACAATATAACCTGTTCCACCTTTAACAGTCAGGCGGCCTGCCACTTCAAGAATTACATCTTTTGGTGCTGCCCATCCTTTCAGTTTTCCGGTTAATTTAACGCCAATCAGTTTAGGCATTTTCAGTTCCCAAGCCAGGCCAGACATTACGTCGCAGGCATCGGCACCACCTACACCAATAGCAACCATACCCAAACCACCGGCATTCGGCGTGTGAGAGTCGGTACCAATCATCATACCACCCGGAAAAGCATAGTTTTCAATTACAACCTGGTGAATGATACCCGCACCGGCTTTCCAGAAACCAATGCCATATTTATTTGAAACCGAAGAAAGGAAATCGTATACTTCTTTATTTTTTTCGTTGGCAACTCTCAAATCTTCTGCCGCGCCTACTTTTGCCTGAATCAGGTGGTCGCAGTGTACAGTAGAAGGAACAGCAACTTTTGGGCGTCCGGTAGTCATAAACTGCAATAATGCCATCTGTGCGGTAGCATCTTGCATAGCTACGCGGTCAGGAGCAAAATCAACATAGTCTACGCCTCTGCTATACGTTTTTGCAGGGTTTCCCTCCCACAAGTGAGAATAAAGGATTTTTTCCGCTAAAGTAAGAGGTCTACCTACTAATTTTCGAGCGGCCTCTACTCTTTCGGGCATTCGAGCATAGACGCTCTTAATCATATCTAAATCAAAAACTGCCATTTGTTAAAGAAATTTTTAAATGTTAAAAACTCAAATACGGATTGTATAGATGAGGATTGCGCCAAAATTACAAAACATCGTCAAATTTTGAATAGTAATTTATTAAATATTGCTAAAAATATATATCTAAACGCATATCACTGCTATTAATATTCAGGGCTATCTATTTATTAAACCTCAAACCATTGCATTTTTGTTCAAAACTTATCCGTTTTAGATTTTTTTATTAAAATTTCCAAAACTTTTGTATTCTCTTTTGCATTAATATCTTAATATCGCACAAAATTTAAAATTGAAGACCAAAGAATGTCAAAAAACTTAGTCATAGTTGAGTCCCCTGCAAAAGCAAAAACCATAGAAGGTTATCTTGGAAAAGATTTTATTGTGAAATCAAGTTTTGGCCATGTCAGAGATTTGCCTGAAAAAGAACTGGGCATTGATATAAATAAAAACTTCGCTCCCAAATACACTATTTCTGCTGATAAAACGAAGGTTATAAACGAACTGAAGAAAATTGCCAAAGAATCGGAAACCGTATGGCTGGCAACTGACGACGACCGTGAGGGAGAAGCCATATCATGGCATCTGAAAGAATCTTTAGGACTGAAAGACAGCACGCCAAGGATTGTTTTCAGAGAAATTACTAAAAAAGCCATTACCAATGCCATTGAAAACCCTCGCACCATTGATATGGACCTGGTGAATGCACAGCAGGCACGGAGAATTCTGGACCGCCTGGTGGGCTTTGAATTGTCGCCGGTTTTATGGCAGAAAATCAGAACCGGCGAACGCACAAATCTATCTGCCGGAAGGGTGCAGTCAGTGGCAGTGCGTTTAATTGTAGAACGTGAAAGAGAAATTGATGGTCACAATTCAAAATCTTCTTTTAAGGTAATAGCGCAGTTTCTGGTTGAAAAGGGCAAGGTTCTGAACGCCGAGTTACCAAAAAACTTTGAAACCGAAGAGCAGGCAAGAACTTTTCTTGAAAAATGCCGCAACGCCATCTTTACCATCAAAAACCTGGAGGTAAAGCCGGGTAAAAAATCTCCGGCAGCGCCATTTACTACCTCTACCTTGCAACAGGAGGCCTCTCGTAAATTAGGTTTTTCTGTATTGCAGACCATGACAGTGGCACAGAAGCTCTATGAATCTGGTAAAATCTCATACATGAGAACAGACTCAACCAACCTATCAGGCGAGGCCATCGAAAAAGCAAAAGCCCAGATTGAGGCCGCTTATGGCGATAAGTACGTAAAGGTACGCCAGTATAAAACCAAGAGTGAGTCGGCTCAGGAAGCCCACGAAGCCATCAGACCAACTGATTTCAGCAGAGAAAAAGTGGATGGCGACAGAAACGAGCAACGCCTGTATGATTTAATCTGGAAACGCTCTATTGCCTCTCAAATGGCAGATGCCGAACTGGAAAGAACCATTGCTACCATTGGGATATCAACCACAGCCGAAGAATTAGTGGCGACCGGTGAAGTAATAAAATTTGATGGTTTCCTGAAAGTATATCTCGAATCGAGCGACGATGAAGACGAAGAAAGCAAAGGTATGCTGCCTCCGTTAACTATCGGGCAACTGCTTGACCTCTCAGAAATGAAAGCCACCGAACGATTCTCGAAACCTGCTGCCAGATATACCGAGGCCAGTCTGGTTAAAAAGCTTGAAGAAATGGGAATCGGGCGGCCCTCTACCTATGCCCCTACTATTTCAACCATCATCAAGCGGAATTATGTAGTAAAAGAAGACAGGCCGGGTAAAGAACGTACATTCAGAGAGTTTTCACTAAAAAATAACACCATAACCGAAAAAGTAGGAAAAGAGACCTACGGAACCGAAAAAGCCAAGTTGTTTCCTACAAACATTGGCATTGTGGTAAATGATTTTCTGGTTGAGAATTTTGATGACGTGATTGACTTCTCGTTTACCGCCAATGTTGAAAAAGACTTCGATAAGGTGGCAGACGGCAAGGTAGAATGGCAAAAAATGATTAGTGATTTTTATAAGGATTTTCATCATAAAGTAGAGCAGGCAGATAGCGCGAAAGCCACCAAAGGCGCCCGTGATCTGGGTGTTGACCCACGCACAGGCAAAAATGTATCGGTTAAAATAGGTAAGTTTGGCCCTTATGTGCAACTGGGCGATAATACCGACGAAGAAAAGCCTGTTTTTGCCAGCCTGCTGAAAAGCCAGCTGGTAGATAATATTACACTTGAAGATGCCCTTGCTTTGCTTGATATGCCCAAACTACCGCGTGAGGTAGGTTTCTATGAAGATAAACCGCTGGTAGTGGCTGTTGGTAAATTCGGGCCGTATATCAGGCATGACGATAAGTTTTATAACCTTGAAAAAAGCGAAGACCCTTATCTGGTTACTGAACAACGCGCCATTGAAATCATTGAAGCTAAACGTAACAGCGGTGATTTGTCGCAACCTAAAGACCTGGGTGTATATGAAGGCCTGGCGGTTAATGTAGGTAAAGGACGCTTTGGCTTCTATGTGAAACATGGCGACAAATACTATAACATTGATAAAACCATTAAAGCTGCCGAAGTAGATATTGACCAGGCTATTGAGATAATTAAAGCCAAAAAAGCAGCAGAAAGCAGTAAGATTATCAAGGAGTTTCCGGAGAACACCAGTATTCAGGTACTGAACGGCCAGTATGGGCCCTATATAAAAGCTGGTAAAAGAAATGTAAAAATACCGAAAGGCACCGACCCGGCATCGCTAACATTAGAAGACTGCCTGAAACTGGCCAACGGTTAATATATTTTATGGCACTTACCCCATTGCAATGAAAAAACTGGTTGTTTTAACAGGAGCCGGCATTAGTGCCGAAAGCGGTTTGAAGACCTTCAGAGACAGTGGAGGTTTGTGGGAAAACCATAGCATTGAAGATGTAGCCACGCCCAGGGGCTGGGCCAAAAACCCAGCACTTGTATTGCAGTTTTATAACGAGCGCCGCGCCAAAGCCTTTGAGGCCCTGCCCAATGCCGGCCACCTTGCATTGGTTGCCTTGGAAGAATATTTTGAGGTATGCATTATTACCCAAAACGTTGACAATCTGCACGAGAAGGCAGGTTCTTCTCATGTACTGCATCTGCATGGAGAACTCAGTAAGGTGAGAAGTGTGATGAACAAAAACCTGATTACCGATATAGGCGGTAAAGCCATTTATTTAGGAGACTTAGCCGAAGACGGGCATCAGCTTCGCCCTCATATTGTTTGGTTTGAAGAAGAAGTACCCATGATAGAACCTGCTGCGGCAATAGCCTCAGAAGCTGATATTTTTGTTGTTGTGGGCACATCTTTACAGGTTTATCCGGCAGCGGGGCTAATATATTCAGTAGGTAAATCTGTACCAAAATTCATCGTCGACCCTTTTACGCCCGAAGAAGCAGGTAATCATAAAAACCTGACTTACATCGAAGAAACCGCAACGGTAGGCGTGCCTAAACTGGCAGAAATACTTATCAGAGATTTTCAATAGCCAACCCGGCAAACGTAGCTCCATGAAAAAAATCATTGTCACTCTACTAATGGTGCAGGTGGCGCATGCCCAAAACTTTACCAAAAAACTAGATTCTCTGCTTAAAAGCCAAACTGAAAAAGACGGAGCGGGAATGGCCGTTATGCTTATTAAAGCAGGCAAAACCATCTATAAAGATGCTTTCGGACTGGCTGATATTGCTACCCGAACGCCAATTACAGCACAAACCAGTTTCAGAATGGCCTCGGTATCCAAGCAGTTTACAGCCGCTTGCATTATTTTGCTTGAAAACCGAGGAAAATTGCGTTATGAAGACAACCTGCTGGCATTTTTTCCTGATTTTAATAAACAAACAGGCAGTAAAATAACGATAAAACACCTGCTGACACATACTTCAGGTATAACAGATTACGAAGCCCTTATACCACAGAACCAGCAACTGCAAATACTGGATGCAGATGTGCTGCAAATGTTAAAAAGCCAATCTAAAACCTATTTTGAGGCCGGCAGTAAGTTCAGGTACAGTAATTCGGGCTTTTGCCTGCTTCAACAAATTATTGAAAAGGTATCCGGGCAGAATTTTGTAACCTTTATCAAGGCAAACATCTTTGAGCCGCTAGGTCTGCAAAATACCACCATTTATGAAGCCGGCAGACCCATACCCAACCGGGCAATGGGCTATGCCCGTAATAAAGAAGGCAAACTGATTTTTGCTGACCAGAGCATTACAAGCGCCACCAAAGGCGATGGTTGTGTATATACCTCTTTAGAAGATTATGAAAAATGGTATAATGCCATATTAAACAACCAACTGTTTAACACCGAAGCCGCACTTAAAAAAACCAACTTTAAAATAGAAGGCGTAAATGACATCAGCTATGGCTTGGGCTGGTTTAACGGAAAAGGCAATAATGGTCTGGAGTTATATCATACGGGTAGTACCTGCGGTTTCAGCAATGTTGTAAACATGGTGCCGGGCAGTAAATTTCTGTTTGTCTACTTCTCAAACATAGCAGATAACCATGCCCTGGAAAAGCCCATCAGAGACCTGCTGAAAGCAGAGAAGATTGTTGATACTACCGTTAATTTTGAAAAGGCGTTGGAGTTGACCAACTAATACAAAAAAAGCCCGGCTCAATAAAGAACCGGGCTAAACTTTGAATCTATTTTCAGTTCAATTGCGCTTCCAATTTAGAAGTAAGAATGTGTTTCGGAACGGCTCCTACAATTTTATCAACCATCTGACCATTTTTGAAAATCATCAGTGTAGGAATAGAACGGATACCGAAGTTCATCGGAACATTAGAGTTTGCATCAACGTCCATTTTACCGATAATTGCTTTACCTTCATAGTCGCCTGCCATTTCTTCAACAACCGGGCCAATCATCTTACATGGTCCGCACCACTCTGCCCAAAAATCAACTAATACAGGTTTGTCAGAGTTAATCAGTTCAGCAAAATTTGCGTCCGTGATTTCAATTGCTTTATGTGCCATTTTTTATTGAATTTATACCCTTTGCCTACTGTTGGCAAAAGGTTTTTAAGGTTTAAATTTTGTTCTTACAGGACTAACAAAACCGCGTTTCAGAAAAGTTCCATCAGGCGAAAACAACATTTTCATCACCTACAATTTTCCTGAGTTCCTTCACGAAATCGTTGGTTGAAGCCACTTTAGACTTGCGCGACAACAGCAAGACATCTAACCTTTCATCGGCATCATGTACAGACAACTTGAAGTCAAACGTACCCGGAAAGCGCGAAGTAGCTGCATCAATTTCTTCAATAAGCCCTGCATTAATTTGCTGCAAACCAATAATGATTTTTATCTCTTTAAACATCTTGTTGCGTAATTCGCTTAGCAGCTCCATGTTCAAAGGTTTAAAATCCCACTCTCCTTCCCTGCCCCATTTGTTTTGCAGTTTACCCCTGATGAACAAAAACAGCCCCATGTTCAGGAATTTCGAGAAATTGACGTAGTCTTGACCGAAAAGCATCATCTCCATGCTTGAGTTGTAATCTTCCAGCTTAAGAATACCAAACGGGTTACCGTTTTTGGATTGCTTGTGTTGCACCGATGAAACCACCCCGCCTATTGTTATTTCCTTGTTCAGATTATTTGCATCAAACACCTGGTCAAGCGGCACACAGCGTTTCATTTCCATAGAGAATTCATCCAGCGGATGCCCGGAAATGTAAAACCCAACCACATCTTTTTCAAATTTCAGCTTCTGAATATCTCCCCACTCTTCGGTTGGTGCAATTTTGGGTCTGGCTATATCAAAACCAGTCCCGCCCACAGCACCAAATAAAGAATTTTGCCCGGCAGAGGCGTTTTCATGAAATTTATTGGCATATCTGATTAGCTTTTCAATCAGCGAGGTGCCGTCAGAATCTTCAAAATATTGTGCCCGGTGCAGGTCAGTAAAGCAGTCAAAAGCCCCGGCATAAGCAAAAGATTCCAGAGTCTTTTTGTTAACGGTTCTCAGGTTAACACGTGTTATAAAATCAAAAATATCGGTAAATGCCCCCCCTTTGGTTCGTTCTTCAATTACGGCATCTACGGCGGCATCGCCGGTGCCTTTAATGCCGCCCATACCAAAGCGTATTTCTCCTTTTTTGTTAACACTGAACTGCTTGTGCGACTCGTTTACGTCTGGCCCCAGAATAGGCAGGCCAATGGCCCGGCACTCTTCCATAAAGAAGGTTATCTTATCAATATTGCCTAATTGAGACGTTAACACGGCCGCCATGTATTCTGACGGATAGTGGGCTTTCAGGTAGGCTGTCTGATACGCCACAAACGCATAACAGGTAGAGTGTGACTTGTTAAAGGCATACGAAGCAAAGGCCTCCCAGTCGGTCCAGATTTTTTCAAGTACTTTTTCAGGATGCCCCTTGGCTTTGGCTCCTTCCAGAAACTGCGGTTTCAGTTTATCGAGTGTCTTCCGGTCTTTTTTACCCATTGCTTTCCGCAATACGTCGGCATCTCCTTTAGAGAACCCGGCCAGCTTCTGCGACAACAACATTACCTGTTCCTGATAAACCGTAATACCGTAGGTTTCACCCAGATACTCCTCCATATCTGGCAAGTCGTAGGTTACTTCTTCGCGGCCATGCTTACGGTTAATAAAATTCGGAATGTACGCAATAGGCCCCGGGCGATACAGGGCATTCATGGCAATGAGGTCATCCAGGCGGTCAGGTTTCAGGTCTTTCATGTATTTTTTCATACCGTCAGACTCAAACTGGAATACCGCATTGGTCTCCCCTCTCTGAAACAACTCATAGGTTAACTTATCATCCAGAGGGATGCTGTCAATATCTATTTCCACGCCATGATTCTCCTTAATCATCCGGAGGCAGTCCTTAATAATGGTCAGGTTTCGCAGACCCAGAAAGTCCATTTTGATAACCCCGGCATCTTCAATTATCTTGCCCTCATATTGGGTTATCAGCAGGTCAGAATCTTTAGAGGTAGAAACCGGCAGAATATTATACAAAGCTTCGGGGGCAATAATAATACCCGCTGCATGTATACCGGTATTACGTACGGTTCCTTCCAGTTTTTCGGCCTGCTGCAATACTTTGGCTGTCAGGTCCGCGCCGTTATACATGGCCCTCACTTTCTTCACATTTTCAATCTCATCTGGCTGCAAACCTAATTCCGAAAGACTTTTGGGTCCGTCAAGCGGGTAATGTATCAGTTTCTGAAAATCAATACCATAAGTAGGTTTATCGGGTATCAGCTTGGCAATGTAGTTGGCGTCAGCCAATGGCAATTCCATCACGCGGGCCACATCTTTGATAGACGACTTGGTGGCCATCGTACCATAAGTAATAATCTGCGCAACCTGATTTTTGGTGTATTTCTGCACCACATAGTCAATCACCTTCTGGCGGCCTTCATCATCAAAGTCGGTATCAATATCGGGCATTGATTTCCGGTCAGGGTTCAGGAAACGCTCAAAAAGCAGATTGTATTTAATGGGGTCAATATTGGTAATACCAATGCAATAGGCCACGGCGCTGCCTGCGGCGCTACCCCGGCCGGGGCCTATCATAACGCCCAGGTCTCGTCCGGCCTTGATAAAGTCAGATACGATCAGAAAGTACCCCGCAAAACCCATTGATTTGATGGTGAAGAGCTCAAAATCCAGGCGCTCCTGAACTTCAGCACCTATTTCGCCATAGCGTTTCATAGCGCCTTCGTAGGTCAGGTGTTTCAGGTATTCCCACTGGTTCATCACATCATCTGCGTGAATCTTAAATTCCGGAGGAATCGGGAAATTCGGCAACATGATGTCTCGCTTCAGTTTGAGCGTTTCAACTTTATCTACAATCTCGTTTGTGTTATCAATAGACTCCGGCAGGTCATGAAACAAGGTCGACATCTCCTGTGTTGTCTTGAAATAAAACTGGTCGTTATAGAACGCAAACCGCGTATCTCTTGATGAAGACTCGTCATCATTAAACTCCTTGGCAGAAGGTGTCGACAGTTTTTCGTTGGTATTAACACAAAGCAGAATATCGTGCGCTACCCAGTCTTGCTGGTCTACATAGTGGCTATCGTTGGAAGCAATAATTTTTACGCCGTACTTTTTGGCAAACTTCACCAGTACCTCATTTACTTTAATCTGCTCGGGTATATCATGGCGTTGAATCTCAACATAATAATCTTCGCCGAATCTGTCAAGCCACCACCTGAACTCCTTTTCTCCCTCATCTTCGCCTTTTCTTAATATGGCTTTAGGTACCGACGCCCCAATACAACAGGTAGTAGCTATAAGCCCTTCTTTATATTGCTCAATTAAAGCCTTGGTAACCCTCGGAAACTTCCCATAAAGGCCTTCAATGTAGCCTAAAGAGCAAAGTTTGGTCAGGTTTTTATATCCGGTGGCATTTTTTGCCAGTAATAACTGATGGAAACGCTGGTCTTTCTGCTCTTTGGTAAACTGCTTACGGGTGTGGTCTTCTACTACATAAAACTCGCAGCCAACAATGGGTTTTACGTTATACTTGCCGGCAGTGGCCACAAAGTCAAACACTCCAAACATATTGCCGTGGTCTGTAATGGCCATAGCGGGCATATTGTCGGCCTGTGCTTTGGCAAACAATTTTTTAATATCTGAGGCGCCGTCGAGTAATGAAAACTGCGTGTGGTTATGTAAATGAGAAAACTGCATAGTAGGTTTTTAACTGATTCAATCACACTAAATTAACTAAAATATCTGAATGAGAACCGAATATTTTTGAAGCAAATGATAAAACCCTGAATATCAATAGTCGGATTTTATAAATTTTAAGTCTTTAAAAGAACAGTTATCCGGCTTGAGAAGTTTTCAGTTTTTTTTGATTTCTATTCAGACTTTTTTTAGCAATTTTACCGCCTCCATCTATTTTGTATTTTTATAATAAAACTTTGCAAGAATTTAATATCCTGACTGATGCCTGTTAATATAAGTGAAATTGAGGCCATATTTAAGAACATAAGTAAACTTCGGGTAGGCGTAATTGGCGACTTCGCTGTCGACTTTTATTATGATATTAACTATAATACGAAGGAATTTTCGGTTGAAACAGGAAAAGAAGTATTCTGGGCAAGTAAGCCTCACTCGTCTTTAGGAGCGGCCGGAAACGTAGTTAATAACCTGAGCGCCCTGGGTGTAAACGACATCAGGGTGTTTGGCTGTGTTGGAGACGATATTTATGGCCGAGAAATGCTGAGTCTGTTCCGTTCTATTGGTGTTAACACCCGGTTTCTGAAAGTTCTGGCCCAAGACTGGGACACCTGTACTTATACCAAGCCGATGTCTGACGATGGAGAATCTAACCGGTTGGATTTTGGCACAAACAACCAGTTAGCCA
Organism: Emticicia sp. TH156; assembly: GCF_002855535.1. Lineage (NCBI taxonomy): Bacteria > Pseudomonadati > Bacteroidota > Cytophagia > Cytophagales > Leadbetterellaceae > Emticicia > Emticicia sp. TH156. The sequence continues at coordinate 123,647 of NZ_PKRS01000007.1, forward strand.
ATCACCTGTTTGATGAATTACTAGGCACTTTAGGAGATTCTCTTCCTGAACTAGACGTTTTAATTATTAATCAGCAGTTTCCAAACCCCTTGTTAAATCCGCAGAGGATTGCCCTGCTTAATCAGTTAATTGCTGGTTTTCCGCAATGCTTGTTTGTATCAGACCTGCGGGCTTATGGCTATTGCATCAAAAATACGATACTGAAAGTAAATACCGAAGAAATGGCAAAGCTGCTGGGTATTAAACATATTAACGAAGCTGATGAAAACGCCTGCATTACCCACGGCAAAGCGTTACAGTCGCTCATTGGCGACAGCCTCATTGTTACCCGCGGCGAACACGGCATATTATACATGGACAAACAGGAAACTAAAAATGTAAAGGCGATTCCGATTACCAGCGAGATTGACACCGTTGGTGCCGGAGATACCGTAGTGGCTGCATTTTCTGCTACAAGAGGTTCAGGGGCAACCATTGAGCAATCGCTTGAAATTGCCAACCTGGCCGCTGCCGTAACAGTGCAGAAACTCAGACAAACCGGCACGGCAAGTCCATCAGAAATCCTAAACGTTTATCATAAGTATTCAACCCTTAAATAATCAATTATAAACCTATGTACTCAAAAGAGACTGCGCTGCAACTGCGCAACGAAATAAAAGACTACCTGAATACAGGCCTGCTGCCTTTCTGGATTAAAAGAACAGTTGATAATCAATACGGAGGATTCCTGACACACTTTGACCAATACGGAAATGACTCAGGTGAAGACGAAAAATCGCTCATAGCTCAAAGCCGCTCGGTGTTTACTTATTCGTCTGCCCACAGAGCCGGATACGGTGATGGTAAGCTGGCCGAAATGGCACGTCATGGGGTAGATTTTCTTTTGAACAAAATGTGGGACGAAGAGTATGGCGGTTTCTATTGGATGGTAAACCGTAAAGGTGAAGTTACCTGCGACGAGAAAATTGTTTACGGCCACAGTTTTGCCATTTATAGCTTAAGTGAATATACCCTGGCAACCGGCGACCCACGTGGCCGTGAGTATGCCGAAAAAGTATTTGATTTATTGCAGGTGCATGCAGTAGATACCTTTTACGGCGGCTATTGGGAAATGTTTTTAAGAAACTGGGACTTAAAAGGCCCTGGCGCTGCCGGTGGAGACCGCAAGACACTAGACGCCCACATGCACTTAATGGAGGCCTTTACCACCCTTTATGAGTGCACAGGCAAGCAGGTACATCGTCGTAAATTGCTTGAAATAATAGAATTATTAACAACTAAGGTTATGCACCCGCAGTATGGCACCGGTATTCCGCAGTTCTGGGCTGACTGGTCGGTGGCGCCGCAGATTAAATTTGATATTGTATGGGGTTGGGACCGCTTTACAGAAGACGGACAAAAAGCCGCCGCAGAAGACAACACCAGCTATGGCCACAATTCAGAGTTTGCGTGGTTACTCATGCACGCACTGGATATTCTGGGCCTACCTTATGACACCCATCGCGAGCAGATTATAAAATCTTTCAATCACTCGGTAACTTATGGTATCGACTGGGAGTTTGGCGGCGTTTATGTTGAGGGTTCTCATGCCGGCGAGGTGTATGACCGCGAGAAGGAATTCTGGCAACAGGCCGAAATGCTGATTGGTATGCTGGATGCCTTCAGATACCTGAAAGACGAAAAATATTGGGAGGCCTACGTAAACGTACATCGTTTTGTGTTTGATAAAATGATTAACCATGAACTGGGAGAATGGTGGCCGTTAATGACCCGCCAGGGCGTACCTATCTGGAAGCACATGAGCCACTCGTGGAAGATAAACTATCATGATGTACGCTCTATGGTACAATCTGTGGTGCGATTAGACAAGATTTTGAACTCAAATTTGTAAAAACAAGATTTCTATTGTATTTTTGCACCCCAATTTACTTTTTTTGTTCAATACTTAAAGTTCAATACAATGCCAAAACAAAAAACCAATTCTGGAGCAAAAAAACGCTTCAAAATTACAGGTACAGGCAAAATCAAGCGTAAACACGCTTTTCATAGCCACATCCTGACAAAAAAATCTAATAAACGTAAAAGAAACCTGGTTTCAGCTACGCTTGTTAGCCCGGCAGATACCAACCGTATCGAGTCGTTATTAAGTATGTAATGGTAGTCTGTGTAAGACTCTTACAATGGTTCAATTGTTTCACCCGATGAATGGCACCAAAGAGTAAAGATGAAAGTCTGAACCGCCAAAGTCAAAAAACTAAAAATTAAAATGCCTAGAAGTGTAAATCACGTTGCCTCAAGAGCAAGACGTAAAAAAGTTTTAAAATTAGCCAAAGGCTATTACGGACGTCGTAAGAACGTTTGGACGGTTGCTAAAAACGCCGTTGAAAAAGGTTTGGCTTATGCTTATGAAGGTCGTAAGCAAAAGAAAAGAAGTTACCGTCGTTTATGGATTGTTCGTATCAATGCAGGGGTTCGTCCGTTAGGAATGTCATACTCTGTTTTGATTGACAAACTAAACAAGGCTGGTATTGAATTGAACAGAAAAGTATTGGCCGACTTGGCTTTGAACCACCCTGAGGCGTTCAGAGCTGTAGTTGAGAAAGTAAAATAAGAAGCAGGTTTAAATCTGTAATAAGGGGTATCAATTTCATTGGTACCTCTTTTTTTGTGGTAGTTGTCAGCTTTCAATAATCAGGGTTTTCAGCCCTTTCCATTTGCCTTCGGCATCTTTGCCAATCAGGTAGGCCTCAATTTCTACCCTGCCCGCGCGCAGGTATTCCAGCTCTGTCAGGTTTTCTTCCATAATCTTTTTTATAGTTGCAAACTTTTCAGCGCGTTCAATTTCATAATCAGTCCACCAGTCTTGTTTATTAAGTACCACGTCAAAAAACTTTTCCCAGGGCATTGTTTCTACCCTTTCGTTGGCAGGCAACCCAATGTATTTTCTGAAAAGAATAATATTAAACGGGGCCTGATGGTCGGCCTGCCAGTCAATAACTTTTAGCCTTTCATCAGACTCACTGGGGTATAACAATCCTTCCACACATTCTTTCAGCATGTCTACAACTGACTTTCTGGCCAATGCGGCTTCTCTTGAAGATTCAGCAGGGTTACGGTTAATTTTTGTTTCCATTGTTTACGCTTTTTGAAAGCATGAGGAACTGACAAAGTATAGCTATTTACTAATATGGTCTAAAAGTAACTAAAAATAATAATATTATATTGAAACAGGCTAACAAAATAAATAAAAAATTAAAATTTACTTTTGTGGCCGAACCTTCCGGGCAACAGGGCTGATTCATACTTATCAGGTAAGTATTGTTTTTTCTGCGTCATTTCACCAGCTGCTCACTTAAAAGTACATAAGAGATGCGTCAATGGCAGATTTACTGATGAAAGAATGGAGAATCATTGGCCAAAAAATCTTATTGATGGCCCCCTATTCTACTGACATACTGCCAATCTGTCAGTTTTTTCTGCCAAATAAGGGCTTGGCACGTCCATTGATGAAATAGAATTAAACTATTCTGAATTAATTTACTGAAATATCAATATGGGAAAAATTATTGGAATTGACTTAGGAACAACAAACTCATGTGTGGCTGTAATGGAAGGTAATGAACCAGTGGTTATTGCCAACAGTGAAGGCGCCCGCACAACTCCTTCAATCGTTGCATTTTTAGAAAATGGTGAGAAAAAAGTAGGTGCTCCTGCTAAGCGTCAGGCTATCACCAATCCTAAAAATACAATTCAATCTGTTAAACGTTTCATGGGTAAACGTTTCAATGAGGTTAGTGCAGAAATGAAAACAATTGCCTATGATGTAGAGCAGGGTGCAAACAACACGCCGCGTGTCCGCATAGGTGACCGCCAATATACTCCTCAGGAAATCTCGGCTTTCATTCTTCAGAAAATGAAACAAACCGCCGAAGATTATCTGGGAACAACCGTGAGCGAAGCCGTTATTACGGTTCCTGCTTACTTTAACGATGCTGAGCGTCAGGCCACTAAAGAAGCGGGTATCATTGCAGGTCTTGATGTAAAACGTATCATTAACGAGCCTACAGCCGCAGCATTGGCCTATGGCCTTGACAAACAAGGCAAAGATATGACCGTTGCCGTGTTTGACTTAGGTGGTGGTACATTTGACATCTCGGTTCTTGAATTAGGTGATGGCGTATTTGAAGTTAAAGCAACCGACGGCGATACGCATTTAGGTGGTGATGACTTTGACCAGGTGATTATCGAATGGCTTGCCGATGAATTTAAAAAAGATGAAGGCATTGATTTACGTCAGGATGCCATGGCGCTTCAACGTTTGAAAGAAGCAGCCGAAAGAGCTAAAATAGAGTTGTCAAGCTCAACTCAGACAGAAATCAACCTGCCTTATATCTTCCCGGTAAATGGTATTCCAAAACACCTGGTAAGATCTTTAAGCCGTGCCAAATTTGAACAACTGGCAGATAGCCTTATCCAAAGAGCTATGGAGCCTTGCCGCAGAGCCATTAAAAACTCAGGCTTAAATGTAAATGATATCGACGAAGTGATTCTGGTTGGTGGTTCAACCCGTATCCCTCGCGTTCAGGAAGAAGTTGAGAAGTTCTTTGGCAAAAAACCATCCAAGAGCGTAAACCCTGACGAAGCCGTTGCCATTGGCGCTGCCATTCAGGGTGGTGTATTAACAGGCGAAGTAAAAGACATCCTTTTGCTGGACGTTATCCCGCTTTCATTAGGTATTGAAACCATGGGCGGCGTGTTCACCAAAATGATTGAAGCCAATACAACGATTCCGACCAAGAAAAACGAGGTATTCTCAACCGCAGCCGATAACCAGCCGTCTGTTGAGTTGCATATCTTACAAGGCGAACGCCCAATGGCATCGCAAAACCGTACATTAGGTCGTTTCCACCTTGACGGAATACCACCTGCACCACGCGGAGTACCTCAGATTGAAGTAACTTTTGACGTAGACGCCAACGGTATCCTGAATGTAACGGCCAAAGATAAAGGCACTGGTAAAGAGCAAAAAATCCGTATTGAGGCATCGTCTGGCTTGTCAGATGCCGAAATCCAGAAAATGCGTGATGAAGCCAAAGCCAACGAGGAAGCCGACAAGATTGAAAAAGAGAAAATTGAAAAAGTAAACGCGGCCGATACGATGATTTTCAGCACCGAAAAACAATTGAAAGAATACGGCGACAAGTTATCGGCAGGTAATAAATCGGCTATCGAAGGTGCGCTGGCAGAGCTAAAAGCTGCTCATGGTACCAGAGACCTGGCCGCAATTGATGCCGCTATGGAGAAAATAAACACTGCATGGCAGGCTGCATCGCAAGAGATTTATGCGGCCGGTGCTGCACCAACCGGCGAGCCGACAGCCAGCACAGGCGGCGCAACCGGTGGCGGTAACAACGAAGATGTAACAGACGTAAACTACGAAGAAGTAAAATAAGTAGTTACGCATAGTATAACCACGAAAAACTCTCTTGGCAACAAGGGAGTTTTTTTATTGCCCATGCAGAAGAATCCTGCCTGACATTACATTTTTTTTACGCATCTGCTATTAATATTCATTAATAATGTAAGTTTGCAATAGATACTATTGTTATTAAAAGGTTATTTATTCAATCAGGTAAACCTATAAATCAATTCAATGAAACACGAAAATTCAACCTCACGAAGAAAGTTTTTACAGCAAATTGGTGCAACCAGCTTAGTGGCCGGCGCCACACCGTTTGCATCTTTAGCGAATCAGGAAAAAGCAGAAGAACGCATTTTAACCTATGACAAAAAGTTTACAGCCAACGACAAAGTAAGAATTGGCGTTATTGGCTTTGGTGTTCAGGGGCATTATGACTTAAATTCGGCACTTAAAGTTCCGGGTGTAGAATTAGCAGGTATTTGCGACCTGTATCCGGGCAGACTCGAAAATGCCAAAGAACTATATGGCAACGACCTTTTTACTACCAGAGATTACAGAGAGATTCTGGATAAAAAAGATATTGACGCCGTTTTAATCTGTACTACTGATATTTGGCATGCCCGCATTACGCAAGACGCATTGGCAAAAGGCAAGCACGTTTACTGCGAAAAACCCATGGTTTATAAAATCAGTGAGGGGTATCCGGTAATGGCTGCCGCCAAAAAATCGGGTAAAGTGGTGCAGATAGGTAGCCAGCGTGTAAGTAGTATTGGCCTGGCAAAAGCAAAAGAACTATTGGCTGCCGGCGAGATAGGTAAACTGAATATGGTTAATGCCGTATATGACAGGCAAAGCTCTATCGGTGCCTGGGAATATACAATTCCGAAAGATGCCAGTGCTGAAACTACCGACTGGGATAAGTTTATATCAGTTACCGGAAAGAAAATACCTTTCGATGCCAAAAAGTTTTTCTGGTGGAGGGCCTTTAAAGAAGTAGGTACCGGTGTGGCAGGAGACCTGTTCATTCACCTGTTGAGTGGCACACACTTTATGACTAATTCTAAAGGACCTGAAACCATAGTAAGTACGGGTCAATTCAGTTATTGGAAAGACGGCCGCGATTTACCCGATGTGATGTCTGGTGTTATGCAGTATCCTGATACAGCCGAGCATGCCGCTTTCCAGTTAACACTTCAGGTAAACTTTATAAGTGGAACAGGCGGACAGGAAGTAACGCGCCTGATTGGCTCAGAAGGAATAATTGATGTACAGGGCAATAACATTACTGTAAAACGCAGCATTATGCCAGAAGCCCCGGGCTTTGGCGGTTATGATTCACTTTTCACATTCTCAAAAAGCATGCGTGAAGAAATGCAGAAAGAGTATGATGCCAAATGGACTCCGGAACAAAGAAAGAAAAGAACAAAACCTGAAATCGTTTTCAGACCCCCGGCTGGCTATAATGAACACGTAGATCACTTCACCAATTTCTTTGATGCCATCAGAACAGGAAAACCTGTGGTTGAAGATGCCGAATTTGGCTTCAGAGCTGCCGCTCCTGCCCTGGCTTGCAACGAAAGTTACCTGAACAAGAAAATTGTAAAATGGGACCCCGTTGCCATGAAACTGGTAAAATAAATTTCAGGTATTATAAACACAACAAAGGCTGCCCCAAAAGAGCAGCCTTTGTTGTGTTTATCTTTATTAAAAATTAATCGGCCTTTGTGAAATGAGACGTACGGCCAATGATAGAAATACCTATAAAACCCCTCACATCCAGTCTGGTTGGGCTTGCCAGGGTCAGTTTACACGAATACGTCTTGCCGTTTTTAGGGTCATAAACTTCTCCGTCTTCCCAGGTTCCTTTGCCGGTTTGTTTAAAGTTCTTCAGGTTAACAAGGCCGATGATTGGTCTGCTTCTTAATTTTTCATCCGGATTCTGCTTGTCGGTACGGGGCTTACCGTTTTCCGTAGGCTCCTGCAGCCAGACAATCTTACCAAAAATTTTATCTCCCTGTTTAAAAAACTGAATCTTGCCGCTCTTTTCGTCATTATACCAGGTACCCTGAGTAATGTCTTGAGCAAAAGCCAGTTTTGAAATGAAAAGTAAAGTAAAAATTAAAGATAGTTTTTTCATGTTTTCTTAAAATGTTACTTAGTTTCAGAAAGTAATGATTGATTGAATTGTTTAATAATCAGATAAATAATGAGGGTGGTTAACATACCCACCAATGCCCCGGCTAGCAAATCAGTAGGATAATGTACTCCAACATATATACGACTATAAGATACTAAAATTGCCCACGCAATAAGAAAATATTTCCATTTGATGTTCTTCGGGCAAATCAGGATAAACGCCAGCATCAGCGCAAAACTATTGGCGGCATGGCTGGACGCAAAACCATATTGCCCACCACAACCACCAACTATATGCACCAGATGCCCGATGGTGGGGTCATGACATGGCCTGAAACGCGCAAAATACGGCTTCATAAGCCCTGAAGTTATCCGGTCCGACAAACCCACTGCTGCCAGTATAAAAACCAACTTATAAAAGGCATTAGGCCTTAGTCTGGTAAACAGGTAAAAGATAATAAAAACATAAAGTGGTATCCAGGTCAGCCGGTGCGTTACGGCAAACATAATGGAGTCCCAGAATGGACTATGAAATCCATTCAGCCATAAAAACCAGCCATATTCAGCATTCCTGATTGTCTCAATCATATCAATTAAAGCCTAAAACCTTGCGTACATCTTGTATGGTTTTTCTGGCAATTTCACCCGCTTTTTCTTCTCCGGCTTTCAGTTTCTTTTCCAGGGCATCTTTGTCATCCATATAAAAATTAAACAATTCTCTTTCTTTCTCAAATCGTTTCATAATCAGTTCAAACAATGCCTGCTTGGCATGGCCATAGCCATAACCGCCCTTCAGATAATTCTGGCGCATGGTTTCCACTTCAGTTTCACTGGCTATTAAAGAATACAGTTTGAAAGTAATATCAGTCTCAGGATTCTTGGGTTCTTCCAGCGGAGTACTATCTGAAAGTATTGATTTGATAGATTTCAGCAATTGCTTCTCCGGCAAAAAAATATCAATGTAATTGTTATAAGACTTACTCATTTTTGAGCCGTCGGTACCGGGTATCACCATTACAGTTTCATCAATCAATGGCTCTGGTAGTGTTAAAATCTCACCGAAAGTGCGATTAAATGCCGCAGCAATATCTTTTGACATCTCAAGGTGCTGTTTCTGGTCTTTACCAACAGGCACAAAATTGGCATGATACAGCACGATATCGGCCGCTTGCAGCACTGGGTAAGTAAAAAGCCCGGCGTTTACATCAGACAGCCTGTCTGATTTATCTTTGAAAGAATGCGCATTGGCCAGCATCGGATACGGTGTCTGGCAACACAAGTACCACATAAGTTCAGTATGGTATCCGGCCAGACGCGACTGGCGGTAGAAAAAGTTTTTATCGGCATCAAAACCACAGGCAAGCCATGCCGAAGCCACAGCACGTGTATTGTCGGCAAGCGTTTGCGGGTTTTTCACGGTTGTCATAGAGTGAAGGTCGGCAATGAAAAGAAAAGATTCAGTGCCGGGTTTTTTAGATTGCTCAATTGCAGGTAAAATAGCCCCAAGAATATTACCCAGATGCGGACGGCCACTTGCTTGAATACCTGTCAGAATTCTTGTCATGATTTTATTATAATAGTTTCAATAATTACACCTAATTTGGGGCAAAAATAGACAATTTACCAATGCCTAATCAACATACACTTCAATTTTTAAAAAATCTGGAAGAAAACAATAACCGCGAGTGGTTTCAGGCAAACAGGAAAGATTATGAAATAGCCAAACAAGAGTTTGAACACTTCTGCCAGGAGGTACTCAATGGTTTATGTGCATTTCAGGAAGACTTATTAAACACCAGAGTAAAAGATTGTATATTCAGAATCAACCGGGACATCCGTTTTTCAAAAGATAAGTCGCCTTACAAAAACCATTTTTCTGCGGCCTTTGGCCCCGGTGGCAGAAATTCGGGCCGGATTGATTTCTATCTGCAGGTTGAAAGCGGCAACCGGTCTTTATTAGGTGGAGGCATGTGGGAACCAACGGCGGCACATCTGGCCAGTTTCAGGCAGGAGATTGACTACAACCCCGAACACCTGAAAGGCATAATATTCAATGAAACTTTCAAAAGCTATTACAACCAGGTGTCTGCCCAAAAAGTAAAACTCGTACCCAAAGGCTATACAGCCAATCACCCCGATATTGAGTTACTGAAGTGCAAAACGCTGTTTTATAATCATCAATATCCTGACACCGAAGTTCTCAGCCCCAACTTTGCAAAAGAGGTAGTCAAAGGCTGTTTTATACTAAAGCCCTACCTCGACTACCTGAACGAACTTTTCTATAATAACGCCTAGTCAATACTTGTCAGTATTACATCGCAGGCATGCTTAATTTCGTGTTCGTTAATAATTAAAGGCGGCGCTATGCGCATGGAGTTATCGCAATACAAAAACCAGTCGGTTATTACTCCCTTGCTGATGGCTCTGTCTATAATTGGTTTCAGCACATCAAAGCTTTCAAATTCGACAGCCATCATCAGGCCTTTGTTTCTTATTTCTTTTATTTTAGGGTGAACCAGGTACTGCCTGAAAAGCCCGGCTTTCTTTTCTATGTCAGCCAGCAGGTTCTCTACAAAAATCGTATTCAATGTAGCCAATGATGCCGCACAGCTTACCGGATGCCCGCCAAATGTAGTAATATGCCCCAATATAGGATTATCTTTAAAAACGCCCATTATCTGATGCGGAGCAATAAACGCACCGATGGGCATACCACCGCCCATACCCTTGGCACATAGCAAAACATCAGGCCCCACGCCGTATTGCTGAAACGCCCAGAAAGACCCGGTTCTACCAAAGCCAGACTGTACCTCATCAAATATCAGGAGCGTACCGGTTTCGGTGCATCGGTCTCTTAATTGCCTTAAATAGCCTTCTTCTGCCGGGCAAACTCCAGACTCCCCCCCTACCGGCTCAAAAAACACAGCGGCTGTCTGGTTGGTTATTTTTTCAAGGTCTGCAAACAGGTTTCTTTCAATCTTGCTGATGGACGGCAGCAAAGGCCTGAAATTGGTTTTGAAATGCTCATCACCCAACGACAAAGCCCCCTGCGTAGAACCATGATAAGATTTATGGCATGATATAATCTCTGCCCTGCCGGTAAATCGTTTTGCCAGTTTCATGGCGCCCTCCACTGCCTCGGTTCCAGAATTGGTAAAGTAAACGTTATCCAGCGCATTGCCGCCAGGCGTTTTAAAAGCCTCAAGTGTTTTTACTAATGCCTGTGCCAATAATGCCTGTGGTTGCTGCACGTATTCGCCATAAACCATCAGGTGCATGTATTTATCTACCTGGTCTTTAATGGCCTTCACCACATTGGGGTGCCTGTGACCAACATTACTTACCCCAATGCCCGATATTAGGTCTATATATTGTTCGCCATTCTTGCCATACAGATATATGCCTTCTGCGCTTTCTATTTCGAGTGCAAGCGGAAAGTCCGACGTCTGCGCTATATTCTGTAAAAATATTTCTCTGTGGTTCATCTGGTGCTTCGCTGATTATGCTGCAAATTTGATACAAAAAAAACTCGCAAGCAAAGCTCGCGAGTTTTACGTACTAACCTATTATTTATGAGTAGATATTTACTCCATCATTTAAAATCTTTATGCTTTCATGGCTTACAGCTTTTATTTTAAAAACTGTAACTACACTTTCGATTAATGCTAAAAAAGTAATTAACTGTTAATTGGCATTTATCCTCATAATCCCACAGCATAAAGGGCAATCCACTACCCTGCTTTCAATTACAAAGACGAATCTCTGACTGAAAAGGATGCACAATATTAATCATAACAAGAGGTGTTCTAAAATACTATCGACAAACTACCTGATTTTTGCGACGATTATTTACCTCCAATCCGACGCATTAATTCTTCGGAGAACTGCTCGCTGACAGGTATCTGGTGCGTACCGATACTGATTTTTAAATTACGGATGGATTCAATCTTATTGAGTGATACGATGAAAGATTTATGGACCCGCATAAACGGCAGTGCAGATAGCTTTTCTTCTATGCCTTTCATGGTCATGCGGGTAATGACCGGGCGGCTTTGTGTAGCCAGAAATATCTTGATGTAGTCTTTTAGTCCTTCTATATAAAGAATGTCATTATAGCGGATTTTAACAAGCGAATACTCTGCATTTACAAAAAAATGCTCTTCAACAGTAACCGGCGACGGCGCCTGATGGCTTACGGTTTTTAGTTGATACAACTCATGTGCGCGGTTGCAGGCTTTCAGGAATCTTTCAAAAGAAACAGGTTTAAGCAGATAATCTATAACGTTCAGCTCAAAACCCTCAAGGGCAAATTGTTCATAAGCCGTTATAAAAATAACCATCGGGTTGGTTACCAGGCTTTTCAAAAACTGGACACCGGTAATACCCGGCATTTGTATATCTAAGAAGAGTAAATCTATCTGACGCGACTCTGCCTTTTCTTTTTGAATTAACTGTATGGCTTCAAAAGCATTTCTGCAACGTCCCACCAGCTCCAGATACGGCACCTGTCTGATATTATCTTCCAATAAATCTAAAGCTAAGGGTTCGTCATCAATGGCTATACAACGCATATTCTAATTTTTTTTATTGATAATAAAAGCTTAAGCCTATGGCCTAAGTTTTCTCTAATTTGGGTACAAACCTAAACAATTTAAGCCTGAAATTTATATGCTTTTAATTTCGCAGGCTATTTTTCAGGCCGTTTGTCTTAAATTCAATTTTAGCTCAGTTGTGTAAAAATTCTCTTTTTCTTCCACCTTTAGCGTGTGCTGTTCAGGATATAGCAGCTCCAGCCTGCGTCTTACATTGGTAAGCCCAATGCCAGAGGCGCCGTCTTTCACTTCCTGAATATCAGTATTAAACTTATTGGTAACTTTAAAAAACAACTGGTTATCTGTTGTTTTCAGCTCAACTCTTATAAATGGTTTTTCAATCATACCTACACCGTGCTTAAATGCATTTTCTACAAAAGGTACCAGCAGCATAGGCTCAATATTCTGGCTTAAAGAAATCGTATTGACATTGAAATCAATATCAATGTAATCGCCAAATCTAAGTTTTTGCAAGTCAATATAGTTCTGAAGGTATTTTATCTCGTTTTCCAGCGATATCTGCTTATCGTCTTTTTCATAGAGCATATAACGTAGCAGATCAGACATTTTAAGCAATACAGGCTCTACCAGGTTAGATTTCTTTCTGTTTAAAGCCACCAGGCTATTCAAAAGATTGAACATAAAGTGGGGTGAAATCTGAGACCGCAAAAACGAAAGCTCCGATTTCAGGCGTTCAGTCTCATTATCTCGCCTCATACTTTGCTGTTTCTGGTAATCGGTAAAGAAACTGTACGAAGCACTGATGCCAAATATATAAAGATATTGTATAAAGCTGTTTACAAAAAATAAGGTTTGATTAACATCATACCCTACAAACCGGGTTCTGGCAAGGTATCTGCCCACTAACAAAGCAGCTATTACCAGAAACAGAAAAATAAAATACCGAATAGGCTTTTGCTTATATACTTTCGGAAAAAGATACTCTGAATGAAAATAAAAAAGAACCACAGAAGACAGCGACACATAAGCCCAATAATAATAGTTATTGTAAGGATTAATCTGCGGTCTTGATGTATCGCGCTGTAAGGCATTTATCTGCGGTAATGCTGCATAACCCAGCCATAGAATAACATGAAAAAATACAAGCAAATATTTATTATTAAACATTTGCTTCAGTCCTCGACCTTTAAAAATGCGAAAACCTCGTCTGTATATATATCCGTTTTTTAACATTTGCGCCGGTTTATACTACAATTTAGAACTATTAATCAGAAATAATTTCGATTTAAGATAAAGACGTAGGTAAGCAAGACCATCATTATAATTGTATAGACTTGCCTGCAATGGTTTATTTCTTTTCAGGGTATGTGTGCCGTTCTTCAAAAAAATCTTCAAAGCTGCCTGTGTTTCTCTACTTTTTGGGCGTATATCGCGCCCCCAAGCCAAGGGTAGTTAGTCTTTATCTTCTACCCTGAGCGACAGTAAACCTGCCAGTATCATAGAAGCACCTCCGAGCACAATTGTAAACATGGTATTGGCATGAAATACCTTCATGGTAAAGAAACCCAGAATAGTTGCCGCCACAATTTGAGGTATAACAATAAAGAAATTGAAAACACCCATATAATAGCCCATTTTGTTGGCAGGTAATGACCCCGAAAGGATGGCATAAGGCATAGACAAAATACTTGCCCAGGCAATGCCTACCATACCCATTGAAACAACGATGAGTTGCAGATTAGTAATGAATTTAATAGAGATAAGCCCCAAGCCCCCAATAATGAGGCAAATCATGTGCGTGATTTTTCTATTGGTTCTTGCTGCAATCAGTGGAATGATGAAAGCAAACAAAGCGGCTATGCCGTTGCGAACACTTGAGCATACATTCAGCCAGTCGGCGCCGTCGTTGTATTGTTGCCTTACGCGCTGTAATTCGGCAATTTCGCTGGCAGATAACTGATTTTCTTTATTGGCTTCAAAATAATTGGCAAGGTTAACCGAAATAACAACCGGGTTTTCGCTGGCTCTGTATTCTCTTATTTCGTTAATATCAGCCTGTAATGACCTGTACGTTTTTGTTTCTTTGCTGCTTAACTGTGCCGACTGTAATTTTTGTTGAAGTAAAACCTCCATTTTGTCTACCAGGGTTTTGTCTACGGCCATGTTATACTGCGTGCTGGTAATGGCATTAGTACTGTATATCCACATCGCAAAAAGGCCAAACCATGTAAAAAACTGCACAAAAGCCAGTTGGGTCATGGTTTTAGGCATCTTAAAAATACCTAGAAAGGTTTCCTGAAAACCATGTCTGAAACCTTTACTTTTGGCCTCTTTCTTAAATTCCTCTATGCTTTCGGGAGGAAACTCATCGGTTGTAAAAACGGTATAGATAACAGCAATAAGAAAAGCCAGGCCACCGATATAAAAACTATATTTAACCGAATCGGGGATTTCTCCGGCCGGTGCAGTATTGCTGAAATGAAACCAGTTGGTAAATATCCATGGTAAAAGTGCCGCAATTACCGACCCAACACCTATGAAAAAGCTCTGCATAGCAAAACCGGTGGTGCGTTGTCTGGCACTGAGCTTGTCGCCCACAAAAGCCCTGAAAGGCTCCATTGAAATATTAATTGAGGCATCCAGTATCCAGAGCATTCCGCCGGCAATCCATAAAACCGGAGAGTTGGGCATTACAAACAGGGCTATAGCGGCCAGAATGGCCCCAATGAAGAAAAAAGGGCGCCGACGGCCCCAGTATGGGTGCCAGGTTCTGTCGCTAAGATACCCGATTATAGGCTGAACAATCAGCCCTGTAACTGGCGCGGCAATCCAAAGCAATGGTATCTCGTCTTTATTGGCACCGAGGGTTTCAAATATACGACTCACATTTGAGTTCTGTAGTTCGAATCCGAACTGAATACCGAAAAAGCCAAAACTCATGTTCCATATTTGCCAGAACGATAGTTGCGGCTTGTCTTTGTTGACAGTCGTTGCCATGTTTAGTTTAGGGTTGGTAGGTATTTTACGCTTGTTTTTACTGAGTCATCTCATAAATCAGGAAACTGTTTTTTTCAATTTCAACATCAATTCTATACGGCATCACATTTTGCAATACCTGGTCGTTACCAAAAAGGCCCGTAAAAGTGCAGTGGCTGTTGGTATCAATCTGCATCATTTCTAAAGCGCCCTGTGGAATATTGACTGACGTTGAATATGAATTTTCCAAGTCAAAGTTGCAAATAAACAATATTTTTTGTTTATCTGTAAATCTTAGGTAACTAAATATTTTATTGTCGTTATAGTTGTGCGACAGCCCGCCGCTGTTTACGTACTGCAAATCATAAAAATGCCCGTATTTTACTGCATCGCTTTCATTGACAAACTTCAGCAGGTTGGCATAAAACTGTCTTATTTTCTTTTGTTCGGCTGAAAGCCAGCCCCCATCATATTTATGATTATTAACCCAGTTCTGAAACTCAGGCACGCCCCAGTAATCAAAAATTGTGGTTCGGCCATCATCTCCGCTGAATCCCTCCTGCCCTTGTGGGTTTACACCCACTTCCTGCCCGAAATACAACATTACCGGCCCTGTATGCAATGTTGCACTAACCAGCATGGCCGGGAAGGCCCTGCTGGCATTGCCGGCAAAAAATCTGGAAGCAATGCGGTGTTCATCATGGTTTTCAAGAAACCTCAGCATCCGGTTAGAAAAATGCCCCGATTCCTGCTGCCATACTCGGGTAATATCATTGGCATTTCCGTGTCCTTCTATTAATCTTCTCAGGCTGTCGTACAGCCCTACTTTGTCGTACAAATAATCAAATTTACCTTCAAATATATATGACCCATAAGCCCCCGGATTATAGATTTCAGCAATGAAAATAACTTCAGGAAAACGCTGCCTTACTTCTGGTATTACCCAACCCCAAAACTCCTTCGGCACCATTTCTGCCATATCGCACCTGAAACCATCTATGCCTTTGGCTGCCCAGAAAAACAGTATCTCTCTCATTTTTAACCAGGTAGAGGGTATCGGACTAAAATGCGTGGCTCTGTGGTTCAGGTAATCTACCCCATAGTTCAATTTTACGGTCTCAAACCAGTCATTAATACCCGGATTCGCCCAAAAAACGTCATTTCCGGTAGCTTTTGCAGGGTATTCATAATATGGCTCTGTTACCTCAACAGGCGGATGCACGTCAGACGGAATACTTAGCGGTTGGCCTGGTATATAATAAAAGTTATTGTCGGCAGCAAAATGCAGGGTTTTATCGTCATCAAAGCCAAAATCAGCTACGCCGGCAGGTTTGGTGTCAGATAGATAATTGCGTGCCACATGGTTGGGTACAAAATCAATAATTACTTTAAGGCCGTTTTTATGTGTTCGCTCTATCAGGTTTTCAAACTCCTGCATCCGGTTTTCAACATCCTCGGCCAGGTCTGGGTCAACATCATAATAATCTTTAATGGCATACGGAGACCCGGCTATTCCTTTTACAACCAGCGGATTATCTTTGGCAATGCCATAAGCCGTATAGTCAGTCATGGTAGCGTGTTCAATTATACCTGTAAACCAAACATGCGAAATGCCGAATTGCTTTAATGCCTCAAGGGCTTTGGAGTTAATGTCATTAAATTTACCACATCCGTTTTCAGACAGACTTCCATTGGTTTTGTTAGTTGTATTGGTGTTGCCAAACAAACGGGTGTATATCTGATAAATAACAAGTTTATCTGTGGCAGATTCTGGAACTTCTTTCAATTGGGTCATTGGTTAACTGATTGTGCCGAACACCACACTAATGGTTTAGAAAAGGTGCTCATTTTAATTTTCAAATATTCAATTTAATGTGTTTTCAAATCTAAGGAGTATTTTTTTATGAAAAAACCATTGTTTATGTTATTTTGCCGTACGAACGAAACAATTAACCTATGAAATCAGTACTTAAACCTATTATCCTTATTTTCATTCAATGGTTGATATTTTACACGGTATATGCTCAAAAGCCGGCAATTCAACGCATTAACCCCACTAACTGGTGGGTGGGCATGAAAAACCCCCAAGTGCAGCTTTTACTTTATGGGAATAACATTGCCGGGCATCCACTGACGCTCCAGCCTTATGCCGGAGTAAAGATTACCAAAACCCATAAGGTAGAAAACCCCAATTACCTGTTTGTTGATTTACTGATAGCCCCCGAGACAAAACCGGGTAACCTGACCTTCCGAATCGGCTCCGGTGCAAATACCAGCCGCATAAGCTATGAGCTAAAAAAACGTACTGCCAGGCCACAGACCATCACACAGGCCGATGCGATTTATCTGTTAATGCCTGACAGGTTCTCGAACGGTGATGAAAGCAACGATAAGTTTGCCGACATGATTGACACCAGTGCCAACCGTAAGAACCCCTGGCTAAGGCACGGTGGAGATTTGCAGGGTGTTATTAACCACCTGGATTATTTTAAAGAACTAGGTATTACTACTCTGTGGCTAACCCCCGTGGTAGAGAATAACCAGCCAGTTACCAACGAGGGCGGAAGTATGCGCAGTGCGTATCATGGCTATGGTTTTACTGACCATTATCATGTAGATAAACGCCTGGGCGGTAATGAAACCTACCTTCAAATGATTGAAGCAGCTCATAAAAAAGGCTTAAAAATAGTGCAGGACGCCGTTTATAATCATGTCGGTGTTAACCATTGGTTTCTGAAAGACATACCTGCAAAAGACTGGCTTAATCAATGGGATACCTACACCAATACCTCTTACAAAGACCAGCCGATATTTGATATACATGGTTCACTGCATGACCGTAACGTTACATCAAACGGCTGGTTTGTGCCTTTTCTGCCAGATTTGAACCAGCGGAACCCTTACGTAGCTAATTTCCTGATTCAGCATGCGCTCTGGACCATTGAGTATTTTAATATTGACGGCTGGCGGATTGATACCTACATTTATAACGACCTGCCTTTTATGAACCGCTGCAACAAGGCGATTCTTGACGAACACCCGAATATGTTGCTTTTTGGTGAATCTGCGGTTGGAACGGTAGTGAGTCAGGCGTATTTTACCAAAAACAATTTTAATATTCCGTTTAAATGCAATCTGCCGTCTAGTTGCGACTTTCAGGTGCAGAATGCCATCAATACCGCTCTGAATGAAAAGTTTGGCTGGAACGAAGGCGTCAATCGTTTGTATCAGGTTCTGGCTCAGGACCTCGTCTACCAAAACCCTGAACGCCTGGTGCCGTTTGTAGAAAACCACGACAGCGACCGTTTCTTTTCAATCATAGGCGAAGATCTCAACAAATATAAAATGGGGCTAACGTGGTTATTTACCATCAGGGGGATTCCGCAGTTGTATTATGGAACAGAAATACTCATGAAAAACTTCAAAAATCCAACTGATGCAGAAGTGCGCAGGGATTTTCCGGGCGGGTGGAAAGATGATACCGAAAATAAATTTTTGACATCTGGCAGAAGCCCCAAAGAAAATGAGGCATTTGAATGGAATAAAAGATTATTGAATTACCGCAAAAACTCAGCCGCCCTTACCCGTGGAAAAATGATGCAGTTTTTACCGGTTGACGGCGTTTATGTGTATTTCAGATACACAGATAGCCAAATAGTAATGGTAATCAGTAATACTAATGCCGCAGAGAAGGAAGTGAAAACCCGGCCTTTTGCTGAAATATTGAAAACTGGTAGTTCGGCCAGAAATGTAATGACTGATGAAATACTTACAGACCTGACATCGATAAAAATTGCCCCCATGACAGCCCTTGTGCTTGAAATAAACCATTGACGTTCGATAAGTTTTTCTGACATTTTATTAAAGGCAGAACAGCTAATTTAAAACTATTCCTTATTTTGCAGTTCAGCACTTTTTGTGTGATATTTTAACAGCATAAAAGCATGATAAAAGCGTTTTTGTTTGATTTAGACGGAGTTATTGTAGATACTGCCATTTACCATTATCAGGCATGGCGCCAGATGGCCAACGACCTGGGGTTTGATATTACAGAAGAATTTAACGAAAAACTGAAAGGCATCAGCCGGATGGAATCGCTGGATATTATTTTACAACACGGCCATTTGCAATTAAGTGAAGAGAGAAAAAACGAACTTGCCACACGTAAAAACGAAAACTATCTGCAACTGGTGAGTAAAATGACGCCCGCCGATATTCTGCCGGGTGTTACCGATTTTTTTACGCAATTAAAGAAAAACAATATAAAAACCGCTTTGGGTTCGGTAAGTAAAAATGCAGGTTTGATTCTGGAGCGCATCGGGATGCTTAATGATTTTGATGCCATTATAGACGGCAACAAAATTGCCAAGGGCAAACCAGACCCCGAGGTGTTTCTGAAGGGCGCAGAAGAACTGGAGGTATCACCGGCCGAATGTCTGGTTTTTGAAGACGCAGTAGCTGGTGTTGAAGCCGCAAAAGCCGGTGGCATGAAAGCCGTGGGCATAGGCAAAAAAGAAGTTTTAACAAAAGCTGATTTAGTATTTGAAAATCTGGTTGGAGTGGATATCCGGGTGCTTATCGATGATTTGAACAGATAATATCATTGCCATTAGTTGATATTTAATTAAAGTATAATACTTTCAATACTTTTTATAAGCGTATTTGCCCTGCCAGCCATTAAAAAGAATCGTGCCCTCAGACAAGTACCTTGATTGACCCTAAGTAAAAAAGGCTAGTAACCCATTTAGAGTAGATAAATTATAAAATCAGGCGCTGGTGCGCTTACGAAACCTATGAAAAACTACATTGTACATAACGATTGGTGCATTATTGAAGATGGTTTTCATCCTGAATTTAACGAAATAACTGAAAGCCTCATGAGCCTCGGGAATGGCCGTATGGGCGGAAGAGGCAATTTTGAAGAAAGATACTCTGGTAAAACCCTGCAGGGAAACTACGTGGCCGGGGTCTGGTATCCTGACAAAACACGTGTAGGCTGGTGGAAAAACGGATATCCTAATTATTTTGCCAAAGTTCTGAACGCCTGCAACTGGACAGGCATAGACCTGGAAATAGATGGCGAAGTGCTAGACCTTGCCCGATGCGAGGTACGTGAGTTCAGAAGGGTACTCAATATGCAGGAAGGCACCTTGGAGCGGTCGTTCATTGCCGATTTTCCGTCCGGTAAATCAGTAAAAATAAATGCGGTACGTTTCTGTAGTCTGGAAGATGATGAGGCCGGAGCCATCAGGTATTCTATTATCCCTCTCAACTTTTCTGCTTATGGCAAACTGACTATTTCGCTCGATGGCGACATTTATAATAAAGATTCAAACCACGGCGAACAATTCTGGAACGAAATAAGTAAAGAAACTGGCCACGGAGAAGGATACCTGACACTGGAAACCAAACAATCAAAATGGGACACCGTACCTGTTTTTCAGGTTTGCACCGGTATGAAATTTGATTTCTGCCAGAGCGGAAAGCTGGTTGATTTGCAAACGCTGCCCATCAAAAAAGAAAAATATGTTGCCAACGAGGTAAAAGTATTTTTTAAGCTGAACGAAGAAACACTTATATGCAAATTTGCGGTTAATCTATCATCAGAAAACTACGCCGTAGAAAACCTGACAGCCGAGGCAAAGAGGTATCTGGACAGAATTTCTAAAAAAGGATTTTCGCAGATGCTTGACGAACAAAAACTAGCCTGGAAAAAGAAATGGGAGCATAACGATATACAGATTGCCGGTGATGTGGCTGCCCAACAGGGTATCAGGTTTAATATTTTCCATTTACAGCAAACATATACCGGGCAGGATGCCAGACTGAACATTGGCCCCAAAGGCTTTACCGGCGAAAAATATGGCGGCTCTACCTATTGGGATACCGAGGCTTATTGCCTGCCTTTTTATCTGGCTACCTCAGAGCAGATGGTTGCCCGGAATCTACTGGTCTATCGGCATAAACACCTCAAAAAAGCCATTGAAAATGCCGAAAAACTCGGCTTTACAAATGGAGCAGCCCTGTACCCAATGGTAACCATGAATGGCGAAGAATGCCATAATGAATGGGAAATTACCTTTGAAGAAATACATCGTAACGGCGCTATTGCCTATGCCATTTATGACTACGTAAACTACACCGGCGATAAAAACTACCTGACAGAATACGGGCTGGAAGTACTGATTGCCATAGCCAGATTCTGGTCTCAGCGCATAAACTGGTCTGGTGCTTTGCAAAAATATGTAATGCTGGGTGTAACAGGGCCCAATGAATACGAAAACAACGTCAATAACAACTGGTACACCAATTATATTGCTGTCTGGTGTCTCAAATATACCCTGGAAGCCATAGAAATCGTGAAGGCCTCCGAGACTACTTATTCAGCTTTGGTAGAATTGACAGCCTTTGATGAAGAAGTTGAAACCGCCCGCTGGAAAGATATTATTGAGAAAATGCACTTTCCGTATGATGCCGGACGACAGGTTTACCTGCAACAGGATGGTTTTCTTGACAAAGAATTACTGACTGTGCATGATATTGCACAGCACAGGCCAATAAATCAGAAATGGTCGTGGGACAGAATCCTGCGTTCCTGTTTTATAAAACAGGCAGATGTGCTGCAGGGTCTGTACTTCTTTGAAGATGATTTTTCTGTTGATGAAATTGAAAGAAATTTTGATTTCTACGAACCAATGACCGTTCATGAGTCTTCACTTTCGCCTTGCGTGCATGTTATTCTGGCAGCCAAACTGGGTAAAAAAGAAAAAGCCTATGAAATGTACGTAAGAACAGCCCGCCTTGACCTGGATGATTACAATAACGACACCGAAGACGGCCTTCATATTACCTCAATGGCCGGTACCTGGATGTCGGTCGTAAAAGGTTTTGGTGGTATGCGTGTAAAAGATGGTATGCTTTCGTTCAGTCCGTTTTTACCTGAGCAATGGCAAAGTTTTTCATTTATTATAGGTTTCCGCCAGAATTCGCTTAAAGTATCTATCTACCCCGGGCAAATTGCCATCGAAAACCTATCAGAAACCGCCATCAACGTTTTGGTGAATGGTAGTATAGTAAGCATCAATGGTTCTGAGACTGTAGAACTGGCCCATTAAAATATGAAGTAATGTTGACCAACACGGGCAATCCATAAAAACGAAAAGAGGCCTGAAAGCCTCTTTTCGTTTTTATAACACTTCCTTAATACTCGTCGCCGAATTCATCACTAAAATAACGGCTGCTTGGTGCGTCTTCCTCGTCATCAAATTTGCTTGCTTTCGGGGCCATTTTTTTCAGAATACCTATCTGCCCGTTATGGTACAAATCATGGTTAATAATACCATGCAGCAATGTATAGAAATCATATTCGCTACCCGGCACTATTTCCAGCAGAAAACTATCATCTTTTTCTTCCAGACTGTTCATCAATTCATCATGGCTCAGCGTCAATTCCATCTGAAGGGTCTCCCACTCAAACTCGTCAATCTCTTTTAAATTACCCCAGTTTTGCTTCTCAGTTTTGATGTCAAAATCCGCTTCACCCTGAATCTTCTTTAAAACGAAGATTCTCCAGGTGGTCATATGGTAAACTAATTCAGCAATAGTATGAATTCCTTTCTGACGCGCTCCGGCGATTTTAGGCTTTATATCTTTCACATTCTCTAAAACCGACGGACCATGCCACGAGCCACCATGAAAAGCGGCATTCAATAAAGTTTTAATTCTGTCTATTTCTTTTGTTTGTAGTTCTTCCATTATCTTATAAATCTATTCTATTTTTTCTTTAGTAAAAGGCTGGCTATTATTCCCAAAGCACCCAAATCATACCTAAATGGTAGGTATCGTGCTGTATGAGGCCGGTAAGCAACTTATAATAGTCGTAATCCTGCCCGGGTACGAGCTTAACCAGCAGGGTATCATCAAATTCATCAAGTTTATTCAGCAATGCTTCCTGATTTGCCCGCAGTTGCTCAACCAGCCTTGGCCAGTTGCTTTTGGTGATATCTTCCTCAGTGCCATAGTTGTCTTCGTCCGTTACCAGATCATACCTGATGTTGCCATCAAGTTTTTCCAGAACAAACTTTCTCCAGGCTCCTAAATGGTACACTATCTGACAAATAGTATGTTTGGAGTATTCTTTTTTCACGTCAACCACATCTAAAGACATGGAGTTCATAAATTCCATAACAGACGGCCCATGCCAGGCATCTCCTCTGAAAACAACATCCAAATTGTCGATAATCCTATCAAGCTCATTACGATTCATAAGCACCACTCTTAATTTTCGCCAAAAATAGCATTTAATTTCCGCACTGCAAATTTGCGGAAAAAGGAAAGACGCGAATTGTTAGCTATTATAAAATATTTATGAAATTTATCGGGTTCATTTCACTTGTTTTGCCACACAGGGGGTCTTTTATCTTTAAAAGCAAGTATTCCCTCCTGTGCATCTGCCGAATCGCGTATTTCTTTCAGCAAACCCAAAAGAAATTGATTTTGTTCATTTTCAGGTACATTGGCTAATTGATGATAAGCTTCTATTCCCTTTCTGATAGCATAAGGAGACCCACTCAGGATGGTCTCAATCAATGCACAAGTATCCATATCAATGCTGTCAGCAGTTGATACCTGCGTAACAATCCCTAAATCAAGCGCCTCTTTGGCCGTGTACTTTCTGCCAAGTATTGACAGCTCAAGTACCTTTCGCGGTGGCATGATTTTCAATAAAGAAGCCATTACCTGCATCGGGAAAACCCCTCTTTTTACTTCAGGCAAACTAAAGTTTGCCTCTTGTGTGGCTATTACAAATGTGCAACCACCTGTTATCAAAAATCCACCTGCCAGCACATCGCCTTTAACTATGGCTATGCTTGGTTTATAAAGAGACCTAAACACATCGCCCAGCGTAACTTCCCTGGCCAACGCCGGTAATTGTGTATTTACCACATCCAGCCGGGGGTTCTGAAAAACATTCAAATCCATACCCGCACAAAAAACAGGTCCTTCAGCCTGCAATAGAACGCACCAGATGGTATGATTTGCCTGGGCATAAGCAATTGCCAGGGCCATTTCGTGCACCATGGTCGGGGTAAAGGCATTCCGTTTTTCCGGCCGGTTAAGCGTAATGCTAAAGACATTATTTTTTTGTTCTGTCTTTATCAGCATCAAATCAATATCAGGAAAACGTGCCACGTCTGCATCTGAAAAAAACATCAGTTAATCAGGTTTTGGAAAGCTAATTTAAGCGAATTGATTGAGTTATAGTCAGTTTCCGACTTGAAATTAAGTAAATTTTCGGTTGGCATATTCCCAACCAGCTCATCTGCGGCCATCGGGCACCCACCATATCCAAGCAAAGCTCCGTCGAATCTCCTGCAACCGGCATCATAAGCGCTTTCAATTTTTTCTTTCCAGGCCTCAGGCGTGGTGTGCAAATGCGCACCGAATTCAAGTTCCGGATAATGCAGATTCAAATTTCCGAACAAATAGCTGATGGTTTCAGGATTTGCCACCCCGACGGTATCAGAGAGAGAGAAAATTTTTAAGCCCAGAGTTTTCAGTTTTTGTATCCATTCCAAAACAATTTCAGCATTCCATTCATCGCCATAAGGGTTACCAAAGCCCATTGATATATAAGTTACCAGCTGCTTATTGTTTTTTGCACAAATTTCCTGAATAGCCTTTACCCTTTCAAGCGACTCGGCAATGGTGGCATTTGTATTTCTCAACTGAAATGTCTCAGATACCGAAAACGGATACCCCAGATAAGTAATTGCCTCATATTGAGCCACTTCTTGCGCACCACGCTCATTGGCAATAATAGCCAGTAATTTGGTATCGGATCCATGGGTATCAAGGCCTGCAATAACCTGGCTGGTATCGGCCATTTGTGGAATTGCCTTGGGCGATACAAAACTGCCGAAGTCGATGGTATCAAACAACCGGCTTGCAAGCAGTTGGTTAATGTATTCAATTTTTTTTTCAGTAGATATAAAGTGCTTTATTCCCTGAATGGCGTCGCGTGGGCATTCTATTATTTTCATGGTATTTATCTGGTAATTTCTCTAGCTATCACAACCTTTTGTATCTCAGATGTACCCTCACCAATGGTGCAAAGTTTGGCATCGCGGTAATATTTTTCAGCCGGATAGTCCTTCGTATAACCATAACCGCCATGTATCTGAACGCTTTCATTGGCTACTTCTACCGCGGTTTCAGAGGCAAATAACTTGGCCATGGCCGATACCTTAGTTACCGTTTGATGGTTATCTTTAAGAAAACCAGCTTTTCTGGTCAGTAGTTCTGCGGCTTCAATTTTAGTGGCCATTTCAGCAAGTTTAAAACTTACACCCTGAAAACTGACGATAGGCTTACCGAATTGTTCTCTTTGCTGTGCATATTTTAAGGCCGCATTTAGTGCACCTTTGGCAATGCCTAATGATAACGCGGCTATCGAAATACGGCCTCCATCGAGTATTTTAAGCGACTGCACAAAGCCTTCGCCTACTTTTCCAAGGATATGGTCTTTAGGCACGCGGCAGTTATCAAAAAACAGACAGGCGGTTTCACTGGCGCGCATGCCCAGTTTGTTTTCTTTCTTACCAGCCGAAAACCCGGGCGTGCCTTTATCGATAATAAACGCCGTCATACCGTGCGAATCTCCTTTTTCTCCTGTACGGGCAATAACCACTGCTACTTCAGAGCTAATGGCATGGGTAATAAAGTTTTTTGAGCCATTAAGCACAAAAAAATCGCCATCTTCAATGGCCGTAGTGGCCATTCCTCCGGCATCAGAGCCTGTTCCGGTTTCAGTAAGGCCCCATGCGCCAATCCATTGGCCGGTTGCCAGTTTAGGCAGGTATTTCTGCTTCTGTGTTTCGTTTCCGAAAGTAAGTATATGATTGGTGCATAGTGAGTTATGCGCCGCTAATGAAAGCCCGATTGAGCCGCAAACCTGTGCTACTTCATCAATTATGCTGATGTACTCCTGATACCCAAGACCTGAGCCTCCGTAGTTTTCAGGCACCAGCACACCCATAAAGCCATATTCACCCATTTTGTGGAACAGTTCTGCTGGAAAAATCTGTGCTTCGTCCCACTCCATTACATGTGGTCGTATATAGTTTTCGGCAAAGTCTTTAGCACTTTGCCTGATCATTTCTAACTGCTGGTCTGTATCAATTCCAAAAACTGTCATATCTTTATATAGGTTTGTTGATAAATTAGTTGCAATACTAATTATTTTTTTGACAACTATTTAACATATTTGCAAATAAATTGTTAAATACTAAGAATAAATATTAATATTTTGTTCTACTAACGTAAAAGAATGAGCGATTATGCAAAATATACAGACATTGATAGAAGAATTGCACCAGAAAACAGAACAAATAAAACTGGGTGGTGGTTTGAAAAAAATTGAGTCGCACAAGGCAAAAGGCAAAATGACTGCCCGCGAAAGAATAGAATACCTGATAGATAAAGAAACAGAATTGACAGAATTTGGGGTATTTGCAGGCGATGGAATGTACGAAGAAGACGGTGGATGCCCGAATGGTGGTGTAGTTTGCGGCATTGGCTATGTAAGCGGCAAAATGTGTGTGATTGTATCAAACGATGCTACGGTGAAAGCCGGTGCGTGGTTTCCGATAACAGCTAAGAAAAACCTGCGAGCGCAGGAAATTGCCATGGAAAACCAGCTGCCCATTATTTATCTGGTCGATTCGGCCGGTGTGTACTTACCTATGCAGGCAGAGGTTTTTCCTGACAAAGAGCATTTCGGGCGGATATTCAGAAACAATGCCCAAATGTCATCAATGGGTATCCCACAGGTAGCGGCCATTATGGGTAGTTGTGTAGCTGGCGGGGCTTATCTACCCATTATGTCAGACTACGCACTGATTGTTGAAGGCACTGGTTCGGTTTTTCTGGCTGGCTCCTATCTGGTTAAATCATCTATCGGCGAAGACGTCGATAATGAAACACTGGGCGGCGCAAGTACACATTCTGAAATTTCAGGTGTTACCGACAACAAATTTCCTGATGACAAATCATGCCTGGATGAAATCAGAAAGATATTTGATAAAATGGGCCATAACCCCAGGGCTGGTTTCGACAGAAAGGCAGCGGTTTTGCCTAAAAAAGACCCGAAAGAAATCTATCAGATTCTACCTGCCGACCGTTCAAAGCCTTATGATATGGTAGAGATTATTGAGCGTATAGTAGATAACTCTGAATTTGACCAATACAAAAAAGGCTACGGGCAAACGCTGTTATGCGGGCTGGCAAGAATTGATGGCTGGGCTGTAGGCATTGTGGCTAATCAGCGCAAAATTGTGAAATCAAAAAAAGGCGAAATGCAGATGGGCGGGGTTATTTACTCCGACAGCGCCGATAAAGCCGCCCGGTTTATTATGAACTGTAATCAGCAGAAAATACCACTTGTTTTTTTGCAGGATGTAACCGGCTTTATGGTAGGTAGCCGCTCAGAACATGGCGGTATTATTAAAGACGGCGCCAAAATGGTGAACGCCATGGCCAACTCAGTGGTGCCAAAGTTTACGTTTATTGTGGGTAATTCTTACGGAGCAGGTAATTATGCCATGTGTGGCAAGGCCTATGACCCCCGCCTGATTTACTCATGGGTAACCGGCCAGATGGCTGTCATGAGCGGTGCATCTGCTGCCAAAACACTATTGCAGATTCAACAGGCTACATTAAAAGCTAAGGGAATTGACATTACAACCGAGAAAGAACAGGAGTTACTGAATACCATTACCGACAGATATAACTCTCAGCTTAGCCCTTATTATGCCGCAGCAAACCTATGGGTAGATGGCGTAATTGACCCGCTGGAAACCCGTAAAATTATATCAGCAGGTATTGAAGCAGCCAACCATGCCCCTATTACCAGGCGATACAATGTTGGCGTAATACAAACCTGAAGCCTGGTTTAACCATATAATTTTTGTGTTTTAGCCACCCCTCCTGTAATGAAGGCGGGGTGGCTGTTTTTTATAGACAGGCAGAAAAATTGACGGCTGATTATGGCACCCCAAAAATACTAAATAAGACTTAGAGGTGTTCACAAAGCGCATCACACGCGCCACCATGCCTTTTCAGGATACTTTTCACCTAAAACTGTCGGTTCGCCTATCATAGGGGTAGTTACAGGCAGGTTTAGCTTTCGGGCAGCCGGCAGTAATCGCTCAATGGGTTCATACCAGGGGTGGTTAGCCAGAACAAACTTTGCCCAATGCACGGGCAACAACAGCCTGGCGTTCAGGTCAATTGCTGCCTGCGCCGTTTGCTCCGGAAACATGTGTATATAAGGCCAGTCTTCACCATATTGCCCGTTTTCAATCATGGCAATATCAAAAGGGCCATATTTATCTCCTATTTCTTTAAAATGGGTGTCGTAGCCAGAGTCTCCACCTAAAAACAGACGGTAGCCATGCATATTTACAACAAAGGCCGACCACAGCGTTTTGCCTCTGGTAAGGCTACGGCCTGAAAAATGTCTGGCAGGGGCAGCAATAATTTCTATATCTCCGGCAACCTGGTGTTTATCCCACCAGTCAAGCTCCACAATTTTTGTGGGGTCAACTCCCCAGTACTCAAGATGAGAACCCACCCCCAACGAAACATAGAATTTTTTCACTTTGGGTATAAATTCAAGAATGGTCTTGTAATCCAGATGGTCGTAGTGGTCATGCGACAAAAACATCATGTCAATTGCAGGAAACTCAGCCACTTTATAAGCGTCAGTACCATCAAAGGATTTTACAAAGCCACCTACCGGAGAAGCCGCACCACTGAAAACCGGATCAATCAGAATGGTTATATCTTTAGATTTAATGAAATAAGATGAATGACCAAACCAAACAATCGTGGGCGAATCTGCTTTCAGGCTTATCAAATCTGTTTTAACCGATGGAATAACCACAGAGGGTTTGGTATCTTTTGGCCTGCTAAAAGTATACTGAAGCATCTTAAGGTAAGATGCCTCTTTACGCATTACGTCGGTAGGTGAAAGATTCTGAAACGAATCATTCTTGTAATGAGGCGAACGTAGGATTCTTTTGAGCCTTAGGCCAAAGGGGTTTTTCCCGAAAAATTTCTGACGCATAAATAGAATTGAACCAGTTGCCGACACGGTTATAAAGGCAGACAGAGCAATGAATGCCCTTCGTGAAAATTTCATATAATGGGTTTTTAAAGCCACTTAATCACCATATCAATCATCTTTTCTATCCGGCTGGTATATGGAGGATGAAACATACCGAAAGTTGAAAATTTGTTTTCAACCACCGCTTTTTTATTAGAAAATTCCTCGAAACCATATTTGCCGGATGACTTCCCGATGCCTGAATTATTTACCCCGCCAAACGGCAGGTTGTTCTGTAAATAATGAATGGTGGTTTCATTGATAACAACAGCGCCTGATGACGTATTATTCTGAAAATAATCAATATTGGCGCGCTTTTTACTGAATATATACAAAGCCAACGGTTTTTCTCCTGCATTTATGTACCTGACCGCTTCCTCGTGCGACTCAAACTCAAGTATGGGTAGCACAGGGCCAAAAATCTCCTGCTGCATCACCTCCATGGCAGGGTTTACGTTGCTAACCAGTGTTGGCTCAATATAGTTCTCGGCAGCTATAGAATTTCCACCAACGGCAATTATGGCACCTTTGGAAACGGCATCATCAATCAAACTTTTTATACGGCTAAAATGTCTGGCATTTACAATTCTGCAATAATCAACCGATTTTGCCACGTCATCACCATACATTTTTTTTATGTATTTATCTGCCTCTTCTATAAACCTGGCAGTTTGCGACTTGTGTATCAGAATATAATCGGGCGCAATGCAGGTTTGGCCATTGTTCAGAAATTTCTCTGCTGTTATGGTCTGGGCTGCCTTTTTTATATCGGCTGTTTCATCAATAATGGTAGGCGACTTGCCCCCCAGTTCAAGCGTAACTGATGCCAGGTGCCTGGCAGCTGCCTGCATAACTACCTTACCAATAGCAGGGCTGCCTGTAAAAAATATATGGTTAAAAGGCATACTTAGCAACACGGTTGCCACTGTGGCATCGCCTTCTACTACCGTTATTTCATCGGCCAGAAATAAGGTTTTAATCATTTCAGCTATCAGCTTTGAAGATTCAGGCACAAGCTCTGATGGCTTAATGATAACCGCATTACCAGCTGCAATTGCCTGCAGCAAAGGTTTTAGTGTCAGGTTAAACGGGTAATTCCAGGGGCTCACAATCAGGCAGTTACCTTTAGGCTCATGTACAATTTTACTGGTAGTGCCCAGCATCTTTAGCGGTGTTTCAACACTTTCGGGCCTCATCCATTGAGCCAGATGTTTAATAATGTGCTTTCCTTCGCTTATAACCGGCATTACCTCGCTGATCTTCACCTCAACCCTATGCTTGCCGTAGTCAGCACTTAAAGCCTCAGCAATGCGCTCCTGGTTGGCCAACATCCAGTCCATTACTTTTCTTATCTTCACCATTCGTTCTTTGGCAGTGGTTGCTGCTATACCGGCAAGGTTTTTCTTTTGCGCCTGAAACAAAGCCGATATTTCTGTTTCTGTGGCCATAAGCGGTTGGGTCATAAGGTTGTTGAGTTTATTGTACACGAACAAAATTGAAAAAAATATCTTAAAAAGTTCAAAAAACTTTCAAAAACAAAACAATTTGGTGATTTGCTAAAATTTTTAGATATTCGGCAGGTAATTGAACACAAATTACCAGCCACAACCAGGTGGCCGTTTTGTTTTTTACACAATTGAGCAAGGCCAGATGTCTTTAATTAGTAATAACCTGAAATACCTGAGGCGCCTGAACGGATTGACACAAGAGCAGTTTGCACAGCGAATAGGCACCAAAAGAGCCAATGTTGGGGCTTATGAAGAGGAAAGAGCCACCCCGCCTGTTGATACCCTGAAAACCATCGCCGGTCTTTTTGGCATTAGCGTTGACGATTTTGTGCAGAAAGACCTGAGAAATGTGAGTGATACCAACCTAACGCCAATTGGCATTGATACCAAACAAGGCCCACAGAACCTGTTCGATTTCCAGTCTGGAAACACCGAACTGAAACCCGGCACCCCATCACAAAGTAATGCATTCAATGCTTCAGAGCCCAAACGAAGCGGCAATAATATACAACTTATACGCCGTTTTCAGTTTAACGAGTACCTTGTGCGTAGTAAAGACGTCAGTTTTCTAAAAACCCTTACTGATTTCCAACTGCCAACTTTACCTTTTGGTGAATACCGCGCGTTTGAAGCCACCGAAGATTTTGCCTTTGAGGGTGCCTTACTGATAGGCTCGCTGGTAAAAAACTGGTACGATATAGCCGATGGCAAAAATTATGTGCTTGTTACAAAAGCTCACGGAATAATCTACCGGCGCGTGTATAATCAGGTAAAAATTAAAGGCACATTGTTATTAAGCTCAGATAATCAGCGTTTCCCAAGCACAGAAATCTCTATGAATGATGTGATTGAAACCTGGGAAATAAAAGCCTTTGTAAGCCAGGTTCTGCCTGAACCAAGTATCAGTTTCGACAAAGTGAACAATCTGGTTGATGAACTGAAATTTGAACTGGAAAGACTAAAAAAATAATCCTGAACGCCTAATTACCATTGCTCGCAGATTTGTACCACTCATGACAATTAATTCTAAACAACCCCAAGTGGGTACCACTATTTTTACGGTCATGTCTCAACTGGCCGCTGAAACCGGGGCATTGAATCTTTCGCAGGGCTTTCCGAACTACAATTGTTCTCCGAAGCTGATTGAGTTGGTAAACCATTACATGCAAAAAGGCATGAACCAATATGCCCCTATGGCAGGCATAATGCCATTGCGGGAAATACTGGCGCAAAAAACCGCCGATTTATATAATCTGCAGTATAACCCGAACGATGAAATTACCATTGTTTCTGGCTGTACGGAAGCCATTTATGCGACCATGGCAGCCATTGTGAATCTGGGCGATGAAGTAATCGTTTTTGAACCGGCCTACGACAGTTACGTACCGGCTATTGAGTTAAATGGCGGTAAGGCAGTTTATGTAACACTAACAGCGGCCAACGACTTTGCCATTGACTGGGCCGAAGTAAAAACCAAAATTACCGAGCGAACCAGAGCCATTATGCTGACCACACCGCATAACCCAACAGGCAAGTGCTTAACCCTCGAAGACCTGAACCAGCTGGCAGATTTAGTGAAAGGCACAGATATTTTTATAATGTCTGATGAAGTTTACGAACATATCATTTTTGATAGCAGACAGCATTTGTCGCCGGCCATGCACCCTGCACTTAAAGAGCGTACGTTTTTATGTGGTTCGTTCGGTAAAACTTTTCATACAACAGGCTGGAAACTCGGCTACTGCATGGCGCCAAAAGCATTAACGGCCGAGTTCAGGAAAACCCACCAATGGATAACTTTTGCATCGCCCACACCTATGCAATATGCCTTTGCTGATTTTATGAAAGACCCTGACAATTATCTGTCGGTACGTGCTTTCTATGAAGAAAAACGCGATAAATTCATTCATTGGCTGAAAGGCTCAAAATTTACCTGGAAACCCGCCGAAGGCAGTTTCTTTCAGATGCTATCTTACACAGCCATTACCGACGAACCGGATTATGACCTGGCCGTAAGGTGGACAAAAGAAATCGGAGTGGCGTCAATACCGGTTTCGGTGTTTTACCATAACCGTTACGATAACAAAATACTTAGGTTCTGTTTTGCAAAAGATGATGAAATGTTAGAAAAAGCAGCAGAAAGGCTTTGCAGATTATAAAAAAGACAGGAAGCACTTGCGTGCTTCCCATCGCCACTTAAACCCCGAAAAAATTCAGGCTTTAACTTTTTCTACTTCCGGTTTCGAAAACCTGATTACGGCCTTGATACTCCGGGCAAGGTACTTTGGCATAAAGCTGCAAACTATTAAGCCAAAGCCTGTAAATAACAAGGTTTCGGTATGTGCAAAGAAGGTTCCGGCTGTAAGAATACCCATCACCAGAATGGTTGAAAAAGGTAAAGAAAAAGCCAGTACCAATACTGCAAATTCAATGTTAAAAGTGCGCTTCTCTTTCGGAACATGATTGTTTTCTTCTTTAAGAGCAACCGCCGACATGTGCGCAAAAGGCCAGAAACTACACGAACTCAACGGTACAACCACCGCCAGCAAAACCATGGCAGGCGAAGAAATACCAAAAATGGTAATTATAAGCACGCTAAACAAAATGGTAATACCCGCCCTGAATAGCAAAACCGAACTAACCAATCTGATTTTACCTTCTTTCAGCTGAACTGCCAGACCAATGTATATAAGTATCATAGGGGTCATGAGCATACTGGTACGGTTGAATATCTCAGATATAACAGGCGGAAGGTCTTCAAAACTGATACCAAAGCTTAAAAATGCAATGGCCAGTAACATAACTATATTTATAGGCTCTTTTACCAGGCTTAACAAAAGGCTTTTCACCTTCCCTTCTTCTCTCACTTCATGTGCCTTGTTGTTTTTCAGGTACAGATTCATGGCTACAAAGTATAGAAAATTAAGCGCAAAAAATTTATTGCCTACGTCGGCCATTGCTGCTTTGGCGAGTGCTTCTTTGCCAAGAAACTCGTGAATAAAAGGGAAGCTTGATAAACCAGGCGCCAGTGACGGCATCAGCATGGTAAGCGTACGGCCTGCTGAACTGTCAGTTTCTATCTTAAACAAAGCCAGAATATATGGCATCGACAAGTAAATAAAGAAATTAAATGCCAATGTTATGAGTGGATATACAATAAGTGTAGAATCAATCTTTACGCCCATTAAAGCCACAAAAACCGTAGAAGGAAGCGCCACCGACAATATCATTTCTTTAATGCCATTCAGTTCGGTTTTATTCCTGATTTTCGACCTTAACCCCAAACCAATCACAATAAGTAGTATGAGTATACAAGTTTTTTGAAGTGCTACTGCCATGAGAAATTGTAGATTTAGGAAAATACATTCCTGCAATGCCCCGGCAAGAGTAAGAAACTCCTACCCGGGCATCAGTGAATAATTTTGTATGTCTCTTAAATTAGCTAAGCTCTCCAAGTGCTTTTACAAAGAGCTTCATTTCGTCCATTGTGCCGATACTTACACGGCACCAGGTTTTCTTCTGGATGTCGAACGTACGGATGCCTACACCTTTTGAGTACATTTTGGCAAGGAAATCACGGCCATCCATCGCAATCGGGAATATCACAAAGTTCGTATAAGACGGTATATATTTGTAGTTCATTTTATCAAGGTTGGCATACAGATACGCCTTAGCCTCTGAGTTCAACTTTTTGGTAGTTGCCTGAAACTCCATATCTTCAATACTAGCCGAAGCAGCCAATACCGAAGTGTAAGAAATACCCATACCGCCCCTGGTTATGTTCTGAATCTTATTCAGGAAAGACGGCAGCGCGGCAATGTAACCTACACGCAAACCGGCCATGCCCATAATTTTAGAAAACGTACGGGCAATAATAACATTTTTGTTTTGCGCCAGTAAAGAAACCATACTTTGCGTTTCGGAGCCTTCGGCCAGTTCCAGATAAGCTTCATCTATAAAAACAGGAACTTTCTCAGAAACTCTTGAGCAGAAATCAAGCAGCTCTTTACCAGATGTAATACTGCCTGTAGGGTTATTAGGGTTGCAGATATAAACCAGCTTGGTATCGGCATCAATGGCAGCTTCCATGGCAGGCAGGTCATGCGACCAGTCGGCTTTGCAAGGCACGGCTTTCCACTTTGCCCCTACCGACTTGGCAACGCTCACCAAAGACATATAACAAGGGTCTGCTGAAACTATGTTTCCGCCATGCATAAACTGCACAATCGCTACTTTCTCTAACAAATCAGACGAACCCGGCCCCATCATAATATGATTCGGCGTTACACCCGGCCCTTCTTTTTTAACAATTTTGCCAACCAGGTCGCTCAGTTCTTTCCAGGCATATCTGTTACCTAATGATACCGAGTCTACCACTGCCTGCTTTGCACTGGCGGGTGGCCCGTATGGGTTTTCATTGGCATTGAGGCGAGCCTTTAACTGCGTAACATCAGGCGGATTACTGATGAAGTGTTCGCGCATTAAAGGGGTATAGTATAGTCTGTTTTTATTATCTAACATTACAGGAGTGTTCGGAAATGCACCCATACTTAGTTGCGGGGCAATTACCATTCCACCAAGGGTCATCAAGCCTGATTTCAATAGGT
This sequence comes from Emticicia sp. TH156, assembly GCF_002855535.1. Lineage (NCBI taxonomy): Bacteria > Pseudomonadati > Bacteroidota > Cytophagia > Cytophagales > Leadbetterellaceae > Emticicia > Emticicia sp. TH156. The sequence continues at coordinate 159,016 of NZ_PKRS01000007.1, forward strand.
TACGTCTGTCAATGTTCTGATTCATTTTCTTCAATGTTAAAAAGTGAAATTTGTTAGCTTTTTGTAATCTGATAGTATAAAATAAGATTTAGTGTACTTTATCTAAAACAGACAGTTGTTTTAAATGGCTGAATTGATAAATTCAGAAGAAATTGGCTTGCTGAAACATTAAAGCATTGCTGAAGTACTTTAATGTGCTTCTTAGAAATTATAGAAAAGTAACAACACAGGCAAAAGTAACTATAATACAAATATTTGTCAATATTTATTATATGTATTTTTTAACTTGTTTTTTACTAAAATTTATTTTTATTTAATTTATAGATTATTTTTTAAACCTATTTTATATATAATTTATATATATTTTATGTTTTAACGTAAAAATTTAGACTTCTAATATATTCTACAAATTAACCAATTATCAACATAATATTCTACATTATTGTACATATTCAAGTAAATATTTAAAGATTTAAACTATTTTAAGTATAGTATTAAAATTTTGTTAAAATAATTTGCAAGTATTTTTTATAACATATACTATTGCATTAGAAATTATTAGAAAAGTACAATAAACTTCATCAGAAACTCACTTCCGACCGCATAAGCCGAGTATCTGAACCCTAAAACAATTTGAAACTTCTTTTAAGTGAAGTTGCGGGGCTGATAGTCTTGCCATTTAACGGCTATCGGCAATTACTGAATATCAGACACCTATTCAGTTAAGCTCAATTTTATATAGCATTTACCTTTGGGTTTGCCTGCACTGGCATGCTTTGGGCTTGAATTTGCCTTTTTTGAACAAAAACTAAACTTACTAAACCTTAAAGATTAAGAAGAGACAGGCTTGCACCTCTCTTGCTGACGTGGCTCCCGACTTCAATCACTGCCTGAAGCTGAGCGGTCGGAATTCTGGCAACTGATTGAGTCGGAAAGCTTCGTAGAAAGCACTCACCTATCGTTTCGATTAATCCTTTACTTACACCTTACACTTATGAAAAAACACTTATACTACCTTATAGTTATGCTACTATTGCCCCTGTGTATCCTGGCACAAGACAAGGTACTTTCAGGCGTAGTAAGTTCTGCTGAAGAAGGTGTGCTCCCTGGGGTTTCTATCGCATTGAAAGGAACAGCCATAGGTACATTAACTGATGCCAGCGGGAAATTCTCAATTAAAGTACCGGCTTCAGGCGGTATTCTGGTTATCAGTGCTATTGGGTTTGCTACGGTAGAAGAAAGAATTGATAACAGAACTATATATAATATTTCACTGGCCGCAGATTCAAGAGCGTTGAACGAGGTAGTAGTAACCGCGCTGGGGATATCAAGAGAGAAAAAATCATTAGGGTTTTCGCAGCAGGAAGTAAAAGGAGACAACCTGGTTGAGGCCCGCTCAACCAACGTGGTTAACTCATTATCCGGCCGTATAGCCGGGGTACGCATCAGCAGTAATGGCGGACCCGGTAGCGGCTCAACCATTCAGATACGTGGTTCATCTTCAGTATCAGGCAATAACCAACCTTTAATTGTGCTTGACGGTGTACCACTGCAACAACAATACGACAAACAATTCGGCGGTGGTATATCAGAAATAAACCCCGACAACATAAAAGAAATTTCGGTTCTTAAAGGCCCTAACGCAGCAGCGCTATATGGTTCAAGGGCGGCCAATGGTGTTATCCTGATTACCTCAAAAGACGGCGCAGGCTCAAAAGGCCTGGGTATTGAATATAACGCCAACTTTACTGCCGAACGCCCACTGGTAAAACCTGATTTCCAGAATACTTATGGCGGTGGTAATGGTTATGTAACGTGGTATTCAGACGGATGGAGCGGCACGATACAGCCCGATGCCTATGACCAATACAAGGCAGCCTATGGCACGGTAACACCCGGCAGAACAACCGGAACCGACGGAACAGACGAAAGCTGGGGAGCGCCAATGGATGGCCGCCTGGTGCGCCAGTGGTTTACAGGTAAAGATGTGGCTCCACTTACACCGCAGCCTAATAACTGGAACGAATTCTGGGAAACCGGCACGTCATTTACCAACCACCTGGCATTAACAGGTGCAAATGATAAAGGAAATTTCAGATTAGCCTTTGACAGACTAGACCAGAAGGGCCTTGCCTACAAAAATGATTTTGAAAGAACCAACGTAAAGCTGAATTCCAGCTATAATCTGAATAAATTTTTATCTGCTGCCGTTTCCGGCGAATACATCAAGTCTGGTGGCAACCGCACTTATCAGAATGGCGACACCTTCATCTGGTCGCACAGGCACGTTTCATGGGACCAGCTTGCCAATTACCGTGATTACACCGGCGTACACATTCAGAGAGCAGTAGCCGGTAAGTTACCAGACACCGACCCGCCAAACTGGCAGCACACTTATTTTACGAACCCTTTCTACACCAATGAGTTTCTGCCAAACAGAAACGACAAAGACCGTCTATTGGGCAACATTACTATCAATGCCAAGCTACTGCCTTTTCTGAAACTGATGCTCAGAAGCGGCACTGACTTCTGGACTGATACACGCATCAACATTGCTAACTTTGAGCGTGTGCGTAATGGTAACCGTACACCTGGTACGTTCTCTGAAGAAGTACTTCGCCGTCAGGAAACCAACCATGACTTCCTGTTTACTTTCGACAAAGGCTTTGGCAAAAACTTTACGCTCGTTGCACAGGCCGGGGGCGCTGTAAGACGCAATTATTACAAACGCAACTTTACAAACGTAGGCGAGCTGGTAGTTGACGGCGTTTATAACCTGTCTAATTCAAACCCCAGCCAGAACTCAGTAGCAAGCCGCATTGAAAAAACCAATGTACAAAGTTTATATGGTTCGGCACAGTTTGGCTATCTCAATGCCCTGTTTCTGGACGTAACAGCCAGAAACGACTGGTCAAGCACCTTGCCTGCCAATGCCCGTTCTTATTTTTATCCTTCACTATCAGCCAGTGCTGTCATCACCGACCTCGTTAGTATTCCTAAAACAATACTATCGTTCGGTAAAGTACGAGCCAGCTGGGCACAGGTTGGTAACGATGCCGACCCTTACCAGTTAGCCCAGACATTCCGTGCCAGTGGCTCATGGAATGGTTCAATTCCGGAGTACTATGAAAACCTTACCATTTCAAACTCAACTCTTAAGCCCGAAATTACTACCGGAATTGAACTGGGTCTTGATTTACGATTCTTTAAAAACAAAGTTGGTCTGGACCTGACCTACTATGACCAGGACACCAAAAACCAGATTCTTGGTGTGGAGATTTCAAAAGCCAGTGGATACGACAAACGCATATTGAATGCCGGCCGAATCAATAATAAAGGTATTGAAATCACCTTGTCGGGTACACCATTTGAAACAAGAAACGGCTTTAAGTGGGATGTAGCCGTAAACTTTGCCAGAAACAGAAACCTGGTGGTTGAACTGGCCGAAGGCCTTACTACTTACACCTTACAGGAAAGAAGAGGCCTGATCTCTATTGCACAGGTAGGCCAGCCTTATGGGTCATTGTATGGTATTGGTTTTAAACATGCCCCGGACGGACAAATTGTATATGTTGATGGCCTGCCGGTTGTTGAAACCACCCCAAGGGTTTTAGGCAATATTCAGCCTGATTTTACTGGTGGTATCACCAATAATTTTTCTTACAAACGCCTGAGCCTTTCATTCTTGATTGATGTTAAAAAAGGCGGCGATTTCTTTGATGAAGGTACCGGAACAGCCCGTTGGACAGGCCAGTATGCCGAAACCGGCATTGGCCGTGAAGAAGGTATCATTGGTAAAGGGGTGAAAAACATCGGCTCTGCCGAAAGCCCGCAGTACGTGCCTAATGATGTGATAGTAGCTGCTAATCAGTTATATGGCTACAATAACCCAAGAAGATACCACGAGGCCGCTATTTTTGACGGTAGCTATATTAAACTTCGTGAAGTATCAATCGGTATCAGGCTGCCTGAATCCATTCTGAAAAAAGCCAGAATCCAAAATGCCAAACTATCATTAGTTGGCAGGAATCTGGCCATATTATTCAAAAACTCTCCTCATATAGACCCCGAGGTCGACCGCTTCGGAGGCAACTCGCAAGGGTTTGCTTATGGCGAATTACCCTCATCAAGAAGCCTTGGCTTTAACCTTTCGTTGGGCTTTTGATAACCGAGGATACAGTTTTTCATTAAAAACCTTGAAACATTATGAAATCATATAAAATTATAACTTCATTACTGGTATCACTGAGCCTGTCTCTGAACTCCTGCACCGATGAGTTCGACAAAATGAATACCGACCCTAACAACCCGACGAGCATCAGCCCGCAATATTTATTGCCTTATGCCATTGAGCGTTCTGTTGACCGCTACTGGGGCGGCAATGCGCGTTTCGAACGTCTTAACCTGGATGGTTCTATGCTGTGGATTCAGTATCTGGCTCGAAATATATACTCTAACGAAGGCGATAACTACGGCATTACGCCAACTTTCTACAATAATACCTGGAAATCGTTTTTTAATGATGGTCTGGTAAATTTTCAGAGTATCATTAAACAAGCAGGCCCGGATAGCAAAACACCTAACACCAATTATGAAGGTGCAGCTTTGGTTATGAGAAGCTGGGTATTCTCGGTTCTTACAGACCTTTACGGGGCCATTCCCTACTCTCAGGCATTAAAGGGCACTGATGGAACGCCGGTTTATACGCCTGAATATGACTCTATGGACAAAGTATATGCAGGCCTGCTGAACGATTTGAAAACTGCCAATGAAAAACTGGTAGTAGGCGGACCGGCCATTTCGGGTGATATATTGTATGAAGGCAATATTCTGAAATGGAAAAAATTTGCCAATTCATTAAGGCTTCGCCTGGCCAACCGGCAGGCAGCTAAGAAATCGGCCGAATCAAAAGCCATAATGGCCGAGATTCTGGGTGACGCCACCAAGTATCCTGTTTTTACCAGCAATGACGACAACGCCATGTTGAAAAACACTGCCGTAAGACCCAGCAATAATGAGTGGCACGAGGTAATGGTAATGGGTAGCCGAACCGACTGGAGCATGAGCAAAACATTTGTTGACAAGCTGACTGGTCTTGGCGACACCCGCCTTTCTGTTTTTGCTAATTTAAATTCGGCAGGTAAATATGAAGGCATACCCAATGGCTTGCCAGATGCCATAGCCACCACTTATCTGAGTTCGGCCTCAACTCTGGGCAGCTTTTTTACACAGGCCACCACACCGAGTATGATTATGACATACAGCGAATTACAGTTAATACTGGCAGAAGCAGCCATTGATGGCGACATCAGCGGTGATGCTAATGCCTATATGCAGGCAGGAATCAAGGCATCTTTTGACCAGTACAAAGTAGCGCTTCCGTCGGGATATTACGCCACAGTAGGCACCGCTACCAAAGAAAAAATACTTGACCAGAAATGGATTGCCTTATTTGGAAACGCCGTTGAGGCCTGGACAGAATACCGCCGTACCGGTTACCCGGTTTTACCTGCCAAAGACCCCAGAGCCGTTTTTGAAAACGAGGGAGTTTTACCAACCCGTTTGCCGTATCCGACTACTGAGTATTCGCTCAATAAAGTGAGCCTTGATAAAGGTGTTTCACTTAATGGCGGAGCCGACAACATGCGAACCAAATTGTGGTGGGCAGAAAAATAACACCCGGCCCGGGCAGACTTAATATTTACACTAAACATTATAAAAATGAAAAAGACCGCATATATACTATTTCTGAGTGCCATAATACTGCTTTCAGGTTGTGAAAAGCAAGACCCGTTTGTTGACCGGGTTGTATCTCCATTGTTGTTTCTGGTTATTGACGACAACGGCTTGCCATCTAACGGCACTACAACCGACCCGACAGTATCAACCAAAATATCAAAAGATGTTACTTTTAATATAAAGCTGTTGGAACTAGACAAAACCAATATCCTTGACCACACCAAGGGAATCGATTCAATTGCAGTAAAATCGTTGAAAGTAACTTTGTCGCTTCGTAGCGGAACTAAAATAGGTGAACTAACCACCGGAAATGACGGAAAGGCCACATTAACAAAAAAATGGGCAGATTTGGGCGTAGCCAGCCCAAAAGCAGGCACAACTGTATTGCTGAGCTGGTCGGGTACTTATAAAGATGTAGCCTTTACAAAATATACCCGCATACAGGGATCAAATTAATAATCATAGGTTGAATAGATAATGTATAAACTCATCTCAGACTTTAGAGATGAGTTTTTTTTATAGCTTAAAAATCTTCTGAATTTTATGAGGCTCTATCAACATAGATTTGCCAACCTCATACCAGTAACCATCACCTATATTAACGAATGTACCTTTATGAGATGGCTTTTTATTAAAGGCCAAATCAATAATAAACTCACCTGAAAACGTGTTTTTTAAAATAAAATTGAGTTCTTCCCAGGGCAGATTTGATTTCCTTTCAGGCAGATTGTTTTCTGTTCTGCTTACTTCAACCCTTCTTTCAACAAAAGAAGCATGAATGGCCATCTCTTTGGTCTCTCCGGCCTGATTCTTGTAAAAAATCAGATTCAATGGTAGCTCTCTGCCAGCTTTTTCAAAAACAGCCTGCTGTATTTCCTCCAGCAGATAAGACAGTTTATCCGCATTGGCCGGATAAATCGTTTGTCCTTCAAAATCAATCTGCCAGAAATGCTGGTGAGGCTCCAGGTCTTTAATTTTAAGCGGCTTTGCCGATTTCAGATTACCATAGATTATATCTTTCCAAACGGCCGGTAAACTACCCTGCCATATGAAATCATCATTCATCGAAAAACCCTCGTCCAGAATCTCTTCTTCAGATAACAACTCTCTGTCGAGATACGAAAGCTCGAAAGACAAATCAAGTTCCTTGTTTTGTTCAATAGCGCCGCTTAACTCAATGGCGTGTGCAAAAGGTGGAGGAATATTCTCAGAGGTTTGGAATTTGAGGGAGAACGTAGACATTGACAGTTTTTATTTTATCGATTTTACCGGTTGGGGTTTCAATCATTTTTTCAACAAAGAATATTTCTTTTGGAATTTCAAATTTAGGCAATTTTTCTGAGAACCTCAGCCCAAGCTCATTTCCGTCAGACAAGGGCATTTTGCTTTCAACTACCAATATCAGCTTCTGGCCCAATGTTTTATCGGTTACTCCGTAGGCAAAAAACCTGCCGGAAAAATTAATTTTTCTGAATATCTCCTCCCCTGCCTGTTCAATTTTTTCGAGCTGAATCTTCACTCCGCCACTATTGATGATATTATCAATTCGGCCAATCAGCCTGAAACTGCGCTCATCAATCATTTCAACCAAATCATTAGTTACAATCCATTGCCTATTGTTTGCATCAGATTTTATCATCAGGCACTCGCGTTCATCCTTTGCTATTTCAACGCCCTCCAATACCCTGAAAAAATCTTTCATATCAGCGCCGTTCAGCCGCTTAATGGCAATGTGCGACAGCGTCTCCGTCATACCATAAGTGGCATAAACAGGCGCGTAAACCTTCTGAATCTGGCTTAGCACTGAATCATTGACAGCCGCCCCGCCAATAATAATTCCCTTGGCCGAATTGAGCGTTTCCAGATACAGCTCCGACTCCCCCAGTAGTGTCTGTATCTGCAAAGGCACAAAAGCAAAAAAGTTTTTGCCTCTGTTTGCATTCAGCAAATAAAGGTGTTTTTCAATGCCCTTAAATGGATTAGAGCCGGGTTCAACAATCATCATATCCATGCCCGTTTCAAAGGCTCGCACCAGCATCATCATACCCGCAATGTAATCAACACTCAGGCAGCAGAAGGCTGTATCGCCATTCTTTAGATTAAAGGTACTGGCTGTAAGGCGGGCAGAAGCTACCAGCTGCTCTCTCGAAAACCTAACCGGCTTGGGTGTGCCGGTTGAACCAGATGTGTGAATGATAAATTCCTGCTGACCCGAATCCCAGGCATCTTTAAATTTTAATACTTTTTCGTAATAATGATTACTTGGGTCTGTATTGATATAGGTTCCGTCTTTTTCCAGAAAAATCATTGTTGCACCAATAATAAACCCAAACAGCCCTTGCTGCACAGATTCGTTTGTAATTGTGGCGCAAATTTACTCAAAAATGCGCACAGTATTATTTGTTACATCAACCGATACCAAATATTTCTTCAGTGGTGTAGTGGCGGGTCCCTTCTGCACCGTGCCATCAGCCGTAAATTCAGATAAATGATTAGGGCATAGAAAATCATTGCTGGCCGCCCTGTAGTTAATAGTAGAGGCCTGATGCGTGCAAATGGCGCTCACTGCAATAAAAGTATCTGTATTGGTACGTGCCACTATTATATTCTGCGGTTTTACTACCACATTACCCCCTTTGTTCTTAAGTACTGCATAAGTGGCATTGTTAAGGTCTAAAACAAAATCTACTTTGCCGCTATTTCCACCCGGGTTAGGGTCTGGCACTTCGCCGCCACTGTCGCAGGCCTGCAGGCAATTCATTAATAAAATGGCACCAAAACTGATACCCACCTGTTTCATAAATTCGCTTCTGTCAATCTTATTGTTTTCCATACTGTAACGTGTATTTAGTTATTGCCAAACCTTGGCAAGTATAATATATACGTAAATTTTATTCAAATCGTCGCAAATGATACGTTTTAAAGGTAATTATATCCTAAGTAAAATGTATTTTTAGATTAAATATCTACATTACTTAAAATAATCAGGTATTTTATCCTAAAACAACTACATTTGCAGAACAATTAGTCTGTTTTGTTATTCTTTAAAACTAAAAACACAGGTTTTGGTTTTAATATCAAGGTTAAAAAACAGGCATCAAACTATTATTTTTTATTGATTTGGTTCAGAAACAAAGTTTTCAAAATAAATTTGCAAGATGGAAAAGAATCCGATAGACAAGATAAAGGTTGCTGAAAACCCGGGACTAATGGAATACGCCCACACTGCGGGTGGCGCTGTGATTCGCCCTGAAGACATCGGAAAAGTAAAAGGTAAAGCTCAAATGGCCATGCGGCAGCAAACAGGCGAGCAGCTGAACAAGATTTATCGCCAAATGGAATTGCTGGCTCAGCAGGCTAAAGAAATCAAAAACAGGATTGATGTTTCTGAACGGATTTATGATGCAGCTATTGGTTTTGAGCCTATCATTAATCATGTTTATTATCTTTACGAAAAAAAAGACGGTACCGATATCCTTTCTATGGTTGCTCCTAACGAATGGGGTCGGTCGTTTCCGTTCAACCAGTTTCTGGCAAAGGTTTTCCTTTTGGCCGACCACACCTGGAAAGTAGAGTTTTTTCAGGAAGACAACCGCAGCGATGTAATAGATTTAGATGATTTAGAATAAAGCTATTATCAAAACTCATAACCACGGAGTGTCACAAAGTTTAGCACAGAGTTTCACAGAGGAAAAATAGCAACTAAAAATTAAAGTCCTTAAAACATCATTTCCTGTTGAGGCAGACAGCAAGTTTACGATTAAAAATCGAGTTCGGTAGATAGAAAAACAGCAATGAACTTTCGGATTTTTAATTGTTCGAGTTTAGATGATGGCTGCTTTGCGGACGGCTAGTCTTGCGTTACTTTTTTTCAGCTAAAAAATGTAACAACCGAGGATTATAAATGCGATGAATTTCATTAAACAATTCAAGAAGAAAATAAAACCAATAAATTAATAACCATTCAAATATAGATTATGACTTGGGAAACGATTAAAGAGTACGAAGATATAAAATTTACATTCTTCGAAGGCATCGCTAAAATCAGTATCAATCGTCCGGAAAAACACAATGCGTTTCGTCCGCAGACGGTAAAAGAAATGATTGATGCTATGGCTTTTTGCCGCGAAGAACCATCAATTGAAGTCATTATTCTGACAGGCGAAGGCGGAAAAGCTTTCTGTAGCGGTGGAGACCAGTCGGTACGTGGTCATGGTGGTTACATCGGCGACGACCACATTCCACGCCTCAATGTGCTTGACTTACAAAGAATGATTCGTTCTATACCTAAAGTGGTTATTGCTTCGGTAGCAGGCTGGGCTATTGGTGGCGGCCATGTGCTGCACGTAGTATGTGACCTGACTATTGCCGCAGAAAACGCCCGCTTCGGCCAGACAGGCCCTAAAGTAGGTAGTTTTGATGGGGGCTTTGGCGCCAGCTACCTGGCACGTATTGTCGGCCAGAAAAAAGCCCGTGAGATCTGGTACCTGTGCGACCAGTACAATGCACAGGAAGCCCTTGATATGGGATTAGTAAATAAAGTGGTGCCATTAGAACAACTGGAAGAAGTAACAGTTGAATGGGCCCGTAAAATACAGGATAAGTCTCCGCTGGCTATCAGAATGCTGAAATCATCATTCAATGCAGAGCTGGACGGACAAGCTGGTATTCAGGAGCTGGCCGGAAATGCAACGTTGCTATATTATCTTTCAGAAGAAGCCAAAGAAGGTTTCCGCTCGTTTCTCGAAAAGCGCAAGCCAGACTTTAAAAAATTCCCAAAGTTTCCTTAATTTGCTATCACATACAACAGCCCCATTTATCTGGGGCTTTTTTGATATTCATTTTTAACTTAAATCATTTAACTATGAATTATTGGCTTGTAAAATCAGAACCATTCAAATATTCTTGGGACGATTTCGTTAAACAAGGCGTAGGGATGTGGGACGGCGTACGAAACTACGCAGCACGCAACAATCTTGCCGCAATGAAAACCGGTGACCTGGTACTTTTCTATCACTCAAATGAAGGGCTTGATGTAGTAGGCATTGCCAAAGTTGTAAAAGAATCATATCCTGACCCAACCACCGACGACCCCCGCTGGGTAGTTGTTGACCTGGCACCTGTTGAAAAACTACCCAAGGGAGTAACGCTACAGGCTATAAAGGCCGACGAACGACTACAAGACATGGCTTTGGTGCGTCAGGGTAGGCTTTCAGTACAACCCGTTAAAAAAGAAGAGTTCGACCTCATCGTCGCTAAAAGTTATGAATCATAAAATTATTGCTTCCCTGTTTTTTGAAACACAAAGCCGCCTGAAATTTATGACAGGTCTGAAAGTAATTCTGCTGGGGCTAGCCACATTCTTTTTGGCAACCGAGGCTATTCAGGCGCAGAGTGTAAAAAGAATTGAAATACCCGTAGGCGGTGGAGACGACAACAAACTTCAGGTAATTTCGCTGGGTGATGAAGGTTTGGTGGTACTGTCTAAAACATCAAAGAAAACGTTCAGTATTACCAAATTTGATACAGACCTGCAATTGGGCTGGTCATTGAACGGAGACCTGGAAGAAAACCAGAATTTTGTTGATTACTATCGTGACGGCCGTGATGTATATTTGCTTTTCAGCAAATATAACAGCGATTTATACCAGATTATCAAAGTTTCAACAGGTATTGGCATCATGCAGAAGTTCTTTTTCGAGAACATCACCCGCTTTGAGGTATCTGAATTTAAAGTGCATAACGACTTTGCCTATCTGGCCGGAATGGTAAAAGACGAGCCTGTATTAATGAGCGTAAACCTGTACAAACTTCAGCCACGTATACTGGCTGGAGGGCTTAAAGGAACTGCTAGTATTTCATCACTCGACTTTGATGACGAAAACAACCTTCTGGTAGTATCTTACTCGGTAAAAAAGGGGCGTTCAAGCTATATGGTGGTGAAGCGTATAAACCAGAACGGAAAAATTGTAGAACACCTGAGCGTTGAACCCGAAGAAGACTATGGTTTATTGACAGGAAAACTATTCTCGCTCAATGATGGCACCCAACTGATGATTGGCAATTATGGTTTCCGTGGGTATCAGTCCAACGGAGTCCCTATGTCGCAGGGGCTTTACATAAGTAAAGTAGACGAAGATAACACCGAATACCTGAAGCTGCATAGTTTTACCGAATTCAGGAATTTCTTCAAGTTTATGTCGCAGAAACAGCAAGACCGTATTGAACGCCAGATTAACAAAAAGCGCGACAAGGGCAGCGACCTGCGGCTTAACTACCGTGTGCTGGTACATGATATTATTCAGAAAGACGACCAGTACATTCTGGTAGCAGAGGTGTTTTATCCTGAGTTCAGAAACAACAACACTTTTTATGGTTCGCCCATGTACGGCAACCCTTTCTGGAGTCCCTACGGCTATGGTATGGGTGGTTACCGGTATTTTGGTATGAACTCCTGGGCATGGAACCCCTGGCTGTGGTCGGGCAACCGTGGCTTTAATAATCAGCAGTTTGATGGCTTCAAATATACCCATGCGGTTGTGGCCGGGTTTGATAAAAAAGGTAATCTCGTCTGGGACAACAGTTTCAGTTTCGACAACCTGAAAACTTATGAACTGAAAGAAAAAGTAAAAATAAAGACTGATAACAACGAAATTACGCTGGTTTATAGCAATAAAGGAAAGTTATCGACCAAAATTGTACGAGGTAACGATGTGGTAGAAGGCAACAAAATAATTGAGATTGATACAGCCCGCGAGGGTGATAAAGTAAGGGATACATCAACCGATGATATTGAATACTGGCATCAGAATTATTACCTGGCCTGGGGGTATCAGAAAATATCCAACAAAAATGATGGTTCAAGAAGGGTGTTTTATCTTAACAAAATTGCTTTCTGACACCAAGCCATTATTTCTGAAAACTAATCTTTAATGAGAAAAGCAGCGTTTATATTTATTTTTTTGGCTTGTTGGTCAGGGATTTCTGCGCAGGTTTTAAAAACAGTAGAATATGAAATCAGCGGCAGGCCGACCTGGCAGCAATTGATTCCGCTAGGAGACAAAGGCGTAATTTTGTTTGCAAAAAAAGATGTAACCAAGGCGGTAATAGTAAAATTTGATACAGAACTGAACAAAGCCTGGGAGTCAGAAATATTTCTGGATGTTGAAAAACAGCCAACGGCTTTTACCTTTGATAACGAGCAAATTACTTTTATGTTCAACGAAGCGCAGGGGATGTATTATCAGGTATTCAGCATAGCTTTGAAAGATGGCAAATTTGATAACCGTGGATTTGAGCTACGCGAGTTTTTTCAAGACCAGGACTACGTTTTCTTTAATGACCGCATTCTGATGGCGGGTATCAATGAAAAAGGTGCTGCTTTTTATAAGTTTGATTTTAATGAAGATACCGGGCAGTTTATACCCGCCGAATTAACCGGAAAAGCCAACGTTCAATATCTGAACTATCATGCTGCCGGTAATGCTATAGAAAGCCTGTGGGCAATTAAAGAGGCAGGCTACACCAACGAAAAAAAGAAAAAAGGTGAATTTATTAAAGACGCCTACGTGGTTTATGCTAAATATGATACCACCGGCAGGCTTATTATTAAAAATACCATTGCTTCCAATGCAGGTAATTTTCCGCTTACTGCTACCTTAACAGATGTGCAGGCAGGTATAAGATTTATTACCGGTACGTATCAGTCAAACTCGGGTGCAAAAGGCATTTATGTATCCAGGCTTGAAGAAGGCAAAACCACTTTTACCCGTTTTTACGATTACCGCCAACTGCTGAAAGGCATACCAGCCATTGACGATGCCACAGTAAAGAAAATTGCCGATAATTTTGTTTTATTGCCAATACAACCTGTTTTTGGCGGCAACACACTTACAGTTGGAGGCACTTTTTTTCAGGCCAATTATCAGAATGTAACCTCCGGCAGCCCTTATTATGGTGGGTATGACCCCTACCCCGCCTATGGCCGGTACGGCACCTACAGCAACTATCCGCGTACACAATCGAGGCAGGTATTTAAAGGATATAATTTTCTGAATGGTTTTGTGGCCAGCTTTGACACCGACGGTAACCTGATTTCGCAAAGCCGGGTAGATATGAATCTGGTGTCGCCTGCTATAGAACAAAATCTGGCAGTTTCAGAAAACAAGTCAACGGTTGTATGCCTGAAAGGCAGCCTGGCAGTCAGCAATTTATCAGAGTTTGCAAGGCCTGAAACCTATAAATTGTCAGACGAAACAGTTGACCCAAAAAATGCGCAGTTTGTGGCTGGTTATCATGGTGTTCGAAATTGGTACGGAAATTATTTTATTGCAGACGGAAGTCGTGTTAAATTTGAAGCCATAAAAGAATTAGACCTGCCAAAGCCGGAAAACGGCAAACGCAAAAAAAGACAACAGTCGCTTCCTCAGACAAATATCCGTAAGATTATTTATCTCAGCAAAGTGCAGTAATTTAAGTTTCATTTAAAAGAATTTACCTTGTATCAGCTTCTTCAGCCAAAAATAGATTCCTACGAATTAATAGATTCGGGCAATTTTGAAAAATTAGAACGCTTCGGCGATTACATTCTGGCCCGCCCTGAACCACAAGCCGTGTGGGATAAATCGCTCAGTGAAGAAATCTGGGAGAAAAAAGCCTCTGCTGTTTTCAGAAAAACCAAAGGGCGCGATCAGCTAAGCCCGGACGAAAGAGGTGAATGGCACAATCTAAAAAAAATGCCTGAAAAATGGTATTTACCCTATACCCTGGGTGGTAAAAATTATAAATTCAAACTTTCGCTTTCTTCATTTAAGCATGTGGGTATCTTTCCGGAACAGGCCGAAAACTGGCAATATATAGAAACCAAGCTGAAAAGTATGCCCCTTGAAAACCCAAAGGTACTTAATCTTTTTGCTTACACGGGTGGTGCCTCTATAGTTGCCAGAGGAAACGGCGCTGACGTTACACACGTTGACTCTATTAAACAAACTATTTCATGGGCGCGCGAAAACATGGATATCAGCCAGCTGACTGATATCAGATGGGTAGTGGAAGATGCCCTGAAATTTGTAAAACGTGAAGTAAAACGTGGCAGAAAATACAATGGTATCATACTAGACCCACCAGCTTATGGCCGTGGCCCCGACGGTGAGAAATGGATTCTGGAAGAAGGAATCAACGAACTTATAAAAGCATGCCTGCAACTGATTGATGATAACCACTTCTTTTTTATTTTAAATCTCTATTCAATGGGTTTTTCGGCAGTAATTGCAGAAACCATCATTAAACAGAACTATCAGGCCGTCATGAATCCTGAAATGGGTGAACTGATCATACAAGACACATTCGGTAAAAATCTGCCTTTAGGTGTGTTTTATCGTTTTGCCTCTGTGTAGCAAACAGTCTGTTCTGTTCCGGCTGCCACTCTATATTCTTGGTAAAGGTTTTTATTGTTAGAAAATTTTCGGATTTTTGTAAAAAAATGGCTGTATGCCCGTGTGGTACCACCAAATAATAATGCAAAAACAATTTCATTTATATATTTTACTGATAGTATCGGTTTTGCTTGCCGCCTGTGGGCAAGGCAACCGCGAGCGCTCCAAAATTCCGCCTACACAGTTTCAGACTGAAAGCGAAATGAACGAAGCTGCCGAGGTGGCTCTTACAGAGGCCATCAGAAGCAACCCCAGCGTAGCAGAGAACTATTACAAAAGAGCCGGCATATATCTGAAACTGAACGACACCGAAAGCGCTCTGGAAGACATTAACCGTGCCGACCAGCTAAAGCCTAATGTAGGCAAATATTTGTTTACAAAGGCGCTTATCTTGCGCCGAATGAAAAAAACAGATGAAGCTTTTTCTTTTGCGCAGAGTGCTGAAATCCTGAACTTTGATACCCCGGAATTATATACCCTGCTGGGCGACCTTGCTCAGCAAAGAAATGACCTGGCCGGTGCAGAAAAATACCTGGCAAAATCAATGCAAACAGCGCCATTTGATGGTGAAACGCATTTCTACAGAGGCACCCTGGCTGCACGTAAAGGCGACACAGTAAGTGCCATTGCGCTAATTAACAAAGCTATTGAAATTAAGCCATCGTTCCGTGAGGGATACACAAGGCTGACTGAGATACTTCAAAGCTACCGGATGTATGACTCCGCGCTGGTGGTGAATCGGAAAGCCATTGCTGAATTTAAGAACAATGCAGATTTTATTGTAGAACGAGGTCTGACCTATTTTAAAAAAGGATGGCTAGACAGCGCCCTGGTTAATTACGAACGAGCAGCCCGCGTAGACCCCAGAAGAACCGACGTGCTATTATACTCAGGCGCCATTTATTACCGCTGGAAAAGCTATGAAAGAGCACTGGAAAACTATGAAAAAGCCGCCGGCATAAACCGCGACTTACCCAAGGTTTACTTTTTGCTGGGTCTTACGCATGAGCAGCTGGGGAATCTTCAGGAGGCCGAAAACGCGCTGAAAGAGGCCGTTGAGAAAAACCCAAGCGATGAGCAGGCAATTGTGGCGCTCAACAGGGTATCAGGCAGGTTAAACTTTGGTTATCGCAACTATTCTGAAAACGACGTTGTTGTTAAAAAACAACCAACGAAGCCAGTAGTTGAAGAACCCCGTAAACTACTGGACACCGCAAGGGTGAAAGTAAATACTATAAAACCAAAAGCAAAAGTTAACGTAAAAACTGATTCCTTAAAAAAAATGAGGTTCAGATAAGTAGCAACAATTAATAAAAAATAGTACAACCAGAATGATGATTAAAATTACATTACCGGACGGAAGCGTAAGAGATTATCCAAAAGGAAGCTCGAGTTACGATGTCGCCCTTTCCATCAGCGAAGGGCTGGCAAGAAACGTACTGGCTGCCAGGGTGAACGGAAAAGTTCAGGATGCCAGTCAACCCATTGAAGAAGACTCAACCTTGCAACTTCTGACCTGGAACGATACGGACGGTAAATCTACATTCTGGCATTCGTCGGCACACTTAATGGCCGAGGCGCTGGAGGCTTTGTATCCTGGTGTTAAATTCTGGGTTGGCCCGCCATTAGAAAACGGTTTCTATTATGATGTTGATACCAACGGTGTTACTATATCAAACGACGACTTCAGGAAAATAGAAGATAAAATGCTGGAACTGGCTCGTCAGAAAAACGACTACGAGCGTATTCCGATGTCTAAGGCAGATGCCGTGAAGTACTTTGAAGAAAAAGGCGACGAATATAAGCTGGATTTACTTTCGGGTTTGGAAGACGGTTCTATTACTTTCTACCGCCAGGGTAATTTCACCGACTTGTGTCGCGGGCCTCATATTCCTAATACCGGTTTTATTAAAGCAGCCAAAATAATGAATGTGGCCGGTGCTTACTTTAAAGGCGACCAGAACAACAAAATGCTTACCCGCATTTATGGTATCACTTTCCCGAAACAAAAAGAGCTGGACGAATACCTTCAGTTTCTGGAAGAAGCCAAAAGACGCGACCACCGCAAACTGGGTCAGGAACTGGAACTTTTCACCTTCTCTGAAAAAGTAGGCAAAGGCTTACCACTATGGTTGCCTAAAGGTGCCATGCTAAGAGAAAGGCTGGAGAATTTTCTGCGCCGGGCACAGGTAAAAGCAGGATACCAGCAGGTTGTTACCCCTCATATAGGTGGCAAGCAGCTTTATATTACATCAGGGCACTGGGAAAAATACGGGAAAGACTCTTTTCAGCCAATTGCTACGCCTGAAGAGGGTGAAGAGTTTATGCTGAAACCCATGAACTGCCCTCACCATTGTGAAATTTACCGTTCACGGCCCAGAAGTTATCGCGAATTACCATTGCGTCTGGCTGAATTCGGAACCGTGTATCGTTACGAACAAAGTGGTGAGTTACATGGTTTAACTCGTGTACGCGGCTTTACTCAGGACGACGCCCATATTTTCTGCCGTGAAGACCAGGTAGAAGACGAATTTAAAAAAGTAATAGACCTTGTGCTATATGTTTTCAAAGCGCTTGGTTTTGATAACTTTTCGGCGCAGGTTTCATTAAGAGACCCTGAAAACAAAACCAAGTATTTCGGAACCGACGAGGCATGGGACAGCGCAGAAAACGCTATCAGAAAAGCCGCCGCAGAAAAAGGACTGAATACGGTAGAAGAACTGGGCGAGGCTGCATTTTACGGGCCAAAACTCGACTTCATGGTAAAAGATGCCTTAGGCCGTAAATGGCAGTTGGGAACCATACAGGTAGACTACCAGTTACCACAAAGGTTTGAGCTGGAATACGTTGGTTCTGACAACCAGAAGCACCGCCCCGTTATGATTCACCGTGCGCCGTTTGGCTCGTTAGAACGTTTCATAGCCATTCTGATTGAAAACACAGCCGGTAATTTCCCATTGTGGTTATCGCCTGATCAGATAGCCATTCTACCGATTTCGGAAAAATATGAAGACTATGCCAATGATGTGTTCTTAACTTTACAGGAGAACGACATCAGAGGTTATGTTGACCATAGAGACGAGAAAATTGGTCGTAAAATACGTGATGCAGAAGTAAACAAATTACCGTTGATGCTCATTGTAGGTGAAAAAGAATCAGAAGAAGGCAGGGTGTCGGTACGCCGTAAAGGTGAAGGAGATTTAGGCTCTATGACCATCGAAGAATTTGTTGCTTATGCCAGAGCAGAAATCAACAAAAATATCCCGAAATTCGGTTCAAATTAAATAACAGGAGCCGTTAGATAATAAAACAGCCTGACGGCTCTTGTAATTTGTTTAAAAATTAACTTATTGTTTGTTTTTAAGATTATTGTTCATAATTTCGTAAAAATCAATTATTAGTAACCTTAAAATCGTTAAATGGCACAACAACCATTCAATCGTAATTTCAGAAGACCAGTACAGAAAGAAGATGAACACCGTATCAATCAAAGAATACGGGTACCTCAAGTCCGCTTAGTCGGCGACAATGTAGAGCAAGGCATTTTTGATACCAATCAGGCCCTTGCAATGGCACAGGCACAAAGCCTCGACCTGGTTGAGATAGTTCCTACGGCCAATCCCCCAGTTTGCAGAATTGTAGATTATTCTAAATTTAAATATGACCAGAAGAAAAAGCAGAAGGAAATAAAAGCCAAAGCTGCCAAGACGGTCATCAAAGAAATACGTTTCGGTCCGCAGACTGACGACCATGACTTTAATTTTAAATTGAAGCATGCCATCAGTTTCCTGAAAGAAAACGCCAAAGTGAAAGCCTATGTACACTTTGTAGGCCGCCAGATTGTGTTCAAAGATCAGGGAGCCGAACTCTTGAGACGCTTCATTGCAGGGCTTGATGAGTACGGTAAACCAGAAGGTGAATTCAAGCAGGAAGGTAAACGTATGATTGTTTTCATTGCACCAAAGGCAACTAAGAAATAATTATATATAGATAATTAAGAAGTAAGACGTATCAATTTTTATTGGTGCGTCTTTTTTTTATTTTTATGGAATAATTAACAAAGCTGTGAAAACTTTAACTACACAATTTATGCAACAGATTATCTCCACTCTTGCTGCCATAAAGCCTTTATCTCCACAAATACAGTATTTCTTAGAAAAGAAGCTAAAAAATGAGGTTTTCGCTAAAAAGTCAATAATTGTTCAGCCGGAAACAGTAAACAGAAAAATCTATTTTATTGAAAAAGGAATTGTAAGAGCCTATTTCATCGAAAACGGTAAGGAACATACAACCTGGTTTTTTAAGGAGGCCGATATTATTATTTCTGTCATTAGTTTTTTCTTACAAAAACCATCGAACGAATATATAGAAACACTGGAAGATTGCGTCATGTGGTCACTTTCTTATACAGATTTACAGTTTCTATATGATAATTTCCCTGAATTTAATTACGTTGGAAGAGTACTGACTGAAAAGTATTATTGTTTAAGTGAAATAAGAAACTACAATATCAGGATGAAATCTGTGAACGAAAGATATGTTTTTCTGCAGCAGCAAATTCCCGACATTCTACATAGGGTACCTGTCAAACATATTGCTTCGCATCTGGAAATTGAACCAGAAACATTAAGCCGGTTGAGGGCAAAAAAATGATTTGAATCAGTTTTTTTAAAATATTACGCTAATATTTTTGCTTCAAGCCACAACAAGTTATTCAATTAAAGAAAACTTGGAGTAAGTGAGCTTACTAGCTTATTGATGTTTAAGCCAAAAAACGAAAAAATCATTGCTGAATTATCAACTTCAATTCCAGATGATACTTTCTTTACCAAAAAGAAAAATGAGCCTTATTCTTTTTCAGGATAAATTTGGGTTCGTGACATTCAGGGTTCTTTTTTAAGAGCTTTTGATTACAAACAGGGGAAATTAGAAGCCAACTTGATAATAGGAGAAGAAAATCTAACTAAAACTAGTAGAATTAAAGGTGTAAAAGATTATCCTTGCGGGCAAATTCCGGTTTTTGTGGAAGTTTGTGTTCCTGCCCAAAATTGGTGCGATGTGCATTATTCTCATTCCATTAATGCTTATTGTAGTGACCTTGGTGGCAGTGATATTACATTTTCACCAAATGATTATTATTCGACTGGGGGAGGAGGATATGCAGGGTGGAATCCTATATTGACATATCAAAGTTTATCTTTTTCTGGGGGTAATGCTTCTCCTAATATAAACATTGACTCAGAATTAAATTGTATGAAAAACAATTCGGGCAATTACACTTATAAAATTGCCATTTGTGTAGATCAACCAATATCTAACTCGTCCAGACCAATTGACGATAATAATGATGTTGGACATACTTTTATTCAATTTTCAAAAATAGATAATAATACAGGTCAAACTACATCTCCCAGTGTAGGATTTTATCCTAATGTTTGGGCGCCAATTTCCTTATTCTTTAATATTTCATCTGTTATTAGAGATAATAGTCAATTACCTTATGATGTAAGTGCAACTTATATTGTTAATAGTACACAATTTACAAATGCTGTTAATTCATCAATTAATTGGCAAAATAGTAGTTACTCGTTAGAGGACTATAATTGTACGGATGCCGCATTGAGTGTTCTAAGTAATGCTGGGATTAATATTCCCTTGCCTTTAAGTAAAGTAGGCCCAATTCCAACTGGTGGTGGTGGATTTACATACCTTTTCCTTCACACACCAGCAAGATTAGGTCAGATTATAAGAGGAATGTCTAATAGTAGTTCAGTAACCATAAATGCAGGCGGTGGGATAACAGGATCAAGCGGCTCTTGTAAATAACTCTGAAGATTTCAAAGTTTTAAGGCAAGTGAATTGCTTTTTATAAGATTTACTTGCCTTAAAGCTTTCTAAAATTAAGTTCAAAAAATATCTACCAGTTAACTTTCCAACTTTTAGAAAGTCAATACAATTTTAAAACTCTTGATATGAAAAAAAAACTTAAAATTTGGACAATATTGATTTTAGCATTTGGGTTCATCGCCTATGCTTCTAATTACATCGGCCTTTTCCGCATGCTTCTTGGCAGTGTTCTATTCCTCCCTGAGTTTCATATAAAAGATTTCAATTACTCAACTGCACATGGTGAATTCAGAATGTGGGAAGATGAAATGAAAGGTCCACACATCAGAGACATTGACATTATTTTTAAGAGTTTCCGGGAATGTTATCCCACTTCTCCAGATACAATCGTTTACAGGAATTTCAGAAGAAATATATGGGAGTTCTGGAACTGGGGACACTTCTTTAGGCATGAAAGATATAAGCTCCCCTATTTATCTCCTGATGACATAAAACCTATGAAGAAAAAGACAGCACCTTTTGGCGACTGTGCTATTCCTAATTATGCAGAAGAAGTAAAGTAAAAGTTGATAATAAATTAAGAAGAAAATATTCCATCAGTTATATAAAAGAAAATATTAAACTGTAAACGCATGATTGTTTTCATAGCGCCCAAGGCAACTAAGAAATAATTATATATAGATAATTAAGAAGTAAGACGTATCAATTTTTATTGGTACGTCTTTTTTTTATTACCTTAATAATCGAACTATTAAGAACTCGTTTTCTTAATGGTTTTGCCCGTAACAATTCTTATTGTGTTGCTATTAAAATGATGTACTTTTCATTACCTGCTCACTTCAATGCGCCAGTCGGTACCGCTTCCAATTTTGTAGGTATTGGCAAAATTACCCATATTAATACCCAACGAAAGATTCATTAGGCTGTTCAGATACAATATATTTTCGCCCTCCTTCACATCACCAAAAGTATGACCAAATAATACCTGCCCCTGATAGGCCAGCCGATCATTCTCATAAATTTTTACCTGCAGGCTGTCACCTTCTTTTGCGCCAAGCAGTTTGAATGTCTTTTCATCAATGTTAGTCCATAAGTTTCCATACTTTATGTCCAGAATAGCTATTCCACCAGATAGCACTTTATTTTTAAATGCAGGCCTGGGATACGCCAACCTTACTAATTGGTTTCCAGGCACCGACGCCCCTACTCCATCTAAATCTATCATATCTGCTGCCAGTTTTGCGCCAGTAAAAGCAAATACATCACGGCCATGAAAAGTATAAGAACCCTGCGAGTCTGGCAAACGGTTGGCACTTGAAATCTCCCGCACTTCATCAACTCCCTCACGCTCCGCAACAAGGGTAAACAATCCATTATCAGGCCCAACATAGTAATGGTTGGCTTTGGTTTTCAGCACAATTGATTTTCTATCGGTGCCTACCCCGGGGTCTACTACGCATACAAATACAGTCCCTTCTTCCCAGTAAGGCGCTGTTTGTTGCAACCGATAGGCACCTTCCCAGATATTAAAGGCGGGTATATCATGGGTTAAATCATGTATTACCAGTTTGCCCGACTGCTGCAGGGCCACACCTTTCATGGCTGCCACGGCTCCGTCTTTTGTGCCAAAATCAGTCATCAGCACCAAAGCCGATTCAGACCTGTATCTGAATACATAAATAACACCTGCCAGGGCTATCAGAAAAAAAAACAGAATAGTAAGGAAGATTTTGCGCAACATGGGCTATCAGTTAAATGGTATCTTTAGAAATGCCTGATAAGTTTTAGGGATATTATTGAACAAATTAACAATTTAAAGCCTTAAAATGCTATTTTTGCAAAAAAATTACTTAAACAAAGAGCTATTCAGGCTCATTTACATTATATAAAATTATTTATGTCGGAGTATAACCACCGTGAGATCGACAAGAAATGGCAGCAATTCTGGGAAGAAAACAAAACCTATGAAGTTAAAATTGACCATTCCAAACCCAAGTTTTATGTATTAGATATGTTCCCTTACCCATCTGGGGCGGGTCTTCACGTTGGCCATCCGCTAGGATACATCGCCAGCGATATCTATTCAAGATACAAAAGACTGAAAGGCTTCAATGTATTGCACCCAATGGGCTTTGATTCCTTCGGCCTGCCGGCAGAGCAATATGCAATTCAGACAGGTCAGCATCCGGCTATTACTACCGAGGCCAACATTAAAACCTACATAAGCCAGCTAAAGAAAATCGGTTTTTGTTACGATTGGAGCCGCGAAGTACGTACTTCTGACCCGGCCTACTATAAATGGACGCAGTGGATTTTCATGGAGCTTTTTAAAAGTTGGTATAACAAAGACAGTAACAAGGCCGAACCAATTGAGACGCTGTACGAAAAATTTGCTCAGAATGGCACCAAAGGTGTAAATGCCGTGTGTGATGATGATGCAGCCATATTTACGGCTGATGAATGGAATGCCTTTACTGATACAGAAAAATATAGCCTATCGCTTAAATATCGTTTAACTTACCTGTCAGAGGCCGTTGTTAATTTTTGTCCGGCGTTAGGTATGGTATTGTCTAACGACGAAGTAAAAGATGGTGTTTCTGAACGCGGCGGATACCCGGTGATTCAGAAAAAAATGCAACAGTGGATGATGCGCATAACTGCCTACGCCGACAGGCTTATTTCAGGTCTGGATACGGTAGACTGGTCTGAATCTCTGAAAGAGCAGCAGCGCAACTGGATTGGTCGTTCGGTAGGCGCCATGGTAAAATTTGCCGTAGAAAACCAGCCCGAAACACTGATTGAAGTGTTTACTACCCGGGTAGATACCATATATGGTGTGTCGTTTATGGTATTGGCGCCGGAACATGAACTGGTAGCCTCATTAACCAAGCCTGAGCAAAAAGAAAGCATTGATAACTATATCACCGAAACACAGAAACGCTCGGAGCTCGACCGGATGTCTGACGTAAAAAAGGTTTCAGGTGCATTTACGGGCAGCTATTGTATCAACCCTTTCAGTGGTGAAAAAGTACCTATCTGGATTGCCGACTACGTATTGGCAGGTTATGGTACCGGTGCGGTAATGGGTGTGCCGTCTGGCGACCAGCGCGACTGGAATTTTGCCACGCATTTCAATTTACCTATTGTGCCGATACTGGATGCACAAGTGGATATTGATACACAGGCCGATGCAACCAAAGAAGGAAAATATATTAATTCGGGCATTATTAACGGTTTAGGTTACAAAGAGGCTACTCAAAAACTGATTGACAGCCTTGAAGAACGTGGCATTGGAAAAGGCAAGGTAAATTACCGCTTACGTGATGCCGTTTTTGCGCGCCAGCGTTATTGGGGAGAGCCGGTTCCGGTTTACTTCAAAGACAACTTGCCATATCTGGTTGATGAACAAGACCTGCCATTAGTACTGCCTGAAATTGATAAGTATCAGCCTACCGAAAGCGGAGAGCCACCTTTAGGCCGTGCAGAAGGTTGGAATTACAAAGGTAACCCTTATGAGCTAAGCACTATGCCGGGTTGGGCCGGTAGCAGCTGGTATTGGTACCGTTATATGGATGCGCAAAACGACAAAGAATTTGCCTCAAAAGAAGCAATAGATTATTGGCAGAATGTAGACTTGTATTTAGGTGGAACTGAACACGCGACAGGCCACTTACTATACAGCCGGTTCTGGAACAAATTTCTGAAAGACAGAGGCTACGTGCCACAGGAAGAATACGCCGCTAAACTCATTAATCAGGGCATGATTATGGGTAAATCAAGCTTTGTGTATCGTGTAAAAGGCACAGATAAGGTTACTTTTGTTTCTTATGGATTGAAAGATCAGTATGATACTACAAAGCTGCATGTAGATGTAAATATCGTTGATAACGATGTGCTTGATGTTGAAAAATTCAAGGCAACCAGAAATGATATAGGCGACGACCCTCAGTTTATACTGGAAGACGGCATTTACCGTTGTGGTTCAGAAGTTGAAAAGATGTCGAAGTCGAAATTCAACGTAGTGAACCCGGATGATATCGTAGAAAAATACGGTGCAGATACATTCCGTTTATATGAAATGTTCCTGGGGCCATTGACAGAGAGCAAGCCCTGGGATACGCGCGGTATTGAAGGCACCTACCGCTTCATTCGTAAGCTATGGCGTTTGTTCTACGACCAGAACGGCAAATACATTGTAACAGATGCCGAACCTACCAAGGCAGAATTAAAAGCTTTGCACAAAACCATCAAGAAGGTATCTGAAGACGTAGAAAGTTTCTCTTTCAATACCTCAGTAAGTACATTCATGATTTGCGTAAATGAGCTGTCTGATTTGAAGTGTTCTAAGAAAGCCATTCTTGAGCAACTGGTAATAGTGCTGTCGCCATATACACCACACCTTTCAGAAGAATTGTGGGAGATTCTGGGCAATGAAAAAGGTACTGTTACCCAACAGAGTTTCCCAGCATTTGAGGCGCAGCACCTGATAGAAGACTCATTTGAATACCCGATTCAGATAAACGGTAAAGTAAGAACCTCCATCTCTTTCCCGGCTGATATGAGCAAGGAAGGTATTGAAAAGGCAGTTCTTGAAAACGAAAATGTAATCAAATGGCTGGAAGGTAACGCACCTAAAAAGCTGATTGTTGTGCCGAAAAGAATTGTGAATGTAGTGGTGTAAATGTAATGCCTAGAGTCAGGTAGAGCCGTATTGCAATACGGCTTCGGAGGCATACAAAATCCAGTTAAAGGTATTTACTGTAGTATAATAGTCGAAAACACATATTCTGCGACAGGAGCCGCATTGCAATTCGGCTCTACGAAAATAAAAAATAGGAGCAGGCAACCCGCTCCTATTTTTATTTAGACTTATTGGAAGAATTTCATTTCCCCACCGAAATCATATTGGCAAACAGCCTATATGCCCCGGGTACGCCTGCTGGTAACTCTCTGAAAAACGACAAACCTGTAAATACAAAATTACCCTTTCCATATCTGGCATATAGCACGCTTCCTTCTTCTTCTCTTTCACCTGCATCATGCATTGAAAAGATAGTTTCATATTCCTTTGCCCATTTATCGGCAAAGTATAAACCTCTTTCCTGAATCCATCCGTCAAAATCTTTGGCTGTTATTTTGTTAGGTGTATTCAACAATGGGTGCGCAGGTTTCAGAAAAGTTACTTCGGCTACTTCATCTGTCACCCGTCCGCGACCGATACCGAAATTATATGGCCCTATTTCTTTTACTTTAGATACCCCATAAAATGCGTTGGTTTGGTATTGCGTAACCACATTACCTCCATTTTTTACATAATCCATTAATTTATCCTGAAAATACTTCAGATGCTCTTCAGTATTATAGGCGCGTACACCAACTATGATGGCATCATAGGCAGATAAATCCTTACCTAATTCAACCGGGGTAAGCATGGTTACCTGATATCCGATTTGTGCTAAAGCCGCAGGTACCTCATCACCGGCACCGGCAATGTATCCGATTTTTGTTCCTTTTTTCTTTAAATCAATTCTGATGGCCTTTGCCTCAGAAACCGGGTACAAAGTAAGCGTAGGTATATGTTTGTAATCTATGGTGGCAATTCCGCGGTTGTAAGTACCACTGGCCGTTTTTACCACAGCTTTCAGGCTTACATCTGATGCCGTGGCAGACGGATAAACCTTAAAGCTCACTATCTTTTCTTCGTACTTATCTTTCAGTTCAAAATTAATGGCCGCAGGTTCAATTCTCCAGCCCGCCGGTGCTACCAGCGACACACTGCCTGACACACCCTTTTTACCGGCTTTCACCGTTACTTTTACATCTTTTGGCTGGTTATCAGCAAAGGCATATACCTTTTCGTCTATTGTGGCCATTACTTCCGGACGAACCTCAAAGTATCGATAAATTTCACCGATTGATGGTTCTACAAACTTGTAAGTCAGTGGTGTTTGAAAGCTGAACGCTTTGCCATCAATGGTAAAGGTATAATCGCAAACCAAATCAGCAGGTTTAATAGGCAGGCCCCTTAATTGCTGGTCTTTTACTTTATAAAAACCTTTTTCTTTTTCTTCCATTAACCAATATGGTTGTGTTATTGGTGTGCTTGCCGGAATCGACAAATCAAAGTATTGATTAACTGGCTTATTATAAACCAGTTTCAGATTCATGGTTGAATCTTTTCCAGTACCTTTAAAGCTCACCTTATCTAAGGTAATGTTTACATCAGAGCGGGAAATAACACTCAGATTCACCTTGATTTTATCACCACCCGCTACCGAATAATCAACCGGATTCGCCTCAAACCAAAGTCCGCTGCAAGCCAGAATCAAATCCTTAACTTCATTTTTTTTGTAGGTTGTCCAAACGTTAACTTCAAGTCCGTTAATGGCATTGTAAATGTTTATCAGAGCAGGAACAGAAGCCGACGGGTTTTCAGGTTTAAAATCAGCAAGCATCTGATTCACCAATCCTTCCACTTTTTCGCCGCCTTTTACGCGTTTCCAGGTCATGTCTATGCCATCAAACAAATCTTTCTGTGCAGGTTCTCCTACTTTATGCAAAGCATAGTCTGCACGCTCACCACGGGTTCTTGCAGAACCAAATCCCTGGCTTTTGTGCATACTGCGTGCTTCGGCAGCAATTTCAGTGTATGATTTACCCAGTAATGCGTTATAATTACCCAGCTCTATTTTTATAAAGTTGCCCTCCTCGGGTGTGTTGTTCTGGAAATTGGGCGAGAACGAGTTCCAAACCACCCGCTTTACCTGCCAGGGTTTCACATAAGCCAGTTGTTCAGGGAAACGCGTCGGGTCAGCAGCAGCTTTATAGGCTTCTTCAGATAACACGGCTGATGCCGAGTGATGCCCATGCCCGGCACGGGGGTCTGGTGGAAAACGATTTACCATTACATCAGGCTGAAAATTTCTGATTCTCCAAACCAAATCAGCCAGAATCTGTTCTTTGCCCCAGGTTTTTAGCGCTTCATCGGTAGTTTTGGTAAAGCCAAAATCGTTGGCACGGGTAAAATACTGCTCGCCGCCGTCAATACTTCTGGCGCCCAGCAGCTCATGCGTACGCAGATAACCTACATATTCCCCCTGCTCCGAGCCTATCAGGTTTTGTCCACCATCGCCACGGGTCATGGCAATATAGCCGGCACGTACCATTTTTTCTTTTGAAAGCCAGGTAATAAAAAGTGTATTTTCGTCGTCCGGATGTGCAGCCACATACAATACATTGCCTACTACATTGAGCCTTTTCATGGCTTGGATGATTTCACCGGTACTCAATTGTTTCGTTTGACCGAAACTAACCATTGTAAAAAGTGTAAAAAAGTAAATTAGGGTTTTCTTCATTGTAGTTAGATATTATAAAAATCAGGTTAAGATGGAAAAACAGAACTAATAAAAAGGTTGGAAAATAAGCCGTATGAATCAGGTCAGAAAGTTAATAAAGATTTTTGTTTACCAAAATTAATTTAGGCATTGAACTACATCAAAAATCGAATCATTCTAAACAGCCCTTTTAGAAATACTCATTTTGTTTTATAAAGGCAAAATTCAAATCATCTTAGTACTCCTTTCAGTTGCCTTACAAGCAATTTTTCATACTTCTCCAACCAAAAATATGACGATTTGTCAGCCTCTGAAAAAACAGGATATTTATATGGTATTTTACTTTCAAAAAGCACAGTAAAATGCAAAAAAAACTTCTTTTAGTAACAAACAGACCAAACAACCCGGAATTTATCCACATTCAAAATACTGACCATCAATAACTTGCAAAAAATCGGTCATTTTTTCAAAATCGTGCATTTTCTAATTCAAGTTCTTATTGTAAATTTGTAAACATTCTTAAAATAATACTTACTAAACTCAAAATAATTCATTTATGGATTCACAGATTGTCTACCTTGTTCCGGCATTCGGAATAATCGGATTACTTTACACTGCTTGGCGATTCAGTTGGGTATCTAACCAGCCTGCCGGAGATGCCAACATGCAGAAGCTTTCAGGCTACATTGCCGACGGAGCCATTGCATTCTTGAAAGCAGAATGGAAAATCTTGGCCTATTTTGCCATACCAACAGCCATTATACTGGCTTGGTTGGGCACAAGTGAAGGCACTGCCGAATCCCCTATTCATTCCTCACCTATCATTGCTGTTGCATTCTTAATCGGAGCTATTTTTTCCGCCACCGCCGGTTATATAGGTATGAAAATTGCCACCAAAGCTAATGTTCGTACTGCTCAGGCTGCCCGTACTTCGCTGGCAAAAGCACTGCAGGTATCGTTCACCGGAGGTTCAGTAATGGGTATGGGTGTTGCAGGGCTTGCCGTTTTAGGTCTGGGCGGACTATTCATTGTGTTTTACAACATTTTTGCTCAAGGAGAAGACCTGACTTCTATCGGTATGAAAACCGCCATTGAAGTACTGGCAGGTTTCTCGCTTGGTGCAGAATCTATTGCTTTGTTTGCACGTGTGGGTGGCGGTATATATACCAAAGCTGCCGACGTTGGCGCTGACCTTGTAGGTAAAGTTGAAGCGGGTATCCCTGAAGATGATGTGCGTAACCCGGCCACAATTGCAGACAACGTGGGTGATAACGTGGGTGACGTTGCCGGTATGGGCGCCGACCTGTTTGGCTCTTACGTGGCTACTATTCTGGCTACAATGGTTTTAGGGCAGGAAATTAAAGTTACTGATAATTATGGGGGGTTCTCACCTGTTTTACTACCCATGCTTATTGCCGGTGTTGGTTTGTTGGCATCATTGGTGTCAACTTTCTTTGTGCGTATCAGCAACGAGCAATCTTCAGTTCAGAACGCACTGAACCTGGGCAACTGGGCTTCTATTATTATTACGCTAATAGCTTCTTATTTTCTGGTAACCAATATTTTACCTGCCAGCCTGAACCTTCGCGGGCATGAGTTTTCAGCCATGGGTGTCTTCTGGGCTATTGTGGTTGGTTTGGTAGTAGGTGCTTTAATGTCTGTTATCACCGAGTATTACACGGCTATGGGTAAACGCCCGGTAGTGTCTATCGTTCAGAAATCAGGTACAGGCCATGCTACCAATATTATTGGCGGTTTGGCTGTAGGTATGGAATCAACCGTATTACCCATCATCGTTCTGGCAGCAGGTATCATTTTCTCTTATCAATTTGCCGGCCTTTATGGCGTATCTATTGCCGCAGCCGGTATGATGGCCACAACTGCCATGCAATTAGCTATTGATGCTTTCGGCCCGATTGCCGATAACGCCGGTGGCATTGCAGAGATGTCTCAGTTGCCTCCGGAAGTACGCGAACGCACCGACAACCTCGATGCCGTTGGTAACACCACAGCAGCTACCGGAAAAGGCTTTGCCATTGCCTCAGCAGCGCTTACATCATTAGCATTGTTTGCTGCCTTTGTAGGTATTGCCGGAATTGACGCCATAGATATTTACAAAGCCCCGGTATTAGCCGGCTTGTTTATAGGCGGTATGATTCCTTTTATTTTCAGTGCCCTTTGTATTTCTGCGGTGGGTAAGGCCGCCATGGAAATGGTTAATGAGGTTCGCCGTCAGTTCCGTGAAATCCCCGGAATTATGGAATACAAAGCAGAACCTGAGTACGAAAAATGTGTCGCAATTTCTACACAAGCATCAATCAAACAAATGATTCTACCGGGAGCCATCGCTCTTATAGTGCCGGTTTTAGTGGGCTTCGGATTCAAAAATGTTTTTTCAGATACTTCATCGGCTGAAATTCTGGGTGGTTTGCTGGCTGGGGTAACTGTATCGGGTGTTCTAATGGGTATGTTTCAGTCTAACGCCGGTGGTGCATGGGACAACGCCAAGAAATCGTTCGAAAAAGGAGTGGTTATTGATGGTGAAACCTACTTCAAAAAATCAGAGCCACACAAGGCTTCTGTAACCGGTGACACCGTAGGTGACCCTTTCAAAGACACCTCAGGCCCATCTATGAACATTCTGATTAAATTGATGTCAATCGTATCGTTGGTTATTGCGCCATACATTGCAGTGCCGGCCAAACATGCGGGTGTTCCTGAGAAAGCTCCGGTTGTAAAAGCTGTTTCAGCCCCTTCAAAGGCGGATTTAGCTAAAGCAGAAGCCGTTGCATCAGTGAAATAATACAAAGCCTTTTCAGGCTTAAAATAAGCTATTTTGAAGCCCCGTTGATTGCTCAGCGGGGCTTCTTTTTTATTATTAGTAGAGACGCATTGCATGCGTCTCTGATGGTATATATATTAGGTGAACCAGGTATGTAAAACTATGCTTTGCAAATCAAATTCTTCGATAAGCAGTAAGCATTGCGGCCCTACCTGTTTCGTTAATTGGCACAATGTATAAAACAAAAAGCCCGCAAAGCTCTCGCCTTACGGGACTTTATCAATTCAAAAATCACAGAATTCTGAAATCTGTACAAGGGCTTAGTTTTTGCCAATTACTTCATCAGTATTATAAGTTACAAATTGGGTTAAGACATCTTTAATCTTTTTGCGGTTTGTAGCTGAATCATTCTTTTCTTTTTCAATGGCTTCCAGATGCTCGCTTAACATTTTGCTTCTTACAAATTGTTTCAATGTAAAAGTTTTGTGTTGGTCGAAAACTCCCTGCCATTCTGCACGAACATCAGCCCAGAAAGCGCCATGTTCAGCCCACCATTTTTTAGTTACCTCGCAGGCTTTATCATCAGCCAGTCGACGGTAGTCGTTCAAACCTTTTTCCTGTACTAAAACCAGGTCTTTGCCATCTTTTCTTAGTACTTTATCGTTATCCTGTTCGTGCAGATAGCCGTAATCTGTAACATAAATACGGTTACCTCTTTTCAGAACATTGTAATCCTTTCTTTTGGTGTACTCGCGACGTGGGAGTGGCGCATCTACTTTGCTTTCCCAAAGGTGTTTTCCGTTTACGTGCGACCATTGTGCGAAACCCTCATAACGTGGGCCATCTTCTACCTCATATACTTTCTGCGACCAGCCTTTCTTTACCGTGTTTTTTTCAAGAGGTGTGTATTTCCAGGTGCTTTCTTTATAAAAACTGAATAAGGTTGGGTCTTCGTAGGTCCAGTCTTCTCGCCAGTGTTTCACCACCATGGTATCGCCGATTGCCAGTAAGTGTTGAATAACAATCTTATCTTTCGACTCTTCCACCACAAATACATATTCGGTTCCTTTTGCATGGTACTGGCTGCTTAGCTTGTACTCTTTATTGGGGCTGAAAGTCTCTGCGTAATCAAATTTCACTTCATGGCATCCGCATTGTGCTTTGATAGCCGCTATGTCAGCCGATTTCTGGGCAAATGCGCCAAATCCTGCCAGTAACAACATGAATGTTTTTTTCATATCTGTTTAAATTAAAATAGTTGATTTATAGTTAAAAAATGGATTATCACTTCCTGTTTGCGTTTCGCCAGACGTATATAATAGCGATTGAATTAATTTGTTTGTCTGTGAAATGACTCGCCATTACATCATTTGTAATTCATGATTAAAATCATCCAGGCACTTCGCTATTTAGGCTTTATAATTACATTGCTTAAAGCAAACGCATTTGCAACCTGCTTTTCTTAGAGCGCATTCTATTTCGTCTTCTTTTACCGCTTCATTATTGATGGTAAGAATATGATGAGCGCCGAAATCAATTCTGAATGAAGATACCCCCACTTTTTTCAACTCATCGCTCAGGCTCTGCAATTCATCCGGATTCTTGATATTGGTTATAAATTTCATGGCAAAAGTGTGGTGTGGATTCAGTAGTCGGAGCCTATTTTACTTCAATGGTGGTTTCTGTATGATACCTGACCGACTCATAAGGTTTATCCTGATAAGTTCCGGGTGTTTTGTCAATCCATTCGGCTTCTATCAGATACACCCCTTTGGTGTTTGGTACAAATGAAGCCCTGCCTTTTTCGGTAGTTATTTTTACTTTCTCCCAACCGTCAGGGCTTATGATGGTCAACTTTGCTTTGTCGGCAGGTACATTGTTTTTAAAGGCTGTCAGGTTAATGCCATTATCTGATTCAGTAGCAACAATATCAAAGTAATTGACCGATTTAGCCTGTACAGCGCCTTTGCCCACTTTATAGTTGGTGCGCAGGTACTGCATGGGTCTTACAATACCCAGGTTATGCTTATGCCAGTCTTGCACTTCGCGGGTTTCGTTAATGCCCAGTATCTGGTAATTACCTTCAGTTGCTGGTGTAAAGGTACCCTCCCAATGTGTTTCGGTTTGTTTGATAGGTATGTCCTGGCGGTTTCCGGCTTCGTCAATCACAAAGAGTTTAATCTCATTCATTTTGTCGAGCGATTTACCCTTCATCCTACCCTGGTTTACATATTCGCCATAATAAATCTGTATTCTGGCAGGCTCACCTGGTTTGCCAGAACCTTTCACCTCTAACCAATAGCCATGTGCCTGCAACACATAGGGCATCAGAATAAAGGCAAGTACTGCAAGTTTAATTTTCATAGAGTTATGATTTTATGTATTGGATTCAATTGAACATCGGCCGTTATTACCGCTTTCAGAAATCAGGCATTTAGTACAGTTGCTTTGATTTTAACCTGGCCTGCCGTTTTTGCATTCTTTTTTCTTCTACCCCACCAGATATAAACACCTGTAATGGGCAGGCTGGCAGCTATGAGGCTGGCAAAAAATGCTAATAGTTTACCAGAAAAACCAAACAATGCTCCCACGTGTATATCGTAGTTCATCCGGAAGATTTTGTCTGCTGTCGATAAGTCTTTCAGGCGGCCAAAGGCATGCTTCACCGGTACCTCCTTCAAGGTATATTGGTCAAAATACCTGTAATCGTGCTTCCAGTACACATCTGTATCGGTAGTGGTGGCAGTGGCAATGGTTGATTTCCCGGTTTCAGGCGGGTGTACCTCTATTGTAAGCGCTTCGGGGGTTTCTGCCCTTACTTTTTCGTATATGCGGTCTATCGCTGGTATAGAAGAGGCAACAGGTAAAGAGGGCGACTCCGGCTCGTAGTATTCAACCTGTGTTTTGCCTCCTGAAAGCGTATAATAATAGGCTTTAGAGAACCACTGGAACCCCCAAACAAGCCCGGTAATGGCAATAAAAATAACCACCCAGGTCATGTAGAAACCCAGCACATTGTGCAGGTCATAGTTGACCCTTCTCCAGCGGGCATTCCATTTTACTGAAAACCTCTGTTTAGCCGCCGACTTATTCTTAGGCCACCAAAGAATCAGCCCGCTGATCATCAGCACCACAAAAATCAGCGTGGCAGTGGCCACCACCGGCTGCCCGATTCGGTCAGGTAACCATAAATAAAAATGGCCGTCGAGAATAATACGGAAGAAATCTTCATCCATATTTTTCACCTTCAACACTTCGCCAGTGTATGGGTTCAGGTAAGCCAGATAATAATAGGAAGGCTCGTAATGATAAATAGTGGCAATGGCCGCACGCCCGGGTCTTTCATAGGTGATACTATGAATTACTTTGTTAGGCACCGCCTTCTCTGTTATGGCCTTTAGCACAGATGGTTTCAATAAAGGCTTGTTCTGAACCTCAACATACCTGTAAGGTTGTGTAAGGTCCTGAATTTCAACCTGAAAGGCATAAATACAACCGGTTATACTTACCACAAACACCACCAGCCCGGAGCCAAGCCCGAGCCAGAGGTGTAGTTTACCTATTAATTTCTTAAAGGTCATACCTGATTAGAATTTGTAATTGATTGAAAGACGAAGGTTTCTTTTTGCTTCTGCCTGCCAGTAATAGAAGTCGCTATAGTTATAATAAGCGCCCATAAATAAGTAGGCATTGAGTATGTTATTTACATTAAGAGCCACAGCAAATTTGTTGGCCTGATAAGAAACGGCGCCATCCATTTTGAAATAGTTGGGTAAACCTTGTTTTGAACCGTCAAACACATACCATGACGAACGACCTGTAATAAGCTGACCGCCAAGCGATACGCCAAACCCTTGCATGCTACCCGCCGTAGATTTATAGCTCAACCAGGCATTAGCAATATTTTTAGACGACCCCGGCGTTTGTACGCCCACGTTTTTTTCCTGCGTATCTTTGGTTACTTTGGCATCGGTGTAGGCATAGTTCAAAGTCAGGTCAAGACCATGAATCAACTGCCCGCGTAAGTCAAATTCGAATCCTTTTACTTGTGTCTGCCCTAACTGAACCGAGAAGAATTGGTTGTTAGGGTCGGCTGTCAGTACATTGTTTTTGGTAATATTATAGGCAGCTACCGACGTAGACCACAAACCACCCAGCCATTCGCGTTTCAAGCCAATTTCCTTGTTGTTTCCAGTAATTGGCTTAAAGCCTTTACCTTGTGCGTCAGCGCCTGCCTGTGGAAGAAAAGCCTGATCAAATACCGCATAAGCGCTCGTGTTTTTGTCGATAGAATAACTCAAACCCACACGTGGAGTAAACTTCTCTGATTTCACAAAGCCAGAATATGGGTCACTATTTTGTGCGCTGGTGTATCTTCCGGCCAGGGTTAGTCTTAATTTATCTTCAAAGAACCTGATTTCATCCTGTGCATAAATGGCTGCATATTGTTGAGCGTAATAAACTCCTCTCTGGCGTAGGCTCAGGCTTCTGTCGTATTTTGGATAGGCCGATGCCGGTACGTTTCCATGTACAGGATTGTAAATATTAAAACCTTGGGGTCCTTTAAAGGTGCCTCCTTGCGACCAGTCATGATAGAAATCCTTCTGGCCCATATCAAGGCCTGCCAGTATCCGGTGGCTTACTACACCTGTTTTAGCGTCGCCGTTTACGAAGAACTGACCTACTTTTGTAATGCCCAGCACGTCCCAGACAGAGGCAGCTCTGATTAACGTATCACCATTGGCCGAAAAACCAGTTGGCCATAACGACTGCCCAATTTGTTTGTAGGTCATGTATGCCAATTGGCCGGTCAGTTTCCAGTTGCTGTTCAGGCTATGTGCCAGCGTCAGGAAAAACGTATTATCGTTAATGTTCGATGGGTCCATGTTCGGCTCTGCCGTAGTGGCATTAACTGGTAAATCGGCCATGCCTTTCTTAGAAAATGCGTAATTTGAACCAATAACCGACATCTGGTTAAACTGGTAGGTGTATTCGGCTGTTAATGAGGTATTGGGTGTAAACTGAAACTTCAGAACCGGTGCAATTGATATGCGGTTGTTGTATTCAAAATCACGGTGTGAGCCCTTCGTCTGCCCCATCAGGTTCAACCGGTAAAGGATTTTGCCATTGTCGGTCAATTTACCATCAAAATCCAATGTTGACCGATAGGTATTGAAGCTGCCGACTGTCATTGAGGCTTCTCCTTTGTTAATACCCGTTGGCTTTTTGGTAACTACATTATAAAAACCACTTGGTTCGCCATTGGCCAGCATAAAACCTGCCGGGCCTTTTACAAACTCAATGCGCTCTACCATGCTCATGTCTTCTACCAGCGGGCCCCAGGTAGACTGCACGTTCATACCATTTCTGAACGCCGCAATCTGCGAGCCTCTCATGTTTATCTGGGCGTAAGTATCCCAGTGCTCTACACGGGTTGCGCCACTCA
This sequence comes from Emticicia sp. TH156, assembly GCF_002855535.1. Taxonomy (NCBI): domain Bacteria; kingdom Pseudomonadati; phylum Bacteroidota; class Cytophagia; order Cytophagales; family Leadbetterellaceae; genus Emticicia; species Emticicia sp. TH156. The sequence goes on from NZ_PKRS01000007.1 coordinate 195,598, forward strand.
CATTGCGGGTTACGCCTTCCAGCATATCAAAAATCTGCTGGTCCTGAATCACCTGTTTGGTAATTACCTGTATGTTTTGCGGGATTTCAAGAAGGGGAGTTTTTAGCCGAAGCGAAATAGAAGGATAATCTGATACATATTTACTCGGGTTGGCTGCCACTACTACTTCCTGCAACTGGCTGGCGTTTATGTCCATCGTAAAATCAAGCGTAACGGTTTCGCCTGCTTTCATACTAAACTTTCTGGTTTCGGCTTTTAAGCCAATAAAACTTACCTGCGCCGTGTAATCGCCGGCCTTCACCTGGCTAATCTGGTAATTACCCAGGGTATCGGTTAGCGTGCCTTTGTTTGTTCCTTTTAAAATTACATTGACAAACTCTGCTGCTTTACCGTCGCTGGTAATCACTCTTCCTTTCACTGTTCCGTTCTGAGCCCATGCCCACGAACCGCACATTAGCATTAACACTGTAAAAACTGACTTCATTTTGTGGGGTGTTAGTTTACTCATTTATTTAAAAATGCTTTGTTTGATTTGATGACGCAAATGTATATCTTATTTAGACTAATTAAAAATAAAAAGGTAAAATTATTTGGATTAATTCTAAATAAGCCTCAACTTTGTCTCAGGATAAGATTCAGGATTAAATCAGACCACTTATAAATGGCCAGCAACAGAGGAAAAATGAAAGATGTAAACTACGAGAAAGCTCTTGCCCGGTTTTTAATCTTTTTGGAGGAAAAAGGATTGCGAAAGACTGCAGAAAGGATGATGATGTTAGAGGAGATTTATTCAAGGAATGACCATTTTGACGCAGAAGACCTTTACAAAACAATGGTCGACAAAAAACAGTATGTAAGCCGGGCTACCATATATAATAACCTTGAAGTTTTACTGGAATGCGGGCTTATACGCAAAAACCAGTTTGGCAACAATGTAACCAAATATGAAAAAGCGGCCAATTTCAGGCAGCACGACCACCTGATTTGCCTGGATTGCCAACAGGTGAAAGAATTCTGCGACCCACGTTTACAGCAGATTCAGAAAATGATTGGCGAAATGATGCAATTTGAAATTACCCAGCACGATTTACTTTTATACGGCCATTGTGAAAGGCAAAATTGCGAAAACAAAAAGGCGCTTAATAACTGAAACCATACAGCCAACCCAAAAAATGCGCATTTATTTTTTATAAGTTATGAAAGAAAACTCAGAAATAACCACAAACCATGCGCAGCTGTTTCAGCAGGTTTCAGAGGTAATAGAATATGTGCACAATCAGCGGATTTTTCTGATTGGCCAACCATTGCTTAGCCAGTTTAAAGATTTAATAAACGGCTATGATAAAATTAACTACGGTGAAGTGTTGAAAAAGAAGTTGACCCGGTGAAAAATGGATAATCATAAGCTCTTAATACTGGCCTCTTGCAGCTATGGATATGTAGGTAAATGCCCGTGCTGCGAAAAATACAATATGGTTTTTAATAATCAGTTGTTTGTTTTTCCGGAAGAAGACCTACGGCAGTTCAGACGAATACTAGACGATGGCGATACCGTTTTTAATGCCGGAGATTTGTGCTGCAATGGCCGTAACATAGGTTTAAAAACACCCGTTAGTAATTTTTACCTGATGTTTACGCCGCGCGAGTTTGAGCATTTGAGAATTATGCTTGACGATGCCTTTGTGATGATAGAAGTAAACAAAGTATTACAATACTGAATGAATAAACCCAATAAGAATTTTATATTTAAGTCGTAAATAACTGTCGTAGTATGCAATCTTGCCACCATTTTGAGTGGCAAGATTTTTTTTGACCTACGTCAAAGTTTAAGAAAAATAAACCATGCAATTTTGCATCATCAAATTATTCTTAAACAATTAAAACAAATGAAAAAGAAACATTTTAAGTATGTCAACACATTGTTTGTGGTGATACCCATGACATTAATTATGGCTTTTGTAGGCCTGATGCGTAACTACGGCTTTGGCGAAGACTGGTTCTTTAAATTTCTGAAAGCCTGGAGTGTCATGCTACCTGTGGCTTATGCTGCCGCATTTCTTATTATTCCTAATGCCCGAAAACTGGCAGAAAAACTGACTGTTAAAGATTGATTTTTATACATGCACGAACAGCTAAACCAATATATCAGAAGTCAGATTGATGTAAGTGAAGATGAATTAAAAAGCATTCTATGTTGCTTCAAACCTCTACAACTAAGGAAAAATGAACCTTTGGTTATACAGGGACAAACCAGCCAGCGAACCTTCTTCGTTGGCAAAGGTTGTTTACGTATATTTTTTATTAATGAAGACGGGCAGGAAGCCACACGCTATTTTGCTTTTGAAAACCAGTTTGCCACCGCACTGGTAAGTTTTATAACCGAAGAGCCATCAGATGAGTTTATTGAGGCTGCCGAACCCACCGAACTTCTGTATATAACACATCAGGATTTCCATCAGCTACTTACAGTTGTACCTCAATGGGAAAAATTCTATAGAAATTATCTTGAAAAAGCGTATGTTAATAATACCCGCAGGTTGATGTCTTTTTTAACACAGGATGCTACTGAAAGATACCGCAGACTGATGGCAGAAAACCCTATGGTAGTAAGAAGGCTGCCTAACAAGCTGGTTGCCTCATACCTGAATGTATCTCAGGAAACACTGAGCCGCCTGAAATCTAAAATATAAATCATCAGACCCCAAGCCGCCGTAGCTAAACTACAAAAAAATAACGGACCGTTGCCGGCCCGTTAAATATCTATTAGCGATTAGCTCAATCTTATTGCTGACGCAAAGAACGAGGAATGGTAATAACTGCCACAGGATTGCTGGCGGCATCAAGGATTTTAACACCTTCAATTTCACCAATAGCACCTACTTTGATAGACTTACCTAAGTCCAGGTCTTTGATATCAACGTTTACGTAATCAGGAATATACTTGGCTGGCCCTTGCAAACGTAGTTTTTGCATTTTCTGAACCAGTTTACCCCCTTTCTTTTGTCCTTCTGACGGACCGTGCAATTTGATAGGAACCGCTACCTTGATAATTTTATCAGGTGTAATTTCCAGGAAGTCAGCATGGATAATCTGGTCATTTACAGGATGGAATTGTGAATCCTGCAAGATACCTGTATATACTTTGCCTTCAATATTGATGGTTACTTCGTAAGCATCTGGAGTGAACAATAGGTCACGGAACAAATAAGCAGGCGCATAGAACGAAACCTGATCGGCACCACCGTAAAGAACACATGGAACCATACCTTGCGCGCGCAATTCCTGTGAAGCCTGGCGTCCGAGATTCGCTCTGTTATACCCTACAATCTCAGTTTTTTTCATTTTTGTAAAGTTTAAATAATGAATCGGGTTCTTGTCAGAAGCCCAGATTCTGTTGATAATTTATAAATAATGTGCTAATAGACCCGTTATCTCTGATACGCCCAATGGCTTTGCCGAATAGTTCAGCAACAGACAACACCTTGATTTTCTGGTTGTCGTAGCGCAATGGAATGGTATCAGTTACTACCAGTTCGGTAAGAACCGAGTTTGAAATGTTTTCGTTTGCTTTACCAGAAAGCACCGGGTGCGTACAGAAAGCACGAACCGACCTGGCGCCTTTAGATAAAATAAGATCAGCTGCTTTGCAAATGGTACCTCCGGTGTCAATCAGGTCATCAACCAGAATCACATCAGAGCCTTCAACATCACCAATCAATTGCATAGAGGCTATTTCGTTTGCTTTTTTACGATGCTTGTCGCAAATCACAATATCGGCATCAAAATAAGAAGCAAACTTGCGGCAACGCGCCACCCCGCCTACGTCAGGAGATGCAAACTTGATATTTTCCAGTTTTTGGGTTTTCAGGTAAGGCACAAAAACTGACGTACCCTCTAGATGGTCAACAGGAATATCAAAAAATCCCTGAATCTGGCCGGCGTGCAGGTCCATGGTCATCACCCGGTCTGCACCGGCAGCTGTAAGCATATTGGCAATCAGCTTGGCTGTTATGCCAACCCTTGGCTTATCTTTTCTGTCTTGTCTGGCATATCCAAAATAGGGTATAACTGCACAAACATAGTGAGCCGAGGCACGTCTGGCAGCATCAATCAGCATTAATAGCTCCATGATATTATCTCCCGGAGGAAATGTCGACTGAACCAGAAACACATCACACCCTCTTACAGATTCATCAAAGCTTACCGAAATTTCGCTATCAGCAAAACGGTTGATGCTTACGCTTCCTAAATCTTTGCCATAATAATCGGCTACCCGACTGGCCAAATACCTTGATGACGTACCTGAAAAAATCTTAACTTCTGCCATTTGTTTACACTTCGAAAAAAGATGCGCAAAGGTACGCTTTTTACTTAAAAAATCACATACCTGTTTAGAATATTTTCAAATTTTGTATAGATTTGCATAATTCCCAAAATGCCTGTAGTGGGTGTGCACTCAGGTTGCTAAACACCAAAGCGAATGCAGTTGTCTTTATTGGATGAGGTTCCGGAACTAAACAAGGTTTTCTTTATAGATATCTTTGCCGAATCTTTTTTCGACATCAATAAAAGAAGAATGCGGCTGACCACCATTTTAGGCCAGCCTGTACCGCGCGACATAAAAATAAGTTGCCCCTCAAAACTGATTGGCAATTATCCGGAAGGTACAATTTTTAAACTTGATGCCCGGCTGGTACGTAAAGGTGCTGGTAAAAGACCTTATTTTGTGGCCATTAACCGCAGCCACCTGCAAAGGGCAATTGAGTTTTTTGATTATAACCTTAAAGTTCAGAACGGCTTTGACTACGTGTATCCGAAGCGGAAGCAAACCGCCAGGGCCATGCAGGCGCGTGTCTGAATTTTGCTTGACTAACTACGCATGAATAGTTTGCTTCTCCAGACCAGCAAATAAATATCTGCCTGAAACCGGGAAAAAAAATTATTTTCAACAGCGTTTTGAAAGGTAATTTACGTCTTGATAAAAAGCACCTGAATTTTCAAACGTAAATTTCCCATGACAACACAGACAGCAGAAATTTACTTTAAAACCTTAACCAGAAAAAAGCTATTGACCTCGAATAGTTTGATGGAGGTTGTCGAAAACTGCCTGAAAGGCAATGAAAAGGCCATGAAAATCTTCTATGAGCATTTTCATGGGTTTGCATTATCTGCCTGCCTGAGTTATTGTGAAAACAGAGAAGATGCTTTGGAAATAATGAATGATGGATTTCTGAAAGTTTTCAGAAACCTGCACAAAATTGATAATATTGAGAGTATTAAGCCCTGGTTACGGCGTATAATGATTAACGGCGCCATAGATCATTACAGAAAAAATATAAATAAGCAATCGGCTGAGTTGTCTGAAAACATAGCTGAACAAAACTTCGGCGACGAATCAGTTTATGCCCGTCTTTCATCTGAAGATATCATGGCGGCCGTTCAGAGTTTACCATCAAATTACCGGATTGTTTTTAATTTGTATGCTATTGAAGGATACTCTCACAAAGAAATTGCAGAAATGTTAAAGATTGCAGAAAGTACATCCAGAGCCAATTTATCTTTGGCTAATGGTCTGCTTCGTCAAAAATTAACGAAAATATTGTAGTCATGTCAGAAGAAGAAAAATTTCATCGGATAATCAGGGAGAAGCTGGATAGCTTCCAGCCGGGTTATTCGCCGGAAGACTGGAAGAAAATGCAACGCAAAATAAAGATTAGTTCTTTTCTTCGCTTTGCTATTCCCGGCGCTGTTCTTATGATGGCCGGTTTGGGTTTTTACCTTTACAATAACCATGAGGTAGAAATTATACAACAAATATCGTTAGAATCACCTTTTGTAAAGCCAGAAAACAAACCGGAAACGGTGGTTCAGCCAATGTCTAAAGACACTGAGGCTGCAGAAGAAACCGACCTGAAAAAGGTTAATCCGCCTGTTATTGCCAAAGAAATCGAGGCATCAGAAAAAAACGCTGAAAACTTTAAACCCGAAACCTTTTCGAACCTTCACATAAATAAGCTGGCCTCCAGGAAATTAACCACTACCACACCCAAAATTCATCCGGATTTACTAGACAAGGAAATCAGATACCTGAACGCTTCTGCCATTTCAATGAGCGACAAAATACTTCGGGTGCGCCAGTTAGGTAAAACATACGAACTTACCTCTTACCAGGCACTGGACAGAAACATTGAAAAGTGGAAAAATGTAGTGATTGTTTGCGACATGACGTCGAGCATGTTTCCGTACACCACTCAGGTATTTGACTGGATAACCGAAAATGCCGACAATACCAGTGTGAAAGGAGTGGTTTTCTTTACCGATTGCGACAGCCTGGGCAACCAGACCAAAGGCAAGCTGCCCGGTAAAATGTTTATGGTAAAAGAAAAGAATGAAATGCAGTTGTGGGATGCCATGTTTGCCGCCATAAGTAATACAGAAAACAATAACGACAAACCCGAGAACAACATTGAAGCTTTATTATATGCACAAAAGCACTTTCCGGAAGCTGATGAGATTATCATGATTGCCGATAACAGCAGCCCCGTTAAAGACATGAAGCATTTATCGAAGGTTAAAAAGAAAACGCATATTATACTATGCGGCGAAACCTATGAGAAAGACCTGGCGTTTCAGTCAGACTATGTTCAGATTGCCAAAAAGACCAACGGAAGTATTCATACCCTTGAAGATGACCTGAATAACCCTGACAACATCAAAGAAATGACGGTTATCAGGGTTGGTAAAATTTATTTTCAGTTTCAGAAAGGGAAATTCTATACTACCAAACTGATATTCAGGCCTTAGTTTCTACTTCTATTATTATTATAATGGCATTGTTTGAGAGAGCTTCAAATTCTATCTGCAACTTTTCATTGGCATTGTTTAAAGTTATCAATAGTGCGTCTCGGGTTTCAAGCAAACGGTTCTGAAACTCAAAAGCGCCTTCAACCACAAACCCGAAAACACTTTTGATGGTACCGTATAGCTGAAAAGTATCTTCACTTCTACCTTCATATTTACCTATGTGTACCCCATTGCCAACGGGCAGAAGTGTATTTCTGGCAAAATCCAAATCAAATGAGACCTCTTTTGGCGGCGTTTTCAATCCATTATTAGTCTGATGTATTTGCACAAAATTCACCATTTCTTCTGCATAAATATTTTTGATGGTGTAGGTTTCACCTTTAGAAATTGAAAAAATGTAGGCACCGCCAGCATCTATCAATATGTTTTTACCTGTTGCATCTGTCAATTCAATGGCACCAACGATGGGAATAATAACCACTTTGCAGTTTTGCGAGGCTGTAATTTTAACATCTGCACCACCTTTAAGGGTATCATCATCAAACTTAATCAGATTCCCACAGGCTACTTCTTTTATACTGCTGAAACTCCGGTAGTTATTAATAATTGACAACTCTCTTTTTTCTGAAAGAAAAATTTGTCCTTCTGTCTGGTCAAGCATGGTTTCAGATTGATTTAAATGATGAAATACTTAAATCAGGCATGAGGCTTATTAAATCAGTTTTGATGTCATCTTTTTCCAGGGCATTTTCCAGAGGTTGGCCTGTAGCTATCAGCAATTGATTATAAATGGTATCAATCCAGAGAACAGGTTCAGAATAAAAATAGATCACCACCTGATGGTCTTGTTTATGGCTGACATGAGATTGAAGGATTTCAAACCTGAAATTTTCAAATGGAAGACATAGTTCATGAAGCGAATTGAACACATCTGGCACCAGATTATTTAACTGCCTTATATAGTTAATTGCGGCAGTGCTAACCAGATAATTCAGTTTTTCTGCTCCGGGAATATTCTTGACAATATCCTTGTATGTCTCATATTTCCCATCTTTGTTAAAAAACTGCGACTGCATAGAAAACTCCAGCCAGGTGTCATCAAATACAAGTTTGTCCCAACTACCTTGCGAACCTTTGTCTATCACTTTCTTGTAACAAAATTTTACAATCCCTTTTGCCATTTTAAAATGGTTTTTATTGGTAATCAGGCACTGACAACAATTGTATGCGTAAGTGTGTAGCCTGACGACACACTACCTGTAACTGAAGACATTTCCGTTTCTGTGCCATCTCCGAACACATTATCCCGGGCATTGGTTGTATCGGCCTGGCCATGGCTTGCATAAACTCCCTGCCCATAAACCACCTTGCTTACATCTTCCGGAAAAGCTATCTGAGTTACCAAAAGAGATTTACCGCTGCTATTGTACACATGCACATGAATATGCGTTGCTCTTCCGGAATACCAACCCGGATAGATAGTTGTAAAGGAAACCAGGCCATTAGCATCTGTTGTCTGCCTGCCTCTTAAAAAATGCACATTGGTATAATTGGTGCTTTGCATGCCCGTTCCACCGTATTCAGAGTAATTACCGGCGGCATCACAATGCCAGATATCAACAATGGCGTTGGCCAGCACAGCACAACTGTTGTTTTTGTTCTGAATCACAATTTTAACAGCCAGTTTGGTGCCGGTTCTGTCAGACGTTATATCATTAGTTACCAAAGAACCAGGTGTTTTGGTTGGGAATGGCCCTTCCGTTTCGCTGGCAGTAGCTGTGCATGAGCCTGAAGTTGACCCAGATGTAGTACCCGTAGTATCAGTAGAAGTAGTTGGTGTTACATCTTCGTCTTTGCAAGCAGATAAAAACGGAGTAATTGCCAGAGACCCTAAGCCTCTTAATAGAAAGTCTTTTCTGTCCATAGTAATTTTTTGTTTTATACTCCTATAGACGCACTAACCAAGATAATAATTGCACAGCCATCTAAAGTATCGGTCAATAGAGGTTTTGTATCGGTGAAATGACTATTACCCCTGCCAGTTTTGAACGAAATGCCTGTAGCTGTTACTAACTGGTAACTCAATGCCCGACCGTAACTGAACGTTTTTTCTGATTACTGATTTAACCTGCATATTTGCTACAATGAAACTACGGTGTATACGGCTGAATTGATGAGAGGGTAACAGCTCAAGTATTCCCTTGAGCGACATAAGCGTTAAAACCGGATGTAACTGACCCGAAATATGAATTTTTATATAGTCTTCCAGGCCTTCAATGTATTCAATAGTACTTAAATCTACTCTTAACATTCTATACTCTGCCCGCACATAGATGTATTCTGCAGGCTGGCTAGTGGTAGTGTTCAGGTACTTATAATAATCTAATGCTTTTCTTACAGCTTTGCTGAAACGTTCAAAGTCAATTGGTTTTAGCAGGTAATCAATGGCATCCAGCTCAAAACCCTCTACGGCAAATTTTCTATGGGCTGTAGTGAAAACAACCAAAGGTTTGTTCACTAGCGAAGCCACCAGCTCAAGCCCGGTAATATCAGGCATATTAATATCCACAAACAACAAATCAACAATGTTATGCTCAAGAAAAGCTTTACCCTCAATGCCGTCATCAAATATTTGTATCAGTTCCAGCTCTGCAAACTCTGATATATACTGCCGCATAAGTTCAAGTGCAAGAGGTTCATCATCAATTACAATACATTTAAGTTTCATATCAATTGTTAATGGTTAATTCAACCTGATACACTCCCGAATCATCATTGATTATCAGATTAAACCTGTCCTGATACAAGTGTTGAAGTCTTTGCCGGGTATTCGATAGCCCTATGCCCGTTCTTTCAACTTTCCTGAAGGTAGAAAAAAGCTTATTTCTGCAGATGAAATGCAGGCTATCTTTTCCGGATTTAATACTTATCTCAATCAATGCCTTGTCATGATTGCTTATTCCGTGCTTGAAGGCGTTCTCTACATAAGTCATTAATAGCAGTGGCGGAATTTTCTGAGAGGTATCTAAGGTATTTACCTCAAAAATCACTTCTGTTTTAGCGCTCAACCTCAGCTTCTGCAAATCAATATAATTGCTGATACACTCTATTTCATTGGCCAAAGGCACAAAATCTTCTGATACTTCATCGGTTACGTATCGCATTATCTGCGACAACTTCATGATGCTGGCTGCTGTTTTCTTACTATTAGTAACCGCCAGTGTGTATATGTTATTGAGCGTATTGAAAAGAAAATGAGGATTTATCTGTGCCTTCAGAAATGAAAGTTCGGCATTGGCTCTGTCTGTTTCGGCTTGTAACACCCTTTTTTCTGAATCTCTCCATCTTTCATTCATTTTAAGTGCAATTCCTAAAGCCCATACTAAGCCAAACAAAAAAACGCTTACCACATCAAAATTTCGTGCTTCCCTTTCCTGTTCATGCCTCTCAGGTTTAAATCCGGGTGGATTACCTTTAAAATCTACCGGAGGCGGTAAATGTGGTTCAAATCGGTGTCTGGGTCTCATTTCATATCGGTTTCTCTCAATTACAAGTCTATCAAATGGTTTTACAAACACTATAAGAACAAAGGTTATCAGAACAAATACAAAATATTGCATGAACTTCCTCTTGAAGAAAAACGATGGAATCAACCAAATTAAATTGACATAAAATATAAAGATGTATATCAAAAAGAATGTCCAAAGGTTGGGGTCAAGTAAAACTCCTGTCAGGCTCCTGTTTTCAGACAGAAACAAAGCTGTAAGGCTAAAAACCAACAGCCAACCTACCCAATGCGCTATGATGAAAACGTTTTTCAACTGAAACATTTTTAAATTTAAAGAACTTGCACGACCTAAAATGGTTAAAATCGGTTAACTTAGCAAATCTATCGGTAAACAGACCCTTTTGTTGAATTATGGTACCGTTTAATTTAAATGCTGAATAAGTACAAAAATAAATTAAACCAATGCAACTTGTTTCAATCAAAGTTTCGTCTTAAGAGAAAAAAATAATATCATGACTGCAGAATTTAGTAAACAATCGTTCAACACCATGAAAACAACAGCATTATTAAAAGACGCCAAGGGGAGAATCGTACAGAAACAAAATCTGGAAGCAGGCAACCAACAAGAGTTTGATATTGAAAAGCTTAAAGATGGTATATATTTTGTTGAACTACAAACCGAAAGCGGTAAATCTATTGTTCATCAACTCTTTATCAATCACTAATAAATTAAAAAAAAGGGGCCTAAGCCCCTTTTTGGATTATTTATAAATTTCTCTTCTGGCCGATAACAGCGTGTTGTACATCAGCGCAGCTACTGTCATAAGGCCAACGCCACCGGGTACTGGTGTTATGTAACTGCTCTTAGGCGCCACTTCGTCAAATTTTACATCTCCTTTCAGGGCAAAGCCACTTTTTTTGGTGGTGTCTGTTACTCTGGTTAAACCAACATCTATCACCACAGCTCCTTCTTTTACCATATCGGCTGTTATAAATTCAGGTTTTCCTAATGCTGCAATCAGAATATCAGCCTGGCGCGTAATTTCAGCCAGATTATGCGTGCGGCTATGTACCAAAGAAACCGTACAGTTGCCGGGGTACGCATTGCGCTGCATCAGAATACTCATAGGCAAGCCCACTATCTGGCTGCGGCCTACTACCACACAGTGTTTACCGGCAGTTTCTATTTTATATCTTTTAATTAACTCCAATACCCCAAACGGTGTAGCAGAAATGTAGGCAGGCAACCCCTTGGCCATTCGGCCTATGTTGATAGGATGAAAACCATCTACGTCTTTTCTGGGTTCTATGGCTTCAATTACTTTTTCAACATTTATCTGAGCAGGCAGCGGAAGCTGTACTATAAAGCCGTCAATATCTTCGTCGTTGTTTAGCTGTTGAATCACCTCCAGCAGCTCTTGTTCAGTAACACTTTCATCTCTTCTGATAAGAGTCGACTTAAAGCCTATTTCTTCGCAAGACCTGATTTTACTGGCTACATAGGTTTCACTTGAACCATTACTGCCAACTAATATGGCCGCCAGATGCGGGGTTTTACCACCTTCTGCCTTTAGTTTTTCAACTTCTTCTTTTAACTCCTGTTTTACCTGAGCCGAAATTAATTTTCCGTCTATAAGATTCATTGAACTGATTTTTAATGAGAATGCAAAGGTCTGTTAAATAGAACAAATTCAAAAATTAATCGTTGAAAATCTAATGAAGAGCCTACCCTAGCTTCTATTTCCTTTTTGGATATACTTAATCACTTTGTCCATATCAAACTCATCTTCCCCGCTCACACCCAGCATATCTTTTACATGGGCAGATGGCTTACCGAATTTCTGAAACGACCCCCATATATGTTCAATAAACCAGGTAGGTTCATATCCCCATCGGGTATCCATAGCTTTCCTGATCAGGAAAGTGCGTTTAGAGATTTTAACAAAGATTTTCCTGTCGTATAGCGCATTGATAGAGTCGCTATGAAAAGCGAAAAGCCCTTCGGCTATTACAACATCAAATTTCTCTTTAAACTGTACCAGCACATCTTCAAACAATGGGAAATCAATAGAATGAGGAGACTCCCAGTCTGTGCGGTTCTTTATCTTCGGAATCTGCGTTTCCGGAAACACAAAATCGTCCTGATGAAAAACAATTACTTTTTTGCCGTTTTTCCTGAAATGGGTTACCAGAAGATTGGCCAGCGTACTTTTACCGGAGCGGCTCACCCCGCCTATACCAATAAGCATGTGTTTCTTTGATTGTTTCGTAAAAATGTAAAATTCAGCCAATAAAATTAAATAAAAGTTTATTTTTGAATAAAATTCAAATCAATTACCTGACCTGATACAAATGGATAAAAACAAGCTATCATTTTATGCCAGCTATGTAGCTATTGCATGCGGCGTACTCATTATTTCGCTCCGTTTTTTTACACCTACCGTTACTATTTCTAATTTGGTGATGGGCCTTGTTTTTATTACCGTTGGGTTCATCGGTTTTAGACGTTTCAGGCAATAATCGCCGCTTACTACCCACCTATTCAATAAAGGCATCTTATGCGCATACATTTTATTAAAAGACTCATATTGTTCTCATTGTGCCTGACAGCTTCATCCAGCCTTCAGGCACAACCTGCCGTTTATCTGAAACCTGCCCGGGTTTTTGATGGTGAAAAAATATTTGAAAACTATGGTGTGTTAATAAAAAACAATAAAATAGAAAATGTTGGGTTACAGACAACCATCGAGAAAGACCTTGATAAAGACACCCGAATTATTGACCTGAAAAACTGTACACTTTTGCCAGGGCTCATTGAAGGCCATACACATTTATTTCTTCATCCTTACAACGAAACCCCTTGGGACGACCAGGTTTTAAAAGAATCGCGCTCATACAGAACGGCCAGAGCTGTAACGCATGCTGAAAAAACTTTAAAAGCGGGCTTTACTACTGCCCGAGATTTGGGCACTGAGGGTGCCGAATTTGACGATGTTGGTTTAAAAAGGGCAATCAATGAAAACATTATACCGGGGCCACGATTACTGATTGCCACCAAAGCGCTGGTAGCCACCGGAAGCTATGCGCCCAAAGGGTTTGCTTCTGAAATTACTTTACCTCAAGGAGCCGAAGAAGCCGACGGCCACGACGATTTGATAAAGAAAGTAAGAAACCAGATTGGCAAAGGCGCCGATTTAATTAAAATATATGCCGACTACAGATGGGGCCTGAGAGGTGAAGCAGCACCTACTTTTACGGTTGACGAAATTAAGCTGATTGTAACAACAGCCCGAAGCGTAGGCAGACCAACAGTTGCGCATGCCTCAACACCTGAAGGAATGCGAAGAGCCATTGAAGCAGGTGTAGAAACTATTGAGCATGGCGACAACGGCACGCCTGAAATTTGGAAACTGATGGTAGAAAAAAACGTGTACTTATGCCCTACCCTTGCAGCCGGGGACGCCATTTTGCAATACAGAGGCTGGAAAAAGGGCATTGAACCTGACCCGGAACGTGTTAAGCAGAAAAAACAGACTTTTAAAGAAATTTTAAAATCAGGCGTAAAAATTTGCATGGGAGGCGATGTAGGTGTTTTTGCACATGGAGACAACGCCCGGGAAATGGAAATGATGGTTGAATATGGTATGCAGCCTTTAGATGTGCTGAAATCAGCAACCAGTATTAATGCCGATGCTTTTCATATTGAAAAACAGGCAGGTAGAATAAAGCCCGGTTTACTGGCCGATATTTTGGTAGTAGAAGGCAACCCTGCACAAAACATACAAGCCATCAGAAATATAAAACTGGTAATGAAAGACGGAAAAATTATTGATTAGCCACTATAACAACCGCAATACGGCTATTCCGGAATGTTTTTTAATCCGGTTCAGGTAATCTGTTAAAGGCTCGGCCGAAATCATTACCTTTTTCATTTCCTGCGATGCATGCAGCAAATGTATTCTGCCATTTTTACGGATAGCAAAGCCCTCATGGTTAAAATCCAACCCTTCTATATTTGATGTAATGGCAATAATGTCTCCGTCTTCAATCTGGCTCTCCATCTTTTTTACGTCAGCCTTGGGTATATAATAAAAACCATAACCGTTTAATTCAGATTCGTATCTGGTAACTTCGGCAAAGGTCTCCTGTTTCTGCAAATGCGGATACAAACTGCGGTGCGTGGTCATGAAATTAATCAACTTGTCAGAAGGCACACCACCCATCAATTCGGTCATGTCTAGTGCAATTTTATTTTGCTCTGCTCTCACTGCCCATTCTTTAAAATAATGCAGCCTTGAGGCATAGCCGTCAATGTTGCCACTGCGGTAGCGAAGTTTTTTAAGATATGACAAAAAAACAGGAAAATCAGAAATAGGAGAATGCCTGGTAATAGCCAGAGCCGATACCGTTTCTACGAAAGTCCAGCAATCAAAATCTTTCAGTGTACACACCAGTTGTTCATTTGTTGCGGCATCCAGCATTCCGGCCTTATAAGGCTGGCCGATAAAAGATTGCGCTATTGTAATGGCCGTTTTTGCAGTGGTTTCGCTTTTGGGCAAATCCATTTTTTGTTTAAAAATTTTTTCATCCGCACTCTGGGCTCGCAAACAAAGAGGCACAAAAATCAAAAGTATAAAAATGAATATTTTTGATGAATTCAATTTTTGAAACATAAAATCGGGATAATCGTTTGAGACGCAAAGATAACAAAACCAGATTAGTTATTCATTAAATGCTCAATTTCATCAATAGTTATCGGTATGCCGTCCATCAGGTCAATATTTCCATGCGCGGTAATTAAAATATCATTTTCCAGCCTGATACCCAGTTTTTCTTCGGGTATGTATATGCCCGGTTCACAGGTAAAAACCATACCGGGTTTAAATGTTTCATAACGGCTGCCTACGTCATGCACATCCAGACCGAGATGATGCGAAATACCATGCGGAAAATACTTGCGGTATAGTGGTGCCTCGGGGTCTTGCTTTGCTACTTCATGGTGTTTCAATAAACCCAGTTCAATGAGTTCGTATTCAACTATTTTACCTGTTTCTTTTCTTAGTATATCCATCGTATTACCACTCACAATCATTTCACGGGCGGCATACAAAATTCTCAGTACCGCCTGATACACCGCTTTCTGCCGCATACTGAACCTGCCATTTACGGGCAGGCAGCGGGTAATATCTGCATTATAATTAGCATATTCTGCCCCAAAATCAAGCAGAATCAGGTCCCCGTCTTTGCATCGTTCATTGCTGGTTACATAGTGCAACACACAGGCATTGGCGCCTGAAGCAATAATCGGTTGAAAGGCATGGCCACGAGAACGATTCATTAAAAACTCGTGTGTCAGTTCTGCTTCCAGTTCAAATTCATACACATCAGGTTTCAGAAACTTAGCCATCCGGCGTAAGCCTCGGGCAGAAATACCAATGGCTTTTTTTAACAAATCTACTTCAGCGGCTTGTTTAACAACCCTGAGCCGGCGCATTAACGGGGCAAGCCTTTCTATTTGGTGTAACGGAAATTTTAACTTAAAATCGTTCACAAACCGCCGCTCTCTTGTTTCAAACTTCCAGTCGGCTCCGTCATGCTCATTCAGGTTCAGATATACCTGCTCGGCCTCAAAAACCAGCTTGCGCAATAAGGTCTCAAAACTGTTTACCCACACCACTTTCTTTATTCCTGATATATCGGTAGCCTGCTCTTTGCTCAGTTTTTCGCCTTCCCATATTTTTATATGCTCGCTGGTTTCTCTTATCAGTAATATTTCTCTGAAATTTTCGTCCGGAAAATCCGGAAACAAAATCAGAATACTTTCTTCCTGATCTATACCTGTTAAATAAAACAAATCGTTATTTTGTCTGAACCCCAGAGTACCGTCAGCATTGCTCGGAATGACATCGTTTGACAGAACAATGGCCATTGATTTGGGTTTTAATAAACCCGTGAGCCTTGCCCGGTTAGATGAAAAGAGAGTGGAATCAATTGGTTCGTAACGCATAAAGTGAATAAATTATGGGTAGTTTTAACTACAAGCCGAATATTTTCAATTAAATTTATATTCTGAAACGGTCTGGGGTTGTCAGTTCTTTATACAACAGAATATCTGTAAGCCTATATTGCTCATTGGGTTATAAAATTATGAATTATTGCATTGGTATGGCAAGTGTACGTCAAATTTTCATATTCTTATCTTTCTTTTCTTCGTTTTCTTTTCAGGGGTTTTCACAGCATAAATATTGGGTGTTGTTTAAAGACAAAGAAACCGGCCTGCCGGCAGCGGTATCTGAGCAATGTAAAGAAAACAGAAGAGAACTTGGTTTACCTGCAAGCCAGTTTACAGACATACCGGTTTGCGGCAGGTATATCTCGGTATTGAAGAGTATCCATATAAGCCCCGTTCATGAGTCCCGCTGGCTAAATGGCATCTCGGCCTATCTGCTGCCTGAGCAATTGCAGGTGGTCAGAAATTTGCCTTTTGTAAGCCAAGTAATACTTATAGATAGTAAATTGTATCCGGTAACCATTAATCGTTCTCAAATTCCAGATGACATACGGGTAGATTTCGCCATGAAACAGGTAGGTATTGAAGGGTTCTTACAAACTGGCCTGAACGGAAACGGAGTAACCATTGGCGTTATTGACGCCGGGTATTATGGTGTCAGTGAGTCGCCGGCATTGGGTCATTTACTGACCGGCAACCGGATTCTGGCGGTGAGAGACTATATAAACCCCGGGAAAACAAATCACTTTGATGAACGCGAGACCGGCTCTGATTTTCATGGAACTGAGGTGCTGACTGCCATAACAGGCAAAACACATGATAATAAAATTCAGTTTGGCCTGGCCACGCAGGCGAAGTTTTATCTGGCCAGAACTGATACTGGTGGCAGGGAGTTCAGAGGTGAGGAAGACAACTGGGTAGCAGCGATGGAGTGGATGGACAGCCTGGGTGTGCGATTAATTAATACGTCATTGGGCTATGCCAAAGGTTTCTCGAATCCGAAAGAAGATTACAGCCCTGAACAAATGAACGGCAACACCAGTACCATTGCCAAAGCCGCCAGAATTGCAACCGAAGAAAAAGGCATAATACTGGTGGTTTCTGCAGGGAATGAAGGCGGTGACCGCGACTGGCGTATTATATCTACCCCTGCTGATGTGGAAGGAGTAATTGCAGTTGGCGCCACCAACGAAAACGGCCTAAAAATGGGTTATAGCAGTATTGGCCCCGATTTTCTGGATTACCTGAAACCCAATGTTTCCTGCTACTCATTATATGGCACATCATTGGCCGCGCCTGTTATTACTGGCTTTGTGGCCTGTTTACTGCAGGCGAATCCGAAGTTGACCAATAAGGCTGCTAAAAATTTCATTGAGAAATCAGCCAGCCTGTACCCTTTCGGCAACAATTATATTGGCTACGGCATACCCAATGCAGCCAAAGCCCTTGACCTGATGATGAGCTCAGACAAAGAGGCACTTGATAATAGAAATCGGGTCAGGACAGTCTCTGTTCCGGAAAATGAACGTAATATTGAAATAAGTGTAACACCCGGCGAAATTGTCAGTGTTTTTCATAAAAGAACACCTACACTGGTTGTATCGCAAGATGCCAGCAAGGCCCGGCAAAACACCATTTTATTGAAGCGAAACGCTCATATAAAGCACACTACAATTGTTAAAAAAGATGAAGTAATTGAGGTTATCTGGCTCTGATTCCAATCATCAGAGGCACATATCTGGCTTTATTAAACATCTTTTTTAGTATATTGCCCGCAGAACAAAGGCTATCAATTATCTATAATCAACCAGGGCTGTTAAGCCTTTTTACTATGAAAAAAATCGTACTATACAGTTTATTGGGTTTATGCTTATTTCATGGAACCCAAGCCCAGAAGAAGTTAATGGTTTACACTGCTCCTATAGGTTTGCAGACCTACACCTACCGAAACATAATGCCGAAAGACGTGCCGGGTACATTAGACCTTATAAAAGCGCTGGGAATAACAGAAATTGAAGGTGGAGGTGCCAACGGATATTCGTTAGAGGAATTTAAAAAAATGTGTGATGAACGCGAAATAAAGATTCCATCGACCGGTGCAGGATATGAAGAGTTGCGAAAACCCGAGGAAATCGTAAAAAAAGCGAAGGCTCTGGGGGCTAAATTTGTTATGTGTGCCTGGATACCCCATAAAGGCGACAACTTTACAATTGAAGATGCAAAAAAAGCAGTAGAAGATTTTAACTATGCCGGAAAAGTGCTGAAAGAAAACGGAATAACATTTTGTTATCATGACCACGGTTATGAGTTCAGACCTTATGAAGATGGTACATTAATGGACTACCTGATAAAAAATACTAACCCGGCTTATGTTTCGTTTGAAATGGATGTACTCTGGACCATCCATGGAGGCGGAAACCCGGTAGCACTGTTAAAGAAATATGGCAGCCGCTGGAAGCTGATGCACGTAAAAGATTTGAAAAAAGGTATCAAAGGTGATTTCTCCGGTCATACGCCGTCAGAAAATGATGTGGTATTAGGCACAGGCCAGGCCGACTGGGTAAATATTTTTAAAGAAGCTAAAAAAGCGGGTATCAAGCACTTTTTTATTGAAGATGAAAGCAACAACGAGCTTATCAACGTACCAAAAAGCATTGCATATTTGAGAGGTTTAACGGAATAATCATTCTTTACCTACTTCAGTAGATATGCACAAATTAACAACAGATGTTTAGTTTGACCGTGATTTTAATCACGGTTTTCGTGAATTCATATTATAAACGCAAAAGAGGAGAAACCACATGGCCTCTCCTCTTTACTTTTTCTCAATCTGCTACCATTACTTTTTCAACCAATCCAATATATAATCGGCATCCTCTTTCCAGGTGGGTTGGCCTAACACATAGTGGTTACGGCCTTTAAACTCTTTGTAATCGAGTATTGAGCCAGACTGTTTATAAGCTTTATAATTACGCTTATTTAAATGTGCAGGAATAATGGTGTCTAAATCACCAGAGGTTATCAGCAAAGGCGCATGAGGTTTGGCAAAGTCTACTTTAGCTGCGCTGGTTAAACCACCTCTGGCCACTGTTTTAGACTCCGGTATGGTGTATTTCTCATAAGCCTCTTTTTGTGCTTCCAATGGCATTGTATTTACAAAGGCATATTGCCAGTCGGCCAACGACATCAGATAGGTCTTTTTCAGAGAGGTAAACAGGCCAAGCGCTTTCCAGCCTGCTTTCAGGAACGAAAATTCATAAGGGAAAACACCCAAAGGTGGCACCGGATGAATAGCAATACCGGCAGCGGCCAGACCACGGTTTACGAGAATCTGGGTAATTAAACCGCCCAAAGAGTGACCGATGATGATTGGTTTTTCTGGATACTGACTCACTATTTTGGCGTAGTGGTCAACCAGTTCATCCAATGTTAAAGCAGCTAAATCAGTGTCGTTGGGTTGTCTGTTTCTCAGGTCGGCAGCAGTCGGGGCATCTTTATAAGGCCAGGCAGGCGCAACAGTGTTATAACCTTTGCTCTCGAAGTAGCGTTGCCATTCTTCCCATGAAGAATTGTGTACGAAAGCGCCGGTAATGAATACGATGTTATTGGTGGTGATATTTTTCATTGTAGTAAAATTTAAAGTTTCTTGTTGGCGTAGTTATCGTTGACTACACCACAAAGGTCATACATGGGCATGACAATAATTTTAACCTAAGTTAAAATCGAAAGAAACCTTAATTTTTTTCTGAATGAATTATTTCCCTACCAGACGTTTTCTGATACGGCTGAGAGATGGGCCCTGAATACCCAGATAAGAGGAAATCTGATAGAGGGGTATTGAATTGAAAATATCTGGGTGGTCTTCCAGTAATTGCAGATACCGCTGCTCCGGTTTCTGAAACAGAAAGCTTTCTGTACGGTTCATAGATACCCCAAAGGCAAGCTCGGCAATGATTCTACCCAGATGCTCCCATTTATGAGACTGTTGATACAGTTTGTTCAAGTCATCGATATGTATATATAATATCCTGGAGTCAGTCATCGACTGTGTGTAGTAATTACAAGGAGTTTGTGTAATAAAACTCTTAAAAGAAACCACCACCTGATTTTTTGAGTAAAAGAAAACATTCTTTTCTTCACCGGTATCATCATCTACATAATACGTTCTGAATACTCCGTCCAGAATAAAACCCAGATACTTACACACGTTGCGATACTCATTATAATATTCACCTTTTTTGTAGCTTTTCTTCTGCCAGCAAGAAGCCGAGATGCTGAATTCGTTTTCATCAATATCAGCCAGTGCTTTTAGGGCCTGAGCGAGTATTTCAAGGTCAGTAGGCATAATATGAGTAAATGCAGGGTTTATCAAAGCTACTCATTACATGCTAATCCGACAAGTTTTTCCTAAAACTTCCTTTGAATCGTATTATTTCTTATTTTTAAAGTGGGTAATGACTTTTCCGTCAAATCGGCGCACGCCATCTAAAGCGCCAAACCAGATGCTTCCATCATGCGCTTCTAAAATGCCGAAAATCATGCCAGCATTAGCCTCAAATTCTGGATTTATTTTGGATACAGTTGGCTTTTGATTGGATAAAGATTTAGCCTCATATCGGGCAAGTTCCCATCTTCCGGTATAACCATTTTTGGCGCTCGTCCAGATGTTTCCATTTTTATCTTCATAAATAAACCCAATAAAATCTTTTGTGAAATTTGTAAATAATTGCCCTCCTGCCCTGAGCGCACCTGATGGGTCATAGCGCCAAAGACCATCGCTCCCACCAAGCCAGATGTTCCCCTTTTTGTCTTCAATTATTGAACGGACATTCGTAAATTTTTCACCATTGTTGGTAAGTACAGTAAATTTCCTGCCATCAAAAACATAGGCATTGCCTCTTGTACCAAACCAGAATTTTCCTGTTTTGTCTTCAATGATAGCATTCACATCATTATCGTCTTTATTTGCATTTGGTAAACCACCATTCGGTTTATAATTCTGAAACACTTTCCCATCGTAGCGGCTTGCACCACCTAAAGTACCAAACCACATATTACCTCTCTTATCTTCATAACTATATGGAACACTGTCATTGACAAGCCCATCCTTATTTGTAAAATTCCGAATAGATTTCTTACCTGCCGAGGGGTTGTAATAATAAACACCAGAACCAATGGAAGTGAACCAGAAATTCCCGTTTCTATCTTCTGTAACAGAAAAAAAACGGGCGGAACTCACATCTTTCATAACATTAACGAATGATTGTCCATCATAGCGATAAACCCCATCAAAAGCAGCAAACCAGATATTGCCCTTTTTGTCTTGCTTGATTGTCCGGTTAATAGTGCTGGGTACATTAGATGTAAGTACCTCTTTTGTTTCAGTATTGCTATTAACTATTAACAGGTCTGACCTGTTTTGTGCTTTGCATAAAGTGCTGGAAACTAGCATCAACAAAAGATAAAGGTGTAGAAATTTTGTCATTTTGCTCATTTATTACGGGTTTAACGAATCTACAAGTTTTGCTCTTGGCTTTATCGAAACACTTGTAAAAAAAGGTTAATGAAATGTTAAACTTTTCGTTTTGGGGTATTTCAGGCGGCTTCAGGGGCAAATACAAACAATAAAATCATATTCAGGCAAATCAAATTCGATGATATCCCATTTCTGCGATAAGCCGCAAGCATTGCACCTCTTCCTGCGGCAACAAAAAACCTCTCTGCATTTTGCAAAGAGGTTCTCATATAATTTAAATCGATGAATCTACTCTGATTACCCAACACTGCCTTCTAACGAAATTTCCAATAGTTTTTGTGCTTCTACGGCAAATTCCATTGGCAATTGGTTCAATACCTCTTTCACATATCCGTTTACAATTAAGGCAACGGCTTGTTCGGTAGGTATACCCCGCTGGTTACAGTAAAACAACTGGTCTTCGCCTATTTTTGAGGTAGTAGCCTCATGCTCCACAGATGCCGATGAATTGTTTACTTCAATATAAGGGAAAGTATGTGCTCCGCAACGGTCACCTAGCAGCAATGAATCACACTGCGAGAAGTTACGGGCATTTTGCGCTCTTTTCGAAATATCAACCAATCCTCTATATGAGTTCTGGCTTCTGCCCGCCGAAATACCCTTCGAAACAATACGGCTTTTGGTATTTTTACCGATGTGTATCATCTTGGTTCCGGTATCTGCCTGTTGCATATTATTGGTTACAGCCACCGAATAAAACTCACCGATTGAGTTATCGCCACGCAGAATAACTGATGGGTATTTCCAGGTAATAGCCGAGCCGGTTTCAACCTGTGTCCATGATATTTTAGAACCTTCTCCAAAACACAAGCCGCGTTTGGTAACAAAGTTATAAATACCACCTTTACCCTCTTTATCGCCCGGATACCAGTTTTGAACGGTCGAGTATTTCACCTCGCTGTCTTTATGGGCAAAAATTTCAACCACGGCAGCGTGCAATTGGTTTTCGTCGCGCTGAGGGGCAGTACAACCTTCAAGATAACTTACGTAAGCGCCTTCTTCGGCTACTATCAACGTGCGTTCAAACTGGCCTGTACCGGCAGCATTGATACGGAAATATGTTGAAAGCTCCATGGGGCAGCGTACCCCCTTTGGAATGTAACAAAACGAGCCGTCAGAGAAAACCGCAGCATTTAAAGCCGAATAAAAATTATCTTTCACCGGCACAACAGAACCCAGATATTTCTGAACCAGCTCCGGGTGTTCCTGAATAGCTTCTGACATTGAGCAGAAAATAATCCCCATTTCTTTCAGCTTTACCTTAAAGGTAGTAGCTACTGAAACAGAATCGATCACGGCATCAACTGCTACACCAGACAGGCGCTCCTGCTCTTTTAGAGAAATACCCAGACGCTCAAAAGTACGGCGTAACTCGGGGTCTATCTCATCAAGGCTATTGATAACCTTGGTCTGTTTAGGCGCTGAATAATACTTAATAGACTGAAAATCAACAGGCTGATACTTAACATTGGGCCATTTGGGTTCGGTCATGTTTTGCCAGACTCTGAACGCGTTCAAGCGCCATTGCAGCATCCATTCAGGCTCGTTCTTCTTTGCAGAAATAGCACGAACCACACTTTCATCTAATCCAGCCGGAACCTCATCAGCTTCAATATCTGTATAAAACCCGTATTTATATTCAGAGGTTGTTAATTCTTCTAATAATTCTAAGTCCTTACTCATGTATTTTTGCTTTATGCTCTGTTAGGCTAACACCAGTTAAGCTATATTTGTTCGCAAATTTAGCCTTAATAGCAATAAGATGCGCTTTTTTATTAAATTATTATGATAACTTACCCATTTTACCTATTTAACCACCTGAAAAGTGGCAACAAGCTGGTATTTGGTACCTTTATAATCAATATTTGTTTTGCCGGTAAATACGTTGTCGGAGAGGTCAACAATTTCAAAAACTGTATCCTTGAGTTCAACTCCCAAAAATACGATTCTGTCAATCTTAAACTTGGTTTCATTGTCAGTAAAGCTCCAGTTTGAACTTAGAATCAAATCCGGGTCTGCGGCATTACATTTTGAAGCGCCTTCTCTAAGCTCATAAGTACCATTTACTGCAAACACCAGCAGGTTATCTGTTATACATGCTTGTTGGGTAGAAACCAGGTCAATTTTGGCATCTGTAGTAATACTGGCCTCGGCTTTGGTGATTTTCCAGGATTTTGAAGAAGTACCGGCCATCAATTCGGTTCTTGATTTAAGCACCGTTTCTTTTTTGTCTTTACAAGACCAAATGGCCAGCATACCCAATACCAGTACAAATACTATTTTGTGGAGTTTCATTGTCTTTCAATAATTTATATATAAATCAGTTTTTTAAAATTTCAACTATTCTTTTACCCGTTTGTGCCGACGCCCCTGCACTACCCAATATCGCCCTTATTCTTTCATATTCTGCCAGTTGCGTGTCTCTTTCGGGCGACTTTACAAGAACTTTCATTATTTCAGCAGCAATGTTATCCGGTGTCAGCTCATCCTGAATCAACTCTCTTACGGCTTCTTTTTCTGCAATCAGGTTAACTAATGAAATATACGGCACTCTGATTAACCTGCTGGCTATACTATATGATAACCAGCTAGTTTTATAACACACCACCTGCGGCACGCCAAACAAGGCGGTTTCGAGTGTAGCGGTACCTGAAGTTACCATGGCTGCCTGCGCATGTGTCAGCAAATCATAGGTCTGGTCTGTAATCAGGCTTACCTCATGCCCCAAAAACTTTTCATAAAATTCGGCAGGTAAATTTCCTACCCCAGCAATAACGAACTGGTATCCCTGAAATTGCGCTTTGGTGGCAACCATTAGTTCAAGCATCTTTTCAACTTCCTGCCGTCTGCTACCCGGCAGTAAAGCAATTATTTTCTTTTCTTCCAGCTGATTCTGTTTCAGAAAATCAGGGTTTGGCTTGAAAGCCGCTATGGCATCAAACAACGGATTACCAACAAACTCAACTTCGTAGTTGTACTTGCGGAAGAAATCTACTTCGAACGGAAAAATGACAAATAACTTATCAATATTTTTTTTCAACTGCAAAGCGCGGCTCTGGTTCCAGGCCCAAACCTTGGGCGATATATAATAGAAAAGTTTATACCCTTGTGGTTTTGCCCATTTGGCAATCCGCATATTAAATCCGGCGTAGTCAACCAATACAATGCCATCGGGTTTAAATTCGTCAATCTGCTTTTTACACAAACTAAAAAAGCCAAGAATTTTGGACAGATTGGCCAGCACCTCTGCGAAACCCATAAATGCCAGCTCTTTATAATGCATCAAAACTTCTGCCCCGGCCTCCTGCATGTAGTCGCCACCCCAACCTTTTATCACAGCCTGCGCATCTGCCTGTCTGATTGCTTTAATCAGATTTGATGCGTGCAAATCTCCTGAGCGTTCACCAGCTATAATAAAGTATTTCATATTTATCAGTATAGAAGACCTTCAGAAAACAAAAATCAGTCGCCGAAGTACTCAACATAATGGTTAGGTGTTTCTATCAGTTTTACACAGTGCAAAGTAGTATTGTATTTTTCTTGCAGTACCGGTGCCAGAATTTTCCAGATTTCCACGGCAAAGATTTCTGTTGTCGGATACTTCCCTTTCAAAAAAGGCACGTCTTCATTCAAAAAGGTATGGTCTACCTTATCAGTTACCTCGCTTTTCATTACCTTACTTAAATCTTTCAGATCCATTACAAAACCTGTATTGGGGTCTATTTCTCCTTTCACGGTTACAACCAGCTCCCAGTTGTGCCCGTGTATGTTTGAACACAAACCAAAAACCTCTCTGTTTTTTTCGTCCGACCACTCCGCATTCCATAATCTGTGAGCAGCGTTGAATCGCTCACGCCTGGTTATATAAATCATATTAGTTATTATTACTCACACCGCCCATTCAGGGCGGAGCATTCTTCAAAAATTTTACAAAAATATCACCAAAAAAACAATAACACATTGCTACTAAAGGGGCTACGGGATATATTCTTTAAAAAGTGCAATTTAATCAAAGTTAAGTCTATGGATTTGCGTTTAGGAATGCATTAAATTTGCAATCTAATAACACTACTTAAAGTTCTATGATAATTGTTACGGGTGCCGCTGGTTTTATTGGAAGCTGTTTGATACAACGGTTGAATCAAGATGGCTTTAATTTTATCATTGCGGTTGACGACTTTTCTAATCCGCTGAAAATGAACAATTTAGCGAACAAGAAAATTCAGGAATTTGTTCACCGTGACGTTTTCTTTGAATGGCTCGATAAAAATCAGGCTGAAGTTGAGTTTTGTTTTCATATTGGTGCACGTACAGACACCACAGAATTTGATCAGGAGATTTTCAATAAACTGAACCTGAACTATTCTAAGCAAATATGGAAAAAGTGCCATCAATACCAGATTCCGCTGGTGTACGCCTCATCTGCTGCCACCTATGGTAACGGAGAATTTGGGTACGATGATAATGAGCTGCTGATTCCGCAATTAAAACCTTTGAACCCCTACGGCGAATCAAAAAATGATTTCGACAAATGGGCTCTTACACAAAAAGATTCGCCTTTCTTCTGGGCTGGTCTTAAATTTTTCAATGTTTTCGGGCCAAACGAATATCACAAAGGCAGAATGGCCTCGGTTATATTTCATTCTTATAATCAGATTAATGCCACAGGGGGTATAAAGTTGTTTAAATCTCACCGTGCCGATTATAACGATGGTGAACAAATGCGCGATTTCATATATGTGAAAGATTTAATTGATGTGCTTATTTATCTGATGCACTCGCGCCGCAACTCGGGTATTTATAACCTGGGCACAGGCAAAGCGCGCACCTTTCTGGATCTGGCCAAGGCAACTTTCGCTGCGTTGAACCTTGAACCACAGATAGAATTTATAGATACACCCGCCGACATACGCGATAAATACCAGTATTTTACTCAGGCAAATATGAGTAAGCTGCGCATGATTGGTTTCAAAAAACCTTTTACTTCACTGGAAGACGCAGTGCACGACTACGTGAGTAACTATCTGGTTGGAGATAAATATCTATAGAATCTTCATTTTATCCTCTTTTTCTTACTATTTTTGCGAACAAATGTATCGGTAACAGATTTCTGATATATCTATCAGCATTTTTGTATCGAATCAAACACAGGCGGGCTTTAAAACCAGAGGCACTGCCAATCTTATCCGGAACTTAACAGTAAATGAAAAATATTCGCAATTTTTGCATTATTGCACACATTGACCACGGCAAAAGTACACTTGCCGACCGCCTTCTTCAATCTACCAATACTATTTCAGACCGTGATATGCAAGCCCAGGTGCTTGATGATATGGACCTTGAAAGAGAACGAGGTATTACCATTAAGAGCCACGCTATTCAGATGAACTACACGTTTGAAGGCGAACAATTCATATTAAATCTTATAGATACACCCGGTCACGTCGATTTCAGTTACGAGGTTTCACGTTCTATTGCCGCATGTGAGGGCGCGCTTCTGGTGGTTGATGCGTCGCAGGGTATAGAGGCACAAACCATCAGTAACCTGTTTCTGGCTCTGGACCATGACCTGGAGATAATACCTGTTTTAAATAAAATTGACCTCCCCGGCGCAATGCCTGAGGAAGTTAAAGACCAGATAGTTGACCTGATAGGCTGCGACAGAGATTCTATTATTCCGGCAAGCGCCAAAGAAGGAATTGGTATCAATGAAATTCTTGAAGCCATTATTAAACGTATAAAAGCGCCGGTGGGGAATCCGAAGGCAGAACTGCAGGCCCTTATTTTCGACTCACAGTTTAATTCTTACCGTGGCATAGAGGTTATTTTCCGTGTAAAGAATGGCCGTATCAGTAAGGGCGACAAAGTAAAATTTGTGGCTACCGGTAAAGAGTATATTGCCGATGAAGTAGGTATTCTTAAACTTCAGAAAGAAGCAAGAGACTTTGTTGACTGCGGAGACGTTGGTTACATCATATCAGGTATAAAGGTGGCCAAAGAAGTAAAAGTGGGTGATACCATCACCCATGCTGAAAACCCTACCAAAGAAGCCATTAAAGGTTTTGAAGAGGTAAAGCCTATGGTTTTTGCAGGTATTTATCCGGTTGAGACTTCAGAGTTTGAAGACCTGAGAGAGGCCATGGAAAAACTTCAGCTGAATGATGCCGCCCTTATTTGGGAGCCTGAAACATCAGCGGCATTGGGTTTTGGTTTCAGGTGCGGTTTCCTGGGTATGCTTCACATGGAAATTGTTCAGGAGCGCCTGGAACGTGAGTTTGATATGACTGTACTGACCACCGTGCCGTCGGTGCGTTTCAATGTAATTGATAAAAAAGGAGAAACGCTGGAGGTTTCAGCACCGTCTGAAATGCCAGACCCCAACTATATTGACTGGATTGAGGAACCCTTCATCAATGCCCAGATTATTACAGCCGCCGACTACGTGGGCCCTATTATGGGCTTATGTATGGAAAAAAGAGGTATCCTGAAAAACCAGGTTTACCTGACAGCCACACGGGTGGAGCTTACTTTTGAAATGCCGCTTTCAGAAGTTGTATTTGATTTCTTCGACAAACTAAAAACCATATCCAGAGGCTATGCCTCACTTGATTATCATCTGATTGGCTATCGTGAGTCTAACCTAGTTAAACTGGACATCCTGCTTAATGGTGAACCGGTTGATGCACTTTCGGCCATTGTACACCGCGACAAGGCGTATGACTGGGGCAAAAAGCTTTGCGAAAAACTACGAGAGTTATTGCCACGCCAGCAATTTGAAATTGCCATTCAGGCAGCTATTGGCGCTAAAATTATTGCCCGCGAAACCGTAAAGGCACTGCGTAAAGATGTAATTGCCAAGTGTTATGGTGGCGATATTTCGCGTAAACGTAAGCTATTGGAAAAACAGAAAAAAGGTAAAAAACGTATGCGCCAGATAGGAACCGTAGAAGTGCCACAGGAAGCATTTATGGCAGTATTGAAAATCAGCTGATACAAGCGTATCCGGGTATCGCTTTGGCGTTGATGCACCTCTAGTTCTGGAATGTGAGATAAAAATTCTTAAATACGTATGCCCATTCTATTAGGATTTATTAATATAATAGGTTTGTTTCTCTATATCAGAGATGGTAAAGATAATGGAAACAGGGTTTCATTCATTAAGTCGCTGCTAGCCTTTTCGGTGTTTGTATTTCTGGTTACAGAGGTGTCAGCATTTTTTAACTGCCTCAACTCATTTTTTTTAATTGCATCATATCTTTTACTGGCCTTGTTTCTATGCAGGGTAGTTTTTTTAAAGAAGAAATGGGCTTTTGTTCAT
Source organism: Emticicia sp. TH156 (assembly GCF_002855535.1). NCBI lineage: Bacteria > Pseudomonadati > Bacteroidota > Cytophagia > Cytophagales > Leadbetterellaceae > Emticicia > Emticicia sp. TH156. The sequence continues at coordinate 224,774 of NZ_PKRS01000007.1, forward strand.
TTCAACGATATGTGTCTTACGCAGTACTTATCGGGCTTTAATACTTTCTTTTTCGTTTTCCTTTTCCTTGTTCTGGGATTTCTCACTTTTTATGTAACTCCTAATAATACAGATGCCTTAAATTATCATCTGGCCAGGGCAGACTTCTGGATACAAAACCAGAACCTGCAGCATTACCCTACCACTTCTCCGTTCCAGTTATATTATAACGTCATGTCGGAGTATTTTCTTTTGCACACGCTGGTGTTGGCAGGCGGAGATTACTTTGTCAATGCAGTTCAGTTTGTATCAATGGCAGGTACATTAGTAGCTGCTTCTCTTATAGGACAGCTATGGGGTGTAAGCAAAAAAGGGCAAGGTCTTGCAGCCATACTTGTTTTTAGTATTCCAATGGGGGTTGTGCAATCAACCACCAGCCAGAACGACTACCTGGCAAGTTTTTATTTCATTTGCTTTTTATTTTTTGGCAGTTTAATTTTTAAAAATAAAACTACTGTACCCAATAGGCAATTTTACTGGGCCATCGTGGCTCTTATGCTCGGCGGCTTTACAAAATATACTACTTTTATATATAGCATAGGTTTTATTGTTCTGTATGCAGTGTTTGTTTTTAAAAACAACTGGAAAGCTGCCATCAAAATCGGGTTTATTTCAGTAGGCTTGTTTCTCATAACTTTTTCCGCTTTCTTTTATCGCAATTTCATAGTTTTTGGAAACATCCTGATGCCCTCGCCCGGCAGTTTATTATACTATAATTACAGAAATGAACAAACAGGTTTAAAAGTAACGCTGTCTAATCTTTCAAAAATTGTTGGTAACCATATCGGCCTGCCTTTTAACTCCTGGAATTACGCCTACGACAGTTTCATACAGGGGTTTCATCAATTTATAGGCTATGACCTCAACAATCAGGCTTCAACATTTGCCAAGTATAATACACTTTTTTCTATTGGCGAAGATTTCTCAGGCAATTTCATCCATTTCTTTTTGCTTCTCTTTTGTGCCTGTTGGTTTGTTAATCCTAAAAACAGACAGTCCCAGGTTAAGAAAACCGTGCTAGTTTATTTTTCGCTGGCCGTTATTGGTTTAATTAGCTATGCCAGTATTTTTAAATGGCAAACCTTTCATTCGCGTACTCAATTACCATTTTTCATAGGTGCAATGCCTGTTGCAGCATTTATTGGCATGCAGATAATTAAAGACAGAAACAGGCTATTAGATACCCTAATTACCTTATTGTTGATTTCCACGCTTCCGTTTGTTTTTTGCAATACGCTCAAACCAATTATACCAGCTGCTTACTTTTTTAAGAAAGCCCTTGTATATGTACCGCACACCATCGGCGGACGGGAGGCTCAACTTGGCGAAAATGAATATAAAGAATTAACCGGAAAAGGATATTATACCAAAACCACTAGCCAGGACTTCGCCAATATAGCTTATCAGATAAAGCCGGATGTGAGTCTGGCTGAACGCAAAGAAATATTCAGGATTCTTGACCGCACAACATATTATGATTTTGCCAGACATAATATTTTTGAACGTAAAGAATGGAAACAGGGTTATTTTACATTTGATGATAAAACCTACAAGGCTTTTAACGGAATATTTGCCAGCTTAAGAAACAATGACCATAATCTGGGATTGGCACTGGAAACCAACTGGGTGCATCCATTTTTTATGTATGGTAAAAGCAAATATGGCAGCAGGTTCAGGTTTGGGTACGTAAAATACCCGCCAGAACTCAAGCCTATACCCAACGCGCAAAAATCTTTTACATACAGCGCGCTGGTAACAGACGATTCACTGATCATCAATAAATTGGCACCGGTAACAGCAGAAAAGAAGCAATTTGATAATATGACGCTTCTATTGCTGCAAAAGCCTGTAAATGAAGTATTTTACAAATAAAAATAAAGGCAGCAAAGAGCCGTACCCGAAAATTTAAAATTAAATTCTATCAAGTTTTCAAGGACATTAGGCTACTTTGTTATAATTTTAAGACTTGAATAAATAAAATCAAAAAAACCAGCAAATTTTATACAATGGCAGAAGTAATCCGAATGCCCAAGATGAGCGACACCATGGAAGAAGGTGTGATAGCAGCATGGCATAAAAAAGTTGGAGATACAGTAAAATCAGGCGATATTCTTGCAGAAGTAGAAACCGATAAGGCTACCATGGATATGGAGTCTTATTATGACGGAACACTTCTTTATATCGGTGTTGAGAAAGGACAGTCGGTTCCGGTTGATGCGATAATGGCGGTGGTAGGTAAACCCGGTGAAGACTTCCAAAGCCTGCTCAATGGCGGTGGTGCTGCTGCACCTGCAGAAGCGCCGAAAGAAGCTGCGCCAGCGCCACAAGCTGCTGCACCGTCTGCCCCTGCTGTTGATGTTTCTAATATTAAAGCAAAAACAGTACAGATGCCTCTTCTGAGCGACACCATGACAGAGGGTGTTATTCATGCTTGGTTGAAAAAAGTAGGTGATAAAGTGAAGTCTGGCGATATTCTGGCAGAAATTGAAACAGATAAAGCCACTATGGAACTAGAGGCTTATGAAGACGGCACATTATTGTATATTGGTATTGAGGCTGGAAAAGCCGCAAAAATAAACGAGGTTATTGCAGTAATTGGCGAAGAAGGCGCCGATTATCAGGCTTTGCTAAACAGCCAGGCTGGCGCTGCTGCCCCTGCTCCGGCAGAAACAAAAACTGAAGAGGCTGCTGCTCCGGCACAGGCTCCTGATGCAACTGAATCTCACGCTGCCAATAACGGACGTATTCTTGCCTCTCCTTTGGCCAAGCGCCTTGCAGAAGAAAAAGGTATTAACCTTTCAGACGTGAACGGTTCTGGTGAAGGTGGGAGAATAGTTAAGAATGACGTTGACAGTTTCAAACCTCAGGCTAAACCTGCGGCGGCAGCGCCAAGCGCTGCGCCTTCGGTAGCTGCTGCACCTGCCGGTCAGGAAAGTTATGAGGATGTTCCGCTTTCGCAAATGCGTAAGACTATTGCCCGTCGCTTATCTGAATCTAAATTCTCAGCTCCAGAGTTCTATCTGACGATGGAGATAACAATGGATAAAACCATAAAGGCAAGAGAGGCCATGAATGAGGTGTCGCCGGTTAAGATTTCATTTAACGACATCGTTATCAAAGCGGTATCTGTTGCACTTACCAAACATCCAATGGTAAATGCATCGTGGATGGGAGATAAAATCCGTAAAAACCATCATGTACATATTGGTATGGCCGTAGCTGTTGAAGAAGGTCTATTGGTACCGGTTATTCGTTTTGCCAATACCAAAACACTATCGCAGATTGCAGCTGAAACCAAAGACCTTGGCGGAAAAGCCAAAAACAAACAGTTACAGCCTAAAGATTGGGAGGGCAACACCTTTACCGTAAGTAATCTGGGTATGTTTGGTATTGATCAGTTTACATCTATTATCAACCCGCCTGAGTCTTGTATTCTGGCTGTGGGTGCTATTAAAGAAACGGTAGGCGTAAAAGACGGGCAGTTCTTTGCAACCAACATTATGAAACTAACCCTTACCTGCGACCACCGTGTGGTTGACGGAGCTACGGGAGCTGCGTTTCTGGTTACGCTGAAACAATTGCTGGAAGAGCCATACAAATTGTTGGTATAGTATTTTGTGTTACATATTATGCTTATATGGATAAATCCCTCAGTGTATACATGAGGGATTTATTTCTTTGTACAGGTTGTTGTATAGACACAACCGTATCTGGATGAATAATAGCTTATGATAGTGGGCCTGTGGCCAATAATAAAAATTTACAATGGAAAAAATACACTCAACCACCGTACTTGGTGTAATCCATAATGGTAAAGTTGCCTTAGGAGCAGACGGCCAGGCAACTATGGGAAACACCATTGCCAAAAGCAATGTGCGCAAAGTAAGAAAACTGTATGGAGGCAAAATACTGGCAGGATTTGCCGGTTCAACCGCCGATGCCTTTACACTGATTGAAAGATTTGAAGACAAACTTAACAGCTATGGTGGCAACATGAAAAGAGCCGCCATTGAACTGGCCAAAGACTGGCGCATGGACAGGTACCTTCGTAAGCTGGAAGCCATGCTGATTGTGGCCAATGAAACCGAAATGCTGGTTATATCTGGTACAGGCGATGTACTTGAGCCTGATAATCAGATTGCGGCTATTGGCTCTGGTAGTATGTTTGCCCAGTCGGCTGCTATTGCCTTAAAACGACATGCGACTGACATGAGCGCTATTGAGATGGTGCAGGAAGGATTAAATATTGCGGCCGATATATGCATTTATACCAATCATAATATAATCATTGAAACATTATGAGCTTATAAAACCAGATAAAATATAGTAGAGAAGGTTACATTAAAATAACAAGCATTTGTTGTTGGTTAAGCTTCATAATGCTAAATTCGGCAAAAATTTAACAATCCACCATGTCCCAACTAAAAGAATTTGCGAAAAAAATCTACTATCGCATGAATGGTCCACGCGATTTCGACACTGAAACACTTCCCTGGATTGACAGGGAAAATGCAGATATCAGTGAATTTTTAAAAACACATCAGCTAAGAGCCGATTTACCCTATAATCTTGAAGAAAAACTGAATTTCTGGAAAGAAAACGGGTACGTAGTTTTAGAGCAGGTTATACCGCACGAACTCATTGATTTGTATTGGTCTGATGTAATGGAGCTCATTAACAACCCATCAAAGTTTAAAACCTACGTTCAGATTGACCGTGATGAATTTAAACCCAAATTAATGAGGCACGCCTATGAATGGACAACCGGGCAGATTTTAGGCAAAATGGTTAAAATTAATGATTTCCATAACCAGAGCTTAGCTGCTAAAAAACTATTTTTATATAAAGATATTATTAGTTTCCTTGAAGCCATTTTTAACAGTCCGGTGGTAGGCATGCAAAGCCTTAGCTTTCTGTATGGAAGTCAGCAGCCTACCCACGCAGATTATCCCTGGGTTACAGCAAAGATACCCAGCAACTTAGCTGCTGCCTGGATTCCCGTGGAAGATGTACATATCAACTCGGGGCCTTTATATTATTTTGCAGGGTCGCATAAAAAAGTAAAGAAGTTCAACTTCGGAAACGGCATTTTTTATAGCGGACAATATTCTACCAAAACACCACTTGATTATGCCAGATACCTTGACAACCAGTGTAAAGAACTAAACCTGGAAAAGCAGACCTTACTTATTAAAAAAGGTGACGTGTTAATCTGGCATTCAGCGTTAGTTCATGGCGGCTCTATTATCAACGACCCAAATCAAACCCGTAAGTCATTCGTTTGCCATTATTCGTCGGCACAAGCCCTTCCATTCCATAGAGAAGCACCGGGTGCTGAACCAAAGAAGTTCAAACTCAATAACGGAACAATTTATGAGGATCCGAGAATACCTGACCAGGAAAATCTACTGAAAGAAAGAGGAGAAACTTTTAAAGGCTGATTCTGTTGGTTGCCTAAGAAGCTTAAAACAATAATTTTTTATAAACTCCCATTCTTCTTCAATAGCAGAATGGGAGTTTAGATATAGTTTCATTACCGAAAAGTAACTTTATTACCAGAATGGAGTTCTTTTTCCGGATAACGCTCAAAAATGTAATCTTCTTTATCATAAAACTGGTCTGAAAGCACAAGTAATACGGCGTTGTCAGTAAAATTGTACATTTCATGCCAATCTCTTGGGTCCAGAAGCAAACATTTATCGGGGGTATCTAAATCAAAAATCTGTTGTTCTTCTCCGTTATCAACAAACACTTTACAACTACCGCTTACACAGGTTAATGCATTTTTAGTCAGTTTATGTCTGTGTCCTCCCCTAACCTGATTCTTTGCGTCGTAAATGTAAAAGATTCTTCTGATGCCTTCGGGAAGTATTTTTTCAAACACCGTCAGACTTCCTTTTTCTGAAGAATATGTTTGTAAATGAAATAATTTGGCCATGAGGCTATACTTCTAATTTAATAGTAATTCAAAAAATTGTGAGCATTATCGTAAAATAAAGATTTTTTTTTAACAATAAAAAGCTGTTTGGCTCAATTAATGCTAAAATAATATATTTTTAATAACACCCACACGGAAATCTCATAGATAAAACCTTCTCCCGATTCACCAATTTCCGCCATTCGTCTGGTTTAGGTATAAAAACTGCTCTGCCGGCTCCGGGTAATACTGTTGCTGCAATAGGCATACCTAATGTCTTAACAATTCTGTTGTAGGTTTGTTCAGAAATCAAATCAATGCACAGGTTTATTCCGCAGAAATCGTTATACTGAAAGTACTTCACCAAATATGCGAGTTGTTCTTCTGTCAGGTCTTCCAGTCGTTCGCGCTTAGCTTCAGGATTAAACTGCTGAAGCGTTTGCATGGCAGATACATTTATTTTTGTAAAACTTCTGATGGTTTGTGGTTGAATGTAACTGTAATAAGCGCCCATTACTTTTTTATGGTGGAATCGCCTCAAAGCATAAATGTTGCAGGTTTTTTCATAAAGCGGACAAAGGTTTTCTTTCATACCAGAACCATCGCCTCCTACAATACAAAAAGGAAAATCAAGTACGGCCTCCCCTTTTTGTTTTTCAATAATACCCATGTAATTGAAAAAATTGCTATCTACCTCATAAGGCAATTTATTATAGAGGCTTCTGTAAACAACCACCAATTCGGTAAGTCCGGTAATACACATAACACCAATCAGCCAATTGCGATATTTTACCTGGTAAAAGTTAACAGTTAAAAAGAAACAAGAGAATATAACCGGTAAAATAGAGGTAAATCTGGATGGTACCCGATTATAAGTACCCCAGGGAAAAATCTTTACTGTTGGCACCCGGTTCGGGTGATAAAACGTATAAATCAACAGAAGAATTAGCAGTGGTAAAAAAGTCAGCCAGTATTTTTTGCGGTTTAGCCACAAGCCCGTTATACCTGTAATCAGGCAAAACCAGCCGGGACTACCAGAGCCGAGCCCCTCTGGTTTATCTTTTAAGATATCCGTCAGCGGATAAAACGTTACATCAAAAAAAGGGAAATAAGGAAAAAGCATTCTTAACGGATGGCTCCACATGGCCACCGTCTTTTCAGTATTACGATAATATACCAGATTAGACTCCTGATAAATCTGCCAAACAAGCGGCAGGTAAAAATACAATAATAGCAGAGGCGGAACCGCAAGACCTAAAAAAAAACATTTATTTTGCTGCAATTCATTGGCCCAGTCAGAAAAATAGCCCAAAACCTGGTTATCGTTATTCAGATACCTGTAAATGAGCACAATGGCGGCCACAAAAAAACTGAGCATAAAACTGCTAAGGGCGTAGCCACAAATATATCCGAGATTCATACCCAAAGTAGCAATCAGGACAAATGCCTTTAGGAAAACCCATTTCAATGAAATTTTCTCTTTCAAAGCAATTCTTTTGATTAAAACAAAATCAGCAAATATGCTCAGGATGGTCCAGTGTATCGTACTATGATTAAAATGGTATGGGTATTTATGCAAAGCATAAAAATTGAAGAATGTTACCACAAAGCCAGCAAAAAAGGCTTTTCTTGGCCCAAAATCTTTCTTTAAAAGCAAATAAGAACCCAGAAACGATATTATCAGACTTAATACATAATAATAATTAAGCCAGGCGCCATGCCCCAGCCATTTATAAAACAATGCATACCAATAATTGCTTTCGAGCGACCAGTCTGAAAAAACCTGAGTAACACCAAAAGGATAAAGTGTCTGGTTTTGCCTTAAATTTAACTGCGGAAATACATCAAATGTGAGGTTTTCTGAAAGATAATAACCTACAAACTCCCATTCGTCAATATCTCCGCCACCAGTAACAGGCAGGCTAAAATTTCTTACAAACACAATACCATATATTACCGGTAGCAACAGGGCTGCAATAATAAAAAGCAGGTTTTGTTTATTTTTTTTAAAATTCATTACTGATGGCAGATAGTTAAGTAACTACACACCACAAAAGTAAGAATTTAGATATGGCTTTGCTGTTGATAATTGAAAAAATAGTAAGCTATTAAAGCAAAGGAATGGGCCTGACAGTGCGTTCTTCCAGAGATATGAAGGTTTCAGTTCGCTGTATACCTTGTACTTTCTGCACTTTGTCGTGCAGCACCTCCCTCAAATGCGGGGTATCTCTGCAAACAATTTTGGCAAAAATACTATACATACCTGTTGTATAATTAATGCTTACTACCTCTGGTATTTTTTCCAGTTGGTCAGCCACCTCGTCATACAAAGAGCTTTTATCAAGATAGATACCAATAAATGCGCTGATGTCCCAACCGAGTTTAATGGGGTCAACAATCAGCTGTGAACCTTTTACTATGCCCATTTGTTCCATTTTTGCCATCCTAACGTGTACGGTTCCACCCGAAACATAGATTTTTTCACCAATGGCAGTGTAAGGCATTTTAGCATCTTGCATTAATAATGACAATATCTTCAGGTCTGTTTTGTCAATTTCGAAATTTTTGTCCATTAGATTAGTAGGTTTTTGATAAATTGTCAATAAAGTTAATTTATTTTTAACAATTATCTAAATTTTAAATAATATTTATATAAAATTTGCAACAGTCAGATTTTTTGCCGTATCTTTGTAGTGTCAAAAGGGAACAAATAGTGAACTAAGACATGATAATGTAAGGTGATGAAATTGGCAGCCATGCCCTCCTGTCTCGGGGGTGGTGATAATAGGACAAACGCAGCATAAAGCCGGACAATTTTAGTCGACTGGGATTGACCACCAAAATTTGTACTGTGGCTAACTACACCGTGGGCGGTTCGAGTCCCCCTCTTACAGCGTGAAGTATGAAAGATTTATGGATAAATTTCTTTCATACTTTTTTTTTAAGTATGTTTGCTTAGCAAAAACATTATTTGGTTTTTAGTTTGTTGATGAAGTGTAATTGCGACACGCAGTTCCGAATTGAGGATTGCGTGTTTTTTATTTAACGCGTTTTAAGGCCTTCAGGAACCGTTTTTTCAGGTCTTTTGGCTTAATCAAACTATTTGAAAATGTTTACCAAACCCCCTATGACGAACTGAAACCATCCATGAAATCAGACACCCCGATATTTACTAACGACGCCATTGTGCTGGGCATTCTGCTGGGCACACTTGCAATCATATTCTATTCAACTAAAGTAAAAACCTTCAGTAAATTCTTTAAAGTTGTACCGCCTATTCTTCTTTGCTTTTTTATACCCGGCCTGTTGAGTTCGTTTAACGTGATTTCAGCAGCTGAGTCTCAGCTTGATGAAACCGCCTCAAGATTCCTTCTTCCGTGCTGCCTGGTGTTTTTTACATTGGGTATCGATTTCCAGTCCATTAAAAAACTCGGCAGTAAAGCCCTTTTTGTTTTTCTGATTGGCGCGCTGGGCGTAATGGCAGGCGGGCCTCTAGGTTTAATGGTGGGCAAAACAATAGACCCCGGCTTTTTAAACAGAAATGGTGAAGAAGTATGGCGCGGACTGGCCACTATAGCCGGTAGCTGGACAGGCGGCAACGCTAATCAACTGGCGCTAAAAGAGATATTTCAGCCTGCCCCCAATGTTTTTGCTCAAACCAGTGTAATAGACGTACTGTTTTCTGAATTATGGCTGGGTCTGCTTCTTTACTTTGTTGGAAAAGCCACTATTCTCGACAAAAAAATGAAAGCAGATGCCACAGTAATTGACGAAATAAGAATAAAAGTTGAAACTGACGGAATAAAACAAAAGAACCCCGATTTTCAGGATTTGACCATACTTATGGCCGTAGGGTTTGGCATAACCGCTTTTTCGCATTTACTTGCCGATACCATTGCTCCGTTTATTGAAACTAACTATCCTGCTTTAAAAGCTTACAGCCTGGCCTCAAAATCATTCTGGATAGTTACCATTGCCTCTTCTACCGGTTTGGTGCTATCAACCACCAGAGCCCGTCAGCTGGAGGCCCTGGGAGCCACCAAATTCGGCACTTTATTTTTGTATATACTCATTACAACTATCGGAATGCAATTGCATATTTTTGATGCTTTCAGCAATCCAACGCTGCTCATTGTGGGTCTGGTCTGGATACTCACCCATGCAGTATTCACCTTAGTGGCAGCCTGGCTAGTAAAGGCGCCATTCTTTTTTACGGCTGTTGGGTCGCAGGCTAATGTGGGTGGTGTGGCGTCGGCCTCTGTGGTGGCTGCGGCTTTTCACCCGTCGCTGGCTCCTATTGGTGTTTTACTGGCTATTCTGGGCAATGCCATCGGCACCTATTGCGGTTATATAACCGGGCTGATAATGCAATGGATAGCCAACTAATATTACAAATAATTAAACCCGGATAAATGTTTTATGCTACATTTATCCGGGTTTGATTGTACTGGTACCCAAGCTATTCTAAAAACGAAGCAGCTGCTTTATCTATCCAAACCTGGCCATTGGTGTGTTTTTTAAAGACCGTAGCCGGCAGATTAATGTTGGGCTCCTGAGCGACTATTTCTCTCATTATATCCGCCTTTCTCTCTCCCGTGGCTATCAGAATGGCTGTCTTTGCTTCCAAAAGGTGCTTTAAGCCGATAGTTATACCCTGCGACAAGTCAGTACTTTGTTGAAAGTATTTCTGCCCGGTACTGATAGTAATATCTGCCAGTTTTGATACGTGGCTGTATAAATCAAAGCTGGTTCCCGGCTCGTTTAGTCCTATATGCCCGTTCAGCCCTACTCCAACCAGTATAACATCTACACCGCCTTTATCGAATATCAGCTGGTCTACCCTTTTGCATTCGCTTTGGAGGTCGTCTGTCATCGAATCAAAAAAAGTATATTGTGCTGTATTAATTCCTAAAGGTTTCAGTAGATTCTCTTCCACAATATACCGGCAACTGCCCTCGCTTGTGGCAGGTATGCCAACCCATTCGTCGAGGCCTATAAAGGTAGCCTGAGCAAAGTCTTCCGGTTGAGCCAGCTCAACAATTTTTTTATAGGATTGCACGGGGGTGTCACCCGATGTGAGTATAAATGTGGCTGTGGGTTTTTCTTTTACTGTATTAATGATAAATTTCGCTGTATGCGTGGCTAATTCCTGAGAATCGTTGAAAACTTCAATTTGCATAGAGAATCGGTTTAATATTAAGGTTGAATGAATCTTAAGACAAGATACAAATGTATTTATTTTTGGCAGAATCTGCGTAAGCCACCTGTATGAATTAATACAACGGTACTATCTGGCCTGATTTCGGATTTTAATAACTGATAAAACGCATAAAACATTTTGCCCGAGTAAACGTGTTCAATATCAAAACCATGTTTCTGCTGAAACCATTCTATAAAACTTTTCAATTCGGGTGTATTTTTAGCATAACCGCCCTGATGAAAATCATGAAAAAACCTGAAGTTCTTTTTATTCTGATGTGCTTTGTTTTCAATCAGATTAAGTATCTCGGTTTCAAGATACTCGGCGTTTTTAAGTACACATACCCCCATTATTCTGGTCTGGTCTGTAGCATTAATTAAACCGGCCATTGTTCCGCCAGACCCTATCGGGCAAAAAATATAATCGGGCGCATAACCCAGCTGGCTTGTTATTTCCTGATACATTTCTGCTACCCCTGCCATTGCCAGTGCATTGCTGCCGCCTTCCGGCACTATGTATTCATCGTCTTTTCTATAAATACTCAGCAGATTTTCTTTATCACGGTAGGCTTCTCTTGTAACAAACAGCAATTGCATACCGCATTGATGTGTGTATTGCAAGGTAATACTTGAGTTTTCATTCAGTTCGTCGCCTCTTATTATCCCTCTGGTTTCAAAACCCAGATATTTGCCAGCCGCAGCCATTGCATATAAATGATTAGAATGCGCCCCGCCAAAGGTTATCAGTTTACTGTATCCCTTACTTTTTGCCTGCAGTAGATTATACTTTAACTTGCGCCATTTATTGCCCGAAATCTGAGCATGTATTAAATCATCTCTTTTTACATAAACTTTCAGGGCTTTTTCATCAAAGGCGGTGTCGGTCAAAGGCGCTAATGGAGAAGGCAGATTTAGTATTTTTTCAAAATCAAACATATCTTTGCACAAAAAACAGAATTAGGTCCAAAATTAATCAGAATGTCTGAAATACAAGATAATATAGATAACGACGACGAGGAAGAACTTTATGAACACCAGCGGATTGTGGTAGATAAAGGCCAGGCTTTGATGCGGCTTGATAAATACCTACCGCATTTTTCAAAGAATATTTCACGAAACCGCATCCAGAACGCCATCGATGCCGAAACCATAAAGGTAAACGGTCAATCAGCCAAGGCCAGCTATAAGGTTAAACCGTTTGATGTTATCACCTATTCTTTGCCCAAGCCTCCACGCAATACCGAGCTGATACCTGAGGATATCCCGCTCAATATTGTTTTTGAAGACGAAGACATCCTGATTATCAACAAACCTGCAGGTATGGTAGTGCACCCGGCCTTTGGCAACTGGACAGGCACGCTGGTAAACGGTTTAATTTATTACCTGCAAAACCTGCCTACCCATCGTAACGGCGAAATCCGCCCAGGTCTGGTGCATCGCATTGATAAAGATACCTCCGGCTTATTAGTTATTGCCAAGAACGATTACGCTATGACTTACCTGGCCAATCAGTTTTTTGAGCATTCAATTGAAAGAACATACTATGCTTTGGTTTGGGGTGTACCCAAAGAAGAAACCGGAACAATTCATAATTTTATTGGCCGCAGCCTGAAAAACCGCAAAGTATCTGATGTGTATCCGGATGGCGATTACGGCAAAGAAGCCATTACGCATTACAAAATTCTGAAAGACTTACGTTATGTGTCGCTGGTGCAATGTAACCTTGAAACCGGCCGTACACACCAGATACGCATACACATGAAACACCTGGGGCATCCTTTGTTTAATGATGCCGAGTATGGTGGCGATAAAATTCTGAGGGGACAGGTATTTAACAAATACAAACAATTTGTAGAAAACTGCTTTGAATTAATGCCCCGGCAGGCGCTCCATGCCAAAACACTGGGTTTTATACATCCTCGCACCAAGCAATGGATGCAGTTTGATACCGAACTGCCACAAGACTTTAAGAATGTGCTTGCCAAATGGGAGAATTACGTTACTGAATAGAAGCGCCTACTGCTAACCATTAAACAACCTTGTAATGAAAATAAAGATCAGAAAAATAAGAAAACAGGATGTTCAGCAGGTTTTTGATCTGGTATATGAACTAGCCGTTTATGAAAAAGCACCTGAACAGGTTACCAACACCGTAGAAATGATGTTGAAAGATGGCTTTGGCAAAAACAAAATATTTGGTTGTTTTGTGGCCGAGGTTGACGGTAAAATACAAGGAATATCTATATATTATTTCCGTTACTCTACATGGAAAGGCAAACGGCTGTATCTGGAAGACATAGTGGTTACCGAGGCTATGCGCGGTAACGGGCTGGGCAAACAATTGTTTGACAAAACAATTGAAGAGGCCCGCAAAACCAATTGTACGGGTATGATGTGGCAGGTGCTGGACTGGAACGAGCCGGCCATTAACTTTTACAGAAAGAATTTTCCGACCAGATTTGATGGCGAGTGGATTAACTGCCATATCGATTTCTGATATCTCCATTATACTTATGGCTGCCGTGTACTTGCTGTTTTCCGGCAGCCTTCTTTTCTTCATCATTGCCTGGTTTGCTTAATTTTCAGGCATTTTATACACATGCTTCCTCTTCAGTGCTGGCTTTACGCTTAATTCTAAACATTCTCACTTAAAAAATAGCTGTGAGCTTCGCCTTCTGGCAATTGTAAAAGTTGCCGATTTTCCTCGTCTGGCTGCTCATCGTGTGGAATTTCAACCCCAAACCAGCTTCAAAAAACCGTTTTTTTTGTAGGTATAGCTTTTTTGATTGAAGAAGCATTAAATCTGCAACCATGAAAATACCAGACAAAAACAATCAAAACGAACCAATCGACAAAGATGTTGAAGAACAGGTACACGAAGAGAAAAATCTCAATCTAAAGAAAATGTTACTTTGGGTTGTAGGGCTAGTGCTGTTTTTTTCAATAATAGCCTGGATTGGTGGGTTTATTACTGTTGGGGGCCCCGATAAAGGTGGAAGATTCGGTTCACTCAGTCCGCAGGATTCATCAGCAGTAGTAAAGAGTGACACAGTTAAGGCTGAATAATTTTTTTGTATCATTAAAACACAAAGACTATGAAAACTGAAAGAGAGGAGTTAAAAGATAAAGTAAAAGACACCACTGAAAACCTGAAAGATAAAGCGGCAAACGCTTATGAGGATACAAAACAGAAATTGGAAGACGCAAGCGAAAACGCAAAGGAAAAGTGGTCTGAAACCAGAGAAAACGTAAAAGACAAGTGGTCTGAAACAAAACAGGAGGCCTCTGAAGCCTGGGAAAAAACAAAAGAAAAAGCTGATGATATAGGCGATAAAGTGTCTGACAAAGCCAAAGAAGCGAAAGATAAAGTTAAAAGCTGGCTTAGTTAATCATATTAATCGTGGATTCTATAGTGGTTGTGAAAGTCAAACAGGGGTATAGTTTTTGTTATACCCCTTGTTTTAATTTTTCAGATACGTTTTATAAAAATCTGTAACCGCACAATTAAAAGTCATTTATAAATTCTCTAAACGATTTATAATAGCTACTTAAATTCACACAATACATAAAAATCGCTTACTGAATTCGCACAAAAAAATTAAATCCAAATCTGCACAATTATACTTTAAATGGGTAGCTAAACCCAAAAAAGCGGGGTCTTTTTATAAAAACTCTGCTTTTTTTATGCTCGTCCATCAGCCATTAAAAACTTAGTTTGTATGTAATTGCTAAGCTATTTATGTAATGACAGGCACCATTTTTATCTTATCGCGTAAACTTGAAAATTTCGTCTCCTTCATGCTTTTTACCTAACATTTTGTCTTTAATCATCTCTGCTGCTATCTGGCTGAACACAATCCCGTTGCCACCAAAACCAAGTGCATAGTAGGTATGTGGTTGCCCGGCAATAGTACCAATATACGGAAGCCCGTCTTTGGTTTCGGCAAAGGTGCCAGACCAGCAAAAATCAGTTCTGAAATCAATATCCGGAAACTTTTTCATAAAAGCCTCTTTCAAAAGCTTACCTTTTTTTGTTGTCATCCTGTCTCTTTTTTCCGGATTATAAAAAGGTTCATCTTTTCCGCCTACCAATATCCGGCCGTCATCTGTGGCTCTGATATACAAATACGGACGGGCTGTTTCCCAGATAAGACAGTTCTCATGCCATAGAGTTGGGCTTTCAATTGGCTCGCTCACAATGGCAAATGACGAGTTAAAATCTACTACTTTTTTGGGTACATAAGCCTGCGACTCATACCCACAGGCAATTATCAGTGTTTTAGCCTTTACGGTTTCGCCGTAGTTGGTTTTAAGTTCTACCCCTGCCTTGCTCTGTTTTATTTCAACAACCTCTGTGCTATCAAAAACCCCGAGCCCGTTTTTTATTGATTCATTGAGTAGCTCATGTGTAAAACAGTATGCGTCTATTTGCGCACCGGCTGCCGACATCAGGCCGGCTGGCGCTTCAAATGGGAAAATTGCCTTTATATCGTCTCGTTCTAGTATATCCAGCTCAATGCCTATCCCTTTTCTTAACACATACTCAGACCTGATTTCCTCTGCCTCTTTTTCTTTTGAAGCATAGTAAAAGCTTTTTTTGTAACTAAAACCCACGTCTGCATTAAAAGATTTTGTAATTGCATGAATTTTATCAATGGCCTCAATACACATCAGGTAGCTTTGTTCTGCTTTCTTTTTTCCAACAAGGCGGGTCAACTCGCCCAATGGCGTATCAATTTCGTATTGCAACAAGCAAGTGCTGGCACAGGTACTACCCATACCAATTTTTCTTTTGTCGAGCATGATTGCAGAAATGCCTGCTTTGGTAAGATGGTAGGCAATTAAAGCGCCGGTAATACCGCCACCCAGAATGGCCACGTCAATAGTACACGATTGTTTTAAGGAAGGATATGAGCGTACAATACCGTTCTTCATCAGCCAGAACGGCGATTCAGTTCTAAGATCCATGCAGTTATTCAGTAATTGTGTGGTTGTGTAATTAGTGTCTATCAATAGATAAAAGCCAGATCAAATGCTTCTTGTGTTGATTCAAACGATTTTCTCAGATTTGAAACATGCACATCGAGAACGCTTTTTACTTCAGGCCATGATAACAGTTGAAGTACGCTAAGAGCCGAAGCATAGGCTTTTTCTGCAAATTTATCGCCCAACTGGCATGAAACCGCCACTGTACGCGGGTTAGTAGACGATGCAGCCATTGTGTAATAAAACTGCGATTGGTGCAGCTTGTCTCCTTCCAATTTACGCAGATTACTTTCAGGCTCGTTTACAATTTCAAGCGAGCGGTCAATAAACTCACTGAGAGACTTGCTCTCGTTTATTTTGACCTCGAAGTACTTTTTTGAACTTCCGTTCTTGGTCATATCCACAGCTTTCTGATATCCCTTAGCTCTCACAGTATTAATTTCCCGGAGTTGTTTCAGGCTTCTCAATGCTTCTTCATTTAGCTTGTTCATGGAAATAAATGTTTTTTATCTTTGGCTTTAACTTTCTGTGAAATTGGGAATAAATTCTAATCCTGAGAAAGAAAAAAGTCATACCACAGTATGATTTTAAGCATAATCATAAAACCAGAGAATTAAATTACCCGACATACTGTTGATTTCTCTCCTCACCGATTGCTTCTTTGACTTAAAACCGCACGTACTTAGGATGGAATGCGTTTTTTAGATTAAATACTGCTGAACCAAACGACTTTAAAAACGATGAATAATATGGAGACAAAAACCCGTGAAGATATCCGTGAAATGGTGAAAGATATTAAGTTTGCTATGCTATGTACGAATGATAACAATGGACATATCAGAAGCAGACCCATGGGAACACAAGGTATGGACGAAGCGGGAAATATCTGGTTTCTGACTGCGAAAGACTCGGGTAAAATTGATGAAATAAAGTCAAATGCACATGTGTGTGTCTGTTATTCATCGCCTTCAGATAATACCTACGTTTGTATTATGGGTGAAGCTGAGCAGGTAGACGACCAAAAGAAAATTGATGAGTTCTGGACACCCTTTGCCAAAGCATGGTTTCCGGAAGGAAAAGATGACCCAAATCTAACCCTGATAAGGGTTATGGCTCATGAAGCCGAGTATTGGGATAGCGCCTCAAACAAAATAATTGTGGGCCTAAAAATGTTAAGCAGTATCGTAACCGGAAAAGAATATACTGACGAAGGTGCTTATGGCACAGTGAAGTTTTAAGTAAGAATGCAAAAGTCCCGGTAGAGTATTTACTGCCGGGACTTTAACTTGTCATTATTTCACTTTTTCTCTTCTTTCTTTCAATTCTCTCCAGGTAGTCATAATTATGCCGTTATCCTGTATGTACTTCTTAAGTGCAGGATCAAGCATGGCCAGTAAATCTCCTCTTCGGTTATTGCCGGAGTCTGATATGTGTTCAAAAACCTCGGTTGTGGCCGTACAATGCATAATAACCATCGTTACACCCGGTTGAAGGTCTTTAAACGACTCAATGTATTTCTGAGTTTTGTATTTCTGCAATACTTCGTCGCTTACTTTCTGATTCTTGTACTGATTCCACTCATAACTAACGTTGTGTAAATCGTCAAGTACGGGTAGCCCGGCATCCCATAATTTTTTACCTATTGCCTGTGCCTGCACTAGTTGAAGGCCCAGGTTTCCGATTTCTTTTCTTATCATGTAATCGTGCCCTCCCGGAAACATCACCGGTATTTTTTGTTCCATACCTATTTTCAGATAACGCTCCAGAAAATCAGGTCTGGCAAAGAGTGTACCCATGTGCGAGTCCATGTGTGTGGGTTCAAAACCCATTGTCCGGGCTCTGTCCAGCTGGCTTCTGATTTCCTTTTCAATATCATCGGCCGATGCGTGCATGGCTGTACTTTGTACATTGCGCCACATTGCGCCTTCTTCATCTACCAGATTGGGTACCGCAGCTTTACCGGCCAATGGTGCCCAGCGATAGTCTTTCCATTCTGAGGTGAGTGTCAGGTGTAACCCGGCATCTGTTTTAGGATGTTGCTTCATATAATGTACAAAGCCCGGTACCCAGGGACAAGGCATCATTACACTCAGTGAATTGGCCACTCCTTCTTCCATAGCTTTGATAGCGCCGATGTTTGAGTCGTACGACATCCCTACGTCGTCAACATGCATAATAATTACTTTGGCTCCTTTGGGGTACCCCAGTCTTTCTGCGTAGGTAGCATTTTGGGCATTTACCTGCAAAGCTATTGAAAGCCCTGCAATAATAGAGAAAACGGTTTTCATTCAGTTAAATTTGTGAATAAGCGGTTGGTTCTAAAAAAACTCTTATAATACGAGACACCGTATTGGCGTATTCGGGCATTGGCGCTATCCGTTTCCAGTCTGCATCGGCGCTGAAAGCTTTCCAGCTGGCGTCTCTTTCTTCCATGTTTTTAAATGTAAGCATATAGGTGATACAAGGCTGGTGGTCTCCGGCTATAACTTCTCCGAAAAAAACCGGATTCAATTTCGTGTTGTAGAAAATCTTTATTTCTTCATCATTAAACATCTTTATCTTCCGGCGTGAAGCATCTTCCGAAAAACTTTCGTAGGTTCTTAATTCAAAGAAACGTTGCTCGGCTTTGGGTTTTATCATTTGCGGCAGGCCGTCAAAAGCCAGTAGCAGAGAAGAGGTAAATCTGGTATAAGGAGCTTTATCAGGCAGAAGCGCATTATATTCTGCACTTGCCTCTCTGTATTGGGCATCTGTCTTTACACGTGCGTTGATTATTCCATATTGCTCTATGGATTCATAAGGGATAATGACATAAATTTTAGCCGGCTCAGATTTACCGGTTTCCTTAAACACGCCTACGTTTTTTACACCTAATCTGTTAAGCGTAGGTATCAATGCATTTTTAAAATAGTTTTCAAGATTGGCAACCGGTGAGCCGAAGCGCATTTCGTACACCCGTATTTCGTAAATTTCATTTTTGCCCAGGGCTGATTGCGCCAAAGCACCAAATATCAGAAAAATGAATAAAATAGTTAAGGTTAATTGTTTCATAGATGTTAGTTTAAAATTGAATTACTTATTGCTGAAAGGCTTCCAAAACTCTTTTCACCAATCCATCCATGGCATTGGTGCTTATCCAGCGGGTTACCATTACCAGCTCGTGGTCAGGGTCTGCATAAATCATATTGGTACCGTTACCCAGGTGATAAAATGCATTAGCCGCGGCACTTGGTAATAACTTTTTATCGGTGTTCAGAAACCAGTTCATATAGCCATAAGTTGGTTCGGCCGTGGTTGGAGTCAATGCCTGTTTTACCCAGTTTTCAGATAACAACTGCTGGCCGCTCCATTTACCTCTATGCAATGTCAAAAGGCCAAAGCGGGCCATATCATAGGCATTAATAAACATTCCGCCTCCCCAATGCCCTCCGCCACTTACCGATTGCACGGCTTGTCCGTCCAACACTATCCACGAATTGCGGTAGCCGGTCCATCGCCAGGTATTTGATGCCCCAATTTTATCCATTATCTGTTCTTTCAGTACCTGCGGCAATGGTTTGCGCCATACACTCAGCGTCGCCAGAGAAAGCACATTTACGCGCACATCATTATATTCATAAACCGAGCCGGGCTTGTGTCTGGGTCTGCCCTGCCATAGCGCTGCATCTTTATCAGGCCTGTCTGCCCAGTCGGGTTTTCCCCAAAGCGTTCCTTCCCAATCGCTGGTTTGTCTTAAAAGGGCATCCCAGGTAATGGTTTTGTTATGAGGAGTATCAAACAGGTTTATTAATTCAGGCTTACCAAAATCATCTGCCGGGCGGCTTACAGGTTGTCCATAAGTTTCAACAGGTGGCACATAAGGGGCTACCGTGTCATTTACATTTTTTATCAATCCCTTGTCAACGGCCAGCCCAACCACTGTTGAAAGAAAACTCTTGGTTACGCTGTGGGTCATGTCGCATCTATCAGGCTCGCCCCACTGGGCAACTATATACCCTTTGTAGATAATAAGCCCGGTGGGTACACCCCTTTCGGCAAATGGACCAATAGCAAAGCCGAATGGTTCTTTACCAAAGCTCTTGTAATGCGACACCTCCATATTTCGCGGATTCTTTGACTCATTGGCAATGGCAAAGTTGATGGCCTCTGCCAGTTTTGCTCCGTTCAGACCCAGTTCTTCAGGCTTTTTTTGCAGCCAGTTATTGAAAGCAGGAAAATATGTATCTGTGGTTTTTTTCTGAGCGTATGATTGGGCCCATACTAAAGCTACCATACATAATAAACGGTATTTCATAACACTACCTTTGTTTAAGTTTGTTGTTTTTAAAGTGTACACTTGCAGCACTTACTTCTTTATCTGCATTAATGTATCGGGCATTTTTTGCAATCTCAAAGTAATTATTGTGCAACTTTACACCATTAAAATAAGAACCCGACAACCGAACGCCACAGGGTTTTCCGTTCTTAACGCCTTTTGCCTCCACAAAGCATTTATTGCCACTTATAATGCTATTACTTACGCTGTTTTGTGCATTTTGCCCCCATAGAGTAATACTGCCGTAATTGTTTTTCAGACCATCATTACGGCTTACATTGTTAAGAATTTTATTACGGCTGAATTTGAGCGGGCAATCAAATTGAGCCAACAGATAACCTGCACCTTCGTTATCGTGTGCGTAGCAATTTCTGATAACACAATCTGACGCCCCGCCGTCTATATCAAAACCTCCTCCATCTTTGGTCATTCCGGCATGGTTATGATGAGACTCGCAATTCTGAATAATGCCATTTTTGCAAGCCCATAGCCAAATGCCCACAGGCCCGCCGTCGGTGCATCTGTTATCTGCCCCGTTTTCGTATGCTTCACATTGCTCAATCAATAGGCCATCAATGCCGGCCATTACAATGCCATTGCCTGAATGATTGGTTGTTTTGCTTAAAATGCCTTTGTTATGATATGCCTTGTTATGTGCCAGATAGAAGTTTTTGTGCGGAATTGCCGGATATTTACCCAATGATGCCATACCTGCCTCACCGTTTTCATGAGCAATAGTATGTGTTATTTTTACATTTCTATAGCCGGTGGAATCGCTTTTGTCGCCTATAATCAAGATTCCATACTTATGAAACCCCTTTACCTCGCAACTGTCAATTTCAATTGAACTTAACCATTTTGATGCGTAACCGTTGTAAAATTCAATGCCATTCTGCTTGTTTTTATCTACACCGTTTCCGACAAAAACCAGATTTTCAAGCCTGATGCCCTGGGTATTATGAGCAAAAAATCCACCGTTCTCTCCGGCATTAATAATCGCCTTTTTACCCCCGTAACTGCCAATTATCATTAAACTTCCGGCAATGCCACCATCAAGGCTATCCAGTTGTATGGTTCCATTAAATACCTTACCGCCTTCAAATAATAAGCGGTCTGCTGGCTTAAATATGGTTTCGTTTACTCTTGCCATACTTTTCCAGGCTGTTTTTATACTTAGCCCGTCGTTTGCATCATTCCCGGTATCACTTACATAATAGGTCTTTGGGCCAGCGTGCTGCCCTGCCAACATAAACCACCAGATAAAGTACAGCCACAGCATCATGAATGTTTAGTTTTATTTATGTTCCTGCTCATAGTGCCTGCTGAGTATATCTTCACCAAAATCATTGGTCAGGTCACGCGTTACGGTATGTATATGGTTTCCACCGTTTTGGGTATTATCATATTCAATCAGAATTACTTCATTCTGAATCCGGTAATAATGCCCGTTAGATTCTCCATACTTTCTACCCCCGGCCCAAACAAACCTTAACTTGTTTAATCCGGCCTTTTCTATTTTCTGCATTAGTTCGTTCGAAAAACCCAGCGGGTAATTCTTTACATAAACACTTAACAGCCGCAATAACAGTTTTTGCTGACTATCGTTCATTTCAGCAAAGGTAATGCCTTCATCAGCCAGCGCACCTATTTTGCGTTTATTGCTGGTTATGATGTCGTTAGGGGCGATATCCGATACAATTGCTTTTTTTATTTGTTCGGCAGAAAATGAATTGAGTAGTTCAAAAGCATCATTAGCTTCATCTTTAAGAATCCGGTAGCCTTTTTTTTCACCGGTTGGCACAATGCCGGGGTTACTGCCGAAAAACAAAGGGGTAGCTGATGCCAGTTTTCCGGAGGCTGAGGAGAAATTAAGCGACAAATGATGCCCTTCTAAACGCCATCCCCAGCGCTTGTTTTCATTGGGTGTTCCGAAAATAGTAAAATAATACTTTACCGGGCTTCGGTAATCACTTTCAGGTGGCGCCTTCTCCAGTTCTTTCAGTATAATCTCCAGTTGCATAATTGCTATGGCTTTCTCCTGTCCCTGCTGGCTTAAGGTTGCTTTCAATAAATTCAAGGCTGCTGCTTTCTGTGGGTCGGTCATTTCTCTCAGCATCAGTCCGTTTCGGGCTTTTGGTACAAAATACCAGTTGAAACGTTCTTCTGAATCGTAAGCATAAATGATTTTTTCAAGCTGGGTTTTGTCGAGCAGTTGCAGGAAAGCAGAAGCCGCTTTAACAATGGGTTTGTTGCTGGTACCCGACTGGGCACGTATGGCAAAGCAATGTACACATACCATACAAAAAGTAAGTAACGCTTTCATAGTAAGAGGCCTGGTTGAATATTATTACCAAGTAAGCGTTAATAGTTATAAAAAACAAATTAATTTGCGCAGCCTAAAATGCAACTTACCATGAGCACCGTAGAGTCGATAGGATTATACTTAGCCTCCGCAATTTATATTTTTGCAGGCATTATGCACTTTATTAACGAGAGGTTTTACCTTAAAGCCATGCCACCTTACATACCTTTTCATAAGGCGATGGTACAGTTAAGCGGCATGGCTGAGATTGTCTTAGGTGCAGGCTTGTTGTTACCGGCCACAAGAACTTACGCTGCCTGGGGAATAATTGTACTTTTAATTGCGGTTTTTCCTGCAAACGTTTATATTGCAACATCAGGTAAATTTCACCGCATGCCACAACTTTTGCTATGGTTGCGCCTGCCTCTACAATTCTTACTTTTAGGGTGGGCATATTTATACACCTGACATCTCTTACTTTAATCAACTATATAAAGGCTATAAAGGTGGACCTGATAAGTTTAGTAAAACGATTTTAAACTGACATTTCGCCACAAATATCACGTTCCAGATTGAATTTTACCCGCTCGGGCGACTCCTCATTTCCAAAAAGATACATCATTTTAGTAATGGCCGCTTCGGTAGTTATATCAGAGCCGCTTACCACGCCAATTTCCTGCAATTGCCTGCTGGTCTGGTAGGTACCCTGCAACACCCGTCCGCCATCACATTGCGATACATTGAAAATCACAATCCCGGCATCAATAGCCTGTTTCAATTCTTCCAGAAACCAGCTTTCTGATGGTGCATTGCCGGCTCCGTATGTTTCCATTACCACGCCTTTCAGGCCGGTGGTTTTAAAAAGATTATGCATCAGATTACGATGCAAACCTGGAAAAAGCTTCAATATCATTACATTTTCATCCAGCTTTTCGTGGAGTATCAGTGGTAAATCGGTTCGATACGGGCGTATGAACGGAAAATTGTAGTCAATTGTAACCCCCACTTCGGCCAGAAAAGGGTAGTTATCAGACCTGAAGGCATTAAACTGGCTGCTTTCTTTCTTCTTGGCGCGGCTACCCCTTAGCAGGTAAGAATTAAAATATATGGCTACTTCTGGTACTACCGGGCGGCCGTTAATTTGTGCCGATGCAATTTCAAGGGCTGTAATCAGATTCTCACGGGCGTCGGTTCTTGCTACGCCAATGGGCAACTGTGCGCCTGTCAGTATCACAGGTTTGCTCAGGTTTTCAAGCAGATAACTCAACGCAGAGGCCGTGTAGGCCATTGTGTCGGTTCCGTGCAGAATCACAAAGGCATCATAATCCTGAAAATTATCATACACAATGCGGGCCATTTCTACCCAATCTGCCGGTTGCATGTTAGACGAGTCAATGGGTTTATCAAGCGTCAAAGTGGTGAGTTCGCACTCCAGCCGATGTAGCTCTGGCACGTTGGTTAAAATCTCACTAAAAACAAAAGGCACTAAACTTTTACTTTTAGAGTCATATACCATACCCAGTGTTCCGCCTGTGTAAATCATTAAAACAGAGGTGGCACGATTATTTTTAGTTGATGAAGTGTTGATTTTTGAGGTCTTATATCGCATTGAAAAAAAATTTTTGGGCAAAAATGAAAGTTACCTTTTCAGGCCAAAAGCTGTTTTTTTTAATTTATGAAAGCGAAATTACTTAAAACGATACAAGATTTTGATAAAATGTTATTTTTTTGAGTATTACTACTCAAAAATAAACCTGATTCAGGCAATTTTATAATTTATAAATTATACTATTCCAAGATTTTTTTTCACTTTTCGTGAATTTAATTTGAATTATTACGTTATATTTGAAAAGCAACAAACTAGAACACAATAAAAAAGACGGTATTATGCGTGTGCAACCAACATTAAGAATCATAACAGACGAGGTAGCAATTATTGATTGCCTTGTAGATAACGGTGAGATGTTCAGGAAGTTTGATACAGACAAAACTGCGGCATTTCTGGTAGGAGAAGATTTTCATTTAGTTTTATATTTAGCAGACGAGGCCATCGAAAACCGGTTTGTGATGTATATAGTTGACGATTTTTCGGTAAACGAAGAGTGCATGGCATATGTGCTGAAATACCTGGAAGAACAGATACAACAAAACCACAGGGTTTATACAATGAAACAGGCCCGTAATAAAGTATTGGATATATTTTATATGACCGATACTTTCAGAGCCTTGTTTGGTAAGAAAAGTGTTCAGGAAGAAGACGAATATCATCATTAATTATTCGATTTCGTCAAGAAACATTCTGTAAGCTCGGTTTAGCTCATCAAAAGCTTTTTTATTTTGCTTCTGGTGAGCTATTTCTATACCTTTTTTATACACTTCATCAGCTTTTTCAAATTCTTCCAGCTCAAAATACAAAGCGGCTGCGTGGTAATACGTTGGCACGTAATCAGGATGCACTGCCAGTAATTTCTCAAGATACCCCAGCGCTTTGCCCGGGTTGGTATTCATGTACTCCATAGCCACGCTGTAAATATTAAAGGGCTCATTGGGCTCTTCTTCCAGATACTGTAGCAAAATTTTTAATCGTTCCTCTTGCATACTATTGTTCTTTAATTTAGCTTTGTAATGTTATGCGTGCATAACAATTTATTGTCGGTACACATCCTTAAAAGGCAAAAATAGGCAATAAATATTGTTCAATATTATAAATACAATGCTTTTTAGAAAACCCCTGAAAGCATCTATTCTATAATTATCTCCCTTTAGGGGTAAGGGGCAAAAAACTATGAAAATACTAGTCTGCATTTCGAATGTGCCTGATACAACTTCAAAAATCAGTTTTACTGATGGCGACACCAAGTTGAACAAGGCAGGAGTACAATACATCATCGGACCCTACGATGATTACGCACTGGCAAGAGCCGTAGAATTAAAAGAAAAATCAGGTGCAAGTATAACCGTACTGAATGTTGGTGAAGCAGATGCCGAGCCACAAATACGGAAAGCGTTGGCTATTGGTGCTGATGATGCCATCAGGGTTGATGCCGACCCTACCGACTCTTATTTTGTAGCTGAGCAAATAGCGGCAGTAGCTAAAGAAGGCAGTTATGACCTGATATTGATGGGCCGCGAAACCAGTGATTATAACTCGGGTGTAGTACATGGTATTGTGGGCGAAATACTGGGTATCCCGTCGTTCTCGCCGGTTATGCAATTAGATATAGAAGCCGGCACCGCAAAAATGACCCGTGAGATAGAAGGAGGAAAAGAAAAACTGGAAGCCCCCCTACCACTTGTTTTGGGTTGCCAGGAACCCATAGCCGAATGGAAAATACCTAACATGAGAGGTATTATGACAGCCCGTACCAAACCATTGAAAGTAATTCCGGCATCGGGCGAGGCGCTCACCTCTACTGATAAATACAGCTTGCCACCGGCCAAAGGTGCCTGCAAGATGATACCTGCCGATGAAGCAGAAAAATTAATTGAGCTGCTTCATAAAGAAGCCAAAGTGCTTTAATATATTATTCAATTCAGAAAAGACTTTATAATATGGCTATATTAGTTTTTGCAGAGATTGCCGATGGCGCAATCAAAAAATCATCGCTTGAGGCTATTTATTATGGCGCTCAGGTGGCCGAAAAATCAGGCACAGCTGTTACAGCTTTGGTTATTGGCAAGGCAGATGCCAGCGCGCTGGCCATTGCAGGCCATTATGGCGCTGCCAAAGTTTTGCACGCCAACGACCCAAAACTGGAAACCGCCAACAGCATGGCTTATGCCAAAGTATTGGTAGAAGCCGTGCAGTCAATAGGCGCTAAGGTAATAATTACGGCGAAGTCTTCTCTTGCCGATGCCGTAACTGCACGGGCTGCAGGTACGTTAAAAGCCGCAGTAGTCGGAAACGTCGTAGAACTGCCAGATTTATCAGGTGGTTTTAAAGTAAAACGTAGCATTTTTACGGGTAAAGCATTTGCCGATGTAAACGTAACCAGCGATATTAAGGTTTTGGCTATCAAGAAAAACGTGGTAAATCCGGTAGAAGGTTCAACGGCCGCAACGGTTGAGACCTTCTCTCCTGCTTTAGCTGAGAATCTTTTTACTGCCAAAGTAACAGAAACCATAAAGGCGTCAGGAACGGTGTCATTACCAGAGGCGGACCTCGTGGTATCTGGTGGCAGAGGCATGAAAGGGCCAGAACACTGGCAACCATTACTAGACCTGGCCGAAGCGCTGGGCGCAGCAACGGCCTGCTCTAAGCCTGTTTCTGACCTTGACTGGAGACCACACCACGAACACGTTGGACAAACAGGCGTGAAGGTTTCGCCGAATTTGTATATTGCCTGCGGTATTTCAGGGGCTATTCAGCACCTGGCCGGGGTTAATTCATCTAAAGTAATAGTGGTTATTAATAAAGACCCCGAGGCTCCTTTCTTCAAAGCAGCCGACTACGGTATTGTAGGCGATGTGTTTGATGTATTGCCTAAACTTACCAAAGCGGTTAAAGATTTGAACTAAAAAACTGATTATACTTAGCAAAGCCTCTGAAAGCCGATTTCAGAGGCTTTATGTTTTTGTACATAGCCTGTATATAGCAAATTAAGGAAACCAAAAGTACCGAATGGAAGTTTACCAGATATAAGGATACGCTGCTTCTTAATTTTTATGGTTGAAGTGAATGGGCAATTTAAGAAATCCTTATATTTGCAACGTGGAAAAAATAAAACTAGAAATACTTGGCCTTTCTCCAAGCCAATCACAAACCGGCTCATTTGCGTTGGTGTTGGCAGAGGAATTTGGTAATCGCCGATTACCGATTATTATTGGAATGTTTGAAGCCCAAGCCATTGCGATTGAAATGGAGCGTATAACGCCTAATCGACCAATGACGCACGACCTCTTCAAGTCATTTGCCCGTGCATTTGACTTTACAGTTGAAGAAATTCTTATTTCTGATTTAAAGGAGGGTATCTTCTATGCCAAAATTATTTGTACTGATGGCATACGCCAGAAATCAATAGACGCCCGGCCGTCAGATGCGGTAGCTATTGGTTTGCGTTTTCAGGTACCTATTTATACTACCGACCAGATTCTTTCAGATGCAGGTATAACCGCACAAGATGCCACACCCGCCGACGAACCACAGGAACTGGTATCTTCTTCTTCCCGCCCGCAGAGAGTAAAGAAAGATTCTCTTAAAGACCTTAATCTGGAAGAACTGCACAACCTGCTTAATCAGGCTCTGGCCAATGAAGAATACGAAAAAGCCGCTAAAATAAGAGACGAAATCAGCAAGCGCAATTAAGCTGTTTTCAGAATTTATATGTAATAAGCTATTTGATATCAGTCAGATAGCTTATTTTTTTTGCCCCGGGGGTCAATTCTCACATCAATTTTAATAAAAAATTAATTTATATTAAAAATAGCATTAAAACATTACATAGTTTTTTTAGATTTGGGTATAAAGGTCTGATTCTTTATTTATTAAAACATCATTTAAACCTATTATTTATTATGTTCTCCTATCTGAAAAGAAAATTTGAAAAACACCAAATAAAAACAACGTTTAGGGAATTCGGCCATAAAGTGGAAGAATATGAATTACCTCAGTTTGGTAAAGTAAATTTTGCCAAATGGGAAAACCCACTTGAATCCGAAAAGCATATTACACAAAGCCAGGTAGATTTTTACAATGCTTTTCTAAAAAAAGGAGACTTTGTGATTGATATCGGTGCCCATATCGGCGATTCTACGCTACCAATGGCATTGGCGGTTGGCAAAGAAGGCACCGTACTGGGTTTTGACCCAAACCCGTATATTTACAAGATACTTAAAAAAAACGCCTCTCTCAATAAAGAACTTACCAACATTATTCCGCTGCAACTGGCTATTGCAACCCATGAAGGCGATTTTTTTTACAGTTCGTCAGAGGCAACCCATAACAATGGCGGCATTGCCGAAACACAGCAGAACAGACACGGGAAATACGAATTGAATGAAAAAGTAAAAGGGGTGAATCTGGAGCGTTTCCTGAACGAAAACTACCCTGAAGAACTAAAGAACCTGTCACTCATTAAAATTGATACCGAAGGCTATGATATAGAAATCATCAGGTCTATTGCCTCTTTATTGAAAAAACATAAACCAAATTTAATTTTTGAGTGTTTTCCGGGGTTATCAAAGGCAGAAAGGCAAAGTCTTTATGACCTGGTGGCAGATATGGGCTACCATTTAACCTATGTTGAAGCATTTGACGCTAAAGCTAAAAAACAGGCAATCAAACGCGAAAATATGAGCGACTGGAAACATTTTGACATTTGGGCGGTTCCGGTAAAATAAGCCCTGGTGCAGTCAGGGTTGTGGAATTGTAAGTTTTTATTTTTAACTTACGCATTCAAAAACCCTGACTAAACAATATAAAGCGATAATGATTCGAATACTGCGTAACTTTTTACCAATTCCCAACAAAGACCCTAATTTGTTTTTTAGGCTTGTTTCGTACATTGATATTCTGGGTATTTTTGAGCGTGATCCTTTCGGTAATTGGCTTATTTTAAAACGTATTATCATTCTTGTGGCTGGTTTCCCCACTTACTGGCGCATAGCCGTGGCTAATCAGTTAAAAGTAGAAGGCGCCGAAAAAATTGCCCGCCTGCCCAACCAGAATGTATTTTTTATATCCAATCATCAAACCTATTTTGCAGATGTAATCACCTTTTATCATGTGTTTTGTTCAGTTAAATGGGGCTTTGGTAATAGAGTTATTCCGGTATCATTATTTGCACCCAGAGCGCGTACATTTTATGTTGCCGCCAGCGAAACAATGAAAGAAGGTCTTATTCCGCGTATTTTCAGCCTGGCAGGCGCCATTCTGGTAGAACGTTCATGGAGAGCGAAAGGAGAAAACGTAAGAAGAGACCTGGACTCGTCGGCAGGTAATAACGTCTCTAAAGGATTACAATTTGGATGGGTGGTGAGTTTTCCGCAGGGTACAACCAG
The DNA here is from genome assembly GCF_002855535.1 of Emticicia sp. TH156. Classification (NCBI taxonomy): domain Bacteria; kingdom Pseudomonadati; phylum Bacteroidota; class Cytophagia; order Cytophagales; family Leadbetterellaceae; genus Emticicia; species Emticicia sp. TH156. The sequence continues at coordinate 254,531 of NZ_PKRS01000007.1, forward strand.
CCCTTATGCCCCTATCAGAAAAGGTACTGCACACATAATTAAAGAAAATAACCCCATTGTTGTGCCAGTAGTAATAGACGGCTTCCGCAGGGCATTTAATAAAACTGGCCTTGCCTACAAAAAACGGAATACCGAACTAAGGGTAAAATTCAAAGACCCTATTCACTTTTCTCCAGATGCAACCGTAGATGAAATAACTGAGGTTGTAAAGAATATCATAGAACAAAACATGCCCGAACGCATAGCGCGCTGGCGTGGAGACACCGAAGGATCTGTTAAAAATCATTAATTTAGTCCGAATTTCTGCTACATTTCCTATCTTTGCCCAAAGTTACAAACAGGCAAAGTATTGTATTAAAGATATTCAAGATGTCGAAAAGAAAAATAGGCAGTTTTCCGAGTCTTTTAATTATTATCAGCTTAACCACTGCTTTATTTCTGATTGCCTTTGTTGGCTGGATAGCCATTACATCAAAACAACTGGTTGGTTACGTGCGCCAGAATGTTGAAGTGCAGGTGTATCTTGACAAATCAACAACCCCGGCTCAGCAAGACTCTATCCGTAACCTTATCATCAAGAAAAATTATTTGGCTTACCTTGACAATACGCCACAGATAAAGTTCATATCAAAAGAAAGCACTGCACAGAAAGTTCTGAAAGAATTGAAAGAAGACTATAAGCCGGTTTTAGGTGAAAACCCATACCGCGATGCCTTCAATATTAAAATTCAGGAAGATTACCAGAGTGAAGCCAATCTGGTAACTATCAAAAAAGATTTGGAACAAATAGACGGGGTTTTTGAGGTCAATTATGCCAAAGATTTTATAGACAGCGTAAATAAAAATGCCTACAACGCTTTTCTGATTATCGCCTCTATTATTGTTATTTTGCTCATTGCCATTATCTTGCTAATCAACAATACCATTCGTCTGGCGCTTTATTCGCAAAGGCTCATTATTAGAAGTATGCAGCTGGTTGGCGCTACCAACTGGTTTATTCAAAGGCCTTTTATTGGCCGTGGTTTAGTACACGGTTTATTGTCTGGTATCATTGCCATTGGCTTGTTTATGGGCGTGCAGCAGATTGCTATTAATAAAATACCAAGCCTGATTATATTGCAAGACTACCTGAAAATTGGTATTCTTTGCGGTGGGGTTATTGTTCTGGGCATTTTAATCAGTGTGCTCAGCACTTTTCAGTCAATGTACAGATACCTGAGAATGAATCTTGACGACTTATATTAAAATCATTTTTTCATGCGAAACATATCCCTGTTGCATGGCAAACCAATAAAATATTTTTACGGGATACAGAACCTTTGTACTTATGAAAAATACAAATGCAAAAGCATCGGAAGTAACCGAAACTACAGGCGCTGAAACCAAAAGTGCGCTTCCGTTTACCAGAAAAAACTATGTATTAATGCTGGCAGGCATAGCGCTTATTCTTGTGGGCTTTTTTATTATGACCCAGGATAAAGAAGAATTCGGCTTTGGTTTTCTGGGCATAACCTTAGGGCCAGCCATTGTTTTTATTGGCTTCATTTTTGAATTTTATGCCATTTTCAAAAAAAAATAAGTCTATTAAGGCTCATACTAACTCACATATCCTAAACTTTTACAATTTTATCAATGGATTTTTTTCAGGCCATTATACTTGCCATTATTGAAGGTATAACAGAATACCTGCCTATCAGCTCAACAGGACACATGATTATCGGTTCTTCATTAATGGGAATCAGCGAGCTTGAGTTCACCAAGATTTTTGAAGTTAACATTCAGTTTGGCGCCATTTTATCTGTTCTGGTACTTTATTGGAAACGCTTCTTCCAGTCAGTTCAGTTTTATACAAAACTGCTCACGGCTTTTATACCAGCCATGATTATCGGCTTTTTACTGAATGATTTTATTGATTCATTATTAGAGAGCGTGCTGGTTGTGGCTATTTCAATGGTTTTGGGCGGGGTAATATTGATATTTATTGATAAATACTTTGAAAACAAAGCCACAAAAGAAAACATCAGTTACCCCGATGCCCTTAAAATAGGCTTGTTTCAGTGTATAGCCATGATTCCCGGCGTTTCTCGTTCTGCTGCCAGTATCATTGGTGGTATGTTTCAGGGTTTATCAAGAAAAAACTCTGCCGAGTTTTCTTTCTTTCTGGCAGTACCTACCATGTTTGCGGCATCTGCTTACAAGTTGTTAAAGAGCTACAAAGCAGGCTCACTTACGTTTTCAACTGAAGAACTACAATTATTATTAGTGGGTAATGTTGTGGCTTTTATTGTGGCCATGCTGGCTATAAAGTTCTTTATTGGTTTTCTTCAGAAATACGGTTTCAAGGTTTTTGGTTATTACAGAATTATTGTCGGCCTGATTATAATTGGCCTTGTGGCAGCAGGATTTGACCTAAAGATTGTTTAATTGATGCAAACAGTACCAGACGAGCGCAATGATGTACTGCTGATAGATAAACCTTTGAAATGGACATCGTTTGATGTTGTAAACAAGGTTAGGTACGCAGCTAAATATAAGAAGGTAGGCCACGCCGGTACGCTAGACCCCCTGGCCACCGGCTTGCTTATATTGTGTACCAATAAAAAAACCAAAGAGATTGAGACCTATCAGGCTCAGGAAAAAGAATATACCGGAACCCTGGTGCTTGGTAAAACTACGCCATCGGTTGATCTGGAAACAGATTTTGATGCGGAATATCCTATCAGCCATATTACACCTGATGCCATTCAGCTGGCAGTAGCACAACTCACAGGGTTAATTGACCAGATACCCCCGGCACACTCTGCTATAAAAGTAGATGGCAAAAGGGCGTACGAATCAGCAAGAAAAGGACAGGAAGTGGTCATTAAGTCGCGTCAGGTTGAAATAAAAGCCTTTGAAGTTGATGCAGGCAACTTCCCGGAGCTATCGTTCAGAATAGTTTGCTCTAAAGGTACGTATATCAGAAGCCTGGTGAGAGATTTAGGCAAATTACTGCATTCGGGCGCTTACATGAGTTCTTTGCGACGCACACGTATTGGTGAATTCCGCATTGAAAATGCACTCAGCCTCGACCAGTATTTAGAGAATATTCGTAATTTCGCACCCAATAATTGAGTGGTGATACACAAATACTGCCCCCGGGTGCTTCTTAAAACGTCTTAACATTGAAAGTATATTATAATCTATCTGACTTTACACCTCTTGCTAATGCTGTGGTAACCAGCGGCACTTTCGACGGGGTTCATTTAGGACATCAGAAAATTTTACAGATTTTACGCGAAAGCACAGCGGCCTCTGGCGGCGAATCGGTTGTTCTTACTTTCTGGCCTCACCCGCGTATGGTGGTTTCGCAAGACAGCCAGGGCTTAAAATTGCTTTCTACCATTGATGAAAAAATTGAGTTGCTTGAGCAACAAGGGGTAAATCACTTACTGATAGTGCCATTTACCAGAGAGTTCTCAGAGCTGTCTTCAGAAGAATACGTACAGAATATATTGCTTGATACCATTGGCACCAAAAAACTGGTAATAGGCTACGACCACCGCTTTGGCAGAAACCGTGAAGGTGGTTTTGAGTATCTGGAAGCCCATGCACGCCGTTTCGGATTAGAACTGGAAGAAATTCCACGGCAGGAAATAGACAACCTGGTTATCAGCTCTACACAAATACGGGAGTCGTTACAGAATGGCCAGATTAAAGCCGCCAACGAATTGCTTGGCAGGCCTTATACTTTTTCTGGCATTGTTGTTAAAGGCCGCCAATTGGGTCGTACCATTGGCTTCCCGACTGCTAATGTCCAGGTAGCTGAGTCATACAAATTAATACCAGCCAATGGCGTATATGCAGTAAAGGCACTTGTAAGAGGGCAGTGGCTCAATGGCATAATGAATATAGGCAACCGCCCTACTGTTGATGGCATCGGCCGAACACAGGAAGTGTACATACTAGATTTCAGCGATGATATTTACGGCGAGAACATTACCGTTGAGTTGGTTGATTACATTCGGCCTGAACGGAAATTTAACGGACTGGATGAACTGAAAAGCCAGATAACAAAAGATAAAGAAACGGGTATTCAGATTTTATGCAACTAAACCTGGTAGAAATTATTGGCTGGATTGGGGCGGTTTTGGTTACTGGCTCTTATTTCCTGAATATTCAAGGCAAAATGGATGCCAAAGATGCGCGTTACATTTGGGCCAATGCCATTGGTGGAATATGTTTTGTAATCAATACATATTTCCACCAGGCATATCCGTCGATGTTTGTTAATATCGTTTGGGTACTAATTGCAGCCGCCGCTGTTTTCAGAAAAAAATAGCATCAGGCATTTTTTACGTAACTACCCAGCCATTTGATCGCGTTTCTGTGTTTCTTAAACACTTTCTCCAGATTTTCATCTTTAAAGAAACCCTCTAACTCAATAAAGAACCAGAAATTGAAATCTTCGCTGCCTTTGTATGGCCGGCTTTCAATTTTTGTAAGGTTTACACCCGCCTTTTTGAAATCCTGAAGAAAATTGGCCAGAATACCCGGTTTATCAGTATCAGGCAAACGAGCAATAATCGTGGTTTTGTCATTACCGCTTTTCTCATTAACAAAATCTTTGGCCAATATATAAAAGCGGGTACGGTTTTGTCCGTTATCTTCTATGTTGTTGAAAAGCACAGGAAGGCTAAAAAGTTTTGCGGCAATTTCAGAGCAGATGGCTGCACTTTCAGGGTCTTCTGCAGCCAGTTTTGCCGCCTTTGAGGTCGACTCCACCTGAATTTCTTCCGGTTGTGTCTGTTCAAAATACTTGTTCAGAAACCCTCGGCATTGTCTGAAGGCAATGTCTTTAGAATATATCCGTTTGATTTTCGATGGATTCTCTGCTTCTGTAGCCAGCGCAAAATGAACCGGAATCTTTAATTCTGCGGCTACATTTACACTCATCTCATTCAGCAGGTCTACAGTTTCATATACGATACCCTCCTGATTATTCTCGATAGGAATCACTCCATATTTGGCTCTGCCGGTATCAACTGCCTCAAAAACCGACTTAATGGTGGGCAGTGTCATGTACTCGCTCATAGCGCCAAACCGGCTTTCTGCCGCCTGATGCGTAAAGCTCCCTTCGGGCCCCAGAAAAGCAATTCTTTCGGGCAATTCAATGTTCCGGGCAGCGGCAAATATTTCCAGAAAAATGGCATCAATGGCATCTTCTGTCAAAGGCCCCTGGCTTTGCGCCTTCATCCTGTCAAGGATGTGCTTTTCGCGCTCGGGTCTGTAAATAATAGCTTTGGTAGAACGTTTTATTTCACCTACCCGCTGCACCAATTGCATACGTTTATTGAGCAATACTAATAGTTGGTCGTCAATTGAATCAATATCTTTTCTTACTTCGTCTAGTGTCACTGTTAAGATAGGTGTTTAAATGTCTATAATAAATTAGGGTAAAACCTTTTCAGGCAGATAATCAGGCAACTTCTTTCAAATCGGGCTTTCCTTCTTTCAGGTCAAGAATTTCTTCAAGCTTTTCATCAATTTCATCTTTCTCAACTCTCAGGTTTTCAATAATGAACCGCTGGCGTTCAGGTGTATTTTTGCCCATGTAATAACTCAGAATTTTGGTAATTGATGATTCCTTCTCAAGAATTACGGGGTCCAGTTTAATATCCTCACCTATAAAACCTTCAAACTCATCGGGCGAAATCTCGCCAAGACCTTTAAAACGGGTAATTTCAGGTTTTGGCGAAAGTTTTTTAATTGCCGCCTCTTTTTCTTCTTCTGAGTAGCAATATATAGTTTCTTTTTTATTGCGCACCCTGAAAAGTGGCGTGTCCAGGATATACAAATGTCCTTCACGCACCAGGTCCGGGAAAAACTGCAGAAAGAATGTAAGCAATAGCAGCCGGATATGCATGCCGTCAACGTCGGCATCGGTAGCTACAATAATCTTCTGGTATCTGAGGCCTTCCAGACCATCTTCAATGTTCAGTGCATGTTGCAGCAGGTTAAATTCTTCGTTTTCGTAAACAATTTTCTTAGTGAGGCCAAAACTGTTTAAAGGCTTACCTCTTAAACTGAATACGGCCTGTAATTCGGGGTTTCGTGCTTTGGTTATTGAGCCACTGGCAGAGTCTCCTTCAGTAATAAACATCACGGTTTCATGACGTTTCTCGTTTTTTTCATCATCCAGATGAAAACGGCAGTCTCTAAGTTTACGGTTATGCAGGTTTGCTTTTTTGGCCCTTTCGTTAGCCAGTTTTTTAATACCAGCCAATTCTTTCCTTTCTCTTTCAGACTGTTCAATGCGCTTTTTAAGGGCATCTTTAACTGCCTGGTTCATGTGCAGGTAATTGTCTAGCTGCTCTTTCAGAAAATCGCTGATGAATGTTCTTACCGTTGGTGAATTTGGCTCGGGCGACATATTCTGAGACCCCAGCTTGGTTTTGGTCTGCGACTCAAAAACCGGCTCCTGTACCCGAATTGATATAGCGCCAATGATTGACTGACGGATATCTTCCGGAGCGTAGTCTTTACCAAAATGCTCTCTGACAGTTCGTACAATTGCTTCTCTGAAACCCGAAAGGTGTGTACCACCCTGCGTAGTATTTTGTCCGTTTACAAATGAATAGTACTCTTCTCCGTACTGGTTACCGTGCGACAACGCCACCTCTATGTCTTCGCCTTTCAGGTGAATAATAGGGTACCTCAACAGGTCTTCATCTGTTTTGCGACGCAGCAGGTCAAGTAATCCATTCTGAGATATGTACTTCTGTTTGTTAAAGAATATAGCCAACCCGGCGTTCAGGTAACAGTAATTCCAAATCATTGACTCCACAAATTGCGGAATATAATGATAGTGCTTAAACACTGTGTCGTCAGGGGTAAAAGTAACCCAGGTACCATTCTTCTGGTCTGTATCTATAATTTCCGATTCGCTCACCAATTCGCCTTTAGAAAACTCAGCCCATTTGGTTTTACCATCTCGGTAAGCCTGTACTTTAAACCTTGACGAAAGCGCATTTACAGCTTTTGTACCTACCCCGTTAAGCCCCACCGCTTTCTGAAAAGCCTTACTATCATATTTGGCGCCCGTGTTTATTTTAGATACCACATCAACCACTTTACCCAGGGGTATTCCGCGTCCGTAATCTCTTACCTCCAAACTACCTTCGTCCAGTTTTATCTCAATAGACCTGCCATAACCCATGGCATACTCATCAATACAATTATCCAGTACCTCCTTTAATAAAACATAGATTCCATCATCAGCAGCCGACCCGTCTCCTAATTTTCCGATATACATACCCGGCCGTAATCTTATGTGTTCCTTCCAGTCAAGCGAACGAATACTGTCTTCGTTATAAGTTACTTCCTTGTTTTCAGCCATTTTTGAAAAATATTTTGTTTTATTTGAATTTATAACTTACTTTGCAATTCAAAGTTCTTTTTATCACATACTTAATACCAAAGCGCAAAAAAATAAAAAAACTTCACTTACTTTGCATTGTATTAAGTTGTGGCGCACATAAATTCCTAATTGTAATTTGGCAAATAACGTTATAGATATGAAATTTAACAAAAATAATTTCTTACAAAGTTTTCTCAAAATTACGGTTTTTACGCTAATAATTAGCAATACTTTTGCACAAAATGCCCCCATAGGTAACGGAGGCGGCCCGGCCACAGGGCCAATATCACCTGCAAACACAACCGGAGCCCCCATTGGTACGAAGGGTAATCCTGGAAATACACAGCAAACTTCAAATACCCAGCAAAACGGCAATCAGCAAAAAAGTAGTAATAACAAAAATGTAAGTAATGACCCCAATTCAACAAGAAATCTGCAATTAAGTGCAGCAGACCTTGCTTCAATGGCACGAGAAGACTCGTTGAAGTCAGTTCGTGAGTCTGAATTGGAAAAAGACGCTTCAAGAGCAGCGCTGCGAAAAAGAATTTTTGGCTACAATTTATTCAATACTACCAGGTTTGACCCAACACCGGCACTCAACATTGCTACACCCAGCAATTATGTACTTGGCCCAAACGACCAGTTAGTTATTGATATTTATGGTTACTCACAGGCTACCTATAAGACCGTTATATCGCCAGACGGCTATATAACCTTAGACCGCGTCGGGCTTATTTATCTGGCTGGTTCGTCTATGGAGCAGGCAAGAGAGAAAATTATGGCCCGAATGGCCAAAGTTTATACAGGTTTAAAGTCTTATGAAGGTTTTCCGCCTAACACGCATCTGATTGTTTCTCTGGGCAATATCAGAAGTATAAAAGTAACGGTTACCGGCGAAGTAGTAGCACCTGGCACCTACACACTTTCTTCGCTGTCATCCATACTAAATGCCTTGTATGCCTGCGGTGGCCCTAACGAGTTGGGTACTTTCAGAAAGATTAATTTGATTCGGAATAATCGAATTGTTGCTTCGCTTGATTTATACGAAATACTTATTAAAGGATTTGCCAAAGATAACATCATTCTACAAGACCAGGACATCATTCAAATTTCACCGTTTATTTCAAGAATAGCAGTTAGCGGTAATACCAAACGAAATGGTTTATTTGAACTGACAGAAAATGAAAAACTTTCTGATTTAATAAGCTATGCCGGTGGTTTTAACCCGTATGCTTACAGGCACCGCTTAAAAGTGCATAGAAACACCAGCCGTGAACGGAAAATACTGGATGTAATGGAAGCAGATTTTAATACATTTAACATCATATCCGGCGACTCGGTAATCACTGAAAGACTCCTTGAAAGATACGAAAATATGGTCCGCATTCAAGGTTCGGTTTTCCGTCCGGGTGAATATTCACTGGACAGCAACCCTACCCTTATGCAATTGGTTAAGTCGGCAGAAGGTTTACGTGGCGAAGCCCTTACGGGAAGAATTGCTATATCCAGAACCAGAGAAGATATGATAATTGAAAACATATCGCTCAATCTGGATGATATAATAAAAGGTAAATCGGCGGATGTGGTTCTTAAAAGAGAAGATGTAATAACTATTCCATCGGTATTTGACCTTACAGAACCAGCTTACATACGTATTCAGGGAGCTATTAATAACCCTGATGGGCAAGGTGGTATTGAAATTCCGTATGTAAGAAACCTGACAATTGAAGACGTACTGGTAAAAGTAGGCGGTTTGTCAGAATCTGCCTCTTTGTCAAGAGTAGAAGTTGTTAGACGCAAGCGCAATGTAGACCCAACATCAACCAGTGCACAGATATCAGATACTTTTCAGTTCAATATCCGCCCTGACCTGAGTGTGGAAACTGCCGGTACTAATTTTATTCTTTATCCGTTCGACGAAATTTTCATCAGAAAATCACCCAACTACGTAAGCCAGTCTTTTGTAAGTGTTGAAGGTGAAGTTTTGTTTCCGGCTAAATATGGCATAAAAAACAAAGACGATAAAATATCAGACGCCATAGCACGTGCAGGCGGGCTTACGCCTCAATCTTACATTGAAGGTGCCACACTGATCAGAACCATTCAGTTGAGCGATATAGAACTTGAACAAAGAAGAAAAACAATTAGCGAAATTGCCAATAGCGCCGGAAATAACCAGAGAATTGAAATTGATGCAGACAGCAGTACCAAAAAATCATCGATAGGTATTGACCTCAAGAAAATCATAGAAAACCCGGGTTCAAATGCAGATATGATTCTTCAGGATGGAGACATCATCCGTATTCCTAAACGCCTGGAAACTGTCCGTATTCAGGGTGAGGTACTCTATCCCACTACGATTAAGTACATTAACCGAGAAACCTTCATGAATTACGTTTCAAAAGCTGGAGGTTTTACTAAAAAGTCGCTTAAAAGTAAATCATATATTTTATATGCTAACGGCTCGGTTGACCGGACCAGACGCTTTTTCTTCGTAAATATATATCCAAAGGTTGAACCAGGTTCAGAGATTATTATTCCTCAAAGAAACCTTACTGCCCAACAGCAGCTATCGCAGGTGCAGGGATTCTTAACTGCCATTGGTGCAACCATGACCACAGTAGTTACTATTCTCGGAATCATTTCGCTTTCAAAATAATCAGTGGTATAAAAAACACTATTTTTAATAAAACAATGGCTGAAACACAAATCATACAAGAAGAGCAGATCAGTACAAAAGAGTTATTTCAGAAGATTGTTAAGTTTTTTAAACTGATAGGTAGTGAATGGAGATTACTTTTGATAAGTATTGCTATAGGCACATTAGGTAGTATTATCTTTGACATCAAGAACTTCAAGGAGTCGCAGTATTACGGAGAGCTCCATTTCAATCTGGAGTCTGGTTCTTCTAATCAGAATGCCATGGGCAGTTTTGCCGGCATTGCCAGTGCTTTTGGAGTTGGTAATATGGGTGGCTCACAGTCGAATGATTTATTCAGTGGTGGCAACTTTACGTCAGTAATTTCATCAAAGGCTTTGTACGAAAGAGCCCTCATGAAAGAGGTAGTAGTGAATAACCGGAAGGTATTGTTTATTAATTATTATAAAGACAGTAGCGATATAAGCCGTAAAGAATGGGCTGGCGACTGGTTTAAGGCAGCCAATACAGAAGCAATTAAATTCAGGTTTAGACCCAAAAGCCCTGACCAGTTCAGTAAACCTGAAAACGAAATTGTTACTGCCATTTATGAAAAACTGGTAAAACAGACCAGCATGGCTCCTTTAGATAAGAATGGCTCAATAATGGTGCTGTCGGCCAATACGAATAGCGAAATGCTTACAAAAATTTGGCTTGAAACCCTGTTAAAAACCCTGGAAGAGTTTTACATTGAAGTGCGCACCAAAAAAACAAAAGAAATATATGATATTCAGGTAAGCCGCCTGAGAGAACTGGAAGGCAAGTTAAGCTCTGCAGACAGACAACTGGCTATTACCACCTATCAGAACCTGAACGCTGTTGACCCCACAGCGCCTATGCGCCAGCAACAGCAAAACCGTAACAACAGTTTTATATCAAATCAGTATTATACGCAAATGGCGTCTGTAGAAAACCTCAGAATGTTGTTGATTCATCAGACTCCCCTCTTTACTATGCTTCAGCCGGTGCGCCTGCCATTAATCAGAAAAGATTACATTATTGGTGGCAGCTCAAAATTGGGGGCATTATTAGGCTTTTTTATTTGCGTAGTGTTTATTATTTTCAGAAGAACCTATCAGGAGCTGGTTAGCTAAAAGTAAGTTTTTATTATTGATTGAATTTGAATTGTGCATGAAAAAATCGGATAACGAAATAGTAATAAAAGCGGGTAAATCGGCACTTCATTATTGGAAAGACATCTGGCTGCAGAGAGAACTATTCTGGATACTGGGTAAGCGCGATATCATGGTGCGCTATAAACAAACAGTATTGGGTATTGCCTGGGCGGTTTTCAGACCATTACTAACGGCAGTTGTTATGACCTTTGCCTTTGGTAAAATTGCCAGAATGGAGACTGACGCAACTTTGCCCTATATGATTATTGTTATACCGGGCGTAATTATATGGCTTTTCTTTTCGCAGTGTCTTTCACAAATCAGTAATAGTATTGTAGGCAATGGCAATCTGGTGTCGAAGGTGTATTTTCCGCGGATAATCATCCCGTTCAGTTCGTTGCTGGTGGGGCTACTGGATGCCCTCATAGCTTTTGCCATGTTTTTTGTCTTTTGCCTATATTACCAGTTTATGCCCAACTGGCAGGTACTCATGGCACCGTTTTTCATGTTGCTGGCTTATCTCAATGCTTTTGGTCTGGGCCTCGTTGCTGCTGTTTTAAATGTTAAATACCGCGATATTGCACAGATAATTCCTTTCATTGTTCAGTTTGGTTTCTTTATTTCTCCGGTTGGTTACACAAGCGAACAACAAAAAACTGCATGGTGGTATACTTATTATAATCTGAACCCGATTGTTGGAACCATAGACGGTATGCGCTGGTCTTTATTGGCCAACCACTCTCCGCTTAACTGGCAGAGCCTGTTGCCAAGCATTATATTTGCTATAGTATCGGTGATTTTTTCCATTTGGTTTTTCCGCAAAAACGAAAATTCTTTTGTGGATTACATTTAATTTTTGGACTACTGAAAGGCACTTTGCATGAAAGCAATATCAATAAAAAATATTTCAAAGAAGTATATACTTAGCCATAAGAAAAAGAAATATCAGAATCTGAAAGAAACCCTTTCGGGCTTTGTGCAAGAGATGTTTGCCAATAAAGAAGAGCAGGAAACAAAAGAGGTTTTCTGGGCTTTAAGGGGTGTGAGCTTTGATATTGAACAGGGAGACAGAGTAGGAATTGTGGGTTCTAATGGTGCAGGTAAGTCAACCCTTTTAAAAATACTAAGCCGTATTACCGAACCAACCCATGGCGAAGTACGTGTAAAAGGCAGAATGGCCAGCCTGCTTGAGGTGGGTACGGGGTTTCATCCTGAATTAACCGGAAGAGAGAATATTTTTCTCAATGGTGCGATTCTGGGAATGCGGCAGGACGAAATAAGAAAACAATTTGATGAAATTGTTGATTTTGCCGGAATAGAAAAATTTCTTGATACACCTGTAAAACGTTATTCATCAGGTATGTATGTGCGTTTGGGGTTTGCCATTGCCGCGCATCTTGAACCTGAAATTTTGATTGTAGACGAAGTGCTTGCCGTTGGCGACTCTGAGTTTCAGAAAAAGTGTCTGGGCAAAATGAAAGATGTGTCCAGTCATGGCCGCACAGTATTGTTTGTAAGCCACAATGCCACCGCTATTCAGGGGCTTTGCAATAAGGCAGCTTTCTTGCAAAAAGGTGGCCTTGTTAAATATGGTGAAGTGGGTGAAGTGCTGCATGATTACATGACTAGCATCTCAAAATTTAAACTGACACAAAGCTGGGATACCCCAGACGACGCACCAGGGAATGACATGGTACGTATTAAGCACGTTGAGTTATCGCCCGACTTTGTTAACGGCAGCAAAAATATAGATGTACGCACACCGCTTAAAGTGATATTTGAATTCTGGAATATGGTTGAAAACGCAGAGCTTAACCTGAGTGTTTTTTTATATAGCATGACAGGCGAATGCGTTTTTAACGTAGGTAGTACGGCCAGAAATTTTACCAAAGGGTTGGTAAAAGGTGTGTTGGAGATACCCGGTAATTTCCTTAACGATGGTTCTTACTATATATCGGTTATGATTGTAAAAGACACCTCAGACCCGGTATTTTTTATAGAAGATGCCATTAGTTTTGATGTGGCCGACTACCGCGAAGGCACCAGCTGGTATGGCAAATGGCCTGGTGCCGTGCGCCCGATACATATTCCGGTGAAAACGTGGAAAGTTGACGGGCTTATTTCATAACCTGCCAAAACCCCACAGTGTATTACCTTTGAAAGGATTCTGAAATTCATCTTCCTTGTATTCAAATATTAATTACATTTGCAAACTGCATTTTGAATAGGCTCAGAAACCTGTGTATCACGCGACTATAACGTTACAGCCATAAAATCTGAGTAGATTCTGAATCTTCATCAGTTTTCAAACCTAGTAATAGCACATTGTGATAAACGTAACAAAATCATTTTTACCCCCTTTTGAAGAATACCAGGATAAAATTAAGGGTATCTGGGAAACTACATGGCTTACTAACAATGGCCCTCTGGTGCAGGAATTAGAAGCCCGCCTTAAAGAATACCTGGGCGTTAAAAACCTTTTGTTTGTAACTAATGGTACAATTGCTCTGCAATTAGCCATTAAGGCGCTGCATCTGCAAGGCGAAATTATAACTACTCCCTTTTCTTACTGTGCCACTACTACATCAATTTTATGGGAAAACGTAAAGCCTGTTTTTGTAGATATTGAGGCAGATACCTATAATATTGATGCTGATTTAATTGAGCAGGCCATTACCGACAAAACCACTGCCATAATGGCTACGCATGTGTATGGCAGGCCATGCAATGTTGAAAAAATTGAGCAGATTGCCCGTAAATATAACCTGAAAGTAATTTATGATGGCGCCCATAGTTTTGGCGCAACTTATAAAGGCAATTCGGTTCTTTCTTATGGCGATGTGGCCACCTGTAGTTTTCATGCTACAAAGGTTTTTCATACGGTAGAGGGTGGATGCGTGATATGTAAAGACGACGAACTTCTAAAAGTATTGGCGCATTACAGAAGTTTCGGGCATAAAAACGATGACTATTACATGATGGGTATCAATGCCAAAAACTCAGAGTTTCATGCAGCCATGGGGCTGGTTAACCTGCCTCATGTAGCCGACATCATAGAAAAAAGAAAAATTGTTTCTGCAAAATATAATGAACTGCTTAACTGGGATAAACTGAAACAACCCCGGCAAAATATAGAAGGCTTTGTTTATAACTATGCCTACTACCCTGTTATGTTGCCTTCTGAACAAAAACTGCTTGAGGTAACCGCAGCCCTAAAGAAAGAAGACATCGTTCCCCGGCGGTATTTTTATCCGTCTCTCAATCAGCTTCCATATTTAGATTTCTACACACCATGCCCGGTTTCTGAGCGGTTGTCAGTAGCGGCATTATCATTACCTTTGTATTATGATCTGGCGCTTGAAGATGCAGAACGAATTGCCCAGATAGTAAATAGTACACTTTAATCTATTGTTTAAGAAAACGAATGGCTTCTGTGGTTGATGTATCCATAATTATTGTCAATTATCGTACACCTGAGTTAATTGTTGAGTGTCTGAAAACAGTGCAGCAGTTTACACGGAAGGTTAGTTATGAGGTAATTGTGGTAGACAACCAGTCCAAAGGCGATGATGAAGGCTATGTAAAGGCTGTTTTTCCGGAAGTAAACTGGATACCCACAGGTTATAACGCAGGCTTTGGCAGAGCCAATAATCTGGGTATGAAGCAGGCTAAAGGCAGATATTTTTTATTATTGAACTCAGATACCAAGTTGTTTGAAGATGTAATAGACCGCTGTGTCAGTAACCTTGATAATCGCCCGGATGCCATTGCGGGTGGGGCATATCAGGTATATCCGGATTTAACACCCCGTGCCTTTTATCATACATTTACGTTCAGACGCGATTTCTGGATTACCCCGCCCCCACTCAGAAAATACCTAGATACCCTTATACCTTACACAAAATATGATGACCCTGAACAGGTAGACTACATTGCCGCTGCATTTCTTATGGTGCGGCGCGAAGGCTTTGAAAAAACCGGGGGCTTTGATGAAGAGTTTTTTCTCTATGGTGAAGATACCGAATGGGGAAACAGACTTGGAAAAATTGGCAGGCAACTGGTTTTTAAAAACTGTCGTATTATTCATGAAGAATGGGGCAGTAAACCCGAACGCTACGAAGAGGCCCGTAACTACACTTATTTTAACCGGTTTGATGAACAGATTCAGCTATCTAATCTGGTTTGGATTCGGAAACAGTATGGAGCATTGCATTATTTTTTACTCATGCTACATTACTGGATTTGGGTTCCTGTATTTTTTATGATGAAAATCGTATCCAATATACTTCATCTGAAAAACCCTTTCGGAGAGCTACATAACCAGAAAAGATTTGCCCGTACGATTGGTCTTTTTTCAGGCTATTTCTGGAGTATTCTATTGAAAAAACCAAATTTCTATAAAATTAGTAAATGAAAGATAAAACCATTCTTTTTCTGACACCAACTGGCGGCCGGACAGGCTCTGAGATGATGCTATGGTATCTGCTGAAGCATTTATCAGGCAAAATCAGATCGGTGGTGTATAGTTGCAGCAATGGTGAGTTATTTGCAAAACATTCAACCGCCGACCAGACCTTTATCAATACTGGTAAAAATGGCTTTTTATCTAAAATTTATGAAGGCATTTACTTTCAGCTATTCAGAAAAACGCCGGAAGAAAACCGGATTCTGAAGATACAGGCACAGGTAAAAGCAGATAAATGGTACCTGAATACACTTACCATGCCTCGTTTTGCAAGGCTGGCACATAGCCTGCATATCCCCTATTATGTTCATGTACATGAATTGGTAGGGATTTATGACGAAATTGTGTATGACGACTTCCGGTTTCAGTTTGACCACGCTGAAAAAATAATCTGCTGCTCGGCCATTGTAGAAAAAAGAATCCGGCAGATGGGTTATAATAATACCATTCTGCTGCATGAATTTGTAGATACAGAAAAAATAGTAGTTAAACAACCGGCAGAAGCGTTAAGAAAACAACTGGGCATACCTGCCAACGCATTTGTGTGGTTGATGTCTGGCTCTATGAACCACCGAAAAGGATATGACCTGGTGCCTGATGTGGTTGAAAACCTTCCTGAAAATACTTACCTGATTTGGCTGGGTAACATCAAGAAAACCGGGGTTTTGCACTATCTGCAACAAAGGGCGTCAACTGAAAAATTGAATTTTTTGATGATTGGTGAACAATCTGATGCCTATTATGATTATTTTAATATGGCAGATGGTTTTGTTTTGCTGGCCCGCGAAGACCCTTTTCCTTTGGTAATGATAGAGGCTGCTTATCTTCAAAAGCCCATTGCAGGTTTTAATTCAGGCGGAATATCTGAATTTATGCAACCGGGTATGGGTTTGGTAGTTGATAGCTTTAACCCCGGTGATTTAGCAGGCGCCATGGTTCAGATTCAGAATAAACAAACTGAAATAAATACAAAAACGCTAAAAAACAGAGCGATAAACTTTGATATCAGAAACCAGATTGAGAAATGGGTTAGTTTTTTTAATGAAAACCAGGAATAAAAGATATGAGCGCAATAAATGATATACTCGTTGAATTAAAAGAAGCACAAAAAGTGCTGGATGATTTTATTTCTTCTGAACAAAACCTTAAAAATATAGAAGCAATTGCTAATCTGATGGCAGATGCTTTACTAGATGGCAAAAAAATTATTTCTTGTGGCAACGGCGGTTCTCATTGCGACGCAATGCATTTTGCTGAAGAACTTTCTGGCAGGTACAGAGAAAACCGCCGCTCGCTGGCCGCAATAGCTATATCAGACCCAAGCCACATTTCCTGCACGGGCAACGATTACGGTTTCGACTTCGTTTTCTCACGCTTTATAGAAGGCCTGGGTAATGCCGGTGATGTGTTGTTGGGCATTAGCACCAGTGGCAACTCTAAAAACATAATAAATGCTGTAAATGCCGCCCGTGAAAAAGGCATGAAGGTTGTCATCTTCTCGGGTAAAGACGGTGGCCAATTGAGAGGAAAAGCCGATGCCGAAATAATTGTACCGCACTTTGGGTATGCAGACCGCATTCAGGAGATTCATATCAAGGTGATTCATATTCTGATGCTGCTGATTGAAAAAAAAGTATTAAGCGCTGAAAAGTAATGTATTACATTTCGGTTTTGGTTATTACCCGTTTAATAAAGCATCTTGTTTTTAAAAAACTGTTTATCATTATTTTCTGAATACCTTTAGCTTAAGACATCCCTATTCATGAAGATTCTCTTTGTCAGTCATGACGCAAACAGAGCCGGAGCTCAGCTTTTTTTGTTAAATATTATGCGGTATTTTCAAAAAAAGAAGGTTTCAGTTCATTTGCTATTGCTTGATGGGGGTGCTCTGGAAAAAGACTTTGAGCAAATTGCCCAGTTATATCACTATCCTAAAGATACCCACAATGCTCCTGAAACTTTAAGCAAGCGATGGCTGGGTAAAATAGGTATGAAGCAAGCCAGTTATTACCAGAAAAATAAAGAGGACCTTAAAAACAAATTGGCTAATGAGCATTTCGACATTATTTATGCCAATACTATAGCCTCTGCCCCGGTTATACCAGAACTTCTATCAATTCTGAATGCCCCGCTCATTACGCATATTCATGAGCTTGAGTTTTCAATCCAACTTTATTCAGCGCAAAGCAATAGAATTACTTTGTTCCAGAAAAGTGCCTGTATAATTGCCTGCTCAATGGCTGTGGCAGATAATCTGATAAAAAACCACGGTGTTGACAGCCATCAAGTAAAAATAATTCATTCGTTTGTTGATAATGATGCGGTGCTTCAAAGGTCGGCTCAGGTAAATAAACAAGCCATCAGAAAAAAATACAATATTCCGGAAGGCTCATTTCTGGTTGGCGGATGTGGCAATGCCGAATGGCGAAAAGGTGTTGATGTATTTGTTTCTCTGGCAAAGAGATTACTTACCCCTAATGCAGCTGAAATACATTTTGTGTGGGTGGGTATCAGGAAATCAGGTGAGTATTATGAACAAATAGCCTTTGATGTGGAAAGGATGGGTATCAGCGAACATATTACCTTTATTGAACCCACCCCCGAAGCCATTGAACTGATAAATTGTTTTGATGTTTTCACGGTAGTTTCACGCGAAGACCCATTCCCCCTGGTAATGCTTGAAGCCGCGCTGGCTGAACGAACGATTTTTGGATTTGAAAAAACCGGCGGCTGCTCTGAATTTATTGAACAAGACGCCGGACAACTTTTTGACTATCTGGATATTGAAAATATGGCCCTTGCAATTCTGGCTCTGAAGGATACCCCTAACCATGTTTTTGGTAAAATAGCCAAAGAAAAAGTTTTGAAGCAATACAGTTTTGAAAACTCTATTGTTAAAATTGAAAAATTATTAGAGAATCTGGCATAAAAGACTGGCGCATACATGACACTCGCTTTTACACTTTGCTCTGTTAACTATCTGGCACAGGCACATACATTAGGCGACTCGCTTAAAAAACATAATCCGGATTTCCGGTTTGTAATCGGGCTGGTAGATAAACTGGATACCAAAGATATTGATACATCTAAACTGCCTGATTACCCGCTGCTTGAGCTGGACAAAATACAGATAGCAGACCTGTCCGGTATGTGCGCACGCTATGATATAACAGAACTAAATACCGCAGTTAAGCCCTATTATCTTGATTATTTTCTTAGAAACAACCCGGAGGCGACCAATATAATCTACTTTGACCCAGATATTATTGTTTTTGATAAGCTCACACATCTGGAAGAAAGCCTACAAAAATACGATATTGTTGTTACCCCGCATACCACAACCCCCTACAACGACACCAAATGGCAAAATGAAGAAGATATTGTAAATACAGGCGTTTTTAACTTTGGTTTTGTAGCCATCAGAAGATCAGTTTCAGCCAGAAAAATGGTTGACTGGTGGTGCCAAAAACTGGAAAAAGAATGCCTTATTGATCTATGCAACGGCTTATTTGTAGACCAGCACTGGGCAGATTTTTTTCCGGTTTATTTTGACAACGTGTTAATCAACAAGCATTTGGGCTACAATGTAGCCTACTGGAATCTGCATGAGAGAATATGCACCGAGAAAGACGGCAGATGGTTTATTAACAATTCAACGGCTTTACAGTTTTTTCATTACAGCGGTTACCTGATAGCAAAACCCAATGAGGTGTCTAAATACCAGAACAGAATCAACTTTGAAGACAGGCCTGATATAGTAGCATTATTTGAGCTTTATAGAAATGAATTGCTTAAAAACAACGAGCTTTACTGGAAACATTTTAAGTGCGATTATATTAAACCTCCTAAAATAAAGCGATATTTGCGGGTAAGAAAATATTTAAAACTCCCGCTTGAAAAATTAGCTCAGCTGGTTGAGTCATAATCTTTATGCAGAAATTTATTGCGCTCTGGCAACATCGTTATAGAAAATATACCCATCTGTTTCTGGTTTATTGGCATTTTTTCAGGGTTTGGTTCAGACTGATGCTTTTAAAAGCAGGGTTTGCTGGCAAAAAAAAAGTGGTTGCCATTATACTAACCCAGCAGTTTGGTGATATTGTAGCCGGAGAACCCATCAGCAGGCAGGTCAGGCAGAAGCATCCCGGCGACTATCTTATCTGGATTGTAAAACCGATGTTCCGAGAGTTGCTGGAAAATAATCCGAATCTGGATGACATACTGGAAGAATTCTGCGCTAATCAACGTCGCTTGTTAATTAACTCAGGCATTTTTGATACTATTTATAATTTACAGTTCAGAAATAACAGCTATTGTCCGGTTTGCCAGGTGTATGTTGAGAATCCGGAAGCCGACGCCAAAGATATCACCATACATAATTATTATTTTCTGGGTAATTTATTATCGGTTCAACAAAAAATGGCCGGTCTTGCCGTTGAAGATATGCAACCGCGCTTGTTTTTAACCAACAAGCACAAAGCCAGGGTTGACCAGCTTCAATTACCCCAAAAGTTTCTGGTTATTCATGCGCAATCAGCCCAAAACAGCCGTAACTGGAACAATAAAAAATGGGATGCTCTGATAAATTATATAATTGAAAGCACTGATTTTCATGTTATTGAAATTGGTCTCAGCAGCGATTTAAAAATCAATAGCCCCCGTTTTGTTAATTTATGCGGCAGGCTTACTATTCTTGAAACAGCAGAGGTTATCAGCAGAGCTGTTTTTTTTATAGGCATTGACAGCGGCCCGGCGCATCTGGCCAATGCTGTAGGTACGCCAGGCCTGATCATGATTGGCAAATTAGAGAACTTTGTGAATCATATACCGTATTCAGGTAAATATAAAATGGGTGAAAATGTATTAATTGTTAGAAATACCAACGGCCCAAGTGCAGACATTGAAGTTGAAACGGTGATAATGGCCATTACTGAAAATAAATTGTTAATTTTAGCCTGAAACCAACCAAGGTTTGCGGCAGTTATGTTATGCTTTTTTTTACACTTTGTTATATAAACCAGTTGCCCAATGCTATTCTGCTGGGCGACACCATCAGGGAAAACCACCCCAATGCCATTTATTTTATAGGGCTTATTGACAAAGCCGAAAGGATTCCGTCCGCTTTTCAATCACCGCATAAGATTGTGAGTGTTGATGAATTAGTAATTCCGGATTTTGAAACCATGACAGCCACCTACAATACTGCAGAGCTGCTAAATAATACCAAACCTTTTTTTGCAAAGTATGCCTTGCAGCAGTCAGATAAGGTCTTGTATCTTGATTGCACCAGTGTTCTTTTCAATCCTGTCGATTTTATCAGCCAGGAGTTAAATCATTCTTCAATCATACTGGTACCCCAGTTGCTGCATGCAGGCGTGCATCCGGATGAAAAACAGATTCTCAACACTGGCATCTACCATTCAGGATTTATTGGATTTAAAAAATCTGATGAAACCATGCGTTTTCTTGACTGGTGGGGTAAAAATACAACTCAGAAAGGTAGCACCAATTTATGTATCGGGCTCAACTCAGACCAACTCTGGCTTGAGCACGTTCCGAATTTTTATGATAACGTATTATTATCAAAGCATAACGGTATTAATATTGGGACCTGGAATTTACCCGAACGTAAAATTGACGTTTCAACAAATACGGTCAACGGGCAACCGCTGATATCGGTAAATTTTAAAGGAATGCCCTATTGGCCGGCTTTGAACAGAAAGTTAAAAACGTACCCTTTAACGCCCATAGAGCCTGTATATGGCTTATCTTTACCAAAAGAAAACAAAACCGGCAAATTAATTGCCAGAAATTTAAGAAAAATCAATAGTTTGGCAGATAAAATAATCGATTTGCTTCAATAGTTTGATTAGAAGCTTTTTTTTAACTTAATTTTGCAAAATTACCTGACATAGTTTTATATGAATTACAAAATTGAAAAAACAGAGCAGTACGCTCTTATTTCTCTTGACGAAACTACTTTTGGAGCTGAAATAACTGCGCCTTTTGAAAAACTGGTGGTTCAGCTTTATCGTGAAGGCTACACCAATATGATAACCGATTTCACAAAAATTACTGAAATTGATGAAGATGGTTTGTCTTTAATCAGAAAAGCCAACAAAGTTTGCAGAACAGAACAAGGGCTTTTTGTGATATGCACAAAAGATGATGATTTAATTGATGCCATTGATGAGGCCAAGATACCTGAACTTGTTATTTTGCCAACGGTTGATGAAGCCATTGATGCCGTGTTTATGAATGACCTTGAAAACGATTTCCGTGAAGAAAGCGACGACGAGTTCGACCTCGGTGAAGATAACGGATTTCAGGAAGAAAAATACTGAGTTCTTTGGCACATATCTACTATTCAACCATCAGACTTATTACATACCCCTTTCGGGGCAAGGGGTTATTATGAATTTTGAACTTTTAATACTTGGCACGGGCTCTGCTACTCCCACACTTGAACACAACCCATCGGCTTATTTATTAACGCTGGATAACGAGCACTTTCTGATTGATTGTGGCGAGGGTACCCAGTTCCGCCTGCTGGAACACAAAGTACGCTCGCATCGTATCCGTCATATATTTATCAGTCACCTTCACGGCGACCATTATTTTGGTTTAATCGGGCTGATATCCAGCTGGAATCTGAACCAACGCAAAGAAGATTTAACCATCTACGGGCCAAAAGAGTTAGCAGAGATACTCACCATTCAGTTCAAGCATTCGCAAACCTACCTTCACTTTAAGGTTAATTTTGTAGCAACAGACACCACCGTTGCCAGCCGGATTGTTGAAACCCCGCTTATTACTGTAGAGACCATTCCTTTAGTACACAGAATTGACTGCTGCGGGTTTTTGTTTCGTACCAAAGAAAATAAAAGGAAATTACTGGCTGATAAACTACCCGAAAATTTTCCGGTTCCGTTTTTGAAGATGCTGAAAGACGGGCTGGACGTACAAGACCCTCTGACGGGCCAGGTTTACAAGAATGAAGCATACACAGTTTCTGGCGGTCAGTCTAAATCATTTGCTTATTGTTCAGATACGGCCTTTCATGAAGCTATCATACCACAATTGCAAAATGTAGGCAACATTTTTCATGAAGCCACCTTTACTGATTCAGAACTGAAACGGGCTATTACCACTAATCATTCTACCGCCAGGCAGGCCGCAACTATTGCCCATAAAGCAAAGGCAGGCCAACTTATTATCGGCCATTATTCGTCTCGCTACAAAACACTTGATAATCACCTGAGCGAAGCCAAAGAGGTTTTTGAAAACACTTTTCTGGCCACAGAGGGTGCCACTTTCAAACTTCTATAAAAAAGACTGTTTTAAGAGCAACTCTTGTTTTACAACCTTTATGCGGTCGTTGAAACTGATTTGGTTAAAGTTAACGTCTTTCTCGCAGGTGGCAGCCAGGTAGTGCATAATGTCTTTCTGGTGGGGTACTCTCCTGCCTGTTTCTACACTAACATACTTACTGGTGGTCCACATAAAGTTTTTCAACTCGGTTTTGTTTTCATCCGTCATAAAATACTCTGTTACCAGTGTATCAGTATCAAAATAAATGGCTCTTGAAAAAATCTTTACCCATTCGCTCACTACAGCCGGACGAATGTAGGCTATCTGGTGCTGATAAACCACCCAGCTTGTGCGGTAATTTTTAAAAACTTCAGAAAACTTAAAGCCGTATAACTTGGCCACCTGGTCTTCGCGGGCATTGAAGTAATAATCGAAATACTTTGAGTTATTGAGATGTTGAAGTGGATCGCAATCCTGAAATCTGATAATAGCCTTAGACTCGGTAATGGTGGGGTACTCACCGTCATTTATTTTTTCATACATACACTTATGCAATAAATTTTTATCAAAAATAAGAATAGTTTTTTAAATACTTAAACCAAAGCCATTAAAGAGCTGTTATTCATTAATTTCAAAATATTGCCTTAGCAAATTTAAATAAAACACCCTCAAACCAGAGCTGAAAGTTGTAGCTCATACACTTTTACACCGGCTATTGCAGGTACATTTATCTATTAACAAAAACCTTGAATTTTAGCCCAAAATAGCAAACGCAAACTGCGGATAAGCATTTTAATCTGTTTAAAGGAAACTAAAACTTCAAGATAAAAGTTTGTATTTTAGCTTTTCCTTCCTGTAAAATCACATCAACAAAACACCAAGCACTTAATTATCAGTCAGTTACAAAAAAAATACAAGAATTACACCCATATAGTCTATAATAATTATAGGATTTATGTATATTTGCAAAGTTAAAAAAAGGAAGTCATGCAAAGTTTTCGTACAGAACTAGAGAATCCATTAGTTGAAAAAGATATCATTGATTTAGAGCGTAAAATCAGACTTTTCCGCGAAGGTAAAATCCATGAAGAAAAATTTCGTAGTCTGCGTCTGGCTCGCGGTGTTTACGGACAGCGCCAGCAGGGCGTGCAGATGGTAAGAATCAAATTGCCTTATGGCAAAATGACACTTAACCAATGGAAGCGCATTGCAGATATTTCAGACGAGTACTCAACCGGTAACTTGCACCTTACCACTCGCCAGGATGTTCAGATTCACTTTGTGAGCCTTGACAAGACCCCGGAATTATGGGCAAAACTGGAGCAGGACAACATCACCCTTCGTGAAGCCTGTGGAAATACTGTAAGAAATATTACGGCCTCTCCTACTGCCGGTATTGACCCCAAAGAACCTTTCGACGTAACGCCTTATACGCATGCTGCGTTTGAGTACTTCCTGCGCAATCCTGTTTGCCAGGAGATGGGTCGTAAATTCAAAATGGCTTTCTCAAATACTGACGACGATACTGCACTTACCTTCATGCACGACCTCGGATTTATCCCTAAAATTAAGGATGGTAAAAGAGGTTTTAAAGTAATGCTGGGTGGCGGATTAGGCGCACAACCACAATTGGCACATGTGGCGTATGAGTTTCTGGAAGCAGATCAGTTGATTCCGTTTACAGAGGCGGTTATCAGGGTATTTGACAGACACGGCGAAAGAAACTCAAGACACAAAGCCCGTATGAAATTTCTGATAGCCAAAATTGGCTTTGAAGAATTTATGAATCTGGTTGAAGGCGAAAAAACAGCATTGAAAGTAAAAACGTATCCTATTGATACCCAAAAGCCTGAGTTCCTGTATAACTATGCTACCCCACAACCGCAGGATTTACCTGCAAACGATTCAGAAGCCTATCAAAACTGGTTTAAAACCAATGTATTTGCACAAAAACAAGAAGGCTATTATGGTGTTTTCGTCCGCGTGCCATTGGGAGATATTTCAAGCGTGGTTTCAAGAAGCCTGATTGAAAAATTAAGACCTTATATTGCAGACGATGTACGCGTAACGGTTAATCAGGGTTTGTTGCTGCGCTTTGTACTGGCTAAAGATTTACCCTATATTTTCAGCGTTTTAAGCGACCATAAGCTGGCGGCACCTGGTGCAAACAGTATTGCTAACATAACTGCCTGCCCTGGTACCGACACCTGTAACCTGGCCATATCTGACAGTACAAAAATTACCCTTGAATTTGAAAAAGTATTGCGTGAGGATTTCCCCGAACTGATTGAGGAAACCAACATGCAGATAAAAATATCAGGCTGTATGAATGCCTGTGGCCAGCATAGCATGGCGCACATTGGTTTCCATGGCAGCTCTCTGAAATCAGCAGGAAAAGTACTGCCTGCGGTTCAGGTATTATTGGGCGGTGGCATCAAAGGAAACGGCGAAGGCCGTATTGCCGATAAGGTAATAAAAATACCAAGCAAAAGAGGCCCTCAGGTATTAAGAATTGTATTAAATGACTACGAAACCAACGGTTTGGAAGGCGAGTATTTCAATGATTATTACGACCGCCAGGGTGAAAAATATTTCTATACCCTGCTAAAACCGCTGGCAGACCTCACTACATTGATTGATACCGACTTTGTTGACTGGGGCCGCGATGAGTTGTTCCAGACCGAAATTGGTGTGGGCGAATGTGCCAGCGTAATTATTGACCTGGTGGCAACTTTGTTTTACGAATCGGAAGAGAAAATTGACTGGGCAAGAACTGCATTTGATGAAGGCCGATGGGCAGATGCCATTTATTACGCCTATCAGTCGCAGATTAATACAGCTAAAGCGCTGTTGCTTGATAAAAACATTAACAGCAGCACCCAACATGGTGTAATGAACGAATTTGATAAAAACTTTGCTGACTACTTCGGTGGTAATTTTAAAGCGCAGGTTTTGCAGATTAATCAGAACGAGCCAAGCCAGGTTTTTGCTATTGATTATATATCTGAAGCCGAGAACTTTTTGAAAGAAGCCATTACATGGAGAGAAGCCAACAAAAATGCCACTGTTGAAGCATGAGTTCTACCCAAAATATAACACCCGGTTTTTTGAACCCTGTTCCGAAGCTCACAGTAGTGGGTGCAGGCATGGGCGACCCTGAGCTGATTACTCTTAAAGCCATCAATGCGCTGCGACAAGCCGATGTAGTACTTTATGATGCCCTGATAGATGAAGAGCTACTGGAATACTGCCACCCTGAATGCGAACGAATTTATGTTGGCAAGCGCGGTTTTGAAAAAAGCGTAAGCCAGGACAGCATTAATTTTATGATAGCCGAAAAAGCCTTTGAAAAAGGGCATGTGGTGCGTCTGAAAGGCGGCGACCCGTTTATATTTGGTCGTGGAAATGAAGAAATTGCTTATGCCAAAGAAAGAGGAATAGAAACCGCCTACATACCTGGTGTGTCAAGCATCATGTCAGGCGGTTTTTATGAAATTCCGCTTACAGCCAGAGGTGTTGCTGACGGGTTCTGGGTTATTACAGGTACCAAAGCAGACCAGAGTTTGTCTGCAGATGTACGTTTAGCAGCGCGCTCAAAGTCGACAGTTGTTATTCTAATGGGCATGAAAAAACTGGCTTCTATAGCCCGTATTTTTGAAGAAGAAGGATTTGGCAACACTCCGGTAGCAATTATACAGAACGCTGCCACATCCGAACAAAAAATCGGAATTGGAGATGTGAAAAATCTGCCAGAAATTGCAGAGAAAAATCAGTTGGGCAGCCCGGCCGTTATATTAATCGGAAACGTGGTTAAGCAAAACAGCATTCAGCATTTATGTTACATTGGGCATCAGTACTCCGGTAAAACAAAACTAAACAAGTCAAGTAAGTAAAGTATATGGAAAGAATAGCCAATACCCTTAGCGCGCACGTTCGACTAAAATATATTGCTGTGGCAATACTTGCCTTAAAAGTTTTACTGATTGGTGTATTGGCCTATCGTATTTTTGCCAGTATTCACTCATTTCAGTGGGGTATAGACAATCTGTTTTTGTATTATATAGGCGTGGGCTTTCTGGCCCAGCTGGTAGACGGCGCACTTGGAATGGCCTACGGAGCCACCTGTACTTCAATGCTGCTGGGTGTAGGCGTGCCACCTGCTTATGCTACGGCCAGTGTGCATACGGCAGAGGTTTTTACAACCGGTGTCTCCGGCCTGTCGCACTTATATTTTGGCAACATTGATAAGAAGCTCTTTTTCAGAATCGTTATCACAGGTGTGATTGGTTCAATGATAGGAGCTTATCTTATTTCTGAGATTATAGACGGCAAAGTCATTCGCCCGTACATATCGCTTTATCTGGTTGGTCTGGGTATAGTAATTATAGTAAAAGCGTTCAAAAAAAGACCAGCCACCCCCACCAACAAAAACCTGGGTTTATTGGGTTTAATAGGCGGTTTTTTTGATTCAATTGGCGGTGGCGGATGGGGTCCGCTGGTAACTTCAAACCTTATCAACAAAGGAAATGCCCCCAAAGAAACCATTGGAACTGTTAATACAGCCGAGTTTTTTGTGGCATTTTTCAGCACAGGCATATTTATGCTTTTTATTGATATTCAGGCATGGCAACCCATTGCAGGTCTTATTCTGGGGGGGGTGCTGGCTGCTCCGCTAGGTGCATTTCTTGTAAAGTTGTTTCCGCCCAAAACCATCATGCTCATTGTAGGCACCCTAGTGGTGGGTCTAAGCGTTTATAACATTATTAAAGTCTGGTTTTAATTGCAGTTTATTATGGTTGACATAGAAAAATTAGAACAATTTTCCTTAGAAGAGAGCCTCAACTTTATAGCCGGTCAGTTTCCTGGTAAAGTTGTGTTTTCAACATCATTCGGGCAGGAAGATCAGGTAATCACCCACGCCATTTTCAAAAACAGCGTAGCAGGTGGTTCATTAAATATCAAAGTATTTACTTTAGATACCGGCAGGCTGTTTCAGGAAACATACGAATTGATGGACAGAACACGTGCACGCTATCAACAGTCTATTGAAACCTATTTCCCAAGTACTGAAAAAGTACAGCAACTGGTAACACAAAAGGGCTTTAACAGCTTTTATGAGTCGGTTGAAAACCGGAAAGAATGTTGTGCCATCAGAAAAATTGAGCCTTTAAAAAGAGCATTGGCCGGAGCAGAGGTGTGGATAACTGGTTTGAGAGCAGAACAATCAGAAAACCGGAACGACATGAAGATCTGGGAATGGGATGGCGGAAACAATGTCTGGAAGTTTAATCCGCTCATTCATTGGTCGTACGAAGAAGTGCTGGAGTATATCGCAGTCAACCGGGTTCCCGACAACCCATTACATAAAAAAGGTTTTGTTAGCATTGGCTGTTTGCCTTGCACACGCGCCACAGAACCCGGTGAACACCCAAGAGCAGGGCGCTGGTGGTGGGAAGAATCTAAAAAAGAGTGTGGATTACACCAAGTTTCTTAAATTTGCATTTGGTGAGCATAAACAACGAATTATGAGTAATTTTTTAAACAATTCAGAAATCATTAATTCAAATTCAGGTATCAGCGGGGTTTTCCCACGTGAACTGGAAGATGAAGCAATTTATATTCTCAGAGAAGTGGCCTCTCAGTTCGAGAAACCAGCCATACTATTCTCCGGCGGTAAAGACTCTATTACAGTAGTAAGGCTGGCCGAAAAAGCATTTTATCCAGGCAAAATTCCCTTTAAATTGCTTCATGTAGATACCGGCCACAATTTCCCTGAAACGATTGAATACCGCGACTGGCTCGTAAATAAACTGGGTCTTGAATTACATGTTCGTTATGTTGTGGATTCAATCAAACAAGGCAAGGTAAAAGAAGAAACCGGTAAATATGCCAGCCGTAATGCAGCGCAAACCGTTACACTGCTTGATGCCATTGAAGAGTTTAAATTTGATGCCTGTATTGGAGGTGCCCGCCGCGACGAAGAAAAAGCCAGAGCCAAAGAAAGAATTTTCTCGGTACGCGACGATTTCGGTCAGTGGGATGCCAAAAAGCAAAGACCTGAATTGTTTGATATGCTGAACGGAAAAATTGAACTGGGTGAAAACATTCGTGTGTTTCCGATTTCTAACTGGACAGAACTGGATGTATGGAATTACATAAAAGAAGAAAAACTTCGGATTCCGAGTATCTATTTTACCCATGAACGGAAAGTCTTTGACCGCGATGGTCTCATCTGGGCAGATTCTGATTTCATTAATAAATCTGACGACGAAGTACCTTATACAACCAAGGTGCGTTTCCGTACCGTGGGCGACATGACCTGTACAGCCGCAGTTGCCTCTGAAGCTGATAATCTGGACGATGTGATTTCTGAGATTTTGTCGGCCAAAATTTCTGAGCGGGGTGCACGTATTGACGACAAACGCTCTGAAGCTGCTATGGAAAAGCGTAAACAGGCAGGCTACTTCTAATAAGCGATTTAGTGATTGAGTGGATGAGTGATTAATTCAGGTTTGCTGGGTTCACTTATAATTCTTTAAGATTTAATTTTCAGAATAGCATTACAATGGATATACTAAGAATAGCAACGGCAGGCTCGGTAGATGACGGCAAAAGTACCCTTATCGGCCGTTTGCTTTATGAAACCAACTCTATAACCGGCGATAAAATTGAAGCGCTTGAAGCGGCTTCTAAACGAAAAGGTCTTGATTTCCTTGATTTATCTCTTTTAACGGATGGCTTAATTGCCGAACGTGAACAAGGCATTACCATAGATGTGGCTCACATCTATTTTAGTACACCTAAGCGCAAATACATCATCGCAGACACACCCGGGCACTTTGAGTACACACGAAACATGGTTACGGGGGCTTCAAACACCTCCGTTTCTATTATTCTCATTGATGCCCGCAATGGCGTGGTTGAACAAACCAAGCGCCATTTCTATATCTCGTCGATGTTGCGTATCAAAAACATCATAGTAGCCGTTAATAAAATGGACCTGGTAAATTATAGCCAGGAACGTTTCGAAGAAATAAAAAGTGATTTCTCAAAACTAGCCGAGCAGGTAAGTTTTGAAGGCCAGGTTGTTACATTTATACCTATTTCATCTTTATTTGGTGAGAATCTGGTAAAAAAATCAACCGAAACGCCATGGTATGAGGGTAGTGCCTTGCTTGAAACGCTCGAAAATCTCGACAACCAGATAAACCCTATTTCGCATTTGCCTGCGCGTTTCCCGGTTCAGCTGGTAGTAAGACCTAAAACTGAAGCTTTTCATGATTACCGGGGCTATGCAGGCAAAGTAGCCAGCGGAAGTTTTCTGGTTGGCGATTTGGTGGAAGCCCTACCCAGTGGCCAAATCAGCAAAATTAAAACGATTGAGAAATTTGGCAACAAGTTGGAAATTGCCCACGCCCGTGAGTCGGTTGTAATTACACTTGAAGACGACATCGATATCAGCCGGGGCAACATGCTGGTAAAAGTAGGCGGGCAACCGGAGGCTAAAAAAGAAATTGATGCCAGAATATGCTGGCTTGACGGGCAAGCCCTGAAAGTTGGTAAAGCCTATTTGCTACAGCATGGTATCAACCGTGTGAAAGCAAAAATTACGGGTATCAACTCAATGATTGATATCAAAAATATGACTTTAAATACCGAACCATCGCATGAAGGCGGTATTAAGCTAAATGAAATCGGTTGGGTATCTATCAAAACTGCAAGCCCTGTTTATGCAGACAGATACGTAGACAACCCTACCAATGGCGCATTTATTCTGATTGACGAAATCACCAACAGTACAGTAGGTGTAGGCTTTGTAGAATAATACAGTTACAAAATATTCATCAACCAAACTTGCGACTTTGAAATAGTTTAGGGTTCGGTAAAAACTGACAGCAATTTTTGCTGTCTTTTTTTTTATCTGAATTCTGCTTTAATTGTGGCATAGTTTAACTTCAAATTAGCTTGATTTCGCCTCAGCAGCGTTTAGGTCATTAATATTAGATGCCTGCCGTAGTAATGAAGAAAATCAATCTGATATTTGAAACATGGTAAAACCTGGCATTGTTAGCTAGTACAGCTAATAGTAACAGCAAGTTAGCTTTGTCCAAAACGGCATTATTTAAAGGCTTTTGTTGGTAAGTTATAAGTATAATTGTATTGACGCTTATGAATAAATAAGAACAAACACATTTCTAGGTAAATGCCTGAAATTCGAGCAGGCATTGCTACTGGTTAATCAGAGTAAGAATAAAAAAAGATGATTACTTATAACGCGTAAAGATGCCATATTTGCTAAATTGTAATGTTTTTAAGAACGGCATCATTTAAACTACATTTCATAAATGTAATTCCATTTTTTTGAGATAAATGTTAATACATTTATATTGCGTTCGCGAACAGAATTGAACATTTTTAGAACAACCATGCTTCTGAAAGATATATTTGCGCGTTGCCCCAAATTACTATTTAACAATTAAATTCTTCCAAACTTAATTATCTGATTGAAATTTATTTTCAGTTATTATTACTAATGAAGTACAATAGGGCAAACATACTATCTAAGGTCGGAACGTGGGAATATAATGTAATGACAGGCATTTTGGATTGGGACCACGTAGTGAAATATATCTACGAGTTAAATGATGATTTTGAACCAACGATTGAACTGGCAATAGGTTTTTTCAAAACCACCGCAATTAAAGAACGAGTAAGTGAATTAACCAGAAACCTGATACAAACCGGAGACCCTTTCGTTGAACAATTTGAAATACGAACTGCCAAAGGGAATACAAAATGGGTAGAAGCGAGCGGTTACGCCGACTTTAATAATGAACAGTGTGTGTTAGCATATGGCACATTGAAAGATATTTCTTATGAAAGAGACCTGGACTCTACGCTTCAGTTAACAGAAGAAAAGTTCTCTAAGGTTTTTGAATCCGCTGCCATTGGTATGGCATTGGTCTCGCCGATGGGGTATTTCATTAAAGTAAATAAAGAACTACCACGAATATTAGGCTACACGGAAGAAGAGTTAATAAAGCTGACCTTTCAGAATATAACTCACCCGGACGACCTCAGCAAAGACCTTTCTTATTTTAAGCAAGTGCTTAATAAGGAAATAGAAAGCTACAGAATGGAAAAACGGTATATCCATAAGCTGGGGCATATTGTGTGGGCTGAACTATCGGTTTCTATTATCTGGAGCAGCCAGTTTACCCCTCTTTATTTTATATCACAGATAACAGATATAACCGAGCAAAAAAAAGCGTCAGAAGAACTCCAGCGCGAACAGCAGCGGCTTTACCAAACCATAGAGGGAGCAAATATTGGTACCTGGGAATGGAATATAAAAGACAATACGGTAATTTATAATAACAGGTGGGCCGAAATTGTTGGCTATACCTTAGACGAATTGCAGCCTATCAGCAAAAGTACCTGGAGTAGCCTGGTACACCCTGACGACAAACACATTCCGGATAAAAACATCGAGAAGTGTTTTAGCAGAGAAATTGAATTTTATGAATGCGAATACCGCATGCGGCATAAAAATGGAAGTTGGGTATGGATAAATGATAGAGGGAAAATTGTAGAGTGGTCGGCCAAAGGCCAGCCTTTGCTAATGCTGGGTACGCACGCTGATATAACCCAGACCAAAAGCAAAGAACAGGAGCTCAGAAACACCCTTGACCTGGTGAGCGAGCAAAACAAAAGACTGCTTAACTTTACGCATATTACCTCACATAATCTTCGGTCACATATCGGTAACTTTCAGATGCTGCTCAACTTGCTGCCTGACGAACCGGATGAAACCAAAAAGCGAGAATTAATTGATTTTCTGATTACCATAGCCAATAACCTGCAGGAAACCGTTCATTACCTGAACGAAGTATTACAGATACAGACCAACCTTAACCTTCAGATAAAAAAAATAAACCTGTACAACGAAGTAGAAAAAGTACTAACAAATCTGAAAGGCCTGATATCAGAGTCGCTGGCTATTGTTTATAATCTTGTACCTCCTAATCTTGAAATTTCTTACAGTGCCGAATACATTGAAAGTGTGCTCATTAACCTCATAACCAATGCCATTAAATATCAGCATCCAGACCGCATTCCGGTCATTCATATCAGTGTCAGAGAAAATTTAAAATATATTATTCTCGAAATTGCAGATAATGGCATGGGAATTGATTTAACTAAACATGGGCAAAAACTCTTTGGCATGTATAAGACTTTCCACCAGAATAAAGATGCCAGAGGTTTAGGACTGTTTATTACCAAAAAC
The DNA here is from genome assembly GCF_002855535.1 of Emticicia sp. TH156. Lineage (NCBI taxonomy): Bacteria > Pseudomonadati > Bacteroidota > Cytophagia > Cytophagales > Leadbetterellaceae > Emticicia > Emticicia sp. TH156. The sequence goes on from NZ_PKRS01000007.1 coordinate 287,807, forward strand.
CAGGTTGAAGCACTTGGTGGCAAAATAGAAGTTGAAAGTACCGTTGATATAGGAAGCACCTTTAAAGTTTGTATCCTGCACCCACACAACCTGGCTTCAGCGTCTGGCTAATGTCTGTAAATTATATAGACAAAATTATTATTAACCGTTTTGATGCAAGCAAAATCTGATATGAAAATAAACAATGTCTGGATAATAGATGATGACAAAATACTTACGTATGTTCTGAAGCGAATGTTGGCATCCATCAACGTTTTTGAAAACATTGAGATTTTTCAGAATGGTAAAGAGGCATTTAATCAACTAACGAAAGTATTAACAGAGAGAGAATTATTACCAGATATTATTCTTCTGGACCTGAACATGCCGGTGATGGACGGCTGGCAGTTTTTAGATGAATTTGAAAGATTAGATCTTGATAAGAAAATAACACTATATATTGTTAGTTCGTCTATCGATACACAAGACCACGAAAAAGCCGCTAATTACACCGTTGTTTCAGATTTTCTTGTTAAACCTATCGGGAAAAAACAGATTGAACAATTGGTGGCCGATTATACTGCTTAAAATATTTCGTTTTCTTTAATTGAGCAAAGGCACTAAATAATTATACACTGGATAAAAGCCTGCTGGCTTTGTTTGACCGCCAGACGCCTTTGATTTAAACGCAAAAAAAAATCCTTTAATATTAACATTAAAGGATTTTTTTTATCAATTCAACTTAGAAGCCAGTTTATCTGTCTTATCATCCAGACTTACCTCCGGGTCTTTTGCCATCAGAATATCCGGAAGAATCAGGAAATCTGCCAGCATATTCTTCTCCTCATCCAAAATTCCAAAAGCCTTTGCTCTTTTTGTCCAGCCGGGGTATCTGCTGGCATTTTTTCTTGAGCCATAATAATGTAGGCGGTAATTCATGTAGGGATTCACAATGTACTCGCACTGAAAAAACGAATTAGCCAGTTCTACGTCTTCAATTGACAGACGACCGTCTTGCGGAGCGCCGATAATTGCCTCAAAGGCTCTGATATTCACTCTGTTTACACCTTCTCCTGCGGTAATAATCTGGTCTATAAGTATTTCGGCAACTTCCTGGCTCTTAAATAAATCTCCGTGATACTTATTCCAGTAATGTTTTCTGTGAATTTTAAAGGCCTCTGCCTTTGTAAACGTCTTTTTTCCCCATACTCTTTTGTTAATTCCATAGCCTTTTCCTTCAAATCTGATAAGTTTCTGGAAGTACTTTTCAAAGGACGCAGCTTCTGAAGTAATAATTGTCATGCTGACCATAAAACCAGTCAGCAGCATTAATTTAATTTGCTTCATTCGGGATATCAAATTTGTTGACGGCACAAAGGTAAATATTAATATCCTGATTATCAAGCAATTATTGATTTTAGTGACTTTTAAGACCTTTTTTGGTTCCATATAACAAGGGTTTTTGCAACTATTTTGCAAAAAAAAGATTCTTTACAAATATTAGAATAAGTCAATGAATAGGCCTATAAATGAACATTTTACATAGAATAATTCAATTACAGTACTTTTAACTGTTTGTGCCAGCCAGACACGCCATAAACAGTTTAAAAAAATACATCTTGCCTGCCCTGACTCATGGCAGATAAGAAAAAACATATACCGATTATTACGTATATACAAAAACTACTGAAAACAACCAGCCATAAAGTAGAATTAAGAAAAATGAAGAAATTTTGGCAGAAAAATTAACTTTTTGTAAATTAGCTAACAATAGTTTGAAATCTTCGCAAAAAGCCGACTTTAGTAGCGAATATTCGCTAAAAATTGCCGATAATATCCAGAAATCAGAGTTCTAAAAATTATTGTTTTTGCATTATTCTCATAACAACTATTGTAAAAACAAGTATTTTATATTAGATAAATAAAATTTGGTTTCAAAGTTGTTATGCCAAATAATTTTAGTATTATATTGCAATTCAATTGCTGTATATACTATATATATATAACAATTCAGAAGATTATTGGGCTTAATGCTTCACGATTAAATTACAAAATATATAACCAGAGTACAATTTAAAACCCTATAAATTTTATCGCACGATGACTGAATCAGAGCAAACAATGGAACAAGGTCTATATCGTTCGGAATTCGAGCATGATGCCTGTGGTATTGGCTTCAGAGCACATCTGAAAGGCCGCAGGTCTCACGGAATTGTTGCCGATGCCATAAAAATGCTTGAGCGCATGGACCACCGTGGTGCGTGCGGTTGTGACCCAAACACGGGTGACGGTGCCGGTATTTTATTACAAATACCGCATGAATTTTTACTGGATGAGTGTAACAAACTTAATTTCCAGTTGCCTTCAAGTGGTGAGTATGGTGTAGGAATGATTTTCTTTCCTATGAATGAAACAGAGAGAGAGGAATGCAGAGAAATACTTAACCGAAAGATTGAGAGAATCGGGCTTGAATTATTGGGTTACAGAGTTGTACCTACCAAAGGCGATTGCCTTGGCGACGGTTCAGGCTCAGTTGAGCCGCATGTGGAGCAGGTGTTTATCAAACGGCCGTCAGACATTACAGAAGAAATAGATTTTGAAAGAAAACTATATATTTTGCGTCAATACGCTTCACGCATCATCCGTGAGTCAGTAGCTGGCGCTAAAGAGCATTTTTATTTTTCATCGCTCTCGTGCCGTACTATCTCTTATAAGGGGCAGTTAACCACCGAGCAGTTAAAATACTACTTCCCTGATTTATCTAATAAATCTGTTACTTCAGCCTTTGCAGTTATTCACTCACGTTTTTCAACCAATACATTCCCATCTTGGAAACTGGCACAGCCTTTCCGTTTTATTGCCCACAACGGTGAAATAAACACCGTAAAAGGTAACGTAAACTGGATAAGAGCCGGAGAGAAATCGTTTTTGTCTGAGTATTTCACGAAGGAAGAAATGGATATGATTCTTCCGATTTGTGATGCAGGCAACTCAGATTCTGCACAGTTGGATAACGTAATTGAATTGCTGTACCTATCGGGCCGCTCGCTTCCACATGTAATGATGATGCTGATACCTGAAGCATGGGACGGCAACGAGCAGATGGACCCTGTCAGAAAGGCTTTCTACGAATACCACGCAGCCATTATGGAACCCTGGGATGGCCCGGCTTCCATATCGTTTACAGACGGCAAAATGGTTGGTGCAACACTTGACAGAAACGGATTACGCCCATCGCGCTACTGGGTTTTAGATGACGACACCGTTATAATGGCCTCAGAAGCAGGGGTATTAGATATTGACCAGGAGAAAGTAATTTCGAAAGGCCGTCTTCAACCGGGCAAAATGTTTATTGTTGACATGGAGCAGGGAAGAATTATACCGGATGAAGAAGTTAAAGCAGATATTTGTTCGCGACAACCCTATCAGGAATGGCTTGATGAATACAAAATCAAAACTTCTGTGCTGCCAAAGTCGATTCGCCCTTATCAGAACTACAGCGAAGATGTGCTTCTGAAAAGACAAATCACTTTTGGTTTTACATCAGAGGATTTAAGAATGATACTGGCTCCTATGTCACAAACCGGGCAGGAAGCAATCGGCTCAATGGGTGTTGATACCCCTCTGGCCATACTTTCAGACCAAAGCCAGCATTTATCGTATTACTTCAAGCAATTATTTGCGCAGGTTACCAACCCGCCTATTGACTCTATCAGAGAAAGAGCCATCATGTCTTTGATTTCGTTTGTAGGTTCAAACGAAAACATCCTGACAGAATCACCGCTTCATTGCCGGATGGTGGAACTGGAACAACCTGTTTTAACGGTTGAAGAATTTGACAAACTACGCTTTGTAGATTACAAAGGTTTTCAGGCCAAAACCATCAACACTTATTTTAATGCCAAAGTACCCGACTACGGTAAAGCATTAGAATTTGCCCTTGACAGAATCTGCCGTTATGCAGAAGATGCCATTGAAGACGGTTTCGAGATTCTGATTCTGTCAGACCGGGCCATAGATTCTGACCACGCCCCTATTCCGTCTTTATTGGCCACGGCGGCGGTTCATCACCACTTAATTAAGAAAGGAATCAGAGGCAAAGCAGGCATTGTAGTAGAGGCTGGCGACATCTGGGAAACCCACCACGTGGCAACTTTGATAGGCTATGGCTGCTCGGCTATTTGCCCTTACATGGCTTTTGAGACCATCTCCTGGATGAACAAAAAAGGTTTGATTGAGGGCGAAAATCAGGATTACGTTCTTTACAAAAATTATATCAAGGCGGTTAATAAAGAGTTGCTGAAGATATTCTCAAAAATGGGTATCTCAACGCTTCAATCATATCAGGGCGCCCAGATTTTTGAGTGTATTGGTCTGAACAAACCGGTAATTGACAAGTACTTTACAGGTACCATCTCCCGCATTGGCGGTATGGGTATTGCAGATATAGCCAAAGAAGCCATAGTACGCCATAAAGTGGCGTATCCGGACGTACCGCAGGTATCGGTACAAAGATTAGAAGTTGGTGGGGTTTACCAGTGGAAACAACGCGGCGAACGCCACATGTTCAATCCTCAAAGTATTCACTTATTGCAGCAATCCGGCAGAGTCGGTGAAAAAGATTTAGAAAAAGGCTATCAGATTTTCAAACAATACTCGAAACTGATTAACGACCAAAGCAAAGATGCCTTAACAATCAGAGGCCTGTTGCGTTTCAGAAAAGGAAATCCTATTCCTATTGAAGAAGTTGAGCCGGTTGAAAACATCTTCAAACGCTTTGCTACCGGAGCTATGTCGTTCGGTTCAATATCATGGGAAGCCCATACAACACTTGCCATTGCCATGAACCGCATCGGCGGCCGCTCTAACTCTGGCGAAGGCGGTGAGGATGAAATCCGTTATCAGCCTGATGCCAATGGTGATAATCTGAGCTCAAGCATCAAGCAGGTGGCGTCTGGCAGATTTGGTGTAACCAGTTATTATCTGACCAACGCCAAAGAATTACAAATAAAAATGGCACAGGGTGCCAAGCCCGGAGAAGGCGGCCAGTTACCCGGCCATAAAGTAGACGACTGGATTGGCCGAGTTCGGCACAGTACGCCGGGTGTAGGTTTGATATCTCCTCCGCCTCACCATGATATATATTCAATTGAGGATTTGGCACAGCTGATATATGACCTCAAAAATTCAAACCGCGATGCCCGTATTTCAGTAAAACTGGTTTCGGAAGCAGGTGTGGGAACCGTAGCAACAGGTGTTGCCAAAGCCCACTCAGACGTAATACTTATTGCAGGCCATGACGGTGGAACCGGAGCCTCTCCGCTTTCATCTATCCGCCATGCAGGTTTGCCTTGGGAACTTGGTTTGGCTGAAACCCATCAGACACTGGTTAAAAATAAATTGCGTGGCAGAGTGGTAGTGCAGGCAGACGGACAGATTCGCACAGGTAGAGATTTAGTGATTGCAGCCCTGCTGGGTGCAGAAGAATTTGGTGTAGCTACAGCAGCGTTGGTATCTGTAGGTTGTATCATGATGCGTAAATGCCATCTGAACACCTGCCCCGTAGGTGTTGCTACTCAGAATAAGGAATTACGTGCCATGTTCAGTGGAAAACCTGAACACGTGGTAAGCATGTTTACGTATTTGGCCCGCGAAATGCGTGAAATAATGGCCGAATTGGGCTTCCGCACTGTAAATGAAATGGTGGGTCAGGTTCAGTTCCTTGAAAAACGTGACGACCTGTCGCATTGGAAATACAAGAAAATTGATTTAAGCGGTATTCTTTTCAAAGAACCAACTGCGCTTGATGTAGCACAATACAAACAAGAAGAACAAGACCACGGCATTGACCACGTGCTTGACTGGCAGATGATAAAAGATGCCAAGCCTGCATTAGAAAGCAAACAGGAAGTAACTGCCGAATATTCCGTTAACAACCTGAACCGTAGTATCGGAGCGATGCTTTCAAACGAGGTTTCAAAAGTATTTAAAGGCGACGGTTTACCTTATGGCACTATTCATTATAAATACCGCGGTACATCAGGGCAGTCTTTCGGGGCGTTCTCTACCAAAGGTTTGAAACTGGAGCTGGAAGGGGATTCAAATGACTATTTTGGTAAAGGTCTATGCGGTGCCGAACTGATTGTGTACCCGGATAGAAAAGCAACCTTTGCCGCTGAAGAAAACATGATAATTGGTAACGTTGCATTTTATGGCGCTACATCTGGCGAGGCCTACATCAGAGGTATGGCAGGAGAACGTTTCTGCGTAAGAAACTCAGGCGCCAAAGTAGTGGTTGAGGGTGTAGGAGACCACGGCTGCGAATATATGACAGGTGGTTTGGCTATTATATTAGGCAAAACCGGTCGTAACTTTGCTGCAGGTATGAGTGGAGGCATGGCTTACATTTATGATACCGATGGCGACTTTGAGTCGAAATGTAATAAAGAAATGGTAGGTCTTGAAAAACCTGATGCGGAAGACGCCGAAATGCTGAAAGCCTTCATTGAAAAGCACCTGGCTGTTACGAACAGTAGCATGGCAAAATCAATTCTGGATAATTTCAGTGAGGCACTTAATAGCTTTGTAAAAGTAATACCTACCGACTACAAACGCGTTTTGCTTGAAAGAAAGAAAAAAGCAGAAACCGAAAACGTTCTGGCATAACACCGCCGTCTTTGAAAGATGAAACTCTTGCATACCAGTGGTTTTATCTTTCAGAGGCAATAATTAACCTTTAGACATACACAAAATCATAATAAAGAAATGGGAAAACCAACCGGTTTTTTGGAGTTCGAACGCCAGCCATCCCTCAAAAGAGATGTTCTGGAAAGAAAAAAAGATTATAATGAGGTAGAAACCAATTATGATACCCAACAAACACTACAACAGGCAGCCCGCTGTATGGACTGCGGTGTTCCGTTTTGCCATAATGGTTGCCCTCTGGGAAACATCATCCCTGAGTTTAACGATGCCGTTTATGAACAAAACTGGGAGTATGCCTACCAGATTCTGAGTTCTACCAACAATTTCCCTGAGTTTACCGGTCGTATCTGCCCTGCCCCATGTGAGGCATCCTGTGTATTGGGCATTAACAAACCACCGGTGGCCATTGAGTACATTGAGAAATCAATTATTGAAAAAGCCTATGAGAACGGATGGGTACAGCCTAACATTCCAAGTAAAAGAACAGGCAAAAAAGTGGCGGTTATAGGCTCAGGCCCTGCGGGTCTGGCAGCAGCTGCCCAACTGAATAAAGCTGGCCACTGGGTAACAGTTTTTGAAAGAGCTGATGAAGTGGGTGGCTTGTTAAGATACGGTATTCCGGATTTTAAGCTGGATAAATCGGTAGTAAAACGCCGAGTGGCAGTAATGGAAGCTGAAGGGATTGTATTTAAAACCAATGCCAACGTAGGTGCAAATGTAAAAGCTAATGATTTATTGCGTGATTTTGACGCCATAGTACTGGCTGGTGGTTCTACCGTGCCTAGAATGATTGATATTAAAGGCAAAGAACTGAAAGGCATTTACCCGGCTATGGAGTTTCTGAGCCAACAAAATAAAAGAGTAGCAGGTATTGAGCGTGTAGCCGACCACAGAGGCGAGGCCTATGCAAGCGGCGAAATTTTTGCAACAGGCAAAAATGTATTGGTTATTGGTGGTGGTGATACGGGTTCTGACTGTGTGGGTACATCTAACCGCCACGGAGCAAAAAGCATTACGCAGGTAGAGGTTATGTCTGAACCGAGTTTGGACGATAAGAAACAGCCGTACTATAAATTCCGAGCAGAAACTACACCGTGGCCAAACTGGCCTTTGACCAAACGGACGTCAACATCGCACGAAGAAGGTTGTGAGCGTTTGTTCAGCATTAACGTAAAAGAATATGTGGGCGACGAAAATGGCAATCTGAAAGGGGTGATTATTTCTGAATCTGCTATATTTAATGGCCAGAGGATAGAAATGAATGAACGTGAAATTCCTTGCGAATTGGCACTGATTGCTGCCGGGTTTCTTAATCCGCAACAGGATTTGCTTGAACAACTGGAAATAGAAGTTGACGAACGTAAAAACGTGAAAGCGCTTGAATATCAGACGAATAATGCTAAAGTGTTTGCAGCGGGCGATATGCGTCGCGGACAATCGCTGGTAGTTTGGGCTATCTCGGAAGGACGTGAGTGCGCCAGAAAAGTTGACGAATATCTGATGGGAGAGTCATTACTGGAGGCAAAATCGGTTTCTATGATTTCGCCGGCTTATATTGGTATTTGATTTTTGCCTCATAAATAAAAATGAGCCGCACGTAAGGTGTGGCTCATTTTGTTTAAATAGGAATTTATCAGAAAAATCAGCCTTTCAGATAATTATTGATATTATCTTCAATTCTTTTCAGAATGTCACCGCTTACAGCCGGCTCAAAGGTCTCTCCTGTTACTTTTTCGTAAAGCTCTACATAGCGCTGTGATATCTCTGCCACTTTCTCATCTGTCATTTCAGGCACCGTTTGTCCTTCTTTTCCCTGAAATCCATTAGCTATCAGCCACTCTCTCACAAACTCTTTTGAAAGCTGTCTTTGTGGCAAGCCCTTAGCCAGATTCTCTTCGTATGTATCGGCATAAAAGTATCTGGATGAATCTGGCGTATGAATTTCGTCTATCAAATAAATCACCCCATCTCTTTCACCAAACTCATATTTGGTGTCTGCCAGTATCAAACCCTTTTCAGCAGCCATTTGAGTACCTCTTTCAAACAATGCCAGTGCATATTTTTCAAGTTGCGTATATTTTTCTTCAGATACCAGCCCACGGCTAATAATTTCTTCGCGAGAGATGTCTTCGTCATGCCCCTCATGGGCTTTGGTTGTTGGAGTTATGATGGGTGTAGGAAATTTCTGATTCTCCACCATACCTTCCGGCAAGGTTACACCGCAAAGCGTTCTTAACCCACTTTTATAAGTACGCCACCCATGCCCTACCAGATAACCCCGCACTACCATTTCTACCGGGAAGGTCTGGCACTTAACACCTATTGATACATTAGGGTCTGGTATTGCTACCAGCCAGTTAGGAACAATATCTTTGGTTGCAAAAAGAAATTTTGAGGCAATCTGGTTCAGCACCTGACCCTTTGACGGAATTGGCCTGGGAAGAATTACATCAAAGGCAGAGATACGATCGGAGGCTATCATAGCCACTTTATCATCAAAATCATATACGTCACGAACTTTGCCTCTATAAAATCCTGTCTGGCCTTCAAAATTAAAATTTGTTTCTTTTACTACAGAAATGTTTGTCATACTAAAATCATTAAATTTATATTGCTGCCTGGCGCTACCAGTCTTTTTCGTTTTTGTTGTCTTTCTTTTTATTGGCCTGCCTTGAGGGGGCATATTGTAACTCGTTGGTTTTCATGGCCTCTAATATCTGCAATGCTTTTTCGCGACTCATTTTTTCGGGCATGGTAGACTGCAACTCATCTTTTTTTACATCAGATTGCTTTGTTTCTGCCGACTCTGGCTGATTCTCCAAAGTCTGAGGTGGAGGCGGAGGCTGATTGTTAACAGGCATGCGCTTCTTCATTAGTTCATAATTATAGCGGGCTATCTGGTTATCAGGATTCTTTTTTAGCGCCTCTTTGAACAACTGAAGGGCAGTTGCGCTATCTTTCTGCATAGCGTTTATAACGCCAATCTGAATAATGGCCCCCGTGAAAATCTTCTCATCGCTTACCCGTAAAAGCCGTTTGTACTCCAGTAAGGCGCGCGCTGTATCTTGCGTATAAAAATAGGCGTGCGCCATATTCAGACGCGCTTCAGGCTCCAGATTGAACGAAATATTAGCCAGATTCTGGTACTTTTCACGGGCTACTGCATAGTTCTTTTTATTAAAGGCTGTACCTGCCTCAATTTTTAACCTGTTCCGTTCAGAGACATTCGTTAAAGAACGAATATTCAGAAACAATAACAATATGTAAAAAAACCAGGTGTTCATTGAGTTTATTTGTATTCGGCCTTAAAGTTTTATAGTTCTTATTGTAACCAGAATATCAATTATCATTAAAACCAATGCCAGAAAAACGAAATAAAAGTACTTATTATTAGCCACGGTCATTTTCCGGGTATCTACCCAGTTATTGTTTAACTGCGACACCTCCTTTAATAAAGCAGGCACATCGTTTACCCGGTTCGATAACTGAAAATACTTTCCACCAAATGCTCTGGCCAGCCTTTTCAGGTAGTCAGCATTTAATTTTGACACCACAACGTTTCCTTCTTTATCTTTTTTGTAGTCGAAGCCGGTTTTTATTTTTCCACCTTGCGCTGTGCCAACACCCAGTGCAAGAAAATTGACCCTGTTTCTTTTTAAATCCTGTATTACAGATGGATCAAGCTCTCCAAAATCTTCTCCATCACTTATCAGTATAACAACCTTTGCTTTTCTGGCAGGTGCACTTACCGAATTGTATTTGGTCTGAATCAGTTTAAAGGCAGAATTAAGGTCAGTGCCGGAATCAGTAAACAAGTCGCTATTGAGTTTTTGAATATAAAGCTTAAGTAAATCTTTATCAAAAGTAAGCGGTACCTGAACAAAGGCATCTGACGAAAAAACTACTATCCCAACCCTGTCTGACTTAAGAGCGGCCAGGTTTTTCACAAGTTCAAATTTAACTTTTTCAAGGCGGGTGGGTTCAATATCTACCGCATCCATTGAACGCGAAACATCAAAAGCAAAATACACATCTTTACCGGCTGCCTGTGTTTCTATTTCGCTTACACCAAAACTAGGGCCAAGCAAACCCAGTATACAAAGGCTTAGGTAGGCCGTTCTGATAAAAAACTTAATAGCAACCGACCTTGCCGAAGTTCCAAGCCGGGTTGCAATAATATAACTCCTAATAAAGTAGACCACATATACCAACAAGAATATGCCAATAAAAACGTATTCAACAATGGTAAGTGGTTTAATCCAATTCATACTGAGTTATGTAATCCGGCTATCTAAAATGATATATTAAACGACTTTTTTTACACAAAATTGCCAAAAAAATATCAGATTAAACCTCTGGCTTTGTTAAAAGTTTTTGTTAATCAAAAATAATTCTGCTAACATAATATCAGCGCTTTTCAATTATCTGCACTCAAAAACACTTTGCTTGTACATATTTTTAGTTGCTCAAATATTGAGGGGCTTAGCCCGGCACATAAAAAGCACTTAAAACTTAGCTTTCAGGGCTGGTCTCTCAACCCATATCCAACTAAAGTAAGATAACAGGCATACAATTGCCGACATCGCAATTAAATTCCATATACTACCGGTATATCCTAAGCTCAACATTACGTTAATAACCGGCAGATGATAAATATAGATTCCATAAGACAAATCATTCTCTTGCAATAATTGTTTGCTCAGATGCTGGTATGAAAAAGCAAAAGACAAACTAAGCATAGATAGCAGCGTATTGGCTATAATGCCCCATACAGAAACATCGTAAGGGTTTACGTATAATTTAAGCCAGGTGCAGGCAATTAATACATAAGCGACATAAATGATAAGCCAAATCAGAACTTTATCTTTCACTAGTTTTTCAACCCAGGTAAAGTTCTTGTAAATGGCAATGCCGGTTAAAAAAAAGTGCAGATAATAAAGCACAGTGTTGCCAAAAAGTTTATGCACCTGCTCATGCGCTAAAACCCAACTATTGGTATTAATACCCAACTTTAGCAGAACAGAAACTACAAAAATAATTGCCAGTAGTAAATTTGTCTGCCATAGTTTCCTGGGCAGGTTAATGACATACAACAGTACAGGCAAAACCAGATAAAACTGTAGCTCAACGGCTACGCTCCAAAGGCTGCCGTTCGGGTGACCAGCCCCCCATGTTTTTAAGGAAGGACTTGCATAAAATTGCAAAAAAGACACCTGGGCAGCCAGCCATAAAAGCAGGTCTTTTAGTATAATTGGCTTTACAAAGTAAATGAGCAGCAATGCTGTAATGGCTGTACAAACCCAAAGGGCCGGATAAATTCTTAATGCCCGGTTTTTGAAATATTTCTTGAGATTAAACTGATTGCGCTCGAGAGAATGGCTGATTAAAAAACCGCTAATGGTAAAAAAAATAGGAACGCCGGGTATATGAAACAGCAAAGACAGAAAACCCCACATGTTATCGAAAACCTTGAACTGCACAGCGCCATGCCATATTAGCACCTGAAAAGCTGCAATGAGCCGGAGCAAATCGAAATTATTAGTTCTATTGATAGTCATTCATTACCTTTTTAAAGCCGTCATACATTTGATGAGCTACCTGCCCGGGCGAATAGTCTCTGATTATTTCTTGAGATACACTTCCAAACTGCTTTATTTTTTCTGGTTCAGCAATAAAACCGGCCATTAATTCTGCCAGTTGGGCAGTATCAAAGGGGTTAAAAGTATAGCCATTCAAGCCATTTTTAACGAGGTCGAATGCCGAACCGCACTTTTCAGAAACTATGACAGGCAGCCCGCAAACCATTGCTTCATTCACAACCAATCCCCAGGGTTCAGAGTAGCTCGGCAAAACAAAGACGTCGGCCATTGCCATATATTTTGGCACATTATACCATACCTGGCCTTCTATAAAGCATACGCCATCTATCTGATCAGAAGCAACATAAGCTTGTAAGTTATCTTTTTCTACGCCATCACCCAGAATAATCAGGCCCCAGTCTTTTGACTTTAACTGCGAATAGGCCTTAACAAGCCCGGCTACATTCTTGATGGTCATCAACCTGCCTGTATAAATAAAATTATATGGCCGAAGCCCATACTTTTGCTTCCAAACATTACGTTCTGCCAGCGCATCTGTAAAAACAGACCAAACCTTGGCGTTATCTACAGCATTATTTTTCAGCAGAATCTGATGTGGTTTTATACCAAACTTAAGCATATATTCGGCAGCCTTAGAGCCATAACAAAAAAAGCCTTGTGCTCTGTTAACAACAAAACGCTTGAATGCTTCTTTCCACCATACTTTTGGATTGTCGTTTTCGGTAGAATCAACCGAAATAATTACTTTTATACCAACCATCCGGCAGTAAAAAAGTACAGTATTCATGCCACCTTCATAATAGCCGGAAATATTTACCACATCTGGCTTGAATTTCCGAACCCAATATAGCATTTTTTTTGCTCTGGTCAGATTCGGAATGTTCTCATAATAGTCATCTACCAGTACCTGGTAATTGTATTGATGGATACTTCTGTCGACAGGCCCAAGATTAGCGCGGGTTATTTCATTTAATGAGGTTTGAAGTACTAATAATTCATCTCCTTTATTACTATCGACAACTTTCTGGAGCTCTGTATAAATTTTACCTTTGTAATGCGACCAAAGGTATTGATGAATAATAAGTATCCTCATTCTAAGCCGGTTTATCTTTATTATTGACGGCGCCAAAATTAAGAAAAAATGCGCCTAAAACAGAAAATTTAGGGATAATAAATAACATTTATAAACCCGGAGAGTATATTTGTAAAAATATTAACGGATGATAAAGTTTATAGATTTAATACTCAATAAATTGTTTAAGTATCGCCAGAGCGTAGGTTTGAGCCTGTTCTTTTTTGGCGGGCCGTTAGTATATTTTTTAAGAGACGGCATAAAACTAGCCCCTGGCAGCACTGCCTTTACAGGCGCCTTTACTATGGGCAGCCTTTTAATAGCCATACCGTTCAATCTAAAAAAAGTGTATCAGACCAATACGGTTGGGTATCTGATGTGCATTGGTTATACCTTACTGGCAGTTTTTTATCTGGCTGTTTATACCCCTAACCGGGGTTGGTTTACCAATACTACGGTTGAGGCCGTTTATCAGGGCATCATCATTTTATCGATGTTTATATTTGCGGGTACGTCTATTAATAGCCTGAAAGACAACTTTCTTCAAATTACACTAATTATATGCGTTATAGGTGGGCTTGGCTTGCTTTATTATATTTTCAAGAACCCTATGTATGTAATAGGTATGCGTGCGTCTATCAGCTTTAGCGGCGACGACGCCATGTCTTCAATGGGTAACCCGCATATTTATGCCAAAAGCGCTTATTGCGGTTTAGTGGCCGGGGTTATACTGCTGAGAGAAGAGAAGCGTATTCTGTATCGGTTAATGTATCTGGGCTGTGTATTTTTATTATTGGTTGTGCTGGCGCTTTGCCAGGCAATGGCCATGATTCTGGTTACGGGTATTTTCTTCTTTTTATATTACATTTCAAGCTTCAATTCAAATAACATTTATAAATCGCTTAAATGGTTAACAGGCTTGAAAGGCTTTGCCTTACTGGCTCTAACGGCTTTATTGGCATATTATGTGGTTGAGCATACACGTTTCAGCGAGTTTTTTGGCCATATTTCAGGCCTGATAACTGAGCGTGTCGAGAAAATTTTCATGACCCTAACCGGTACAGAACCTTCTACGCCTACTATTGTGGCTGGCGATGATTCTGCCTCTACTCGCGTAACCAATATCACTGCCATGTTTAAAGACATGAATGAAAGAATTGAAGACGGCGACTGGCTAAGTGTAATATTAGGACAAGGGTATCAGCATAAGTATATCGACTCTCCCTTTTTTCAAACACTTAACGACCTGGGTATCATAGGTTTTTCTTTTTTTGCCATTATTCATCTGGTTTTAATGGCCTGGGTGGGCAGGCAGGTGCTTAACCCAACCTGTGGTTTTACTTTGTTTGTTGCTTATACTTTTCTGGCAACGGTTATTCAGAACTTTACTTTCGGAATGCCCTACGACTACCAGCGGTGGACAGTCATGCTCTTTGTGGCGCGCTTTGCCTTAGATTACAAAAAGGTGGTGGTTACCAGGCCTGCCGGTTCAACTGTTTCTGCCTGATTGAAAGTTTAAATTACCCTTTTACAAACCACGCTGCTTTATGCCACTATGAAATACGCTGCTCTGTTATTAATCTCAGTACTCTGTTTATCCTGCAGGAATGAACCAGAGGGGTATTTATTTAATTCAAATATTACTGTTTATAGTGATGAGCCTACTGAAAAAACGGTGGTTAATACACCCCCGCCGGATATTCCTGAAGGTATGGTGTATGTGCCGGGTGGATTTACCCTGATTGGCTCTGAAGAAGGTGTGGAATGGGAAAAGCCGACCTTCTGGGTACAGGTAAAGCCTTTCTTAATGGATGCGCACGAAGTTACTGTTGGGCAGTTCAGAAAATTTGTTGAGGCTACACATTATAAGACAGAGGCTGAAAAATTTGGTGATGCCGGCATACTGAACGAAGAAACCAAACAGTGGATTTTAGCCAAAGGTGCAAACTGGGAATACCCTTACGGAAAAAACAAACCCAAAGCAGCAGATAATTATCCTGTAACACAGGTATCGTGGAACGATGCCAGCGCCTATGCTAAATGGGCCGGGAAAAGGCTGCCTTATGAGATTGAATGGGAACACGCAGCCCGCAATGGTAGCAATTCAAGAATGGATTATCCTTTTGGTAATGAAATAGTAGCCAACGGTAGTTATCTTGCCAATACCTGGAATGGTTCATTCCCTGAATTTGATAAAACGCTTGATGGGTTTCATTATGCTGCGCCGGTTTGTTCTTTTGCCAAGTCACCTCTCGGATTGTTCGATCTCAGCGGTAATGTCTGGGAATGGTGCGAAGATTGGAGAACAGATTATCAGGCTATCATTGCTAACAAAGCCGATACAGTTGCTGAGAAAAAAGAAAAAGTACAAAGAGGCGGCTCTTTTCTCTGTGAACCCTCGTGGTGTCATGGATACCGCGTATCAGGCAGGTCATTCACCAGCCCGGAAACAAGCCTCATGCACGTGGGTTTCAGATGCGTGAAGGATATCTGAATCATCCACTCAATTGCAGTAGAATTACGCATCAAGCTGTTTTTTAACACTCCTACTTATATTCTAAGTTACCTTAAAAAAACTTATTGGCTTTAAAAAGGGAATTTCAACATTTTTTTTGAGGGAATGACTATTTCGGCAGCTGGCTGTTGAATAGCCTGTTTTCTGAAGTTTATCTGTTAAAGGGAGACACCTGGGCATCTCCCATAACAGCATGATAACTTTACGCAGATTTGCGGTTGAACTTGCGTTCTCGCAACGACTGGCTACTATTGAGGCATCCAACCGTTTTTTTTAATTAGGAAAGCATATTTGTAATTCTGATTCTAAAGTAAAACACAGTTTTTACATTTCCAAATGTAAACTTATTTTTTTTATAAATTCTAATAAAATTGTTTTTTCAATAAAAAATGAAAAAACACAATAAAACATAACCCGCTTGCTTCTAGCGGGTTATGTTCATCATTTTATTTACGCCATTTTTTATATTGGTTTATCAAACCATTGGTTGAGCTATCATGGGTTGAGATGGCTGCTTCGTCCTGCAATTCAGGATAAATTTTGTTGGCCAACTGTTTACCAAGTTCAACACCCCATTGGTCGAAACTAAAGATGTTCCAGATAACCCCCTGCACAAAAATCTTGTGTTCGTACATGGCAATCAGGCTACCCAATGTTTTAGGAGTTATTTTCTTAACCAAAATTGAGTTGGTTGGTCTGTTACCCTGAAAAACCTTATAAGGGGCTATTTTATTTATTTCTTCCTGAGACTTCCCTTTCAGTTCACCCAAAACCTCGTCCAGAGTTTTGCCGTTCATTAAGGCTTCGGTTTGAGCAAAGAAATTAGAAAGTAACATTTTATGGTGTTCGCCCAGTTGATTATGCGAAATGGCCGGTGCGATGAAATCGGCAGGAATTAATTTAGTACCCTGGTGTATTAACTGATAAAAGGCGTGCTGTCCGTTTGTACCAGGCTCACCCCAGATGATAGGACCTGTCTGATAATTAACCTGATTACCATTTCTATCGACATATTTACCGTTCGATTCCATATCTCCCTGTTGGAAATACGCAGCAAAGCGGTGCATATATTGGTCGTAAGGCAATATGGCATGAGACTCAGCCCCATAAAAGTTATTATACCAAACCCCAAGCAGTGCCAATACCACAGGTATATTTTTCTGAAATGGTGTGGTTCTGAAGTGGTTGTCTATTTCATGCGCACCAGATAACAGCGCTTCAAAGTTTTCAAACCCAATGTAGCAGGCAATTGAAAGCCCGATGGCCGACCAAAGCGAGTAGCGCCCTCCTACCCAATCCCAGAACCCAAACATATTGGCAGGGTCAATACCAAATTTTTCAACTTCGGTGCGGTTAGTTGAAATTGCCACAAAGTGTTTCTTTACATAGGCTTCATCAGACGCTGTTTTCAGGAACCAGGCACGTGCCGAATGCGCATTAGCCATGGTCTCCTGGGTTGTAAAAGTCTTGGAAGCTATCATGAAAAGTGTTGTTTCAGGCGACACCCCCTTTAAAGTTTCAGCAATATGAGTGCCATCAACGTTCGACACAAAATGCACTTTTAAATTTTTGGCATAAGGTTTAAGCGCCTCAGTTGCCATTACCGGGCCCAGGTCTGAGCCACCAATACCAATATTTACAATGTCAGTAATTGATTTACCGGTAAACCCTTTCCAGGCGCCAGTGTTTAGTTTTTCAGAGAAATCTTTCATCTTGGCCAATACCTCATTTACATCAGGCATTACGTCAGCCCCATCAACTAGTATCGGTGTGTTGCTTCTGTTGCGTAAAGCCACATGAAGCACCGCGCGGTTTTCGGTCTGGTTAATTTTTGAGCCTGTGAACATCTGCTCAATGGCTTCCTGCAGGTTACATTCGCGGGCAAGGTCGGTAAGATACGAAAGTGTACGACCGTTGATGTTGTTCTTGGAGAAATCAACCAGTAAATCGTTGAATCTGATTGAATATTTCTTGAATCGGTTCTGATCTTCAGCAAAAAGTTCTTTTAAGGACTTTTTACTAATGGTTTTATGATGACTTTTAAGTTTCTTAAATGCAGGTGTTTGCGTAAAATTTGTAGTAGGTAGCATAGTATGAATACCTCAGCCCCCTGAAATGAGGCTTAATTTGATTAGTTAATTGTTCCTCAGGGGATAGGAATAATCTTTATTTAATACAAATATCGTCTAATTGGCTTTCAGAAGCCACAAAAACATTAAAATCTACATCGCCGCTTACACCTGCCACACGCCCATTGGTGCTGTGCTGCCAGAGAATCAGACTTGCTTCGTTATAACCCTCAAGCCTGCGGCTGTCATAATCTGAAATCCATAGTGGGTGGTTATCAAAATTACCTTTTACATACTGCCGGTAAATATGCCTGTTGGTATAAATAATGGGCCTTACACCATAGTGGCTTTTGAGGTACTCACAAAAGGTGGTAACGTTAGCCACCAGGTTTTTTCTGACTTTACGACTCGTGCCGTGCACCTCAAAATCAATAACGGGTATAAAGTCGCCTTTTTCTAAATTAACTGTTCTGATAAAGTTCTGGGCTTGCGCCACGGGGTCGGCCCACGGTACATAAAAATGATAGGCGCCTCTCATGATACCTGCCTTTTTGGCTTCTCTCCAGTTCTTATTAAAATCTTTATCTTTCAGTTTTGCACCTTCGGTTGCTTTTATGAAGCAAAAACTGATTTCAACTTCATTATTGCCTTTATTCAGCTTTTGCCAGTTTATTTTATTATTATGATGCGACACATCAATACCATGTATGCTATACCGCATCGGAATTTTAATTCCAAAATCTTTAACATATGTCCATTGCTCAGCGTCTCTTACATAAAAATAGTACGCCGCCACAACAAGGAAACCCGTAAGTAGGTAAAGACTCTTTAAACCCAGAACCTGCCTTGCTACCGACTGCTTTTGTTTGGGTGTCCGGGCGGAGTTTTTCTTCTGGGTCTTCATTCAAGGCAGCAACGCAAGTATTAATTCTTTTGAAGCGAAATTATAAACATTCCGCAAAAATAATCAAAAAATAAAAACCGGAGGTTTACACCACCGGTTTTCTGTTAAAATATAACAATATAATATTATTTATTTGGTTGAGGCGTATAGCGCAGGTAAGGTTTTACCACATTTACACCCTTCGGAAACTTAGCAATGGCATCTTCTGTCGAAACTGCCGGAACAACAATGGTGTCGTCGCCATCTTTCCAATCAGCCGGAGTAGCCACCTGATAATTAGCAGTTAACTGCAAAGAATCTATCACACGGAGAATCTCCTGAAAATTACGACCCGTTGAAGCCGGATAAGTAAGTGTTAATTTTATTTTTTTGTCAGGTCCAATTACAAAAACCGAACGAACGGTAGCTTTTTCAGAAGCATTCGGGTGAATCATATCATACAACGTGGCTACATTACGGCTCTGGTCTGCAATAATAGGAAAATTAACCACTACGTTGTTTACCTCCTGAATATCCGGCACCCATTTGTTATGAGAATCAAGGTCATCAACCGAAACAGCAATTACCTTAACATTCCTTTTCTCAAAATCGCCTTTTAAAAGCGCGGTTTTGCCTAGTTCGGTTGTACAAACCGGAGTAAAATCGGCAGGGTGAGAAAATAAAAGACCCCAAGAATTACCAAGCCATTCATGAAAATTAATGGTTCCCTGGGTAGTTTCTGCTGTAAAGTCTGGTGCGATATCTCCTAATCTGAGTGACATAAGCTTTTATATTTAAAAGATGAATAATATTTAATAGCAATAATCTACTAGTTTAGTAGATAATGAATTTAGATACGATTTAGTTCCAAATGTACTCAAAATTATGCAGAAAATATTGAACACCTAATATAGGATTTTATCAACAAAAAGAGGCTTCTTCCAAAGCCCCTTTTCACCTTTCAACTACCTTACTTGTGCCAATGGAATTTTGTTTTTGTAATTCCAGAAGGCAGAAACATTTACAATTTTCCATTGTCCGTCAATCTTTTCCATCAGGCGTACTTCCTTGCTTTGCAGAAAGTATTTTCTGTTGCGGTCGCTGTTGTATTGGTCCCAGGTAAGATGTGCCGCATTGTTACCATAAAACTTAATGCGTACGTTTTTTCTTTTTACAATCGGGTGGCTGTGGCCAGCCTCTTCTTTCTCTTTCGGATTCTCCTTTATAGATTTTCCCAGGTTTTTATTGATATTCTCCCAACCTACGCTGGCATCAAAGGTGCCGTCGGCATTGCTCCAGGCCTGATAGGCATAGTCTGAGTGAGCAAATTTTTCCTGCCAGCAGTTGTAGTCGCGCTTAAAAAAACAATCGGTTTCAGATTCAATTACAGCCATTATTTCCTTTTTCTCGTTCTCGGTGTCCTGAAAACTGTTGGTAGAAGAATTGGCTGTCTGGCAGGCATAAGCAAGTGCTGGAATCAGCATGAGCGATAATAAATTCGTTTTCATTGTAGATAATTTAAAGAGTGAAAAAACTCCGTTATAGAAAACTAGCTTAACTGTATCACTACAAAACTCTGGTTTTAATTTAGAAATAATATATTACATTTCAAAGATATTTTTGATTTATTTTTATAAAACCTAATTCATTCCTCTCAAATTCTTAGTGACCCACCTGCAAAATAAATCATTTGCAGTTTGGAAGTGTGCTTACAAAAAATTAGTACATTTGAATAAAACCTTAAAAAAAAGGCCTGATTGGTACCAGCTTATCAGAATCTGTAAATTTATGAAAAAGCGTTTTACCCTCTTGTGTATTTTGTTTCAGTTAACCTGCCTCACATTAACCCGGGCGCAGGAGAACACATGGACGCTGAAAGGTAAAGTGCTGGAAATGGACAAAACCCCGATAGAATTTGTGAATGTATATGTAAACAATACCTCTATAGGTACTATCACAAAAGCCGATGGCAGTTTTGTTCTGAAAATACCAAAGTCTATTCAGAAAATAGAAGTTGTGGTTTCATTTATTGGGTATAATACATTAAAAAAAGTATTACAGCCTAATGAACTGGTACGGGGTGTCATATTTTTGCTCGAGGGGTCTACTGTGCTGAATGAAGTAAAAGTAACCGCCAAAAGAGACCGCGACTGGAAGAAAAAGTGGAAGATTTTTAAAGACGGTGTACTGGGTGATTCTCAATTTACCAACGACTGCGAGATACAGAATCAGGAAGCAGTAAGACTTGAATACGACAAAGACAAAAACGTAATTGCTACCGTCAGCGAACCCATTTTTATTGTAAATAAAGGACTGGGATATAAGATTATGTTTCAGATGGAAACGTTTATATCTAACGGGAGGCTGACTTATTTTGCCGGAGACAAATTCTTTGAACACCTGAAACCCAAAGATGATAAACAGGCAAACCGCTGGAAGAAATTCAGAAGCCGCGCCTATAACAACTCTTTTAGAAATTTTCTGGTGTCGCTGGCAAAAAACAAATTACCGGTTAATGGATTTGAAGTTTTTCAGGAGAACAAAATCAGAGAAGGATTATACAACAGAACAAGCGTGGCAAACGAACTGAAAGAAGGTAATCTTTATAAAACCACTGCTGATAGCCTGTGCAGTTATGACAGTCTTTCAAGGCGGTACATTCTGCATTCCAAAAAACCATTGCTGGTTTTTCTGCTGGATAACTTTAATACAGTACCGGTGTTCAGAGATTATCCCTACAAATATTCGCAGATTTCTTTGCCCCTTGACTCGATTGAATTTACCGCCAATGGATGGATTACAAAACCCAATAGTATGGTTGTAACCGACCATTGGGGCAACGAAGGTTTCTCAAATTTACTGCCTGACGATTACGAAGATGAAGTGGTTGTGCCACAGGATGCCTCGCCCGATTTATTAGCCAACCTTTTTGCAGAAAATGACCGGAAATTCTGGTTTGTTAGTGGCAAAGTAACTGCACCGGGGGGCTTGGCAGTTGCCAATGCCGATGTATTTATGAATCACACCAGTACCGGTACAAAAACCAACACGGAAGGGAAATTCACGCTGAGGGTTCCGGCCACAATCCAGGTGTTAGAATTGCTGGTAACAAGCCCCGGGTTTTTATTGGCAAAAGAATCATTCAACGCCAGCGACCATACCCGGCTATTGAATATCAACCTTAAACCTGATAATTTTTCTGTTGCCAATGAGAAAAACAAAGACTTTCAAAGAAACTGGAAAACTTTTGAGAAGGCTCTACTAGGCGACCCAGGCATGGACATGGCCCCAACGTTGTTTACTGAAAATTGCGAGGTATTGAATCCGGAGGTGGTAAACTTTGCTCAGGAGGAGCCCAAAAAACTGACAGCCCGGGCAACCAGACCACTTATTATACAAAACAATGCGCTTGGTTATAAAATAACCTATCAACTGAACCACTTTGAAAATAACGATAAAGAAAACCAGATAACCGGAGATAAATACTTTGAAAAACTAGCACCAAAAGATGATAAACAGAGGGTAAGCTGGGAAAAAAACCAGTTAAAGGTTTATCAGGAATCGCTAAAGTATTTCCTTGTATCGTTAAGTCAAAACAAGCTGAAAGAAAATGGTTTTGCAGTTTTTAAAATGCTTAAAATTCAGGACATCTACGATACCTATGTTACGGTTAAGTCTGAAATGGCCGACAGCTCGTTAGTAACCTGCACCGCCAACGAATTGTGCAAGTTTGACGCCACCGTCAATCGATTCTATCTGCACTCTGATTATCCGCTTCTGGTGTTTCTAACAAACAGAAACGAGCCGCTAAGGCTTACATTTGTTGATTACCCTTACAAACGGTCACAAATTATTTTACAGAATTTCTATCTTGAATTTACGGCAGATGGCACCATAACGAATGATAACAACACTGAAATTCGTGATTTCTGGGCTTATAGAGGTTTATCAGGCAGTTTGCCTGATGATTTCAGTCCGGACATACCCAATGTTAACAGAATAGATTTTGATGCCGCTGACATGATAAGTACTAAGCCTGCGCCAAATGTTCAAACTGTCAATCCTGAAATAGTTAATAAACTGGCTGGCAATGGTATTTTGTTTAAGAAAACAACTATTGAAGAAGAAAAAGCCGCCGGGTATGGTAGCCTTGCCAACGACTTCAATGTAAAGATTTTAGAGCAGGATATGAGCCTTACCATTTTTGATTTATTGAAAAGGATACCAGGCATGATAGTTAAATATGACCCGAACACCGCCACCTATACGGCAGCTTTTTCGAGTGCCATGTCTTTTAAAAGCGCTTTTCAACCCGCGGCTTTGTTAATGGATGGTAACCTGGTAGACAGCCCTGAGCGTATAAGTACGTTATTAAATTCTATTAATGTGCGCGATATCCAGAGTCTCGGAGCCATGAAATACAGCAGCGCATCTATTTTCGGTGCCAGGGGCGGCAATGGCGTAATTGTGATAACAACCAAAAAGTAAATTAAAAATAGCTTAACCTGCGCCATCATTAATAAAGATAATTTTTGTTTTTACCGAATTTTATTCTTCTTTGCCCCTTTCTACGCAAACTGAATGAAATGGAAAACTATAGCATTGTTTTGTTTATTCTGGGTATCATGATAGTTTTATCAGCCGTGGCTACCCGCATAAAAGTTTCGTACCCAATTCTTCTTGTAACTGCCGGCATAGGCATTGGTTTTTTGCCCGGTGTGCCAACCGTAGTTATTAACCCCGAAATCATATTCCTGATTTTTCTACCGCCTTTGCTGTTCGACGCCGCCTTTAATATATCTTATAAAGACCTTCGCAAAAACCTCTCAACCGTAAGCACGCTGGCTATTCCGCTTGTTTTTTTAACCACAACAGCCATAGCTGTCATTGCTCATTATCTCATACCGGGCATTTCATGGCCGGTGGCGTTTGCACTTGGGGCCATTTTGTCGCCGCCGGATGCAGTAGCGGCAACCAACGTAACCAAAGGCTTAGGTTTGTCTCACAGAACAATTACTATACTTGAAGGCGAAAGCCTGGTAAATGATGCCTCGGGACTTATTGCCTTCCGCTTTGCAGTAGCTGCCATTACAGGCACCAGCTTTGTACTCTGGAAAGCCCAGTTGCAGTTTATCTGGGTAGCACTGGGGGGCATATTTGTTGGTATTTGCATTGGCCGCATACTCGCCTTCTTTCTTCTGCAGGTATATCATAATAATCTTATAGCCATCAGTGCCATTTTGTTATCTCCGTTTATTGCTTATCTGCTGGCCGAAGAATTTCATGTGTCTGGTGTGCTTTCTGCGGTAACACTGGGCATAACATTGGCAGTGCATTCAGGCAGGCTGGTTTCAGTTGAAACCAAAAAGCAAAACAAGGCTTTCTGGGACGTAATCATATTTTTGCTCAATGGACTGATTTTCATCCTTATTGGCCTTGAGTTTCCTCATGTTATTAAAAGTATCAATCACACCGATATTATGCCTTACATTGGCTACAGTTTTCTGATTGCCTTCATTATGCTTGTACTGCGCATTGCCTGGATTTTCGGGCACAGCAATAACTTAAAAAAAGCCATTGATAAACGCACACAGA
Organism: Emticicia sp. TH156; assembly: GCF_002855535.1. Lineage (NCBI taxonomy): Bacteria > Pseudomonadati > Bacteroidota > Cytophagia > Cytophagales > Leadbetterellaceae > Emticicia > Emticicia sp. TH156. The sequence goes on from NZ_PKRS01000007.1 coordinate 312,225, forward strand.
ATTTGATGGGTTTCAGAACCAGGCTATATGGCGATGAACAAATTGACTGGAGAAATTCATTAATTATTGGCTGGGCTGGTATGCGCGGAATAGTCTCACTCGCATCGGCGCTTTCGCTGCCGTTTGTTCTGCAGGATGGCAGCCCTTTTGTGCAAAGAGATGCAGTTATATTTATATCAATTGTAGTTGTACTTATTACGCTTATTGTGCAGGGGCTGACACTGCCGCTGCTGGTGAAAATTTTAAATAAAACCCAACATAAAACCGACAACCTGACACTATGAAATTATTTATTTGCACCCTACTCATGCTAGCCGGGCTTATTGCCTGCCACTCAACTAAAAACAATACAAATGACAAACAGAAAACAGAAACCTGGGTTTTTCTGATGGCCGGGCAATCTAACATGGCCGGCAGAGGGGTAGTTGAAGCACAGGACACCCTCACTGACGAAAAAATACTAACCATTGATAAAGACAACCAAATTATAAAAGCCAAAGAACCTATTCACTTTTATGAACCAAACATGAAAGGGCTTGACTGTGGACTATCTTTTGCCAAAACCCTGCAAAAACACATTAGCAAAAAGGTAACAATTTTATTAATACCCACAGCTGTTGGGGGCAGCTATATAGGCCAGTGGCTAGGCGATTCGGTTCAAAGAAAAGTTCGTTTGTTGACCAATTTCAAAGAAAAAATGGCATTTGCCAAAACAAAAGGCATAGTTAAAGGCATCATCTGGCATCAGGGAGAAAGTGACGCCACTGCCAAGCGGATACCGCTTTATGAACAAAACCTACGAAAACTATTTGGTATTTTCAGGTCTTATGCCGGCAATGATAAACTACCCATAATTTTAGGCGAACTGGGTTCCTATTCTAAAACACCTGAAAACTGGAGCGCGATTAATGATATTATGAAAAAATATGTGGCATCAGACCCGTATGCAGCATTAATTAGTACCGGAGACCTGACCCATAAAGGAGACTTTGTGCATTTCAACTCTGATGGCCAGCGCCAGATGGGTCAAAGATACGCCGAGGCTTATCTGAAATTTAAAAAGTAGTTACTTAACCATTAAAAAAAGCAGGGAGACAATACTCTTCTGGATTCTCTGTCTCCCTGCTTTTTTAAAATATGGATATTCAATTTCAGAAATTGTCCAGATTAATTATATCAACAGGATTAAGAAGATAAGTAAGAATGTCATTATTTTTGTTTAGCTCCACAATTCTGAATCCACGATAAGACGTACCCCAACTGCCTCCGATATGCGAGTCAAACATATAAGGAATGCCATCTTTTAACTTTACCCCTTCCTGGTCGTGGTCATGCCCGTTAAAAACCGCTCTTACATTTTTATACTGTTTAAGCAATTCCTGAAACTCCACGCAGTCTTTGCCATTGTCTGTCCATTTTACCGGCGTTATATGCACAAAAATAAATACATTCTTTTTGTCTTTATGCTCTTCCAGTTTGTTTCTGAACCAGCTCACATTCGGGCAAAGGTACTGACCTTTCACGTTAGAAGTAGTACCTAGCAAAAAAGCATTGTTTTTGGATGTAAAATCATAATCGAGCGCCATTTTCCAGGTATCTTCCCAAATCTGCGGTTCAACGCGGTCATGGTTTCCCTGGGTTACATAATAAGGCATTTGCAGGCCGTCAAGCGCTTTTTTTGAAGCAGGCAAAAAATCAGGATTATCATGAATAACGTCGCCGTTAAAAACACAAAAATCAAGTTTCGATTTTCTATGTTGCGCATTAATCTGGTTTACGGCAGTAGCAAAATACTGTTCAAAGTCAGTCTTGGCTTGTCCGTAGTGGCCGTCTGATGCCACGGCAAATCTTAATTTTGGCTTTTTTGCAAAGGCATCAGCACCCAGTGCCGGTAAGATGCTGCCATCGGCCAATAAAAGTGTTGCCAGAGAAATGTTTTTAATAAAATCGCGGCGTTCCATGCGCAAATAGGTGTTAAGTTTTAGATTTTTCAAAACTACATAAAATATTATTCTTAATTTGAGTGGCCATATTAAGAATCAGTAAAAAATGGTTCTTACACCAAGCCTAATTACAAGTAAGCCAGATACAGGTTATGACAGAGCTAGAAAAATATATTAATTCTTATTTTGGAGTAGATGAAGAAGACCTACTGCACATTAGTTCGTTATTTAAACCGCAAACCCTAAAAAAAGGAGATTTTTATCTAAAAACGGGTCGTTATTGTGAAAAAATGAGTTTTGTCAGGTATGGCCTGATAAGGATTTATGCCACAACCGATGACAGAGAGGTTACCCAGTGGATTTCTACCGCAGGATATTTCACAACAGACCTTGCCAGCTTTGTTTTTGAAAAACCAGCCCGCTGGACTATCCAGGCCCTTACAGACACTGAGCTATTTACCATTAGCAAAGAAGATTACAGCCGTCTTGGCACGCGGATTCCAAAATGGCACCTGCTTGAAAAACTCTTTATAGCCCGTTGCTTTATTATGTTAGAAGACCGCATCTTCCGGCATCTTTCCATGTCTGCTGAAGAGCGTTATCAGTTTTTTTTCGAGCAAAATAAAGAATTATTTAATCAGGTTCCACTACAATATCTTGCCTCTATGCTGGGCATGACCCCCGAAACTTTCAGCCGTATCAGGCGTAAAACCATTTCTTGATTTTTGTCAAGACCAACAAGGCTTTTGTTACTGAAATTTGCATTGTCAAATTAAACAAAACGCCTTATGCAAACTATTTTAGGAGCCAGCGGTGCCATAGGTACCGAACTCGCCAAAGCACTCAAAAACTATACAAATGATATTCGTCTGGTAAGCCGTAATCCGAAGAAAATAAACGATACGGACACCATTCTCTCTGCCGACCTTACTGTAAAAGAAGAGGTTTTTAAAGCCATTAAGGGGTCTGAAATTGTATATCTTACCGTTGGGTTTGAATACAACCTGAAAGTATGGAAAAAGTATTGGATAGCCCTGATGACAAACGTGATTGATGCCTGCATTGAAAACAACGCCAGGCTTGTGTTTTTTGATAGTGTATATATGATAGGCGGCAATCACGTAAAGCACATCACTGAAAATTCTCCGTTCAGCCCCACCAGTAAAAAAGGCGAAATGCGCATGCAGCTCAATAAAATGATATTGAATGCCATTGAAAACCGAAACCTGAAAGCCATTATAGCCCGTGCACCAGATTTTTACGGAGCAGTAAAAGACAGAAGCATGCCTGTTGAACTGATATATAAAAACCTGATTGCCGGCAAAAAAGCACAATGGATGTTCCATGCCAAAGTAAAGCACTCTTTTATATATGTGCCCGATGCCGCCAAAGCTACCGCCCTGCTGGGCAACACTGCTGAAGCCTATAACCAGATATGGAATTTACCGACTGATAAACACAGCCTGACAGGAGAAGAATGGATTGAGTTGTTTGCCCGTGAAATGGGCAAAAGCGCCAGATACCAGTTAATACCTGCATGGATGGTTTGGGTAACAGGCCTTTTTGTACGTTTCATGAAAGAGATGTATGAGATGCGTTATCAATTCGACAGAGACTATTTTTTCGATAGCAGTAAGTTTGAAAGGTACTTCAAAGTAAAGCCAACGAGTTATCAGGATGGTGTAAAGGAAACCTTGGAAACACTGAGACAAAAACCGGTTTTTTGATTTTTAATGCTTTGCAATAACTAAAAGGCAGCCATGAAAATGGCTGTTTTTTTTGTACGCTTTCGGACAAACCAACTGTACGATATCGGACACTAAAACGCAATAAATTTAATATTTGAGCGCGTTAAAGGTATATTTTCGGATTGGCATATCATTTGAGATTACCATTAATGTTACGTATTTTTTAAATGCTTTACAGGTAATTTGACTATTAAAACAGTTAACCTGTAAAAGTAACTATCACCCATACTTCTACAACATTAATTTATGATAAGCAATTACCTTAAACTCGCAATCAGAAACCTGTTAAAAAACAAGGTGTCGTCATTCATTAACATTGGTGGGCTGGCTGTTGGTATGGCCGTAGCCGTTTTGATATTATTATGGGTTCAGAACGAACTGAGTTTTGATACTTATCATGAAAAAGCACATAGAATCAGACAGATAATCACCCATAACAAGGTAAATAAAGAAGATACCTGGCATTGGGCTACTACCCCGCTGCCACTGGCAGAACAAATTAAACAATTGCCTGAAATTGAGGCGGTAACACGAGTAACAGGACCCTTCTGGAATGGTGCGTCTATGAAAACAGACAGTTGGACCTCTATTGAAAAAAAGGTAGCCTGCGTTGATGAAAACTGGTTTGAGATGTTTGATTATAAACTGGTGGATGGTAATCTGAACGAATTTGCGCGGAATCCAAGAAGTATTATCATGACCGAATCTAAAGCAATGCAAATTTTCGGTTCAACAAAAGCAAGCGGAAAAATTATCAGAATTGATACGCTTGACTACATGGTGAGGGCAGTCTTTAAAGATAACCCTACCAATTCCAGTTTTCAGTATGACTTTATTCTGCCAATGGCAGCCTATTTGTCAAACCCAAAAAATCTTGAAAATGACAACAATTGGAACAATTACAATTATGAAACTTTTATTTTGTTAAAGCAGGGGGTTGATATTTCAAAAATTGATCAGAAAGTTACAAGGGTTATTCAATATGCAGGCAGAGATGAAAAAACAGGTGAAATAAATAAAGATATTACATTGGAAGCTGAACCCCTGGCCGCTATTCATACTGATGGTATCGGGCGTTTTACAGGAGCGCCCCAGGGGAATGCCAAAACCACTTATGTATTTCTTGCTCTTGCACTGATAATATTGCTCACAGCTTGTATAAATTATGTAAATCTGGCCACTGCACGTGCCAGCCTTCGAGCAAAAGAGGTGAGTGTCAAAAAAATTATTGGTGCAGGATACACCCAGTTGTTCATTCAATTTATGGTTGAGTCAATTCTGATGTGTACAATTGCTCTTTTGATTGCCTTGGGTCTTATTTACAGCTTGTTGCCTGTTTTCAATAATCTGACAGATAAAAACTTTACCCCCGATTTAACAAATCTGACACTCTGGCAGGTACTTACAGGCACAACCTTAATGTCCGTTTTGCTCACTGGCGTATACCCTTCCATTCTGCTGTCTTCCTTTCAGCCTATCAGGGCATTAAAAGGTTTAAACATACTTAAATCAAATAACAGCTCATTCAGAAAAACACTTGTTGTAGTTCAGTTTGTGGTTTCTTCTGTTTTCCTTATTGCCACATTGGTTGTGTTTCAGCAGATTGAGTTTATCAGGAGTATGAAATTAGGGTACGAAAAAGCTAATATCTTTGAGTTTACCATTCCCTGGAACATCCGCGAAAAAATTGATATTCAAACCGTAAAAAGCAGACTACTATCTGAAACCAGCGTGGAAGGGGTAACCTTAGCCAGCCAGAACATTGTTGAAATAAAAAGTTCTCATAGCGGAAGCCTTGACTGGGATGGCCGCCCTGCAGACTTTGAGCCGACGGTAGCGCAATTATCAGCTGAATATGATTTTCAGAACCTGTTCGCCCTCAAAATGGCAGATGGCCGGTGGTTTGAACAAAACAACACCGCCGACAACGATAATGTAGTACTGAATGAAGCTGCCATCAGAAAGTTTAAAATTAAAAATCCTGTGGGCAAGCGATTCAATCTCCATGGCAGAAAAGGAATAATTATCGGAGTAGTGAAAGACTTCCATTATAAAAGTGTTCATGAAAGAATAGAACCACTTGTAGTGTTTAACAGCTCTAACTGGCGAGGCAGCGTTTTTGTAAAACCAGCCAGAGGCAAAGAGCAACAGGCTATCCGCGCTTCAGAAAAAATCTGGTCAGAGTTTATCCTTAACCGCCCATTAGAATACAAATTTCTTAATGAAACCTACAACAACCTTTATAAGACCGAACAGCGCACTGCAACCCTTTTTAACGCTTTTGCCATTGTAGCAGTTGTGGTATCATGCCTCGGACTTTTCGGCCTGGCAGCCTTTGCTGCCGAGCAGCGTACCAAAGAAATTGGTATCCGTAAAGTATTAGGGGCATCGGTAGCAGGCATTACCGTGCTGCTTTCTACCGATTTCCTAAAACTGGTGGGTATTGCATTTGTTTGCGCTATACCTCTATCCTATTACTTTATGGATAAATGGTTACAGGACTTCGCATATCACATTACAATTCAATGGTGGTTTTATGCTTTTATTGGTCTGTTAATTTTTGTAATATCAATAGCAACGGTTGGGTTCCAATCTATTAAAGCAGCATTGACGAATCCGGTAAAATCATTGAAGGCAGAGTAAGTGTTTCTAAACCAGCGTAGGTAAAATAGCTTATGCATTACATAGGTTTTAAATCTATTAATCCGGAGCTTATCTTGTTTTCAAATAGGTAATGCTCCCAAAAGGCAAGCCACCCGTTAGGGGCTAAGAGTCTGATGATACTTAATTATTTCAAAATAGCGTTTAGAAATATCCTTAAACACAAGGGGTATTCATTTATTAATATATTCGGTCTGGCAACGGGCATGGCCGTGGCCATTTTAATTGGGCTATGGGTTTTTGATGAAGTATCTTTTGATACCTACCATAAAAACCAGAACAGCGTTATGCAGATAATGCAAAACCTTACCAACAATGGTAAAAAAACCACACAACCTTATGTGCCATATCCTTTGGCTGATGAACTGCGTAGAAGCTACGGAAGCGATTTTAAATCGGTGGCTTTAACAACAGGCGTGGGTTCACATCTGCTCACATTGGGTAACAATAAACTAAGCAAACAGGGCATTTTTGCCGAACCACAGTTTGCAGATATGCTAACCCTAAAAATGATAAAAGGCAGCAGCGAAGGCTTGAAAGAACCGGGTTCTGTTATACTATCAGCATCTTTAAGCAGCGTATTTTTTGGCAATGAAGACCCTCTGAACAAAATCATAAAAATCAATAATGAACTAGACTTAAAAGTTACCGGAGTTTACGAAGACCTGCCAGAAAACACCACTTTTCATGATATGGCGTTTGTTGCCCCATGGGCTTTGTACTTCAACAATACCGATTGGATAAAAAAAGAAGATGACCCCTGGCGGCCAAATGCTTTTCAGATTTACGCACAACTTACTGATAAGGCAGAAGTTGAGAAGGTATCGTTCAAAATAAAAAATGCTAAGCTCAATAAGGTAAATGAGTATCTGGCCAGAAAAAAGCCCGAATTGTTTTTGTTGCCGATGAGCCGCTGGCACTTGTATTCTGAATTTAAAGACGGTGTAAATACAGGCGGAAAAATTGAATATGTCAGGCTTATTGGTATCATCAGTATTTTTGTACTGATACTGGCTTGTATAAATTTCATGAACCTGAGTACAGCACGCAGCGAAAAACGGGCCAAAGAAGTGGGAATCCGCAAGGCAATCGGGTCTTTAAGAACGCAGCTGATTGGCCAGTTTCTGAGCGAGTCAATGGTAGTAGTGGGCATGGCATTTATCATTTCTTTGCTATTGGTTCAGCTTAGTCTACCTTTTTTTAATGACATTGCTTCCAAACACCTGACCATCCCGTTTGGCAATGTTATTTTCTGGCTTGTGGGAATTACTTTCTGCCTCCTTATCGGGCTTATCTCGGGCAGCTATCCTGCTCTTTATCTTTCTTCATTTCAACCTATAAAAGTTCTGAAAGGCACATTTAAAGCAGGGCGTTTTGCAGCTGTGCCGCGTAAGGTGCTGGTGGTAATACAATTTGCTGTATCGGTAACACTCGTAATAGGAACCATCATTGTGTTTAAACAAATACAATATGCCAAAAACCGACCCATAGGGTATAATGCCAATGGGCTAATATCCATCAGTGTTTCAACCCCGGAATTTCATAAACACCAGGAGGCTATCAGAAGAGAATTGATTCAATCAGGTGCAGTAACTGAAATGGCAGAAGCCAGCAATCCGACTACGGCTTTCTGGGGTACAACAGGCGGAATTGAGTGGCGCGGGAAAGACCCTTCTCTTACCACAGATTTACCTATAACAGGTATATCTTACAATTATGCACAAGTTATTGGTTGGAAATTTAAAGAAGGACGGAATTTCTCTGAAGATTTTGCCTCAGATTCATCAGCAGTAATTATCAACGAAGCGGCCGCCAGATTTATGGGCTTTAAAAAACCGGTAGGAGAAGTACTGAAATGGTTTGGCAGGCCTGCAACTGTAATTGGCGTAGTACCCGACATGGTGGTAAACTCGCCGTACGAGGCCGCTAATCCTATAGTTTATTTTCTAAGCAACACGGCCGAAAACATTGTTTTAGCCAGAATAAACCCTTCCGTAAGCGCATCGACAGCGGTTGAAAAGCTGGAAGCAACCTTTAAGAGATTTAACCCTACTGAACCTTTTGAATACAGATTTGCCGATGAAGACTTCAATAAAAAATTTGCAGATGAAGAAAGAGTAGGTAAAATTGCTACTTCGTTTGCTATTCTGGCAATACTTATCAGCTGTCTGGGTCTTTTTGGCCTGGCATCTTTTATGGCAGAACAAAGAACAAAAGAAATAGGTGTACGAAAAGTACTCGGAGCCACCGTTTTCGGACTTTGGCAATTGCTTTCAAAAGACTTTGTAATGCTGGTGGTTATTTCAATAGTAATAGCTACTCCCGTTGCCTACTATTTTATGAACCAGTGGATTGCCAAATTTACCGTCAAGACTGATATTTCATGGTGGGTATTTGCGATAACTGCTTTGGGTGCAGTATTGATTACTTTATTGACAGTGAGCTATCAGGCCATAAAGGCCGCTTTGATGAATCCTGTAAAAACTTTGAAGACAGATTAACTCCCACCCCCCAAAAGCCCTAATAGGGTATATAAAAGCGAGAAGGTTTGAAGACGGCCTTCTCGCTTTTTTTGTAATTTCAAATTATTTATTTAAAAATTACCTTAAGGCTTTCCACATTCCATTACGCTATGTAGTTTTGGATTAAATTTTCATGAACTGATACCCAAACATTTGTGCAATATAGTTGCAAATACGTATCTTTGAACAAAAAACTTTAATGCTAACTTGCCGCAATCTTACATTTGCTTATAATCAACAAAAGCAATTCAGTTTTCCGTCTTTTTCATGTGCCTCGGCCGACACCCTGCTTATATTGGGTAATTCAGGCACTGGCAAAACTACGCTGCTACACCTGCTGGCGCTTTTGTTAACCCCCAAAAGCGGGTCTATTCAAATTGACAATCAGGAATTTGCCACTCTAAATCCAAAAGAAGCGGCGAAAATGCGGGCAAGGCACCTGGGTATTATTTATCAGAAATCTCATTTTGTGAGTTCGCTCACCGTGCTTGATAATCTCTTGCTGGCTAATTATCTGGCAGATAAAGCGCTGGCCAGAGAACAGGCAGAAAAGCTGGCTAAAAGCCTGGGCTTTTATGAGTTGCTAGATAAAAAAACAACACTGTTGAGCGGTGGCGAGCAGCAACGGGTAAGCATTGCACGTGCTTTAATGAACAGCCCTGAGGTGATACTGGCAGATGAACCCACCTCTAACCTGGATGACGAGAACTGCGAAAAGGTAATTAACCTGCTTGAAAACCAATCAAAAAACATAGGTGCGTCTTTGGTAATTGTAACGCACGACCAACGCCTGAAAGATAAGTTTAATAACAAAATTATATTGAGCTGAGCCAATTATGGCCTATCTCAAATACCCTATACTCAATAATAAACGATGCTACTCAAAATAAGCTGGAAAAATATACTCGATAAAAAACTGAACAGTTTTTTATGCGTACTACTCATGACCCTGGGCATAGCCATAATCTCACTGCTATTGCTGCTCGGCAAACAATTACAAGATAAATTTGCCAAAAACATAAGTGGCATTGATATGGTTGTAGGCGCTAAAGGCAGCCCTTTGCAACTGATTCTGTCTAGCGTTTACCAGATAGATAACCCAACCGGAAATGTTTATATGAGCGATGTGCTGGAGATTGCGCAGAACCCCCTTGTAAAAGAAATGATACCATTATCAATGGGTGACAACTACCGTGGGTACAGGATTGTAGGCACCAACAAAAAATATCTTGAGCATTTTAAAGCAAACTTTGCCACGGGTGCAATCTTTAAAAAAGACCTTGATGTGGTTTTAGGCGCTCAGGTAGCTGCTAATACCGGATTAAAACCGGGTGATACCTTTATAAGCTCTCATGGGCTTGATGCCGAAGGAGAACAACACGGAGACAAGAAATATAAAGTTGTGGGTATTCTTGAATTTAATAACTCTGTTATTGATAACGTTGTACTTACCAGCCTGAGCAGTGTCTGGAACATCCATGACCATGAAGAAGCGCATTCTGAGGGTGAGGCACATGAAGAAGGTGAGGCAGACATGAGCAAAAAAGAAATTACCAGTGCGCTTATCAAGTTCCGTTCGCCTATGGGGCTAATGACCATGCCGCGTAATATTAACCAGAACTCTAAACTTCAGGCAGCCCTGCCAGCTATTGAGGTAAACCGTTTATTTGAACTCCTGGGCATTGGCATGGATGGATTACAGATTCTGGCGGCTGTCATTATGCTTATATCGGGTATCAGCGTTTTTGTTTCGCTTTATAACTCTTTAAAAGAACGCAAATACGAAATGGCATTGATGCTTTCAATGGGTGCCAGCCGTACACGCTTGTTTCTGATGCTATTGCTGGAAGGCGTACTGCTAGCCTTGTTTGGTTTTGCAGCCGGTGTGGTTTTTAGCAGAGCAGGTGTATTATTAATATCAAACAGTATCAGCAAGAAATTCCATTTTGACGTAAGCCAGATTGGCCTGCAAACCGGCGAAATATACCTGTTTATTGGTGCTTTAGCAATTGGCATTCTGGCTGCGGCTCTGCCGTCTGTGAATATTTACAGGCTGAATATTTCACGAACACTTGCTGAAGAATAAATTATATTTTAATTTTATACAATAATTTCAGGCTTAGCTCCTTTAATCAGAACAACATCTATAAACTAAACGTCCTTTGTTTATCAAAGGGTATGAAAATAAAATGAAAAATCTATCGAAGTACTTCATCATCAACCTTTTCTTTTTAGGCGCGCTTTCATTTGGTTTCGTGGCAGAAGAGCCTACAAAAATTACCTGGGAAACCCTGAGAGACGTAACTTTTAAAAAGAAATGGAGTGCAGAAGAATCAATGTTTGTGCTTTACCCTACTTTTGGCCAGAAAGTAGCCGGCTTGCAGGGAAAAGAAGTAGTGCTGACAGGTTATATGATACCTGTTGATGTTGATGCCAACATGTATGTGCTTTCTGCCAACCCTTACAGCTCTTGTTTTTTCTGCGGCCAGGCAGGGCCTGAATCTGTGGTGCAGGTTAAATTCAAAAAAACCACCAAAAGATTTAATACCGACGACAGAATAACGGTAAAAGGTACTTTAAAACTGAATGCCGATGATATTAATGAGTTAAATTACATCATGGCTAATGCTGATTTGATTCAGTAAGTTATGAATCAATATATTTCAAATGCGCCTGATTCAGCTATCTGGCGCATTTTTTATTGAAAAACAAATTCTAAAAAAAGATGCAAAATTTTGTGTGTGCGTTGTACGTTAATGAAGCATCAGATAATAAATGACGCAAACACATAGCTTTTTTAGCAGGGTAAAATCAGTTTCGATTGTCATGTTCAAAAAAGCGCTATTAAACACTTAAATTCTCACTTATGAAAAAAACACTATTCCTCCTGATTCCTGCCATTATTCTGTCATCAGTAAACCTTGTTCAGGCGCAATATGATAACAATTGGGCTGTAGGTTTTCGCTTAGGAGAGCCCCTGGGAGCTAACATCAGAAAATATTTTCAGGACGGAGCAAGAGCCTTTGATGTAAACGTTGGCACTTACGGACTAGTGTATAATAATAATCGCCGGTATAATAACGGAGAATACAAAACCGCAGGTTTCATGGTGCAAGGCATATACCTGTTTCATCAACCCTTGTTTGGTAAAGACTGGGGCCATGTATATTATGGCTTTGGCGGGCAAATAAACAGCAGAAGGCATTTTCCGGATGCCTGGAGGTTTGAAAGTGTAAAATCGGTCAGCAAAATATCATTAGGACCAACAGGAACCGCCGGAGCCGAGTTTAAACTACCCAGCCCTCAGCTGGCGTTCTTCATTGATGCAGGCGTTTATGTAGAAGCACTGCCATCGCCATTTTTTCTGAATGGGCAAATTAGTGCCGGTTTGCGTGTTAATATGGTAAAATAGACCAGAAAAGGTGTTAAAGTGCCTTATTTTTTATTTCTTTACATTTTAATACGTGTTACTGATTGTTAAACCACGCTTACAGGCCACTTCGTGCTGTAGAATATTATGATTGCTTATCTAGACGGTAAACTGGCTTTCAAAGACCCTACCTTTGTAATTATTGATGTGGCAGGTGTAGGTTATCATGTAAAAATTTCGCTTCAGACCTACGCTGCGTTGCACAATACAGGTGAAAGATGCAAACTACAAACCCTGCTGATAATAAGAGAAGATGCACATACACTCTATGGCTTTTACGACAACGCAGAGAAAGAATTGTTTGAAGACCTCATCAGTGTGTCTGGTATAGGGCCGGGTACCGCCATAATTATGCTATCATCGCTTTCATCTGGTGAAATCAAACAAGCCATTGTTTCAGAAGATGTACGCACCATTCAAAGCATAAAAGGCATTGGTCTGAAAACCGCCCAAAGAGCCATTATTGAACTGAAAGATAAACTTAAAAAAGAGTCGTTGCCGGGCGGCGCCACAACAAATATATTTGCACCGGCCAATGCTGCTTTGCGCAGCGAAGCCCTTACAGCATTGGTTACTTTAGGGTTTCAAAGAGCCGCAGCCGAAAAAAGCATTGATGCCATTCTGAAAAAAGAAGGTAACGACCTGACATTAGAACAACTGATTAAACTGGCGCTGAGATAATACCAGACGCAAACTGGCGGCAAAGGTTTTTTTAATGAAAAAATATCCATTTTTGCTTTGATAGAATTTAACAGGTCTGAAAATCTGAACATCTGTGAATAAGAATAAACAAACGCCCAATTTTTTCTGATTTATAACAGACTACAGGTAAGTTTTTAGTCGTTAAATTCAAAATACCTATTGATACTCCCCAAAATTTATGCTCAGACAGCCATTTGGAAAAAATTATATATTCTTTTATTTTTTTGTTGTCAGCTTTGGATTGATAAGTGAAGATGCGGAGGCTCAAATAGGAGGCAGGAGAAGAAATACCACAACAAAAACTGATAATTCCCGGACAGACTCACTTGCTGCCCCGGCGGTAGATACCGTTATTGTACGTACTGGCCGCCAACCGGCTTACAGATGGCAGGACAGATACCTGAACCGTTACTCGCAAAGTGCGCCGCAATCGCCGTTTTATCTGAAAGACCCCGGCAATATCCGTAACGATTTTAGTATCTCTCCCAACTCAAAAGAAATTTCAATTTCTGAAAAAGCCGGAAAAAACCTAGATTATAGGATACCACAGGCGCTATCGTTCAATGAGTATTCAAGTCTGCAGAATGCTTATGTTAGAAAAAGTTTACTTCGCGAATATGAAAACCTGCAGGACGGTAAAAGCGCCACCACTGACCGTGGCCTCAGGCCTCTGCTGCAAAAAGGCAACCTGGTAGACCGCATTTTCGGCAGCAGCATGATTGAGCAGCTAAAGCCAAACGGTTTCGTAACGCTCGACTTTAAAGTTATTCATCAGTTTATTGATAATCCGCTGCTCCCAATCATTCAGCGCAGGCAAACGCGCTTCAATTTCGACGAGCAGATTAATATCAACTTTAATGGCCAGATAGGTGAAAAACTGGGTATGCTTACCAACCTGGACACCAAAGCGGCGTTTAACTTCGAAAATCAACTAAAGCTGAACTTTAAAAACGGGCCGGAAGATATTATTCAGAAAGTTGAAGCCGGCAACATAAGCATGCCTGTTAAAAGCCAGTTGATACCCGGGGTTCAGAACCTGTTCGGGGTGAAAACAGCCTTTACATTTGGCAAATTAGATGTAACGGCCGTGGTAGCTCAGCAACGCTCAAAAACAGAGTCAATCATCCTGAACGGCGGTGCACAAAACCGCTCTTTTGAAATAAGAGCCGATAACTACGAAGAAAACCGGCACTTTTTCCTTGCGCAGTTTTTCAGAAGCAATTATGAACGAGCCTTGCGCAACCTGCCTTTGGTGCTTTCGGGTGTAAGAGTTACCCGTATTGAAGTTTACGTTACCAACCGCACCAATACGGTTGAATCTATGCGAAACCTGATTGGTTTTACAAGCCTGGGTGATACAAAGTCTGGCAATAATAGTTATGAGCCGGTAAAAAACCAGGGCAACCCACTATATAACAGCCTGGTTGATAATCCTGTATTCCGTAAAATAGATGATTCAGGCTCTGGTGACGCACTGGCATCATTAAACCTTAAAAAAGGCATTGATTATGAAGTTTTAAGAGGCGCCAAACGCCTGACAGAACGTGACTTCAAGTTTAATGCCGAGTTGGGCTATATTTCGTTAGTTACACCGCTACGTAATGATGAAATACTTGCTGTGGCCTACGAATACACTTACAATGGCAATACCTACAAAGTGGGTGAGCTGACAGAAGACTACGCCATTCGGCCTGAGAATGAAGCCATTATGCTGAAACTCATTAAGTCGTCTATCATACGGAATCGCACCAGTGACCCCATGTGGGACCTGATGATGAAAAACATCTACTCATTAGGTGTGCCCGGTGTTGGTAAGTTGGGTTTTCAGCTTAGAATTATTTATAAAGACGACAAAACAGGCATAGACAACCCCAATTTACAGGAAGGAAGGAATCTGAAAGATGTACCGCTGGTTAGGGTAATGAACATGGACAACCTTAACCCTAACAATGACCCCCAGCCTGGTGGAGATGGAAATTTCGACTTCATTGAAGATGTTACCATTGATGCCAAAACAGGCAGGTTAATTTTTCCGGTTCTTGAGCCATTCGGTGCAACACTGGATGCCAAATTTGATGCAAGCGAACAGGCACTTAAAGACAAATACGTATTTAGCGAATTATACCGCACCACCCTTGCCGATGCACAGCAGGTAACCACCAAAAATAAGTTTTTTATCCGCGGTAGCCTGCAGGCAAGTAATTCGGCAGAGGTGCCACTCCCACTGGGCGCTTCACCGCAATCTGTTCGGATTTTTGCAGGTGGTATACAATTGCAGGATGGCATTGACTACTTGATTGAACCGCAATTGGGCCGAATCAGATTTCTGAATCAAAGCGTACTTAACTCGTCGCGCCAGATTAAAATTGACTATGAGAGGCCGGATATGTTCAACACGCAAATCAGAATGATGGTGGGTACCAGGCTTGACTTCAACCTTAGCAAAGACATCAGAATAGGCGCCACAGCCATGACCCTCCGCGAAAGTACCCCGGCATTTATGACCCGTACCGCCATTGGGCAAGAGCCGGTTAATAACACCATAGTCGGGCTTGATATCAATTATAGAAAAGATGCCCGGTTTCTGACCAGATGGCTGGATGCCCTGCCGCTGATTCAGACCAAGGAAATGTCGGCTATTCAGTTTGCGGCCGAGTATGCCAAGTTGTTTCCGGCTGTTAATAATAAAAGAACCAATGGCAATGCCATGATTGATGATTTTGAGGCTACCAGAAACATCAATGACCTTACCCGCCAGCCTACCCGTTGGAGACCCGGCACCGTACCGGAGAGTTTTCAGGGAAGCCACTCAGGCTATGAGTATAACTATAAAAGAGCAAAAATTTCGGTCTACACAATAGACCAGACTACCTATATTGATAACGGTTTTGCAGCACAAGGTACCCTACCCCCTCAGGTGCAGGAGGCAGCCAGCCAAAATCTGTACGAAAAAGCTTATAATCCGCTTGAGATTTTCCCGGGGCGGTCAATACCTACCTTTAGCCAGTCGGTACCTGTAAACCTGCTTGATGTTTCTTATTTTCCGGCAGAAAGAGGCATGTATAACTATAATCCGAATCTGACTACCGATGGTTATCTGAACAACCCGAAGCAGAACTTTGGTTCAGTGATGCGGGGTATAACCGCTGATAATGATTTTGACAACGCCAATACAGAATACCTTACCTTCTGGATGCTGGATCCATTCAAGGATATTGTTAAAGACGGCTCTCCTAACGGAAACAAGATAAACACAACCGGAGGGAAACTGAAATTTCATCTGGGCGACATCTCAGAAGATTTAATACCAGACGGGCGAAACAGCTTTGAAAACGGTTTCCCGGCCAACGAATCAGTAAGCAACTCATCCAGGCCTGTTCAAACCAAATGGGGTTTTGCCCCAAATGTGCAGTTTATGACCGATGCCTTCGACAACCAGCCTGGTTCGCGCGAAAAACAGGATGTGGGTCTGGATGGATTAAGCAATGCCCAGGAAAGAACTTTTGACCATATCAAAACATTTCTGGATAAATTAAGCCCAACGGCCAGAGAAAAAATAGAAAAAGACCCGTCGGCAGATGACTTCAAGTTCTTTACCGACCCTGAATTTACAGCCAGCCAGTCTTTAATAGAGCGATTTAAAAACTATCTGGGTATTGAAAACAATTCGCCGCCAAGCAATACCAATTCGGCCACCAGCCCAACGCTGGCCAACTCTGTAACGCCAGACAAAGAAGATATCAACGGCGACAACACAATCAATGACATTGAAAACTACTACGAATACGAAATTAATCTTACACCCGGCAGATTAAGCGTAGGGAACAGCTATATTGTTGACCAGGTAAGCGTAAACGCTCCAAATGGATCAGAAGCCAAATGGTACCTTTTCCGGGTACCTGTTAAGCAATTTACCAATAAAGTTGGCGACATTAACGGTTTTAAATCAATCCGCTTTATGCGTATGATGCTCACCGACTTTGAGCAACCGGTGGTGCTTCGTTTTGCGTCCCTTCAGCTAGAGTCTAATCAGTATCGTGTATATGACAAAAGCCTGACCGAAACCCCGCAGCTATACGACGCAAAGTTTAAAATGGGCGTAGTAAATATTGAAGAAAACGGCTGTGGCGAAGACGGACAAAACTGTAATATAAAAGAAGGGAAAACACCCTATAAGGTTCCTCCGGGATTCATACGCGACCAGGATATTACTCAACAGCAGTTTAATGTAAAATTCAACGAGCAATCGATGTCTCTGGCTGTAACAGACCTGCGCAATGGCGATTCCAGAGGGGTGTTCCGCAATACCCGTGTAGACATGCTTAATTATAAGAGATTAAGAATGTTTATTCATGCAGAGAATGAAGCCAACGACCAGAATAAAGTGGGCGGCGCGTTTATCAGAATCGGAACGGATTTGTCGCAGCACTATTACGAAATCGAGATTCCTCAGCTAAAGCTAACCCCGAATGGCTCTATTGACGAAAATGTAATCTGGCCTTCAGAAAACTTTATTGACGTAGCCCTACAAGACCTGGTAGCGCTGAAAGGTGAACGCAACCGCAATGCTGTTAATATCAACAAACCTTACTCTGGTACAACCACCGGCACCAGTGAAAACGGCACAGATGGCAATACTTACAAAATTACCGTTTTGGGGAATCCTGATTTAAGCGCAGTGTTAAGCATAATGATTGGTTTGCGTAACGCATCAACCGGCACCGAGCAATTGAAAACCTATACTATTTGGGCCAACGAATTACGGGCTTATGGCTTTGACCAGACATCCGGCGATGCCGCAATTATGTCGGCCAATATTAAACTGGCTGATATTGCCACGCTTTCGGTAAATGCAAACCTAAAAACCTTTGGCTTTGGTGGTGTGCAGGACCGCATCTCTGAAAGAGCCAGAGAAACCGGAAAAGGAATAGGTATTGCTTCAAATGTTGAAATGGATAAGTTTTTCCCTGAAAAGTGGGGACTTAGAATTCCGTTTTTTGTTAATTTCGACAAACAGACCATTACTCCTCATTTTAATCCGCTAGACCCTGACATGCCTCTTGAAAACGCGCTGAACAACATTACAGACGCTGCGCGGAGAGAAGCCTACAGGCGCATGGTAATTGATAACAGCACCCGTAAAGGTTTCAATTTCTCGAACGTAAGAAAGGTAAAAACAAAAGAAGATGCCAAAGCCCATATCTATGATATTGAAAACTTTTCATTTACCTATGCGCAAAACAATGTAAACCGAAGCAATATTTTGATTGATGATTACAGCCTTACCCAAAACAGAGGTGGCTTAACTTATCAGTATCAACCAAAAGAGATAAAATGGGAGCCTTTCAAAAACAACAAAAAAATGGAACGCCCGTTTTTATATTGGCTGAAAGACTTTAACTTGTCTCCGGTGCCAACGGTAATGGCTTTCAGAACAGACTTTGACCGAAGTTTTGCCAGAACCCAACTCAGAAACGCTGACTTAACCACCAATGGTGTGGTACCTTATTTTGAGAAGTATTTCCTGCTGAACCGCCAGTATGATTTACAGTGGAATTTGTCAAGGAGCATCCTCTTTACTTACACCGCCACTATGAACGCCGTTATTGATGAACCTTACGGCGACAATGAGAGTAAATTGCTAAGCAATATTGTAAAACCCGGACGAGCCAAAAACTTTAATCAGGAGATGCGCTTTACTTACAGGCTACCGCTTGATAAGTTCTTTCTGCTGGACTGGGTAACTGGTGATTTTAAATACAATAATAATTTTAATTACCAGGCTATGGCGCTGAATCTGGCAGATGCTAACGGAAAGGCATTTGGCAATACAATCAGAAACGGAAGAGAAACCGGAATAAGAGGAAAAATAGATTTCGTAAAACTTTATAACAAGGTTAAATACCTGCGTTTTGCCAATTCGCCAAATCAGGAAAGAAAAAGATTTACCCGCACCCCGGGTGATGACGAAAACCTGGAAGTAGCGCCAAGCAATGTAGCCAAGTCGTTTACGCGCCTGCTGATGGCTGTGCGTGGTATAGACTACGACTACTCCGTTATTGAAACAACCATTCTTCCCGGCTTTATGCCTGAGCCCAAATTCTTTGGTTTAGACGGCTCATACCTTACCTCAGAGAGCATGGGATTTGTACTGGGTAATCAGTACCGTAACCGGGCCTTTATTAATCAGGCCGATGAGAAAGGGTGGTTATCAAAAACTGACCTCATTACTCAACCCTACACACAGTCTCTGCAACGCAGATTCAGCTACCGGACAACCATTGAGCCATTCAAGGATTTCAGAATGCAGATAAGTGGCAATTTCAGCCGTGGAGACAGCTATCAGGAATATTACGTTTTCAATGCAACAAGCCAGCAATATGAAAGAAAAAGCCCTATCAGAACCGGAAACTTCGGTATGTCTTTCTGGGCATTTAATACTTTCTTTGAAAAAATGGAAGTGGGCAATAATTACAGGTATCAGGTTTTTGAAAACATGAAAACCAACCGCGAGATTATCATTAACCGGTTAAATACCATGCAGGCAGAAAGCGGAAATGGTGAAGCAGGCGCCTATGCAGAAAACTCTCAGGATGTGCTTATACCGGCATTTATTGCTGCCTACAGCGGTAAAGATGCCAAAACACTAAACCTGAAGAGGTTCCCGTTCTCAGATAAAAAGCTCACAATGCCTATGCCAAACTGGCGCATTGATTATACCGGATTGGCAAATCTTGAGCCATTTAATAATGTTTTCAGTTCTATTGCTATCAGCCATAGTTATACTGCCAGCTACAACGTAGGCAATTTTACGTCGTCATTGTTATATGATGCACAAAAAATAGACTGGGCACTGGCAGGCTACCCTCTGGCAAGTATAGTGAATGAAAACGTAATGGTAGGCGCACGAAATCTGTACTTGCCAGCACTGATCATGAGCACCATTTCATTAGAAGAAAAGTTTGCGCCTTTCATCGGCGTACAGTTTACTACCAAAAGTAAAATATCAGGTAGGTTTGACTGGAACCGCGAGCGCAGAGCAGTATTGAACCTCTCCAATTCGCAGGTGGCTGAGTATAGCAGTTCAGATCTGGTCTTCAATCTTGGATTCAGAAAAAGTGGAGTAAAACTACCTTTGAGAGGTCGGGATGGCAGAGTTGTTACTCTAAAAAATGACCTTAATTTCCAGTTTGCATTCACCATTCGTGACATAAAAGCGATTCAGCGCCGCTTGGACGGAGACCCTCAGCCCACGCAAGGAAACTATAACCTGCAATGGGGGCCAAGAATTACCTATCAGGTAAATAAACGCGTTTTGCTGAACTTCTACGTTGACCACACCAATAATACCCCGTTTGTTACCAACTTCTCGTATCCGAGAAGAACCACTACAGGCGGTATCAACCTCAGATTTAATTTATCAGACCAGTAAAAACCGGAAGTTTATTCATACATTAGGGTTACCGTTTCAAAACTGTAACCGTTTCTTATTATACATCAATGAAAACCATCATTATTGGCGCAACTTCGGGCATAGGTCGTGCTTTGGCAGAAAAACTGATTATGCAGGGCAATGAAGTAACCCTAACCGGCCGCCGCTTAGCCTTGCTTGAAGAAATCAGGAATACCTATCCTGATAAACCGGTGCATGTAGCAGAAATGGACATGGCAGATTTTATAAACGCCAGAAAAATCATGCAAATGCTGGCCGATATCAATGGTGGGTTTGACCAGATTATTATTAATGCCGGGGTGGGTTTTGGTAAGGCTACATTTGATGAAGAAATAAAAACCATAGACACTAACGTAAGAGGCTTTGTGGGCATTGCCCAATGGGCTTACGATTATTTTAAAAAGAAAGGTGGCGGGCACATTGTGGGGGTGTCATCAGTTGCGGCTGTGCGTAGCAACCCTTATGCGCCGGAGTACCATGCCTCTAAAGCCTTTGTATCCAGCTATATGGAAGGCCTGCGGCTACGTTCGGCAAAAAACAACCTTCGTATTCAGGTTACAGATGTAAGGCCGGGTTTTGTGGATACGCCCATGACGAAACAAAATAAAGGCATGTTCTGGGTGGCTACGCCCGAAACAGCAGCGGCACAGATTGCAAATGCCATAGCAGCTAAAAAAAGTGTGGTTTATGTTACCAAAAGGTATGTTTTATTAGCAACTTTAATGAAAATATTACCCGAATGGTTATTGGCCAAAATCTTCTGAAATGAGACTTCTTCTTCTTTTGACTATTCTTCTGGTATTGGTTGTATCTGCCTGCCGTAAGGTTGAAGACCTGGACACCTGCAGGTTAGTAAAGTTTGTACAAGAAAACCCAATCAATCAAACAATTCATTATGATTTCATTACTTTAAAAGACGGTAGAATAGAAAAACTTCTCAGCTTTGACCTTAATGCCGGTAACGATACAGTCAATAAAGTTATTGCATTTTTTGAGTATGATTCAAAAGGCAGAGTAAAAGCTGTAAGAGATGAGGCAGATTTGAAAAATATAAAAAGATTTGAAGGAATTTATGACGACCGAGATAATGCAGTTAAAATTGTTCAGACCACCAACGGTGACCCAGATGATGAAATAAACGTTGAATATGACCTGAGAAACAGACCCATTAATGTATTGAGCAGGTATAAGCTGGGTATAAACAGAAGCATTGAATACAATAATCTTGGCAACCCCTACAGGGTTTTCAGGTCTGACCTGGTTGCCCCACCTACCATAACCGAACATACCTTCGACAATAAACGCAATTTCTTTTCGGGCATACCAGAAATAAAATTTTACTGGCTTGTACGCCCCCTCAATTCGTTTCTTCCATTCGGCGATAACAACATAGTTTCCTCAAAAGTATTTACTTTTCAGTCAGATTCATTCAAAGAAACTGAAGGCCTGCAATCCAAAAGAGAACTGACTTATAACGACAAGGGGTATCCGGATAAAATAAGAATCATCAGAAACAACCCGCCAGGCACAGTATCAAACACTTCTACTTTCAGCTACGACTGCCTTGAATAATTTCTCAAGAGTGCTTCAGCCACAATCATATCTTCCGGCGTAGTAATTTTAATATTTTCATAGGCTCCGTCAATCAGGTTCACCGAGTAGCCTGCCATTTCACAAACACTGGCACAATCGGTAAAAGAATCCTGTTCGTTCAATGCATAGGCAGCTTTAATCAAACCAGACTGAAAGGTCTGTGGTGTCTGCATCAGGCGGTATTTACTTCTTTCAACAGCCAGATTTTTGCCATTATCATCTATCTGCCGTATAGAGTCTTTCAGCGGTACGCTCGTAACCGCACTTCCACTTTCTGCTGCTAAATCAAAAGATTGCTTGATGGTCTGGATATCAATCAATGGCCTTACGCCATCATGTATGGCAACCAGGGCATCATCAGGCACAAATGCTAAGCCGTTTTTTACAGACTGAAAACGGCTTTTACCACCAATAACTACTTGCAGCGAATCTAAATGAGGATTGGCGAAATCTTCATAAGAAATAATTTCGCCCCAGAATTCAATATCTTTCTCTGGCAAAACCAGTATAATCCGGATACCCTCTACTTGTAGAAACTTTTCAATAGTATGCAGCAGAATAGGTTTACCAGATAAGGGCAGAAACTGCTTGGGTATATCGCTACCCATTCGCGAACCACTGCCACCTGCTACTAAAACTGCAAATTTTTGCTTTTCCATCAGAATGTGTTTTAGGTAATAAACAAACCGGGAAATGAAAGCGCTCTCCATTTCCCGGTTCAATATATAGTTTATTTTATAAATTCCTGTGTTAAAGAATCAACATCACATCGCCATAAGTAAAGAACTTATACTTTTCTTTGATGGCTTCATGGTAGGCTTGCATAATTAATTCGTAGCCACCAAAAGCACAAGCCATCATAATAAGAATAGACTCAGGCAAATGAAAGTTGGTAAGCAGTGAATTGGTAATCTTGAAGTCGTACGGAGGGAAAATGAATTTATCCGTCCAACCGTTATCTACTGGTTTCAGATGATTACTGGCAGACACAGAAGATTCAAGCGCTTTCAGTACGGTAGTACCAATAGCGCAAATTTTACCTTCTTTATCTATTGAATCGTTCACAATCTGGCAGGTATTATCCGGAATAAAGAAATTCTCTGAATCGGTTTTATGTTTGGTTAAATCCTCAACATCAACCTGACGGAACGTACCTATACCGATATGAAGCGTAACCGGGCAGAAATTAACCCCGTTTATTTCCATGCGGCGTTGCACGTTTCTTGTAAAGTGCATTCCGGCAGTTGGAGCCGCTACTGCACCTTCTTTATCTGCAAATATGGTCTGGTATCTTTCGCGGTCCTGGTCAGTAACTTTTCTTTTGATGATATCAATAGGCAACGGCGTTTCACCCAGTTCGTGAATGGTTTTCATCATTTCCTCATGCGAGCCGTCAAAAAGAAAACGGATAGTGCGCCCGCGTGAAGTAGTATTATCTATTACCTCTGCCACCAGGTCGCTATCTCCAAAATATAATTTATTACCTACTCTGATTTTTCTTGCGGGGTCAACCAGCACATCCCACAAACGCATTTCTCTGTTCAGCTCACGCAATAAAAAAACTTCAATTTTAGCGCCGGTTTTTTCTTTTGAACCATATAAACGAGCCGGAAAAACTTTGGTATCATTAACTACCAGGGTGTCTTTTTCACCAAAGTAATCAACAATATCCTTAAACATTTTGTGTTCTATCTTTTTTGTTTTTCTGTTTACAACCATCATTCTCGCTCCATCGCGTTGTTCAGGAGGATACATGGCCACCAGACTATGAGGCAAATCAAATTTAAATTCTGAAAGTTTCATTTTATAGAATCCCCGATTCCGTTGAGAACGGAAAATTTTTGTTGAATTTCTTCATGTTTGGGGATAAATTTTACCTGCATGAAGAAAAAAAGGTAAAGGAATATTCCCTGGCCTTCAGTTTTTTAGGTCGCAAATGTACTAAATCAAGATAGGGGGTGTCAAGTCTTTTGACATAAATGTTTGAAAATGAGATTAAACGGTTATAGTGCCTTCCAGATAAATTCTGGCTGAGCCTGCAATTAATACCCTGTTTTCATGTATTTTACAAAGAACTTTTCCCCTCCTTGCTGAAACCTGCTCTGCCTTAAATGCAAGTTTACCGGTTCTCTTTGCCCAATAAGGCACCAGTTTTGTAAAGGCAGAACCTGTTACGGGGTCTTCGTTAACACCTACGGCGGGGCCAAAGAATCTGCAAACAAAATCCAGTTCTTCAGAGGCAGCCGGCGCCGTAACGATGATGCCTCTGGCTTTTACATTTTTCAGGATACCGAAATCAGGCTGAAGGTTTTCAATATCATTTTGTGCGGCGTATACCAGTACGTAGTCATCTGCTGCACGGTAGATTTCCATAGGTATTGGGCCAATGCCATCTACTAGTAAGTCGGGGGCAGAAGCAGGAGCAATTGGCTGTACAGGAAAATCAAGTTCCAATAAATCGCCTGTATTTGTTACTTTTAACACTCCGCTTTTTGACTCAAACAAGATAACATCTGCACTATAGTTTAGCCTTTTAAATAAAACGCAGGCAGTAGCCAGGGTAGCATGGCCACACAGGGCAACCTCTGCAACAGGCGTAAACCAACGGATATGATAACCGTTATCAGTTGGTACAAAAAAAGCAGTTTCTGAAAGATTGTTTTCAAGTGCAATGTTTTGCATAAGCTCTTCAGGCAACCATTCATTCAGAGGCACTACTGCCGCAGGATTCCCGCCAAATAATTTATCAGTAAAGGCATCAACCTGATATATAGGTAATTGCATACGTAGATTTTAATTAATTTCAGCTTTTTTTACCTGAAACCTGAATTTTAGTAAAGTAGAGCATTAAAACAATAACACTTGTAAAATAGACTAGCGTGCGGGAGTCTACCAGGCCACGGCTGATTGATTCATAATGAAAGCTGAGGCCGAGGTAATCTATTGAATATTGCGTAACCCCATTGAATAGCTGGGCCAGCTGATGAACACCATCATAAAGAATAAAACAACCAACCGAACCCAAAATGAAGGCAACCACCTGGTTATCGGTAAGCGAAGACGTAAACAGCCCGATAGATGCAAATACAGCACCCAGATAAAACAAGCCTATATATGAGCCGATTACCGAAGAAGTATCAATATTTGCCTTGGGGTTACCCAGAACCGACAACGAATAATAATAAAGCAATGTTGGTAAAAGCGCTATTATTACTAAAACAAATGAGGCCAGAAACTTACCGAGAATAATTTGCCAGTCGGTCAGTGGTTTGGTAAACAAAAGCTCAATGGTACCTGATTTCAATTCTTCCGAAAAAAGACGCATAGTAATGGCCGGAATCAGGAAAATAAAAATGTAGGGTGCCAACTGAAAAAAGGTTGTCATGTCGGCAAAGCCGTAGTCTAGCACATTGCCCTCAAAAACCCAGGTAAACAAGCCCGCCAGAACCAGAAAAACCCCGATAACTATGTAGGCGACCAGCGAATTAAGAAAACTACTGAGCTCTTTTCTGAATATGTTTAGCATGTATTAAAAATTCATTTCCGGTTTATCTTTCTTCATTATAGCTGATATGATTAACGAAAACACAAAACCAATTAGCATATAAACTAAAAGCCCGATAAGAAATATAAAACCTGGTGTTGTAAAAGGAGCAGATATTTCAATAGCCTGATTAATCTGTTCTTCAGTTAAGCCCTGGGCCTCCCAATTTTCACGTTGCAGGTCTTGCATTTGACCCATGATGGTTGTATCAATAAAAATAATGTAGACGTACGTAAATACAGAAGAAATTACTCCGGCAACGGCACTAACCAGTGTACCAACGCCAAGCGACTCACCAAAATTAATAAAATTCTCATTCAAGGCTCTGAACTCCCGGATTGCAAGAATAATACCTATTAAAAGAAAAAGATAAATCGCAGCGTTAGAAAAACCGCTTTTAAACAAACCGGTTGTATAGCTTACCACTGAGTAAATACCTGTAATTACGGCAATAATAATGCCCCACTTAAGAGCTACACGCGCAGTTGAGGGTTGTTCCATAATTGTTGATTCTATTTTAAATTCTAATATAAACTAAAGTTATTAAAATTTACGAAATATTGAAGGTATGTCGTCTGAAAATCAAAGAAATAATTGTTACTGCAATAATACAAATCTGTTTTTTGCCTATTTCGTCCAGAAAAACATACCCTGCAGACGGCACCTGTTTAGCTTGTTCTAACAGTTGGGTGTATTCCTGCAAGCCAAAGTTCTTGATATGACTGTCTCTGATTTTTTCAATGGCCTGTATGTTTTCATTTACCCAAAGCATAATGGCCTCATTACCTGCCAATTGCAAAAAAACGAAGTACGATGTGGCAGTAATAAAAGCAGCAAACAAATTGGTAAGAAACCCCACCGAAAAGCCTTCGGTAAAGGTTAAAACGCCACGGTTAGTGGCCCGGTAGGTCCAGATGGCAATCAGAATAAAAAGAACGTTTATACCAAAGGCAGGTAGCTTGTAACGCCCGAACGGACTTTTATGAATACCATAAAACTGAATAAGCGCCACCAATATACAAATGGCAGCGGCCATGCTTCCATAAAGCAGCGAGTGTCTGATAATTCTGTTCTTTAGCATAATATCTTTTTCAAAAGCAGCGCTCAGGCTACCAGGTTCTTATTCACTACCGCAACTACCTTGCCTTTAAAAGTGTGCCCCACAAATGGTGTATTTTTAGATTTTGAGCGGATATCTTTTTCAGTGAAAATCCATTCTAAATCAGGGTTAAACACAGTTAAATTGGCAGGAGACTCTTCTGTTATGGTGTTAGATGTTAAACGCAATAAACCTGCCGGATTAGTGGTTAACTTGCTAATCAGTTTCTCAATCGATAACTGCCCGTAGGTATTGGCTACCGCAAAAGTGGTTTCAAGCCCTATGATTCCGAAATCTGCCATATCAAATTCCAGGTTTTTAGACTCTTCATCCTGGGGGTTGTGGTCAGACACAATCGCATCAATCGTGCCATCGGCCAGGCCGGCTACTAGTGCCTTTATATCAGCAACGGTTCTGAAAGGCGGATTTACTTTCAGATTCGTATCAAACTCTTTCAAATCAGCATCTTTAAATACAATTTGATGCGCGGCAATATCGCAGCTGACAGGCAAGCCTTTGGCTTTGGCCTCTCTTATTAATTCTACTGCCCTGGCGGTTGAAATAGTTGAAAAATGCAATGCAGGGTTTTCTTTTTTCTCACTTATCTGGCTGTAAGCATATTCAAGTAATTTCAAGTCGCGCATAATCATCAGCTCCTCTGCCGTTGACGGAATACCTTTCATACCCAGCAAAGTACTTTCTATGCCTTCATGCATCTGGCCAAACATAGCCAGCGTGGTCTCTTCTGGTCTATTCATCAATAAACCATCTATAGGATATAAATACTGAAGTGTTTTAAGCAGGATGTCGGCATTCCAAAGAGGGTGGTCGCCATCTGTAAAAGCAACGGCACCGGCATGATGAAGGTCAAGCATTTCTGTAAAGTCTTTTCCTTCACAATTTTTTGTTACGGCTGCGGCAGGTAGTATGTCTACCACCTGGGTTTTAGAAAAACTTTTATAATAAGCAATAGATTCTTTGGTTTGAACAACAGGCTTTGTATTAGGCAGGGTAACAAGAGTCGTAAATCCACCTGCTGCAGCAGCCCGGCATAAAGAGCTTAAATCTTCTTTCGATTCGTATCCGGGGTCTTTCGGTGATACACGCAGGTCTATCCAGCCAGTAGATACATGAAGGTTCTCGCCTTCAATCCGTTTATCTGTTTTTTCGTCTATTAGGTCAGCAATCCTGCTGATTTTACCGTCCACAATCAGAATATCTTTTACCTGTCCGTTGTAGTCAGATTTGGCGTCTATAATCTTTACAGATTTTAGCAAAGTTTTCATTTTCCTATAAAAATTCAAAAAAAATGCCCTTAGCAGGGCATCTCTGTTTAAAATATCTTCGATTCGAATGTCATAATCTTTTGCTTAGATAATTTTTTGGTAAGCCTCAGCATCTAACAAAGAGTCTATCTCAGCAACATTAGTTACCTCCACTTTAATCAGCCATCCTTCACCGTAAGGGTCAGAGTTTAACAATTCAGGATTATTGGCCAGCGCTGAATTTACCTCAATTATTTTTCCGGACACCGGCAAAAATAAGTCAGAAACCGTTTTTACCGCCTCAACTGTGCCGAAGATGGCGTTAGCCTCCAGTTCCTGTCCCTGGGTTTCTATCTCAACAAAAACTATATCACCTAATTCGCTTTGTGCAAAATAAGTAATACCAACCACAGCAACATTGCCACTTTCTAGCTTAATCCATTCGTGTTCCTGGGTGTAACGTAAATCTGAAGGAAAATTCATTTTTCGTGAAGTGTTTTATAATTTCGACCGCAAGTTAGTAGATTTGTCGGAAACTTGAAAAATTCCCGGTTAAAAAAAAGCTGATAAGCCAACAAAATAAGCCTACACTGTTTTTCATTTACGAAACAAAACGCGCTTATCTTTGGCACACAATTATATACAATGCAAAAGAGGCTTTCCATTCAAACGTATAAAGAGGGAGTGTTATCCGGCAACAGGATGATACTTAGCCGTGCTATTACGCTTATTGAAAGTCAGTTACCACAAGACAGGGCTCTGGCACAACAACTGCTGGAACAACTGTTGCCCTATACAGGTAAATCTATACGGCTGGGGGTAACCGGTGTGCCCGGTGTGGGAAAAAGCACTTTTATTGAGGTTTTTGGCAAAGCCATTACCGCCCTGAACAAAAAAATTGCCGTACTGGCCATAGACCCCACCAGCCAGATTACAAAAGGCAGTATAATGGGCGACAAAACCCGCATGGAAGAGCTGGCCCATGACCCGCTGGCGTATATACGCCCATCGCCGGCTGGCAACAGCCTTGGGGGGGTAGCCAATAAAACCCGCGAGACAATTCTATTATGCGAAGCAGCTCAGTTTGAGGTAATATTAGTTGAAACCGTTGGCGTAGGGCAATCGGAAACAGTTGTAAAAGGCATGGTAGACTTTTTTTTGCTACTGATGCTGGCCGGAGCAGGCGATGAACTACAAGGTATAAAACGTGGCATTATTGAAATGGCTGATGCCATAGCCATAACAAAAGCCGATGGAGATAATATGCAGGCCTCTAATAATACCAGGCTTGAATACCTGCAGGCACTACATTTGTACCCCGCCGCAGGCAATGGGTGGCAAACTCCTGTTCTTACTTGCTCTGCTTTAAATAATACAGGTATTGAAGAAATCTGGAACACGGTAATTGCCTATGTAAACCAAATGCAGCAGAACGGTTTCTGGCTGCAAAACCGACAAAAACAAAACCTTGAATGGCTACATACCTATATAAAACAGACCCTGGAAGAAGAGTTTTTCGGTAATCCGGTTATAAAGAGTAAGATGAGCGAGATTGAAACAAACATTCTATCGGGCAAAATGCTGGCCATTCAGGGAGCCAGAGAGTTGCTAAACAGTATCAGAAAATAATTAGAAAAAATAAAGACAGATGTTGTATGATTAATTTTCATGTTGAAGATATTGATTTCAGGTTGCAGCAAAAGCTTAAAATTAAAAACTGGCTGAAGCGTATTATTGAAGAGGAAGGTTTTAAGGCCGGAGATATCAATTACATTTTCTGCTCAGACGAATACCTGCTGAAAATTAATATTGAATACCTTGATCATGACTTTCTGACGGATATTATCACTTTTGACAATTCGGAAGAAGAAGAACGCATTGAAGGAGACATATTTATTAGTATTGACCGCGTAAAAGACAATGCTACGGCATTTCAGGCTAGTTTTGAACATGAACTGAAACGTGTACTGGCACACGGGGTTTTACATCTTTGCGGGTATTTGGATAAAACAGATGAAGAAGAAAAACTGATGCGCGCAAAAGAAAATCAATATTTGCAATTGTTTCAGTAAGCGCATCAGTATAGATGGTTATCTAATCATTTCTTTTATTTTTTGTATCAACACCTCATTAATCCGTACGTAAGATTCGTGAGTCCAACCGGCTATATGGGGTGTAAAAATCACTTTGTCTGACTTAATTAACTGGTCAAAAGTTCCTTTAGAATCTTCTGAAAGCTGGTGAAGTTTTTCATTCTCAAGCACATCGAGGCAGGCCCCTTTTATTTTCCCCGATTTAAGGCCCGCCAGAATGGCATCAAGCATTACTATTTCTCCTCTGGCTGCATTTACAAAATAGATACTTTTAGCAAAACTGCTTAAAAAGGTATTATCTACCATTTTGTGCGTTTCACGAGTTAATGGTATGTGCAAACTAAGGATATCGGCCTCTTCAAAAATATCCTCCATTGCGGCCTCCTTTACGTATTCATCAGAAAAACCCGATTTGTATTTATCATAAACCAGCACTTTGCATCCAAAAGCGGCAAACCTTCTGGCGGTTTCTGAGCCATTGTTGCCATATCCTATAATACCTACAGTTTTTCTGTAAAGCTCGTAACCTCTGTTTTCCTCTCTCAGCCATCTGCCTTCTCTTACCTGCCTGTCTGCTATGAGGAGATTATTCATTAAAACCAGTAGCATACCCAGCACATGTTCGGCAACGGCAACCTTGTTGCCTTCATTAGCTGCAAATACTACAATGCCTTTTTGGCTTGCCAGTTCTTCATCAATTAAATCAAGCCCCGCCCCTGCCCTGCCGATAAATTTCAGCGAATTTGCATTTTGCAGTAGTTCATCATCAACAAAGGTTTTACTTCTGATTATCATGCCCACATAATTACCCAAACACGCAATTATCTCCTGCCGTTTTATTTTGGGCTGGTAATCTGGTACCAGGCCAATACCATCAAGCATAGGCATGATACTCGGGTGCATTTCATCCACAATCAAAACAGAACTTTGCTTACCGGGCTTAATTGTATTCACAGTATTTTTTTTATCGTATGTTTGTCAGTAAATTGCGGCAAAATTACGTTTGCCAACCATATTGTCAAACAAATATCGGCAAGAATCAATACATATTTGTCGGAAAACCCACCGCCTGCCCGATAGCATATCATTTAAGAAAGAATTGAAATAATTAAATCAATAGAAAAGTGAGCGAACAACATAAACCCGTAATTGGCATTAGTATCGGCGACATGAACGGCATAGGACCGGAAGTGATACTGAAGGCAGTTGGAGGAAATCGTTTAAACAGAATATGTACACCTGTTATTTATGGCTCAGGGAAAATCATAAACAGGTACCGGCAAATGCTTGAACTAAAAGACTGGCAGTTTTTTACGATTCAGAAAATTGACCAGATTAACCATAAGCAGGTAAATGTAATTAATTGCATGAACGACCAGAACCTGGAACTACAACCAGGTAAAGTAACGCCGGAAGCCGGTAAACTGGCGTTTGAGTCTTTGAAAAGAGCCGTGGCCGACCTGAAAGCTGGCAAGTTAGATGCTTTGGTAACCGCGCCTATTAACAAGCATAATATACAGAGCGATGAATTTAAGTTTCCTGGCCATACAGAATACCTGGCCAGTGAATTTGAAGTGGAAGACGTCTTGATGTTTATGGTGAGCGATACACTTAAGATAGGCGTAGCAACCGGCCATGTACCTATTGAGCAGGTAAAACAAAAAATAAACAAAGAACTGATAATTAAAAAAATAGAGCAGATACATACTTCATTGAAAAGAGATTTCGGTGTCCAGAGACCACGCATTGCAGTTTTGGGGCTGAATCCGCACGCGGGTGAAAACGGCTTGCTGGGTAATGAAGAGAAAGAAATTATACAACCGGCTTTAACAGAACTAAAGAAAAAAGGCACTTTGGTTTTTGGCCCGTTTCCGGCTGATGGCTTTTTTGGAACTGCCGCCTGGAAACAGTATAATGCTGTTCTGGCCATGTACCACGACCAGGGGCTGATGCCATTTAAGATGCTGGCATTTGAAAACGGTGTAAACTTTACAGCTGCGCTGCCAAAAGTGCGCACATCGCCAGACCACGGAACAGCCTATGATATTGCCGGAAAAAATGAGGCAGATGAGTCGTCTATGATTCATGCCATTTATACCGCTGTTGATGTGGCCAAAAACAGGGCTGAATTAAGTGAACTGGAGGCGAATTCGCTGAAAAAGAAAAACATAGTGCTGAAAGAAGCCAGCATGGAAGATTAAGCATAAAAAACCCGATGGATTTACCTCTATCGGGTTTTTTATTAGAACCTTAAATTTCAAGATCTTCAAACGGGCTTCTGAGGTTGGCCAGGTCAATATTGGCCAGCTGATAATAAATGGAAGTAGTTTGGAGGTACTTATGGCCCAGAATATCTTTAAGCAGGTGTATGTCCATTCCACGCTCCAGACAATGCACCGCATAACTATGGCGAAGGGTGTGAACCGTGGCGTTTTTATCAATTTTAGCTTTTTGCAAAGCCTGCTGAAAAACCAACTGCACGCTACGCGGGCTATATGTTTTTCCTTTTTCGCCTACAAACAACAACTCCAGAGGTTTATGTTTTTCAAAGTAAGCAATCAGAATAGGAATCAGTTTTGAGGGAATCCTGAGTTTGCGGCCTTTATCTGTTTTTGAAGAAGGAATGGTAATATGGCGGGCCTGCCAGTCAATATCATTAATTTTAAGCACAAGTACATCGCTCAGCTTTAGGCCAAGGGCATAAATTGTGGCCATTAAAGCTTTGTGCTTGGGGTTATCAAGCACGCTTATAATGCATTCAACTTCTTTCTCGGTCAGTACCTCGGGCAGCGTATCTTCTTTCATGCGGCCAGAACTTTTTATTCCCAGCTTGCGCTTGAAAATCAGTTCAAAAAAAAGCTTAATGGCTTTTCCTGCCTGCTTTGAAGCCTCAGACCCGGCCCCCTTCCTTTCGCTCAGTTCCAAAAGATAATTAGATACAAGTTCATCGGTGATTTTGCTTTGCGGCAGGTCACGAAAATGGTTGTAAAAAACAAAAATGGCGTTTCTATAAGCGGCTATAGTTTGGGAGTTGTACTTTCCCTTCTTCAGAATTTCTGTAAATCGCTCAATGAGATGGGTCACTGTTGGGCAATTTTTTAATTAAGAAATGGTTTAAACTTTTCTCTGTGGTGTTTGGCTATGTCAGAGATGAAAGCACAAAGTTGATATTAAAAAACGAAACTAGGCGCCTTTTTTAAAAAATTTTGCAAATGAAACAATATTTTTAAATAAAAAACCACAATTGCGGGCACTGAACTCCAAAAATTACTATTTTCAAAACCTGATTAAATCCAACCTTACCAAAGCTGAATAAGCATGCTATTAACGTTTATTTTTATTTACCTTCTGGGAACAGTACTTGTAGGATGGTTTGCTTCTAAATTTGTTAAAACAGCCAGTGATTTTGCCATTGCAGGCCGCAGAATGCCAACCTACGTGGTTGCGTCGGGTCTGTTTGCAACCTGGTTTGGCTCAGAAACGGTTATGGGGGCGTCATCAGAGTTTGTGCAGAATGGCCTTTTGGGTGTCATTGAAGACCCCTTCGGAGCCTCTTTATGCTTACTGCTCATAGGCTTATTTTTTGCACGCCCGCTCTATAAACTAAACATCCTTACTTTCAGCGATTATTTCAGAATCAGATACGGCAATAGCCTTGAATGGATTTCCGCACTTTTTCTTATACCGTCTTATTTCAGTTGGATCGCCGCTCAGTTAGTAGCCCTTGCCATAGTTTTACAGGCCATTGCGGGTATCCCCTTTGTTTACGGTGTTTTGATATGCGCCTCGGTGGTTGTGTTTTATACCTATGTGGGTGGTATGTGGTCGGTATCTATTACAGATACCATTCAAACGGCCATTATTATAGTTGGTATGCTTATTTTAATGCTAGAGCTTTGGGGTAAAATTGGCGGCTGGGGCGAACTGATAAACAAAACCCCAACGGGTTTCTTCAGATTGGTACCCAAAGAGCATTCATTCAGCAGTTGGATAACCTATTTTGCGGCCTGGATAACCATTGGGTGGGGTTCGATACCTCAGCAGGACATTTTTCAACGGGTTTTGTCGGCCAAATCAGAGAAAGTTGCCGTTAGGGGTGCGTACTGGTCGGCGTTTATGTATATGAGTGTGGCTTGTATGCCTTTAGTAATTGCGCTGTGCGGAAGTCTACTGTATCCTGACATAAAAGCAGGTGATACCCAGATGGCCATTCCGTTTCTGGTGCTGCATCATGCTGGCCTGGGCATACAAATACTCTTTTTTGGGGCTTTGCTTTCTGCCATTTTAAGTACCTGCAGTGGGGCTGTGCTGGCGCCTGCAACAGTTGTAGGCGAGAACCTGCTTAAACCTTTATACGGTCATAAGCTGTCTGACAAAAGACTTTTGCAAATTATGAGGCTTTCAGTAATTGGTATTACAATGGTAAGCGTTGTATTATCGCTCAACAAGTCTGAAATATATGAGTTGGTGGGAGAGTCATCAGCCGTTAGTCTGGTAGCTTTGTTTGTGCCGTTGGCATCTGGCCTGTACTGGAAAAGAGCATCGGCACTGGGGGCGTTACTTTCAATGGTTATGGGCATGACCGTCTGGCTTACTTTACAATTTTACCCGACTGATACACCCGGTATTATTTATGGTCTGTTGGCCAGTATTACAGGAATGCTCGTCGGTTCATTCATTAAACCCAATGACAAATTACCTGTCGGTTGAAGACTTTAAAAGTCATCAGCTACCGCATATTGACCAATTAATAGCAGGTCTTCAGAAACTGATTATGAATGCTCATCCTAAAATGCAGGAGCATTTCAGTATCAATACCCCTATGTACAAAGTGAAGCATGATGTGTGCTACATAGGCAAAATACACCCCAAAAAAGGACTGGAATTGTGTTTTCTGAGAGGTTATCAGTTATCTAACGAGCACGGACTTTTAGATGCGAAAGGCAGAAAGTATATACACGGCATCACTTTTACTGATATTGACGACTTACAGAACAAAAAACAGTCTTTTATTGAAATACTAAACGAAGCGCTGATACTTGATGAATTGAACGAGCGAAACGTATTTACCGATATGCTGCAGGCAGCCCGCCGGAAAAAATCATAAACTTTGTGCGGCAATCCAGGCGCCTGTCCAAGCTGCCTGAAAATTAAAACCGCCCGTTACAGCATCAATATTCAGTACCTCGCCTGCCATGTATAGGTTGGGATATTTTTTAAGGCTGAAAGTACTGAAATCTACCTCGGCCAGGTCAACGCCTCCGGCTGTTACAAATTCTTCTTTAAATGTACTTTTACCTTTAACACTAAAGCGGCAGTCGGTCAATTGTTCTACCAGCTTTGCTATATGTTTTTTGCCTGTTTCAGCCCATTTCTGGTATTCGCCTACCCCGGCGGCTATGCACAAGCTTTTCCAAAGCCTGATTGACATACCAAACTCTGCATTAGCCAGCACATTCTTTTTCGGCTGGTTTACTATCTGCTGGTGTAGGTGCTGCCTAACTTTTTCAATATCGGGCGTACCGAGCCAGTTCACAGATATGCTAAACTCGTAGTTGGCATCGTGCAGGTTACGTGCAGCCCAGGCCGACAATTTCAGAATGGCCGGGCCAGATAAACCCCAATGGGTAATAAGGATAGCTCCATTAGAAATATAGGCATTCAGTGCTTTATTTTTAGAATCGCTCAGCCTGCAAATAACATTTTCTGTGCTGATACCCATTAAATCCTGAATACGTTCATCTTTAATATTAAAAGTAAACAAAGAAGGAACAGCCGACACCGTTTCAATACCCAGGTTCTGTAATAATTTCCAGACAGCGTTATCGCTTCCGGTGGCTATCATTAGCTTTTTTGAAGTAAACTGCCTGTCACCAATGGCATTCAATTGCCAGTTTCCGCCATTGTTTTCAATGCTTTCAACACGTGTATTGGTAATAATTTCAATCCTGTTTTTATAACAGGCATCTAAAAAGCAATCAATAATGCTTTGCGATGAATTACTGACCGGAAACATCCGTCCGTCAGATTCTTTTTTTATTCTTACTCCCCGGCTCTCAAACCAATCAATGGTGTGTGCCGGATTAAATCTTTTAAAAGGCTCCAGCAATTCCTGATTTCCTCTCGGGTAAAAATTAATGAGTGCCGAAGGCTCAAAACAGGCGTGGGTTACATTGCAACGCCCACCGCCAGACACCTTAACTTTCTGTAAAACATCTCTGCCGCGCTCCAGAATAGCAATCCGCAGGTTTTTGTTTTTTTCGGCAGCATTAATAGCCGTAAAAAAACCTGCTGCTCCACCACCAATAATGAGAAGGTCGTACATGTTAAAATAAAAAAGGTTAAAAAAAAGTCACCTTAGCTGATTTTTAAGCTAAGGTGACTAATGGCTGCAAAGCAAGTGTTTAAAAGGCAGATTTCAAAATACCTGCTGAATAATATCAGTATTTTACATATTTGTTTTCAAAATATACCCTTTTTTCACGAAGCACTTTCAAAAGAGGCGCAATTTCTTTCACGTCTTGTCCATGCTCAAATGTAACTTTATGTCTCGAATCGTTCATAGTTATTTCAACCCATTCAGCCCCGCCATCAGCGCAATCAGGGCAGCCAATCACCTCTTTCAAGTTTTTAAACTGCTCAATATCAACACTTTTCACCAGCTCATTCATATAATCTGTAGTAAGTTTCTCTTTATACGTTTGTGGGTCACCACCCTGAGAACCACGGCCACTGTTAAAATAAATCGTGAACGAGGCCTCGTCGCCCATTAATGTCAATTCTCTTTTGCATGGGCCCAGGCACATACCAAATGAAGTACCGTGTTTAATGACCATGGTATTCAAATCCTTTGACGTTTTCGTCATTACATCATCCGATTGTTGTTCACAGCCTACAAAAGATAATGTGGAAAGAATGATGCCTATAAAAAGTTGAATTTTCATTTTTATAATAGATTTTTGTGTTTGAATTGATTCTATACTCAAGGATTCAGTTTCTAATAAAAAGGTTGGAACCATGACAACAAAACAAATACAAATTATAGTACAAGCTGTAAACGCAGCTGAAAAATATGTTACCAATACCATAAACTTATTGGAGGAAGGCGCTACTGTGCCCTTTATTGCCCGCTACCGTAAAGAAATGACAGGTAGTATGGATGAAGTGCAGATAGCTCAGGTGAAAGATTTGTACGCGAAATTTCAGGAGGCGGATAAGCGGCGGGAAGCCATTATTAAATCTATTGAAGAACAGGGGAAAATGACTCCTGAGGTGTTGGAAAAGCTTCGTAATGCTTTGTATCTGAACGAACTGGAAGATTTATACCTGCCTTACAAACAAAAGCGCAAAACACGTGCTACCATGGCTATTGAAAAAGGTCTGGAACCGCTGGCAAAAATCATATTTGCGCAAAAAGACCGTAACATTGAAGCCATAGCCGAAAAATACCTGAACGATAAAGTTGAAAGCATTAATGATGCCCTGCAAGGTGCAAGAGATATAATGGCCGAATGGATTAATGAAGACATACAAGCCAGAAATGCCGTGAGGAAGATATTTGACCGGGAAGCCATTGTTACGGCCAAAGTAAAAAAGGGCAAAAAGGAAGAAGGAGCGAAATATCAGGATTATTTCGAGTTTTCAGAACCATTATCGCGCATTCCATCTCATCGTTTGCTGGCCATCAGGCGAGGCGAAGAAGAGGGAATATTATCTGTTGATATTTCAATAGATGAAGAACGCGGTGTAGATGCCCTTGACAGAATTTATCTGCGAGGCTTGCCTGAAGCTAAAGATCAGGTGGCTGATGCCATCACCGATTCTTATAACCGCTTGCTGAAACCTAGTATTGAAACGGAGTTTTCGAACCTCTCGAAACAAAAAGCAGATGCTGAGGCCATCAAGATATTTACCGGCAATTTACGGCAATTGCTTCTGGCGTCTCCCCTTGGGCAAAAACGAGTGCTGGCCATTGACCCGGGTTTCAGAACAGGCTGTAAAACTGTGGTTTTGAACGAGCAGGGCGATTTGATTTACGACACGGTGATATATCCGTTCGATAAGAAAATGGAGGCCGAAGGAATGGTAAAAAAACTGGTGCTTGATTATAAAATACAAGCCATTGCTATTGGAAACGGTACTGCCAGCCGTGAGACCGAGGGGTTTGTGAAATCTTTAAAGCTGGATAAAATACAGGTGCATGTGGTGTCTGAACAAGGGGCTTCTATTTATTCGGCTTCTGAAATTGCACGAGATGAGTTTCCTAAAAAAGATGTAACAGTACGTGGCGCAGTTTCCATTGGCCGGCGATTAATGGACCCACTTGCCGAACTGGTTAAAATTGACCCCAAGTCAATCGGTGTAGGTCAATACCAACACGACGTTGAGCAGAAAATGCTTAAAGAAAGTCTGGATTCGGTCGTTGAAAGCTGCGTGAATCTGGTGGGTGTAGAGCTCAACACTGCCAGTAAGCATTTGCTTAGCTATGTATCTGGTCTGGGCCCTTCTCTGGCTCAGAACATTGTTGATTACCGCGCGCAGAATGGAGCATTTGGGTCAAGAGCCGATTTGAAAAAAGTACCTCGTTTAGGTGCTAAAGCATTTGAGCAATGTGCAGGTTTTTTGCGTATTAATGGTGCAAAAAACCCGCTGGATAATTCGGCAGTGCACCCGGAAACCTACCCGATTGTTGAGAAAATGGCTAAAGATTTAGGTTTGAAGGTGTCTGACCTGATTAATAATGCAACCATAAAATCGAAAATAAACCTGAATAACTATGTAACCCCAACTGTGGGCTTGCCTACACTGAACGATATTTTATCTGAACTACAAAAACCCGGCAGAGACCCCCGCGAGACATTAGAAGAGTTTGAGTTTTCGGCTGATGTACACAAAATAGAAGACCTGAAAGAAGGTATGGTGTTACCCGGTATTGTAACCAATATAACGGCGTTCGGGTGCTTTGTTGATATAGGAGTGCATCAGGACGGGCTGGTGCATGTTTCACAAATGGCTAACCGTTTTATTAAAGACCCTAATGAGGTAGTAAAGGTGCATCAGAAAGTGCAGGTGAAAGTAACAGAAGTTGACATACCCCGTAAGCGAATTGCCCTGAGCATGAAGTTCTGATGCCATTACCCTGCCCAATAATAATTTCTTAATGGCACGAACTTTTCATAATTTTTTTTTGTCTTATATTGACCATGGGGACGACCGGTTTTGACGGCGTGAGTGGTTGCGAGTAAAAGCATGTCAGGAGTTGGTAGAACCTCCTGTTAAAAATTCTTCCGAACAATAACTGGCAATACTTCGTATGCCATGGCTGCTTAATTCCGGAGTGAATTAAACTTTTAGCCACATTCCGCCCCGGCCAACCTCTGCCGCGGGGATTCCGGAGTGTCGACCTGCAGAGGCGATTAAGTGCGGGGAACTTGTTCTTAATTAGTATTTAGGTTTCTAAGGAAAAGCTCTGGTATGTCGGACACCTACCTTTTCTCGAAAATTAAGACCGAATAAACATGTAGAAGGCTCGACAAATGCCATGTTCGGACCAGAGTTCGACTCTCTGCGTCTCCACAAAAAAAGCACCTTCAATGGTGCTTTTTATTTTTTCAGCCAGCAATAAACCTTAATTCTTCTTTAATTTTGCCCTGAACCACAGATAGGATACAAACTTGGTAAATGCGTTCAGATAAACGAACCTATCCGGAAAAACAATTAACCTGGGCCGCTCAAGTTTACTGGTTACAGAATAAAACTGAACCAATTTGTTAATCAGGCCTATCCAGCTGAGAGGTTTATCCTGCAGGTTTTTATAGATAATATTATATTTAAACTTCGGCCATACGCGGTCATAGTGCTTGCCTGCCTCCCAGAAATCAAAAATTCTTTGTTGTATCTGCTTTTCAAAACTGTTGAAATTTCCCGGCTCAAAAAACAGATTATTCATAATGGCATTACCTACTTCAAAAACCTTCCGCGTCTTCATCTCGGCCGACCAACTACTTAATATCTTATCATCATTTTCAGGGAAACTATTCCGGTAAGCAATCAGGTCACAAAAATCTTTTAGCCTTACCCAACACCCTCTGCCTCCGTGGTGATTCATAATCATCTTGAAAATAATTTCAGAATTGGGCACCAGTAACTGCTGATTCTGGAAGTTCTCAACCACAGACTTGCCAAGCATATCGTCTACCTCCAATACATAATCATGAAATTTTTCACCTATTGACCAGTGGTAATCAATATGTACTCTAACGGCAGGGCCAAAAAATTTATCAAAACCAATCTCCTGATTTTCATTACGTGTCAGCAGTTCATTTATCAGTTCGTCATTTATTTCCACAGAATCTTTCTGGTTATAATGACCAAGACTTAAAATATATCCGTCTGCCAAAAGCAACTTAACCCCTTTCATGGCGTGTTCAGGCTTCACGATTATATCTACATCTACACTTTCTCTTACAATTTGGTTTTTATAGATTTTCTCTGAAAACAAAATACCTTTATAAGGTATAGCTTGAACGTTATTTTTACTAAAAAAATGAAGAATCCGTCCCAGTTCTTTTCTACTTGCCAGGTGGTTAATAACCTGTTGGTGTGTAAATCTCTTCAGATTATCAACATATTCGTTCTGAATACCTACCCTGCGGCAAGCCTCATACAAAAATGGACGTATACTATGGTAAGCCGCCAGCCTGTAAAGGCGCGACCAGTTAACCTTCGGGTCATTTATCAGGTTTTCAAAATTGGTGGAATTTTCTTTTAAAAGCATCAATTTAATTGCCTCTACCAAAATCAGCAGCTCTAACGTAAATTGTTTTGTACGTTTATCCATATTAAGTTTTGCTATAGATCTAAATAACTGAGGGTGCAGTTAAAGTCACGAAATAAGTTTTGGTGCGATTCCCATTGAAAATATATTCAAAGTAAACTAAAATACCACATAAATTGAAGAAGAGATTACATATCTTTGTTATGGGTATTCATACAGTGCTTGTCTTGTTTAAGTTCTTTCGCCTGTTTGCAAACACACTTAAAATAAATTTCTTAAATTTTGCTGCAGAACAAAAAATAGGTTACTATTACAAAAATTATATCACTTTTAGCTGTTAACAGTAAAATCTTCAAAAATGAAAAAATTACTTATTCTCCTATTCCTGTTCGTTTCGTTTGCATCTTTGGCACAAAACAATGAAGCAAAAATCAAAGACATAAAGCATTTTCTGGTAGTAAGCGGTGCGATTAATGCTGTTAAAGTAACCATTGAAAACATGGTCAATTCGATGAAAAATTCAGCAACCAACAACAACTTACCGGAAGGTTTTCTTGATGAATTCAAAAAAGAAATTAATTATCAGGAATTTGTTGAACTCTATATACCAATCTATGATAAACATTTTTCTCATCAGGAAATACGGGACATGATTATATTTTATGAGACCCCTACCGGGAAAAAATTGGTTGAAAAAACACCCATGCTGTTAACAGAATCTATGAACGCCGGTAGAGAATGGGGGCAAAAGATGGGTATAAAGGTTTATGAAAAAATGCAGAAGAAACAGGCTAATTCCAACTGATTTTCAATCATAACCTCAATGACCTGCTTTAGGGCAGGTCATTGAGGTATGCCCTATTATTTTAAATTACTTATACTTGTTAACGTCAAGGTTAAAGAACCGGGCGGCGTTGTTAAAGAAAATGTCTCTTTTTTGGTCT
Organism: Emticicia sp. TH156; assembly: GCF_002855535.1. Classification (NCBI taxonomy): domain Bacteria; kingdom Pseudomonadati; phylum Bacteroidota; class Cytophagia; order Cytophagales; family Leadbetterellaceae; genus Emticicia; species Emticicia sp. TH156. The sequence goes on from NZ_PKRS01000007.1 coordinate 353,999, forward strand.
TCCGACAAATAATTGGCACTTTCAATTACGTTTATTGAAGTCTCCAGTAATTTAGGCCAAACCATCAGGTCTGTACCATACATAATGCGTTTACCGAATCCGGCCTGAATCAAGCGTTGCAGATAGGCATGAACTTCTTCAAGCGGGTAGCTCCAGATGAATCCGGCCAAATCAACATATACATAAGCGTTGGCGCCCATCAGGGCAATCATTTCATCAATCATAGGGTACCCGGCGTGCATCACCCAAATTTTCAGTTTCGGGTGGCGGGCCAGCATATCTTCCAATAAAAACGGGCGGCCTAATGAAGCCCGGTATTTAGGCGCGGTGATATTCGCCATGCCATTGCCCCCTGTACCCATGTGTATACCTACTGGCACGCCCAGCTTTTCGGCCACACCAAAATATTCATCCAGACTTAAATCACTAGGCGACATACCCTGGTACTGTGGCGCTACCTCTCCCATTACTTTATAGAAACCTTTAGAAAGGGAATCTTCAAATGCTTTAACCGTCATTTCTTTACCGTTGCTGATTCCTAAAGACGGAATAATACGGTTTGGCGCAGCCTTGTGCCAGTCGTGCAAAACACCTGCATCACCGCTGGCTACCATAATTACGTTCAGGCGTTCGGCTGTAGCCAAGAGTGCATCCTTCATTTCTTTGTCAGACTTGGCTGCTTTCAATGGGTCGGCACAACCATTGCTCAGGAAAGACGGTGCCGGTTGCTTAGGGTCACCGCCTGGCATATTTTTAAGAAACCAGGGGCAAAGGTCGTTGGCAAAGGCAGGGTTTACCTTCATGGCATGCACGTGTACATCAATAATAGGCGGGCGTTTTTTGGTTTCCTGCGCGCTGACATTAAAGCAAAGCAAAGCAACAACCAGCACTAAAAGCAGGTTTTGTTTGTAAGAGATTTGTTTCATCATATTGTTTTTATTGTTTAAGGTTCTAAAGTAAATGTACAACAGCCATAAGTCAAAAAACAGTCGACAGAAACCCCGACATTGTCTATCAAAGGACGAATCGACTTATATTTCAAATTTGAAACTTCTTTTCAGCAAAAGGCGTTAAATTTGTTCACCTTTGCTAATAAAATAGAGTGGGGTACCCATAGGTCTTAATCCGCGACCCATAATTTTTTTCAATAATGACTTTCGAAGAATTAAATCTGAATAAACCTCTATTAAACGCCTTAAACGATTTAGGCTACACCACACCAACTACTATTCAGCAAAAGGCCTTTTCAGTAGTGATGTCGGGGCAGGATGTATGCGGTATTGCCCAAACCGGTACGGGTAAAACTTTTGCCTATTTGTTGCCATGCCTAAGACAATATCAGTTTTCGAAAGAGAAAAACCCTCAAATACTGGTGGTAGTACCTACACGAGAGCTGGTTACCCAGGTAGTTGAAGCCGTTGAGCAATTAAGCAAATACCAGAGTGTGAAGGTGGTGGGTGTTTACGGAGGGGTAAACATTAAACAGCAGGTAGCAGAACTGGCCGACGGAGTAGACGTGCTGGTAGGTACACCGGGCAGATTAATAGATTTACTGGCTGCCGGTATTGTAAAGTCAAAGTCGATTAAGAAACTTGTTATTGATGAAGTTGATGAAATGCTGAACCTGGGTTTCAGGCCTCAACTAATCAACATTCTTGATTTACTACCCGCTAAACGCCAGAATCTTTTGTTTTCGGCCACATTGACCGAAGAAGTAGAAGAAATTATACAAACGCATTTTAATCTGCCTGTACGCATTGAGGCAGCTCCGGCAGGCACACCGCTGGAAAACATAGCGCAGTCAGGCTATCAATTGCCTAACTTCTTTACAAAGGTAAACCTGCTTGAAATGCTGATTGCCAAAAGAGAGGAAGCCGCCAAAGTATTGATTTTTGTGGCTACCAAACAACTGGCTGACCAGCTTTTTGAAGAACTGGAAAATGAGTTTTCGCCTGAGATTGGGGTTATACACTCAAACAAATCACAGAATTATCGTTTTGATACCATTCAGAAGTTTCAGACTGGTGCTTACCGTATACTGATTGCCACCGATCTGGTTTCGCGCGGGCTTGATATTTCAGAGGTATCGCATGTGATTAATTTCGATGTGCCAGAGGTGCCAGAAAGTTATATTCACCGCATAGGCCGGACAGGCCGGCAGGATAAAAAAGGAATAGCCATCAGTTTCTTTACCGAAAAGGATTCGGAAGCCAGAGAAGCCATTGAGCAACTGATGAGCTATCAGATACCCATGCTGCCTTTGCCTGAGCGACTGGAGATTTCAGACCAGTTGACGGAAGATGAAAAACCCAGGGTTTTTATGAAAGAACCTGCGCTTAAAAGGTTAAAAAAAGAAGATATCGGGCCGGCGTTTCATGAAAAAGCAGAGAAAAACAGGAAAACAAATGTGCGGCGGGATTACGAGGCAGAAAAGAAAAAGAAATACGGGAAGTCATACGAAAAACGCTCTCGAAAATAGGTATTTTTACCTATTAACATTTTATTAGCATTGGCCGGTGGCATTATTCAATTTTAATATCTAAGTTTGTATAGTTTTACGACAATTAAATATTTGAATAATTATGCAAAGGCGCAATGCAATTAAAAACTTGTCGCTGGCATTTGGTGGTCTGGTTTCGTTGCCTTCGTGGGCATCAGGCTGGACACCCGAGTCAATCGGCACAACCGCTAACTTAACATTTGATGATGAAGCGCTATTAGGCGAAATCGTTGAAACCATCATTCCGGAAACATCTACACCAGGAGCCAAATCTTTAAAAGTGCACCAGTTTGCACTAAGAATGATTAACGATTGCTACGGAGAAGCAGCACAGAAAAACCTGAAAGACGGCCTAAAAGCTACCGAGGCACTGGCACAGCAAAACTACCAGAAATCATTCACCACGTTAGATTCAAACCAGAAAAAAGCACTGTTCAACCAGATGCTGAGTTCATCAGACACCACCTCAAAAACATTTGCCAATACCATTAAACGGCTAACCATTCAGGGATACACCAATTCTGAATTTTATATGGTAAATGTTATCAAATTCAACATGGCTCCGGGTTTCTATCATGGTTGTGTGCCTGTAAAAGCATAAGCCAAAGTACAACAATTATTACAATCTATTCATACACTATAAGCTATTATGTCATATTTGAATATTGATTCTGTCAAAGACCGCACCTTTGACGCAATCGTGGTTGGCTCTGGTATCAGCGGAGGCTGGGCTGCCAAAGAATTAACAGGAAAAGGTCTGAGAACACTGGTGCTTGAAAGAGGGCGAGACGTAAAGCACGTAACCGACTACCCTACCACCATGATGCAGCCCTGGGAGTTTGAGCATCTGGGCCAGATACCCAAAGCGCTGAAAGATGCCAACCCTATTGCCAGCCGCTGCTACGCTTTCAATGAAGATGCCGCCCATTTTTTTGTAAAAGATAACGAACACCCATATATACAAGACAAACCCTTCGACTGGATACGCGGGTATCAGGTTGGTGGGAAATCGCTGATGTGGGCCAGAGGCACCCAACGGTGGTCGGAATATGATTTTGATGGCCCCGCACGTGATGGTTTCGCCGTTGACTGGCCTATCAGATACGCTGATATTGCACCTTGGTACAGCTATGTAGAGAAATTTGCAGGGATATCGGGCAATAAAGACGGCCTGCCACAATTACCAGACGGAGAGTTTTTACCTCCGCATGAGCAATCATGTGTTGAAAAACACTTTACCAACGAAATGGCCAAACATTATAAAGGTGCGCGGCCGGTTATTATTGGCCGTTGTGCACACCTTACCAAGCCGCAACCCATACACCTGCAACAAGGCCGCGGGCAGTGCCAGAACCGTTCGCTGTGCCAGCGTGGCTGCCCTTATGGCGGTTATTTCAGCAGTAACTCCTCTACCCTGCCCTGGGCAGCCAAAACCGGAAAACTGACATTAAGACCAGACTCTGTGGTGCATTCTATCATTTTCGATGAAAAGAAAAACAAGGCAACCGGCGTAAGAGTGGTTGATACGCATACCAAGCAAATGACAGAGTACTATGCCCGGGTTATTTTTGTAAATGCAGCTACCATCAATACCAACCTTATTTTACTAAATTCCATCTCAAGCCGTTTCCCTAATGGATTAGGAAATGATAACGGTTTATTGGGTAAATATATAGCCTTCCATAATTTCCGTACTACGATATCGGCTGAATATGAGGGATTCCTGGATACTAAAACAGAAGGTATTCGTCCGAATGGAAGTTATATTCCGCGTTTCCGGAACGTTTTCAAACAGGAGACCGACTTTCTTCGGGGTTATGCAGCCGGTTTCAGCGGTAGCCGTATGGAATACACCGATAACAGTGGTATCGGTGAAGACCTCAAAAATAATCTTTTCAACCGTAAGTACGGCAACTGGCGTGTGGGTTCGCACATGATGGGCGAAACCATACCGAAAGAAAGTAATTTTGTAACCCTTGATAAAGACCAGAAAGATGCATGGGGAATACCGCTGATTCGTACGTCTGTTGCCTATGACGACAACGACGAGAAGATGATCAAGGACTTCCACGAGCAAATGACAGAAATGCTCACGCTGGCCGGTTTCAAGAATATCAGAACAAACGACAACCCTAAAAAGGCTCCGGGTCTTGATATCCACGAAATGGGTGGCGTAAGGATGGGCAAAGACGAGAAAACGTCATTGCTTAATAAGTGGAACCAGATGCACCATTGTAAAAACGTTTTTGTTACCGATGGCGCCTGTATGACGTCTAACTCAACACAAAACCCGTCGCTCACATTTATGGCCATCACTGCCCGTGCAGCAGACTACGCCGTAAAAGAGTTTAAGAAAGGAAATTTATAATACTGATATGAATGCTGCATGCCCGGTGATTTTATTGAATTGCCGGGCTTTTTGGTGTAAAACCGGGCTTGGTAGAGCCGCATTGCATGCGCCTTATCGTAGAATTGGGATATCGCTGAAATTGGAAATACACAATATTGAATCGTTATCCCAATTTTAAACCAAGCATTTCATGCTTCTTACGGGCCTCTGAAGCCGCAAGCATTGCGGCTCGTATGTTTGTAATGAAAATAAGAATGAGGAAAAAAGTTTAAATTGCTACTGAAAAATGAGAGGCAATTGCGGCTAAACAATATCCATTGGATATATGTACAGGTAGAGTTTACCCCATTTTTCAGTCAGCAAGTCAGAACAGCACCTAATACCACTCCACAATGGAGATGAGTAAGTATACTGCGAGCAACGACATTAACTTTTACTCCTAAGACCATGACTAACCCCATCATTCGTCAGAACATTGGCATCGACATCAGTAAAGCAAGCATTTCTGTATGCATTGCCCAGAAACTATTAGATCAGTCTGTTTTATTTCCTTCCAGCAAAAGCTTTGAAAATACCCTTTCAGGCTTTGAAAAGATGAACAGGTGGATACAACAATTCATCGATATAACTGTAGAGGTACATTACACTATGGAAGCTACAGGTGTATATTATGAATCTTTAGCCTATTGGTTATTTGAAAACCAAAAGCCGGTGAGTGTTATCTTAGCTAAGCAGTTCAAGAGTTATGCCCAGAGCTTAAACATTCAATCGAAAACCGATGGAATTGATGCGAGAATATTAGCTCAAATGGGTGTAGAACGGAAATTGAGTTTGTGGTCAGCTGTATCAGGACAGATGCGTCAGCTTAAACAGCTTTCCAGAGAAAGAAATAGTCTAATGGATGAACAGACAGCTATCAAAAATCAGTTACATGCCCTGAAACACTCTTATCAACCTGACCAGAGAAGTATCGGACGTATCGAAGGTAGATTAGCCTTAATTGCTCAACAAATCAAAGAGATTCAAGAGGAAATGAGCGAAATACTGGCTAATGACCCAGCATTAAAAGAAAGAATCGCAAATGTTTGTACCATTAAAGGTGTCAGTCTGATAACGGCAATTGCCATTATTGCAGAAACCAATGGCTTTGCCCTATTCCATTCACGTTCCCAACTGGTGGCTTATGCAGGTTATGATGTGGTGCGAAGACAATCCGGCACCTCCATAAATGCACCGACAAAAATATCCAAAAAGGGAAACAAACATATTAGGAAAACGTTATACTTCCCGGCTTTGAGTGCTGCAATGCATGAACCGGCAATGAAAAAAACTTATCAGAGAATAACAGAGAAAACGAATATAAAAATGAAAGGTGCCGTAGCTATTCAAAGAAGATTATTGGTGTTGATTTATACGCTTTTTAAAAACAATCAACCTTATGACCCTAATTAGGCCATCCTTGATAATTGCATCAAAAAGATGAGATGCTTAGGAAATCCAGTCTGTAAAAGATTGGATTTTCTATTTTCAGGTATCGTAGTCTTT